>NZ_JBVJJE010000006.1:0-564170 GCF_055585925.1 Streptomyces sp. NPDC052064
CGAAAAGGCATCGAGTCCTCCACCCGCCTGGGCCGCCACCGCTGGACCATCGAACGCACGATGTCCTGGCTCGCCGGATGCCGTCGACTCCACCGCCGCTACGAACGCAAAGCCGAGCACTTCCTCGCCTTCACCAGCATCGCCTGCACCCTCATCTGCTACCGCCGACTCACCAAATGAGATGGTGTCTTAGGCGCAGCAGGTGCCGCGCCCGAGGTTTCCAGCTGGGCGCGTACGGCGCAGGTCCGATCGGGGCCATCGACGGCAGGCTGCCCCCGCCCTGTCTGCTGCGATCGCAGTAGACGAAAGAGTCTGCGTACGGCCAACGACGAGAGACCGGACGAGTGCGAGTGTTCGAGTGGGCCGAGATCGTCGGCCCGCACGCACATGGCAGTCCCCTCGAAAGGCACGTTGATGTCCCCTCTCGCCCGCTGGTGCCACCGACACCGGCTCGCCGTCGTCCTGGTCTGGGTGGGCCTGTTGCTCGCTCTCGGCGCCGGCGTCGGTGCGGCCGGTAGCGCCTTCGGCAACAGCCCGACCTCGCAGGAGACCGACTCGGCCAAGGCGACGGCACTGCTCCAGCAAGCCTCCAACAGTGCAGCGGGCAAGAGCGGCCGAGTGGTCTGGCAGGTGAACGGCGGCGAGGTCACCGCGCCCGCCGCCAAGCAGGCGATGACCCAGACCCTGAGGGAGATAGCCGAGGCACCGGGTGTCGCCGCGGTGACCAGCCCTTACACGCCGGCCGGCAAGGAGCAGATCAGCACGGACGGCCAGACAGCCTACGCCTCGGTCGCGTTCGACCGGGATGTGGAGGACACCCAGGTCGACCATGTGAAGGAACTCGCCACCGCCCGGGAGTCGGGGGCCCTGCACATCGCGCTGAACGGGCAGGCGTTCACCGTCAGCCCCGAGCCGAACGCGGTCGCCGACGCCATGGGCATCGTCCTCGCCTTCATCGTGCTGCTGTTCGTCTTCCGCGCCGTCTGGGTGGCGGCGCTGCCGATCATCACGGCCATCGTCGGGGTGGGCACCTCCGCGGTCGCGGTCATGCTGCTCAGCCACGTCATCACGCTCTCCGACACCACGCTGACCCTGGGTTCGCTGATCGGTTTGGGCGTGGGCATCGACTACGCGCTCTTCATCGTCAACCGCCACCGCAGCAACCTGATGGTGGGCATGGGTGTCGCCGATTCGATCGTGAAGGCCCTCAACACCTCCGGCCGGGCTGTGGTGTTCGCCGGGCTGACCGTCGTCGTCGCGCTGCTGGGCATGCTCACCCTGAACGTCGGCATCATCAACGGCATGGCCATCGGCGCGGCCGTCACCGTCGTCCTGACCGTGCTGGCCGCCATCACCCTGCTTCCCGCGCTCCTCGGCATGATCGGCCCGCGCGTCCTCAGCAAGAAGGAACGCCGCGACATGGCCGGGCAGGCGAGCCGCGGGTCCTCCGGGCGTACCGGGCTGTGGAGCCGGTGGGCCGAGCGCGTCCAAGCCCGGCCCAAGACGGTGGGTGTCGTAGCACTGGCCGTGCTCGCGGCGCTCGCGCTGCCGACCCTGTCGCTGCGCCTGGGTGCGTCCGACGACGGCAATCTGCCGACGACCTCGACGAATCGTCAGGCGTACGACATGATCGCGGACGGCTTCGGCCCCGGATTCAACGGGCCGCTCGTCCTCGCCGTCCAGGCTCCCACCGCCGCCGACAAGGCCGCCGAGGCGAAGCTGGTCACCGCCCTCGAGCAGGTCGACGGTGTCGCCAGTGCCAACGCCGCGCCCATGAAGGACGGAGAGTCCATCGGTGTGATTCGGGTCGTCCCGACCACCTCCCCGCAGTCGGCGGCCACCTCCGACCTCATCCACCACTTGCGTGACGACGTGATCGCCGAAGCGGAGCAGGGCACGTCGATGAAGGTCTACGTCGGTGGTGTCACCGCGAGCAACGACGACTTCGCGTCGGTCCTGATGGGCAAGCTTCCGATCTTCGTGCTGGTGATCGCCGCGCTCGGCTTCCTGCTGCTGACCGTCGCCTTCCGCAGCCTGCTCATCCCGGCGGTCGGCGCGTTGCTGAACATCCTCAGCATCGGGGTGGCCTTCGGCGCGATCGTCGTCGTCTTCCAGTACGGCTTCGGCGCCGGAGCGCTCGGGCTCGGTGCCGCCGGACCGATCGAGTCGTTCGTGCCGATCCTGGTCGTCGGCATCATGTTCGGCCTGTCCATGGACTACCAGGTCTTCCTGGTCAGCCGGATGCGCGAGGAATGGGCGCACACCGGCGACAGCCACCGCGCCGTCCGGGTCGGGCAGGCCGAGACCGGCAAGGTGATCGCCGTCGCCGCCACCATCATGGTCTGCGTCTTCGGCTCCTTCGTGTTCGGCGGCATGCGCGTCATCTCCGAGTTCGGCGTCAGCCTCGCCGTCGCCGTCGCCGTGGACGCCCTGCTGATCCGCATGGTCGTCGTCCCCGCGCTCATGCACCTGTGCGGCCGGGCCAACTGGTGGCTGCCCCGCACGCTGGACAGGGCGCTGCCCGACGTGTCCGTGGAAGGCCCCGCCGACGAGCCCGCGCCCCCGCTGCACCCCGTGCGGGAGCCGGAGCCCACCGGACTGGCCAACTGACCGTCACCACGACGGACCGACATCGCGCGCGAGCCGGTGGTAGGCGGGATGGCCTCGCCTTCCACCGGCCGACGCTGCCTAGAGTGAGGGAATGGAACTGCCCATGGTGTGGCGACAGTGGCTGGCCCGTCACGACCGGATCACAGACGCTCTGCCCGCGGTACCCCTGGTCGTGATCGCCGCGGCGGCGACCGCCGCCGCTCAGGACGGCTGGCAGGAGCCGCGTTGGCACGAGGTCGTGTGGACAGCGCTGTCATGCATGCCGTTGGCCTTCCGCAGCCGCTGGCCGCTGGGGGTCGCCCTGTTCACGGTGGCGGGCGACCTCACGCTGATGGCCGTCGCCCCGCACATCGCGCCGACCCCGGCGGCGAGCCTGATCGCCCTGTACACCCTCGCCGCCCTCGGCAGCCGACGCACCGCGTGGGCTGCCGGGCTGGCTGCGGCCGTAGCGATCACTGGTGTCTTTGCCGCCACGCATGCGGAGTCCGTGGCGGCGGGGGCCAGCCTGCTGCGGTTGGACTTCGCGATCGCGGCCACCGCGCTGGGCCGCGCCGTCCGCAGCCGCCGTGAGAACCTCGCGGCGGCCCGGGCACGAGTGGAGCGCGCCGAGCGCATGCAGGAAGTGGAGGCCAAGCGCCGGGTCACCGAGGAACGCGTGCGCATCGCACGCGACCTACACGACGTCGTCGCCCACCACATCACCCTGGTCAACGCCCAAGCCGGTGTGGCGCACCACCTCATGCGCGCCAACCCCGATCATGCTTACGAGGCACTGGCCCACATCAAGGAAAACAGCCGCGCCGCGCTCGACGAACTGCGGGCCACTGTCGGCCTGTTGCGTCAGCCCGACGACGGGCCGGGCTCGCGGGCCCCCATCCCGCGTCTGGCCGATCTCGACATCCTCGTCGGCGGGTTCGAGGCGAGCGGGCTGTCCGTGTCGGTGACCCACACAGGCGGTCCCTCGCCGCTGGCGCCCGCAACCGACCTGACCGCCTACCGCATCATTCAGGAAGCCCTCACCAACACGCACAAGCACGCGTCCGCGTCCCGCGCGTCGGTAGTCCTGGACTACGGTGTGCACTCACTCCGGGTCACCGTGACGGACGACGGACGCCCGGGCGCACCGAAGGGCGCGGGCGGCGGCCACGGACTGATCGGCATGCACGAGCGCGCCACCGCCATCGGCGGCACCGTCACCGCCGGCCCGCGTCCCGAAGGCGGCTTCCAGGTCGTCGCCGAGCTGCCGCTCTCGCTCTCTTCCGCCACTGCCTGACACCCCGTGAGGAACCACCGCCCATGACTATTCGCGTCGTGCTCGCCGACGACCAGGCCCTGCTCCGCGGCACCTTCCGGCTGCTCATCGACGCACAGCCCGACATGGATGTCGTCGCGGAAGCCTCCAACGGGAGGGAGGCAGTCCAACTGGCCAGGTCTGAGCGCGCCGACGTGGTGGTGATGGACATCCGGATGCCCGAGGTCAACGGCATGGAGGCCACGCGACTCATCGCTCAGGACGAGGATCTGGCCGGGGTCAAGGTCCTCGTCCTGACCACCTTCGAGGAGGACGACCTCGTCATCGAAGCCCTCCGGGCAGGCGCGAGCGGCTTCCTGGGCAAGGGCGTCGAACCGGCGCAGCTCCTCGAAGCCGTCCGTCTCGTGGCCGCCGGTGAGGCGCTGCTCTCCCCGGCAGCCACCAAGGGCCTCATCTCCCGTGTCCTCGCCCAGCCCTCCCCCGGCGACCTCGTCGACGCCACGCGGCTGGCCACCCTGACCCCACGGGAGCGGGAGGTTCTGACGCTGGTGGGCTCCGGCCTGGCCAACGACGAGATCGCCGAACGCCTCTTCGTCACGCCCGTCACCGTCAAGACCCACGCCAACCGGGCCATGGCCAAACTCGGCGCCCGCGACCGGGCCCAGCTGGTCGTCATCGCCTACGAGACCGGCCTGGTACGCACAGGAGAACGGCAAGACTGAGGCACCGCCCGCCGTGGCCTGGGGCTCGGCCGGCCCGCGCAGCCACGCCGGCCAACCGCCTGTATCTACCGGGAGCTGCCACGGCAGACTCACCGTTGGCCGTCACGCAGGTCAGGACGACAGGGCGCATGCCGAGGCGGAGGTAGATCGGCAGGAAGGCGGAGGTGACGATGATGAACGTCTTGGAGCCGTCGCCGTCGAGGGCAACGATCGAGGCGAGCAGCGCCGTGCCGACGACGATCTTTGCCGGATCTGGCCCGCCAGAGCAGCAGGGCCGTGGTGGACGCGACGCACCCGACCGGCAGAGGCAGACCCGCTGGACCAGCCGCTGGAAGACCGCGCTTGACGCCTTCGACTGGCACCTCTCGGCCAGCCCGTCAGTAACCCCAACCCGCCTGTTCACACGAGCCCCTGCGAACGGGCCGGGGCAGGCCGAGGTCCGGTCCTGCCCCGCCCTGGAGCTCACTGCATCAAAATCAGTTGATCTTCACCAGCTTCCACTGCTGGTTGGTGGCGCCGGTGGTGGGCCACTGCACGATGTTCGCACCGTCGGCGGTGGAGTTCGCGTCGATGGCGACGTTGTAGGCGTTCAAGCGCGACTCGATGGTGAAGTTGCCGTTGTCGGCCGGGGCGATCTGCCACTGCTGGTTCGGCTGGCTGGTGGGGGGCCCACAGCTGGAACTGGGTGTTGGGCGAGGTGGTGGCGAAGGGGATGTCCAACGCCTTGCCGCTGGCGACACCGCTCGGTCGACGGCTTCTCGGCGTCGTAGGAGAGCTGCACCAGGCTCGCGGCGTGCTGTGCGGCCTCCAGTGTGGTGGCCACGACGACCGCGACGGGCTGGCCGAAGAACCGGACGCGGTCGTCCTGGAAGACACGCAGCCGTCGGCCCGGCGGCCGGAGTCCGTCGTAGGGCGGAAGCCTCGGCGCGTTGCGGTGGGTGATCACCGTCAGGACGCCGGGCTGGGCTTCGGCGGCACGGGTGTCGATATCGGTGATGCGGCCGAGCCCGATACCGCTGTCGACGATGACGGCGTGGACGAGGCCGTCGACGACGGGGGTACTTTCGCCCGGGGCGGTGCGAGCTTGACTGAGGTCGGCGGCGTACTCGGCCTGGCCGGTGACCTTCAATCGCCCGTCGACCCGGGACAGCGACGCTCCGACGGCCGACTGCGGTTGCCGGCTCGTTCTCCGCCCCCTGCGACGCGCACGCGGGAGGTGGCGTGGTGGCGCCGCCCAGCGGTAATGCGGCTGGATCCCGGGCTGAGCCGGGGAGCGGAAGCCCGGCGACCAGGATCAACTGCTGCTCGATGCCGGCGGGCAGTTGCGCGACGCACCGGCAGCGCGACCACCTTCCTGTTGCCGTTGCTGCGGTGACTGCCGAGGAGGAAGAGGAAACAGCTGGACAATGTGGGGATCTCCTAGGTCGCGCGTATGGACCGGGCGCGCGCGTGGACGAGGCTGCCGGTGAGCAGTCCCGTCGGGATGGGGTCGGAGACGGGACATGTTTCACGTCACGGCTCACGCGGCGGGCCGCATGCCCGGGAAATGTGCGGTGGCCACGGGTGAACGCGACCGCGACCGGCAGCCGCCCTACTGGGCCATCGGTGGGGCACGGCATCCACTGTGCCGCACGCAAAGCGACGCAACGAGCGGAGGCCCTTGGTACAACTTCGGTGCGTACCACTGCCGTTAGTACGTCCGGTAGTAACAGCCTGCGGACGGCCACCCGAGCTCCCGGGTCCGGTCGTCGCCACGACCGAACACGAAGCCCGGGGCCCGAAATGCCTCCGTAGCGGCTACGGCGGCGCTTGCCTGACGCTCGCTCCGAGCGGGCACGCGCCCGGACGCGCACAAGCGTCCGCCCGACGGGAGCTCAGCCGGTGACGCGCGAGCATGTCAGGGCACCGCTCTGCCATCACGACCCCGCATGGTGAGCCGTGCGGACGCACGTGCCTGACAACGGGTGTGTTGCCCCGTAGAACAACGCTCGTGGAGACCGGTACGATCCGCGAGGCGTCGTCGTCGGACAACGCGAGCTCCGTCGCTCGGAGCCCGAGCTGCCGCAGGGTACGGCCACGGTGGTAAGCCCCGGGACGTTGTCCACCGCCTGGCCGATGTTGCCGACGCCGGCGATGGCGACCTCCCGGCCGAGGCGGGGCCAGAACCTCGAAACCGCGTTGCCGAACCAACAGCACCGCTCCCCCCCTCCCTCGGGCAACCTCAAGCGAGTCGTCGCCAGCCTCTTCTAATCGCACTCACTCATGCGTGATGTGGCGCGTGTCGGCCGGTGAAGCCACTCAGCCCTCGCGTGGCTCCGCGATACGCGTACCCCGCCTTGACCCACGAGCTTGCGGGGGCCGCAGCCGTCGGATGGTCAGGCTCGGCCGCCGCACCGGCCATGGCACGACGGCCTCCTGGCAAGCCCTCACCCCGCCTCACCCAGTGCACAACCAATGCACACCTTGCCGGGAACTCCCGGGGATTCGAGGTAACTGGAGGGACGAACTCCGTATCGATAAGCACAACTACCCAGGTCAGCAAGGGTGCAGGTCAGCCCCAGGCCGTCACCGGCACGAACGAGCTGTCCTGCCGGAACAAGTCCGTTCCGTTGGCCCGTTCCACGCGGAGCTGGTACGCGTAGTGGCGCAGGTAGTACCCGGGGTAGTTGTACGACTCGAAGCGGACGGAGCCCGACGCCGTGCCGGTCCGGAGGATGAACGTGGCGTCCTTGGCGAACGTGCTCGTGCCGTCGTTCGGGTCGAAGCGGGCGCGGAAGTCCCAGTGGCGCAGGTAGTTTCCGGCAGCGTCGCGGAAGGAGTAGCCGCTGCCGTCGGCCAGGCCGGCGACGACCGTGAAGGTAGCGGCCTGCTTCTCGGCGGTGGTACTGGAGCCGCTGACGACGGGCAGGTTGAGGAGCGAGGACTGCTGCTGCCAGTAGCGGGTCGAGTAGTTGGCCGACCGGAAGGAGCGGGTGGTGTTCCGGGGCAGGCTCGGGCCGCCTGAGACCGTTTCCTTGACGACCGTGAAGTGGCGTGCCGTGCCGGAGATCCCGGGCAGCGCGGCCGGTGCCGTCCAGGTGGCGAAGGTGTCGTAGCTGTCGCTGTAGTAGTAGTTGCCGTCGCCGTAGCCGTCGAAGAAGATGCGCCAGCCGCCGTTGTCGAGCTGTACCAGCGCCGGCCCCTCGCGGTAGCTGCCCCAGCCCGCCCAGTCGCCCGTCCTGCGGATCGCGTACGGGCCGGTGAGGTTCGAGGCGGTGGCGTACTCGATGTACTTCGTCGTCTCGTTCTTCGGGAAGGCGTGGTACGTCGAGCCGATCTTCACGATGAACGTGTCGATGTGGTTGGCCCCGATGCCCGCGAGTGCCACGGGTGAACTCCAGGCAGTCAGAGCGGAGTTCGTGGCCCTGAGCAGGTACGGCGTGAAGATCCACTGGTCGTTCGTGGTGGAGCAGGACACGATGACGTTGACGCTGCCGTCGCTGTCGACGAACCACTCGGGCGCCCAGGCGCGGGAGAGGTTGGCGACGGGGACGGTGTAGTCGTACAGGAACGTCCAGTTGACGCGGTCGGAGCTGCGGGCGAAGCCGATGGTCCTGCTGGTGTCCTGCCAGGTGCGCGTGGTGTAGGTGACGTAGTAGTAGCCGTCGGTGTGTCTGATGACGCTCGCGTCGCGGATCCGGCCCGCCGGCGGCGTGTACGCGGAGGAGCGCAGCAGCCGGAAGTCGGTGGCGTCGTCCGACTGGTAGACGTTGACCGTGCCGTCGTTGCTGTTGAGGAACGGCACGATCGTGTAGCGCGTGGCCGAGCCGTTCGGGGGTGCGGCGGCCAGGGCGCTGCCGAGCAGTCCGGGCGCCTCGCCCAGCAGCACCGCCGAGGCGGGCAGGGCGGCCAGCGCGCGCAGCAGCGTACGGCGGGACGGGGCGACGGGGTGTGAGGTCACGGGCGGCTCTCCCTGAGACACGGGGATCGATATACCGAACACAGTTCGGCAACTCGATCAGAAGTGAGGGCTCAGAAAGTAAGGGCGAGGCAGAGAGGCGTCAATGGTTTGAACAGGAGCAGATGAGCCCAGTGAGGAAGATGTGGCCGGTGGGCAAATGTCCACTTCCTGTCGTCGGCGTTCCATCACCGGCCATCGGACGTTACCGTTCAGTAGAGAGGTTGCTTCCGGAGGTGTCCGTATGACGCTCGACCGTGACGCAGGCCTGGCGGAGACCGCCCGTGCGCTGGCCGCCGGGGATGTGACGTCCCGAGCCCTGGTCGAGCGGGCTCTGGCGCGGATCGAGGCGACGCAGGGCAGCATCAACGCTTTCCGGATCGTCCGGGCCGAGGCGGCGCTCGCCGAGGCCGAGGCCGCCGACCGGGACCTGGCCGCGGGTGTACGGAGGCCGCTGCTCGGGGTGCCCGTGGCGGTGAAGGACGACATGGACGTGGCCGGCGAGCCGACCGCCTTCGGCTGCTGCGGGGAGTTCCCGCCGGTCGCCGAGGACGGCGAGGCGGTTCGGCGGCTGCGGGCGGCCGGGGCCGTGATCGTCGGCAAGACCAACACCTGCGAGTTCGGGCAGTGGCCCTTCACGGAGGGGCCGGCCTTCGGCGCGACCCGCAACCCGTGGAGTACGGCCCATACGCCCGGTGGTTCCTCGGGCGGCTCGGCCGCCGCGGTCGCCGCCGGTCTGGTGCCCGCCGCGCTGGGCTCGGACGGCGCCGGGTCGGTGCGGATCCCGGCCGCGTGGACCCATCTGGTCGGCATCAAGCCGCAGCGCGGCCGCGTCTCCACCTGGCCGCGCGGCGAGTCCTTCCAGGGCATCACCGTCAACGGCACCCTGGCCCGTACGGTCGCCGACGCGGCCCTGCTGCTGGACGCGGCGAGCGGCAACCACGCGCAGGACCCGCACCGGCCTCCCGCAGTCGACGCGTCGGCGGCGGTCGGCCGCGACCCCGGGCGGCTGCGCATCGCGCTCGCCCTCAAGCCGCCGTTCACGGCCGTACCCGCGCGGCTCCGGCCGGAGGTGCGGACCCGGATCGTCGAACTCGCCGACCGGCTCGCGGCGTTGGGGCACACGGTCGAGGAGGCGGACCCGCCGTACGGGCAGATCGGGCTGACCTTCGTGCCGCGCGCGACGGCCGGTATCGCCGAGCGGGTGGCCGAGGCGCCCTTCCCGGCGCTGCTGGACCGGCGCACCCGGGACGCGGCCCGGCTGGGCCGGCTGCTCGGCGGGGCACCGCTGCGGGCGGCCCGGCGGGCGGAGACCGTCCTGCACCGCCGTATCGGCGGGTTCTTCGCCTCGTACGACGTCGTCCTCGCCCCCACCACCGCCGCTCCCCCGCCCCGGATCGGCGCCCTGCTGGAACTCAGCGGTTTCGCCACGGACCGGGCGATGATCGCCGCCTGCCCGTACGCCTGGCCGTGGAACGTGCTCGGCTGGCCGGGCGTCAACGTGCCCGCCGGTTTCACGGCGGACGGTCTGCCCGTCGGGGCCCAGCTGCTCGGCCCGGCGCACAGCGAACCGCTTCTGGTGCAGGTGGCCGCGCAGTTGGAGGCGGAGCTGCGCTGGCACGAGAAGTGGCCGGCGCCGCCGGTAACGGAACGTTCCGCTGCCGCCTGAGCGACCGTACGCGGTCCCGCAGGGCGGACACCCCCTAGGGTGCCCCCGTGACAGCGTTTACCGATGAGAACGTTCCGGGCCGCTCCGGCCCCTCCGCCACCGTCCAGGCCGATCCGCGCGAGGTGGGCCGGGTGCGCACCGAGTACTCGCCCGCGCACGACGGTGACCCCGACCCCGGCGAGATCGTCTGGACGTGGGTGCCCTACGAGGAGAACGACGGGCGCGGCAAGGACCGCCCGGTGCTCGTGGTCGCCCGCGAGCCGGCGGGGACGTTCCTCGCCGTGCAGTTGTCCAGCAAGCGGCACGACGGAGACCGTGAGTGGGTGCCGATCGGCAGCGGACCGTGGGACCGGTCCGGCCGCGAGTCGTGGGTCGATGTGGACCGCGTCCTGCGCCTGCACGAGGACGGCATGCGCCGGGAGGCCTGCGCCCTGGACCGTATGCGGTTCAACCTCGTCAGGCACCGGCTGCGGGAGCGCTACGGCTGGAGCTGAAGGCCTTCTCGAAGGCGCCCCGCACCACATGACGCCGCCTCCCCGGGCGCCCGGCACCAGATGCCGGTAGCCGTGGGCGGCGGCCGTCTCCACGTTGCTCTCGCCCGTGACCTCGATCAGCGTTTCCGTCACCCGAGCGGAGGGCACCGGCACCGGACCGTACATGCGCGTGCCCTCGCGCGCCGCCCGCCCACGATCTGATCGGTCTGCTGTGCGATACCGCGCAGACGCGCGCTCACGGCGCCACCCCCGTGTGCGCCGTGACCGCGTGCCGCGCGGCCGGTCCTGTCGCGCTCACGCAGGCATCGTGGGTGATGCCGACCGCGTGGTGCAATCGAGTTTTCGCCACGGGAGAACACCGGGGAAACTGCCGGGAAATCCCCGGCCCACCCGGATGACCGGCCCGGAACGCCCTGGTTCGCCCCCTTGTGCCGAGCGACACGAGGGACTTGGGTGGGACGAGTGATCCCGGCCCGGGCCGCCGAAGAGCCCGGACCGGTGGCATGGTGGAATCTCAGGAGGATCCCGACATGTCCGATGCGCCCACTGCTCCGGCGGGTGGCTGTACCGAGCCGCATCCCGCCCTGTCCGAAGCCGATGTCGAGGCCCTGGTCCGCGGCATCTGCTTCAAGACCGGCCCACCGCGCCGCCTCGGCGTCGAGGTGGAATGGCTCGTCCACGAGTTGCGCGCACCGCAGCTCCCCGTCACACCCGAACGACTTGACACCGCCTACGCCGCACTGCGGCCCCTGTCCCTGAGGTCGGCGCTCACCGTGGAGCCCGGCGGCCAGCTGGAGCTGAGCTCGCCCCCCGCCGCCTCGCTGACGGAAGTCATCGCCACCGTCTCCGCCGACCTCGACGCCGTCCGCGCGGTCCTGCGCGAGAACGGCCTCACGCTGGTCGGCCTCGGCCACGATCCCTGGCACGAACCCCGCCGGTTCCTGCGCGAACCGCGCTACGACGCCATGGAGACCTGCCTCGACCGCACCGGCCCCTCTGGCCGCGCCATGATGTGCACCTCGGCCTCCGTGCAGGTGTGCGTGGACGCCGGCCACGAGGAGCCGGGGCCCCTCGGCCATGTGCGGCGCTGGTGGCTGGCCCACCATCTGGGCCCGGTCCTGGTGGCCGCGTTCGCCAACTCCCCGCTCGCCGGCCACCGGCCGACCGGCTGGCTGTCCACCCGGCAGCTGGTGTGGACCCGGATCGGCCCCGGCCGGGCGGGCGGACCGCCGCTGGACGCCGACCCGCGCGGCGCCTGGACCCGGCACGTGCTGGACTCGCCCGTGATGTGCGTACGGCGCGACGGCGGGCCCTGGGACGTCCCGGAGGGCCTCACCTTCCGGGAGTGGATCCGCACGGGCGTCCCCCGGCCGCCCACGCGGGAGGATCTGGACTACCACGTCACGACGCTGTTCCCGCCGGTCAGGCCGCGCGGCCACCTCGAACTGCGCATGATCGACGCGCAGCCCGGCGACGACGGCTGGATCGTGCCGCTGGCCGTGGTGGCGGCGCTGTTCGACGACCCGGAGACCGCCGAGACCGCCTACCGGGCCGTGAAACCGCTGGCCGAGCGGACGCTGGGGCTGCCCGCGCCGCACAACCCGCTGTGGCTCGACGCGGCCAGGAGCGGGCTGGCCGACGCCGAGCTGCGCGAGGTGGCCGTCACGTGCTTCACGGCCGCGCTGGACGCCCTGCCCCGGCTCGGCGCCGCCCCCGACGTCACGGACGCCGTCGCGGCCTACCTGGACCACTACGTCGTCCGGGGCCGCTGCCCCGCCGACGACCTGCTCGACGGACAGCGCGGCACGGACGGTCGCGCCCACGGGAAGGACCTGCGCCCATGACCGACACCAGCCCCGCCGTCGACACCGGTACCGCCGACCCGGAGGTTCTCCGCGAGCGCGCGGTCGCCTCGCTGGTCGTCGCCCGGGACCGCACCACCCTGCTGACGAGCTGCGTCGAGGACCCCGACCTGACCGCGCAGCACTCGCCTCTGATGTCGCCGCTGGTGTGGGACCTGGCGCACATCGGCAACCAGGAGGAGCAGTGGCTGCTGCGGGCCGTCGCCGGGCACGAGGCGATACGGCCCGAGATCGACGGCCTCTACGACGCGTTCGAGCACCCGCGGGCCGAGCGGCCGAAACTGCCCCTGCTGTCACCCGCCGAGGCGCGTACGTACGCGGCCGATGTGCGTGGCCGCGCGCTGGACGTGCTGGAGAAGGCCGTGTTCCACGGGACGCGGCTGACGGAGGCCGGGTTCGCCTTCGGGATGATCGCGCAGCACGAACAGCAGCACGACGAGACCATGCTGATCACGCATCAGCTCCGCCGGGGCCCGCAGGCGCTGACCGCGCCCGACCCGGAGCCGGTGCCGCTTTTCACCGGCCCGTCCGAAGTCCTCGTCCCGGGCGGCCCGTTCACGATGGGCACCTCCGACGAGCCGTGGGCCCTGGACAACGAACGGCCCGCGCACCGGCGCGAGGTGGCGCCCTTCCGGATCGACACCACGCCGGTGACGAACGGCGCGTACCAGGCGTTCATCGAGGACGGCGGCTACGACGACCCGCGCTGGTGGACAACGGACGGCTGGGCCCACATCCGCCGGAACTCCATCTCGGCCCCGCTGTTCTGGCGGCGGGACGGCAGGCAGTGGCTGCGGCGGCGCTTCGGCGTCACCGAGGTCGTCCCGCCGGACGAGCCGGTGCTGCACGTGTGCTGGTACGAGGCCGACGCCTACGCCCGCTGGGCGGGACGCCGGCTGCCCACGGAGGCCGAGTGGGAGAAGGCGGCCCGGTACGACCCGGCCGGCGACCGCTCCATGCGCTACCCCTGGGGCGACGCCGACCCGGGCCCGGAGCACGCCAACCTGGGCCAGCGGCATCTGCGTCCGGCGCCCGCCGGGAGCTACCCGGCCGGCGAGTCGCCGCTCGGCGTACGGCAGTTGATCGGCGACGTGTGGGAGTGGACGGCGAGCGACTTCCTGCCCTATCCGGGCTTCAGGGCGTTCCCGTACAAGGAGTACTCGGAGGTCTTCTTCGGGTCCGACTACAAGGTGCTGCGCGGCGGTTCGTTCGCCGTGGACGCGGTGGCCTGCCGGGGCACGTTCCGCAACTGGGACCACCCGATCCGGCGGCAGATCTTCTCCGGGTTCCGCACGGCCCGCTCGGAGGACGTCTGATGTGCCGTCATGTGGCGTACGTGGGGCCGGAGGAGCCGCTCGGCCGGCTTCTCGTGGAGCCCCCGCACGGCCTGTACCGGCAGTCGTGGGCGCCCCGCCGGCAGCGGTACGGGACGGTCAACGCCGACGGTTTCGGCGTCGGCTGGTACGCCGAGGGCGACCCGGTGCCGGCCCGCTACCGCCGGGCCGGGCCGATCTGGGCGGACCTGTCGTTCGCCGATCTCGCCCGGGTCGTACGATCCACCGCACTGCTCGCCGCGGTACGGGACGCGACGCTGTCGGGGGCGGACGCGGAGGCCGCGGCGGCGCCGTTCGCCGCGGGGACCTGGCTGTTCAGCCACAACGGGGCGGTCAAGGGCTGGCCCGGCTCGCTCGCGCCGGTGTCCCGCACCCTGCCGCCGGAGGACCTGCTGTCGCTGGAGGCCCGCAACGACTCGGCGCTCGTGTGGGCCCTGGTCCTGGCCCGGCTGAGGAGCGGCGACGAGCAGGGCCAGGCGCTGGCCGACACGGTCCTGGAGGTGGCCGCCGCGGCCCCCGGTTCCCGGCTCAACCTCCTGCTCACCGACGGCGACACCATCACCGCGACCGCCTGGGGCGACACCCTCTGGTATCTCACCCGGCCCGGCGGCGGCACCGTCGTGGCCTCCGAGCCCTACGACGACGATCCGCAATGGCAGGAGGTGCCCGACCGCACCCTGCTGGCGGCGAGCCGCACGGACGTGCTGCTCACGCCGCTCAAGGAGCCGACCGACGCCTTCGTGCCCGCACTCCCCAAGGAGCCCCGTACGTGAGCCCGTTCCGCCTCACCCGCACGCTGCCCGAGGACGCCACGGAGGCCGCGCTGCGTGCCGACGTCCACCGGGGTCTGACCGGCCGCCCCAAGACGCTGCCGCCGAAGTGGTTCTACGACGCGCACGGCAGCGACCTGTTCGAGAAGATCACCGAACTGCCCGAGTACTACCCGACGCGCGCCGAACGGGAGATCCTCCTCGCCCGCTCCGGCGACATCGCCGCGGCGACCCGGGCCCGCACCCTGGTCGAGCTCGGCTCCGGCTCCTCGGAGAAGACGCGGCATCTGCTCGACGCGCTGACGGACCTGCACACCTACGTTCCCGTCGACGTCAGCGAGAGCGCCCTCACCCAGGCCGGGCAGGCGCTCGCCGCCGAGCGGCCGGGGCTCGACGTGCACGCGCTGATCGCCGACTTCACCGCGGAACTGACGCTGCCCGGCACGCCGGGGCCCCGGCTGGTGGCGTTCCTCGGCGGGACGATCGGTAACCTGCTGCCCGCCGAGCGTGCCGCGTTCCTGGCCTCCGTACGCGCCCTGCTCACCCCGGGCGACGCCCTGCTGCTGGGCACGGACCTGGTCAAGGACGAGGAGGTGCTGGTCCGGGCGTACGACGACGCGGCAGGGGTGACGGCCGCGTTCAACAAGAACGTGCTCACCGTGATCAACCGCGAGCTCGGCGCCGGCTTCGATCCAGCCGCGTTCGACCACGTGGCCCAGTGGGACGCCGAGCACGAGTGGATCGAGATGCGGCTGCGCTCCCGTACGGCGCAGACCGTGAAGGTGCCGGCGCTCGACCTCGCCGTCGACTTCGCGGCGGGCGAGGAGCTGCGCACCGAGGTGTCGGCGAAGTTCCGGCAGGAGGGTGTGCGCACCGAACTGTTCGCGGCGGGGCTGGACCTGGCCCACTGGTGGACGGACGGCGCGGGCCGGTTCGCGCTGTCGCTGAGCGTGGCGCGCTGACACCGCGGAGCCCCTGGACGGCGGCGGGCGGGAGACGACGTCTCGCGCTTCGCCGCCGCATGGGGCACGGTGGAGTGACGCGCGGCACACCCGTCACAGAATCAGGAGCAGCGGCATGACGAACCACACCTACCGGGTCACGGAGATCGTCGGCACCTCCCCCGACGGCGTCGACCAGGCCATCCGCAACGGCATCGACCGGGCCTCGGCGACCCTGCGCAACCTGGACTGGTTCGAGGTGACGCAGGTGCGCGGACAGCTCGAGGACGGGCGGATCGCGCACTGGCAGGTGGGGCTCAAGGTGGGCTTCCGGCTGGAGGAGTCCGAGTAGTCCGGCGTCCTCCGAACGGCCGGCTCAGTCCGGCAGGGGTGCCGAGGTGGAACGACCCGGCTGCTCGCCCTCCGGCGGGTAGTCGCAGTCGATACTGCTCACCTCCCGGTCGCCGTCCTCCGAGTCGACGATCGCCACGCCCGTGCAGGCCCGGCCGTGTTCGTCGGTCCAGGTGACGATCTCGCTCCGGTCGGGCTCCGCGCAGCCGGTGAGCAGCACGGCGCCGACGAGCGCCGCCGCCGCGAGCACGCCCCTACGACTTCCCTTCATGGCATCCCCCGTATGTCCGCGCACGAGTGCGCCCGTACGTCCTGGTTCCTGGCAGGAGATGCCCGGCGGAGGTAAACACTCCGCGAACTCCTGCTCTCAGGTGCGCCCTTCCCGCTCCTGCGCCACCTTCAACTCGGCGGACCTGGCCGCCCAGTCGGCCCGTACGACCGTGAAGCCGGCGCGGCGGGCGTCGTCGCAGACCAGTTCGTCGTCGTCCACGAGGACACGGACCTCGCGCGTGCGGGCGAGCCGCCGGAGGATCTCCAGCTTGGTGAACCGGGCGGGCCGGCGATCGGCGTCGCGCCGCATGTACACCCGCCCCTCGGGCAGCTCCTGAGCGGCGAGCCAGTCGAGCGTGTCGCGCCGGCAGCGCTCCGGTCGTCCGGTGAGATAGACGATCTCGCACTCCCGCGCGCTCTCCTTGACCAGCGCGATGCCCTCCGGCAGCGGCGGGTCCTGCGGTGCCGCCGAGAAGAAGCCGTCCCAGTCCCGCGGCCTGCGCTCCAGGAACAGCTGCCGGTGCGCGGTGTCGGCGAGGGTGTTGTCCAGGTCGAACACGGCCAGCGGGGCCTTGCTGCGATCGTCATTCACGCTGGCCACCCTAGGGGGTGTCCAGCCGGTTCCCGTCGTCCGCCCCGGGCAGGCCGGCCGCACGTGCGCCGGGGGCGCGGCGGCGAGTCCGCTGCGCGGGTCCCGGCCCGCGGGAACGCGGGCCGCGCCCATGCCCGGCCCGCCACCCGAGCCGCCGACCGCCTGCCCGGCTCCCGGTCCGCGGCAACGCGGGGCCACGCCCGGAGCCGATCCGTCGCCCCGCCCCATGCCCGGGCCCCGGTCCGCAGGACCAGGGGGCCGTGCCCACGCCCGGCCCGCCACCCGAGCGGCCAGCCCCCTGCCCGGCTCCCGGCCCCCGGGAACTCGGGACCATACCCGGGGAGCCGGTTCATCGCCCCACTCCGTCCCCCAGGCCCCAGGCCCCAGCCCACAGGAACGGGGCCTCACCCACAGCCAGCCCGCCACCCGAGCGGCCAGCCCCCTGCCCGGCTTTCGGTCCGTAGGAACAAGGGCCGCCCCCGAAGCCCGCCCCCAGGCCCCAGGAAAGGGACCTGCCCACCCGCCGCGCCCCCGCCGACGCCCGACAGCCTGGCTGCGGCCTGCACGCCCGCGCTCCTGCCCCCGTCCCGTACCCCGGCAACCTTCACCCCCCGGGCGGCCACTGCTCTGCGACATCCAAGCGGGCACAGGCAGGAGAATGTATGCGCAACGCAGCGATCTGGTCGGTGGCGATGACGGGGGCCGCAATGGCCATGGCGCTGGCCGGTCCGGTGGGGCCGGCGGCCGCCGCGGGGACGACCCTGGTCGTGGCGCCGAACGGGGACGACTCCGCACCCGGCACGCTCGCCCGGCCGCTGAGGACCATCCAGCGGGCGGTGGACCTGGCGAGGCCCGGCGACACCATCAGCGTGCGCGGCGGGACGTACGCCCTCACGGACAACATCACGATCACCACCTCGGGGACCGCGTCCCAGCCCCTCACCCTCTCGCCCCACCAGGGCGAGCGTGTGGTCGTCGACGGGGAGAAACTGCCCGCCAGCCACACCTCGGTCGGCGGCAGCATCCCGCGTGCCGAGCGCGGGGCGATCCACATGGAGGCGTCGCACTGGCGGATCTCGGGTCTGGAGATCGTCAACGGCCCGTACGGCGTGTACTGCGACGGCTGCAACAGCAATGTCTTCGCTCGCCTGAGCACGCACGACAACTACGAGTCCGGCTTCCAGCTCCAGGGCGCCTCCAGCGACAACCAGATCCTGAACCTGGACAGTCACGGCAACCGCGACCCCCGCAAGAACGGCGAAAGCGCCGACGGCCTGGCCGTCAAGGAGGGCAGCGGTTCGGGCAACGTGGTGCGTGGCGCCCGGCTGTGGAACAACGTCGACGACGGCTTCGACGCCTGGAAGTTCACCTCACCGATCACGATCGAGAACACGGTGGCGTACGGCAACGGCTTCAACCGCTGGAACTTCCCCGACTTCGCGGGCGACGGGAACGGCTTCAAACTCGGCGGGGGCAGTCCGGCCCCGGCCGTGGCCCACACGGTACGCAACAGCGTCTCGTTCAAGAACGCCAAGCACGGCTTGACCGACAACGGCAACCCGGGCTCCCTCGCCCTGAGTCGCAACTCCACGTACGGCAACGCCGGTACGGGCTTCGACGCCGACGTCTCGGGCGGGACCGCCAGGCTCACCGGCAACCTCTCCGTCGCGGACCAGCGCCCGGCGGCGGTCGGGTCCGGGACCGTCACCGACGGCAACTCCTGGAACATCGGCGGAACCTGGAACGCTGCCTCGGTCCTGAGCACCGACCCGGGTCCGCTCACCGGCGCCCGGGCGGCGGACGGCTCGCTGCCGAAGGCGCCGACGTTCCTCGTCCCCCGGTCCGGCACCGCCGTCGGCGCCCGCTTCTGACCAGGTCGGCCGGGCTGTCCGACGGCGCGGTGCGCTCTGAGACAGCCTGGCCGAAGAAGTGGTCCGTACTATTCGTCGGCCGCCCCTTTCCCGCAGGCCGTCACAGTATCGCCAAGCCTTCGACTGTGGCGTGAACGAGCCACGTACAGCGATCAATTGGTCCACGCAGTTGATGGCTCAAGCGTCGCACTGACATACTCCGCATTCAGCTTCGCCACCACCCGTGGCCGGGGCTGGTCGGGGATCTCCACACAGAACCCCGAGGCCGTCCGCGTGAATCCGAACAGCGAGTTTTCCGGTTTCACGAGACCCCCACAGAGCCCGCACCCCCACAGTGCGTCCGGCGTCCCTTCACCCTGCTCGAAAGCCGGACGAGACCACTGATTCGAAGGGGTCGAGTGCGGGGCACGAAGCAGCGAAGAAGGTGCGCCTGTGCCCGAATTTCCACCGCGACGGGATGACACTCCCACATTCCCGCTTCCGCACATCGAACACGCTCCGCCGTCTCGTATATCCGACCATCCCGAATTCCACTCTCTGCGTCGCGCGCAGCGCCGGTTCGGCACCCGGGCGACGATCGTGTCCGTCGGCGGATTCCTGCTGTATGTGCTGTTGTCGAGTTTTGTGCCCGCGGTGATGAACCAGCCACTGTTCGGCCACCTCACGATCGGACTCACCCTCGGTCTCGGGCAGTTCGTCATCATGGGTGTGACCGCGTGGTGCTACGTCCGGCACATGCGCACCCGGGTCGACCCGCTCGCCCGCGGCCTGCGGTCCCGGCAGCACGAGAACGACAACCGCCGCGCCCGCTCGGCGGCGCCGCCCCAAGGAGCCGGGCAGCCCCTCCAGCACGGTACGAGGGGGTTCCGCACGTGGTGACGATCGCCGCCATCGACGACAGCAGCCTCCAGCTGACGTTCGTACTGTTCCTGACCGTGGTCGTGATCACCCTGTTCACGGCATTGCTGACGGCGCCCCAGCGCGACGAGATCAGCGAGTTCTACCTCGGCAACCGCACCATGTCGCCGTTGCGCAACGGCCTCGCCATGTGCGGCGACTACCTGTCCGCCGCCACCCTGCTGGGCAGCACCGGACTGGTCGCCCTGACCGGCTACGACGGACTGATGTACCTCGGCGGCACCACCGTCGCCTGGATGATGGTGCTGCTGCTGATCGCCGAACCCCTGCAACGCACCGGGAAGTTCACCCTGGGAGACACTGTGGCGCTGCGCCTGCCCCGGCAGCAGCGGCCGGTGCGGGTGGCGCTGGCCGTCTGCATCCTGGCCATCACGACCCTCTACCTGGTGGCCCAACTCGTCGGCAGCGTCGCCCTGCTGACACAGTTCACCGGCGCGCCGAGCGCCACCACCCGCACCCTGTGCGTGGCCGTGATCGGTACCTTCGTGATCCTGTACGCCTCCCTCGGGGGCATGCCCGGAGCGACGGTCATCCAGATCATCAAGGCCGTGATGCTGATCGCGGGCGTGCTGTTCACCGCGGGCTGGGTGCTGTACCGCTTCGACTGGAACCCCAACGCGCTGCTCGAGAGGGCGGCCGACCGCAGCGGAACGGGTCTGACGTTCCTCGAACCCGGGCTGCGCTACGGCGGCACCGTCAGCAACAAGCTGGACTTCCTCAGCCTGGAACTGGCCATCGTCCTCGGTCTCGCCGCCCTTCCGCACGTGCTGATGCGGCTGCTCGCCCCGCGCAGCAGCAGCGTCCTGCGCCGCTCCGTCGTGTGGGCCATCGGCCTGGTCGGCGCGGTCTGCTTCGGGGCCGGCATCCTCGGCCTCGGCGCCACCGCGCTCCTCGGCCGGGACACCATCGAGAGCACGGACCGCACCGGCAACGCCTCCGTCCTGCTGCTCGCGCACGAGCTGGGCGGCAGTGTCCTCACCGCGCTGCTCACGTGCCTGGCATATCTGACCCTGCTCGCCGTGGCGGTGGGTCTCACCCTGGCCGCGGCCTCGTCCCTCGCGCACGACCTGTACAGCGAGGTGATCCGCAAGGGCCGGGCGAGCGAGACGGAGGAGCTGACCGTCGCCCGGCTGTCCGGGGCGGTCATCGGCATCCTCGGCATTCTGCTGGCCCTGGTCGCCTGGGGGGCGAACACCGCGACGCTGGCGTTCCTCGCCTTCGCCATCGCGGCCTCCGCGATCCTGCCGACGATCATCTACACCCTCTTCTGGCGGCGCTTCACGGCGAAGGGAGCACTGCTCAGCCTCTACGGCGGGCTGCTCAGCTCCGTCCTGCTCGCCGTGTTCTCCCCCGTCGTCTCCTCCGCCCCGGCCTCTTTCTACCCGGAGGTCGACTTCGCCTGGTTCCCGCTCCAGAACCCCGGCATCGTCTCCATCCCGCTCGGCTTCCTGCTGGGCTGGCTCGGCACGGTGCTGGACAAGGGTCCGGCCGAGGACAGCACCGCACACGAGGAGTTCGAGGTGCGGATGCTCGTGGGCGCCGACGACTGACGCACCGGACCGGGGCATCGGTGTCCTGGCACCGGGGACGCAATTGTTAATGGGTTCCATTTTCATGTAGCGTCCTCGGTGCCCGTCCACCGAGGAGGAGTCCCATGGCTGTCCCGAAGCGGAAGATGTCCCGCAGCAACACCCGTCACCGTCGCGCCCAGTGGAAGGCCGCCACACCGACGCTGGTCCCGGTCACCGTCGACGGCGTCCGTCATCTCGTACCGCAGAACCTGGTCAAGGCCTACGAGCGCGGGCTGCTGCGCCCCGAGGGCTGACACCGTGTCGTACGAACGGCTGCCCGTCACCGTGCTCTCCGGATTCCTCGGGGCGGGCAAGACCACCCTGCTCAACCATGTCCTCGCCAACCGCGAGGGGCTGCGTGTCGCCGTCATCGTCAACGACATGAGCGAGGTCAACATCGACGCGGCCCTGGTACGCGGCGGCGAGGCCGCCCTGTCGCGGACCGAGGAACGCCTGGTCGAGATGACCAACGGCTGCATCTGCTGCACGCTCCGCGACGACCTGCTGGACGAGGTGGACCGGCTGGCCCGCGAGGGCCGGTTCGACCATCTCCTCATCGAGTCGTCCGGGATCTCCGAGCCGATGCCCGTCGCGGCCACCTTCGCCTTCGCCCGTGACGACGGCGCCACCCTCGACGACGTGGCTCTGCTGGACACCATGGTCACGCTCGTGGACGCGGCCAACTTCCTCACCGAGCTGGAGAGCGGCGACGACCTCGCCGAGCGGGGTCTCGCCCCGTACGAGGACGACGAGCGCACGGTCAGCGATCTGCTCGTCGACCAGGTCGAGTTCGCCGACGTCCTGGTCCTCAACAAGCTCGACCTGGTCGACGAGGAGACGGCGGCCCGGCTGCGAGCGGCCCTGACCCGGCTGAACCCGGCCGCCCGGCTGGTCCCGGCGACGCACGGCCGGGTGGACCTCCGCCAGGTGCTCGGCACCCGGCTGTTCGACCTGGAACGCGCCCAGCAGGCGCCGGGCTGGGTCCGGGAACTCAATGGCGACCACGTCCCGGAGACCGAGGAGTACGGCATCTCCTCCACCGTTTTCCGCTCCGAACTCCCCTTCCACCCCGAGCGGTTGTGGACGTTCGTCACGGAGGAACTGGACGCCGGGACGTACGGGCGGATCCTGCGCTCCAAGGGCTTCTTCACCCTGGCGAGTCGCCCGCACGTGACGGGCCTGTGGTCACAGGCCGGCTCCGTCGCCCGCTTCGAGCCCTCCGCGGCCCGGGACGGGGACACCCCGTTCGCGCAGGAGCTGGTGCTCATCGGCACAGGGCTGGACGCCCCGGCTCTGCACGCCGCCCTGACCGACTGCCTGATGGCGCCCGGCGAGCCCGTGCCGGTGGACGACCCGTTCCCCGCCTGGGACACCTACGGCATCGACGAGGCCTGCGAGCACGAGCACGACGTCGCGGTCCCCGCGGTGTAGAAGAGGCCGCGGACGCGGTGCAGCCACGCCTCGACGGCCGCCTCGTCGGGCCGCTCGGGCAGCACGGTGGGCGTCTCGTCGAAGGCGGCCTCGTAGTGCCTGAGCAGGGGCAGCGCGGCCGCCGGGTCGGCGGCGACGCGCTCGCCGAAGGCGTGGTACTCCTCGGGGTTCTCGACGCGGATCTCCAGTCGGCCGGTGGTGTACAGCGCCAGGCCCTGGTGGCACAGCCGCTTCAGGTGCCGGGCGTGCTTCGCGGTGCGTTTTCGGGTGTCCGCCGAGAACGAGCCGTCGCCGCGATTCTCGAGCCGGCGGAACTGCTGGGTG
The DNA here is from genome assembly GCF_055585925.1 of Streptomyces sp. NPDC052064. NCBI lineage: Bacteria > Bacillati > Actinomycetota > Actinomycetes > Kitasatosporales > Streptomycetaceae > Streptomyces > Streptomyces sp. NPDC052064. The sequence goes on from NZ_JBVJJE010000006.1 coordinate 22,920, forward strand.
GCGTAGCCGAGATAGGCGTCCCGGACGCGCTTCGCGCACAGGAACGACGTACGTATGCCGATCAGTTCGTCCCCCAGCGGGGTACGCACCTCGTAGAGCTCGTCCGGGAGCCACACCAGTTCCATGGCGGTCGGATTGCCGCCGAGGGCGAGTCGGCACCACTTGGCGGCCTCGTGCAGGGTGCGGTCCGGTGCCGTGGTGACGTGGGACTCCTTCGGCGTGTGGAGCCCGTGCAGAGCCTCGGTGGGCGCGGCGAACATGCCGAGGCGGTCGATGTCCGAGCCCTGATGGGCCAGGCCGTAGGCGGTCGAGCCGACGATGCCGGACAGCAGGATGTTCGCGACGGCCATGGCCGGTCCCCCCTCTTCTCGCGCTGTACCCGGCGGTGCCGGGCCGTGCCGCTCCATTGTCCTGACGTGCGGGGATGCGGTCACCGGGTTTTCGGCGAGGCGGCACCGGCGGGAATGCCACGATCCGTCACGCGTTGAAACCGGTGTGAGTTCCGCGATCGCCTCCACCCGTTTCTCCGTCCTCGACCGCTCCCGCACCCGCGAGGGGCACACGCATCCCGAGGCGCTGCGCGACACCGTGCGGCTGGCCGGGGAGCTGGAGGGGCTCGGGTACCACCGGCTGTGGGTCTCGGAGCATCACGGGGTGCCCGGGGTCGCCGGTTCCGCGCCGACCGTGCTGGCGGCCGCCGTCGCCGCCGCGACGCGCACGATCCGGGTCGGCACCGGCGGGGTGATGCTGCCCAACCACCGGCCGCTGGTCGTGGCCGAGCAGTTCGGAGTGCTGGAGTCGCTGTTTCCCGGGCGGATCGACATGGGCCTGGGCCGGTCCGTCGGCTTCACGGACGGGGTGCGCAAGGCCCTGGGCCGTGACAAGGAGGACGCCGAGGACTTCGAGGCCCAGCTCCGGGAGCTGCTCGGCTGGTTCCGGGGCACCTCCCCCACCGGGGTGCACGCCCGTCCCGCCGAAGGGCTGGCCGTGCCGCCGTTCGTCCTGGCCATGGGCGAGGGCGCCGGCATCGCGGCCCGCGCGGGTCTGCCCATGGTCATCGGCGACTTCAGGAACCGGGAGAAGATGCGGCGCGGCATCGACCACTACCGCGAGCACTTCCGCCCCTCGCCCTGGGCGAGCGAACCGTACGTGGTCGTCTCCGGCACGGTCGCGGTGGCCGGGACCCCCGAGGAGGCCCGGCGGCTGCTCGTCCCGGAGGCCTGGGCGATGGCGTACTCCCGCACACACGGCACCTTCCCGCCCCTGCCGCCCGCCGAGCGGGTAGAGGCGCTCACCATGACCGGCAAGGAACGCGGCTTCTACGAGGCCGGCCTCACCGGCCACATCGCCGGCACCGAGGAGCAGGTCGCGCACGAGTTGGAGACGGTGCTGAAGGAGACGGGGGCACAGGAGGTCCTGGTCACCACCAGCACGTACGACCGCGAGGCGCTGCTGGACTCCTACCGGCGGCTGGCCGCGATCACCTCCGGTTAGAGTCGTTGCCCATGCACGACCCCCACCAGGCCCACGACCCGTACGTCCGTGTCCGCGCCGCCCGCGAGCACAATCTCCAGGGCGTCGACGTCGACATTCCCCGGGACGTGCTGGCCGTGTTCACGGGCGTGTCCGGCTCGGGCAAGTCGTCGCTGGCGTTCGGCACGATCTACGCGGAGGCGCAGCGGCGCTACTTCGAGTCGGTCGCGCCGTACGCGCGCCGGCTGATCCACCAGGTGGGCGCGCCGAAGGTCGGGGAGATCAGCGGTCTGCCGCCGGCCGTCTCGCTCCAGCAGCGCCGGGCGGCTCCCACCTCACGCTCCTCGGTCGGCACCGTCACCAACCTCTCGAACTCGCTGCGCATGCTGTTCTCCCGGGCCGGTACCTACCCGCCCGGTGCCGAGCGCCTCGACTCCGACGCCTTCTCGCCCAACACGGCGGCCGGGGCCTGCCCGGAGTGCCACGGGCTCGGCCGGGTCCACCGTACGAGCGAGGAGTTGCTGGTCCCGGACCCGTCGCTGTCGATCCGCGCGGGCGCGATCGCCGCGTGGCCGGGCGCCTGGCAGGGCAAGAACCTGCGGGACGTCCTCGACGCACTCGGGTACGACGTGGACCGGCCGTGGCGGGAGCTGCCCGCCGACGAGCGTGAGTGGATCCTGTTCACGGACGAGCAGCCGGTGGTCACCGTGCACCCGGTGCGGGACGCGGACCGGATCCAGCGGCCGTACCAGGGCACGTACATGAGCGCCCGGCGGTACGTGATGAAGACCTTCTCGGACTCCAGGAGCCCGACCCTGCGGGCGAAGGCCGAGCGGTTCCTCACCAGCGCGCCCTGCCCGGCGTGCGGTGGCAGCCGACTGCGGCCCGAGGCGCTGGCGGTGACCTTCGGCGGCCGGACCATCGCCGAGCTGGCGGCACTGCCGCTGGTGGAGCTGGCCGCCGGTCTGGAGGGAACGTCGGAGACCGCCCGGGTCCTCACCGACGACCTCACATCCCGTATCGCGCCGATCGTCGAACTCGGCCTCGGCTACCTCAGCCTCGACCGGTCCACCCCCACCCTCTCCGCGGGCGAGCTGCAACGCCTGCGCCTCGCCACGCAGCTGCGCTCCGGCCTGTTCGGTGTGGTCTACGTCCTCGACGAGCCGTCGGCCGGGCTGCACCCGGCGGACACCGAGGCGCTGCTCGTCGTGCTGGAGCGGTTGAAGGCTGCCGGAAACTCGGTGTTCGTGGTGGAGCACCACCTCGATGTGGTCCGCGGGGCCGACTGGCTGGTCGACGTGGGTCCGCACGCGGGCGAGCACGGCGGGCGGGTGCTGCACAGCGGCCCGGTCGCCGGGCTGGCGGCCGTCGAGGAGTCGGCGACGGCCCGCTACCTGTTCGACCACTCCCCCGCCCCTGCGCGCGAGGTCCGCGAACCGAGCGGGTGGCTGAAGACCGGCCCGGTCACCCGGCACAACCTGCGCGGCGTGACCGCCGAGTTCCCGCTCGGCGTGTTCACCGCGGTCACCGGGGTGTCCGGCTCCGGCAAGTCCACGCTCATCCGGGAGATCACCGAGGACACGGCCGGGGTGGGCAGGCTGGTATCGGTCGATCAGAAGCCGATCGGACGCACTCCGCGCTCGAACCTCGCGACGTACACCGGTCTCTTCGACGTCGTGCGCAAGGTGTTCGCGGCCACCGACGGGGCGCTTGAACGGGGCTTCGGCGTCGGCCGGTTCTCCTTCAATGTGGCGGGCGGGCGCTGCGAGACCTGCCAGGGCGAGGGGTTCGTCAGTGTGGAGCTGCTGTTCCTGCCGAGCACGTACGCGCCCTGCCCGGACTGCGGCGGGGCCCGCTACAACCAGGAGACGCTGGAGGTGACGTACCGGGGGCGGAACATCGCGCAGGTGCTGGATCTGACGGTGGAAAGCGCGGCGGAGTTCTTCGCGGACACCCCGGCCGTCGCCCGCAGCCTCGGCACCCTGCTCGACGTGGGCCTGGGCTACCTCCGCCTCGGCCAGCCCGCGACCGAGCTCTCCGGCGGCGAGGCCCAGCGCATCAAACTGGCGAGCGAACTCCAGCGCGGCCGGCGCGGCCACACGCTCTACCTCCTCGACGAGCCCACGACCGGTCTCCACCCGGCCGACGTGGACATCCTGATGCGCCAGCTGCACGGCCTCGTCGAGGCCGGGCACACCGTGATCGTCGTCGAGCACGACATGTCCGTCGTCGCGGGCGCGGACTGGGTCATCGACCTCGGCCCGGGCGGCGGCGACGCGGGCGGCCGGATCGTGGCGGCTGGACCGCCCACGGCGGTGGCACGCTCGGAACAGAGCAGGACAGCGCCGTATCTCGCCCGCGCGCTGTCCGGGGGTGGCTGAGGCCGGTCGAGGAACGACCGTCCCGCCCCTGCCGCCAGGCGGGAACGGGGCGCCTCCGGCGGAAGGGCAACGCCCCCATCACCGAGCATGCCCCCCATACGGCCGGCCCCGCCCGGCGGCCGGAGGCCAACGGCCTCAGCACACCGCCCTCGCCCACGCCACCGTCGGCCGTGACGGACCATCACCGCCCGTGCAGGGACCGCCGCCACGGTCGGTTACGCCGAAGCGCCGGGATGATCCACCCGGCCACCAGACCCGCGCCCGGCCGGACATGACACCACCACCAGACCGGGCGCCCTACGCCACCAGCACCGTGTGCGTCCACGCCGGCGCCGCCGTCTCCTTTGGCTGTGCGGAATGAGCCAGGGCGCGGCGGTCGGAGTGGGTCCCCGGGGGGATGGGGGCGCGGACCTCGACCTCCGCGACCACGTCGCGGGCCGTCGCCACCCGCCACAGCGAGGCGAGCAGGGTGTCCTCGCCGACGAACGCGGGGGCGGTGGTGGTGGTTCCGCCGGTGAGCCGGTAGCGGATCCGGACCGGCTGGACCGGCACCCCGGCGTCGAGGGCGGCCTGGAAGACGGCCCGGCGGAAGGTGCCCTGGGCTCGGCCGCACCAGGTGCTGCCCTCGGGGAAGGCCACGACGGCGGCGCCCTCGCGCAGCGCCCGGGCGATACGGGCGACGGTGTCCGGGAGGGCCCGCAGCCGGTCCCGGTCGATGAACAGGGTGCCGCCGCGGGCGGCCAGCGGCCCGGCGACGGGCCACCGCCGTACCTCCGTCTTGGCCAGCATCCGGGCAGGGCGTACGGCGGCGAGCAGTGGTATGTCCAGCCAGGAGATGTGGTTGGCGACCAGCAGCAGTCCGCCGGTGGGGGCGGCGGCGCCGGTGATGCGGACCCGGACCCCTGCGGCCCGCACTATCCACCGGCACCACCGCCGGACCAGGGACGCCGGTATCCTCCCCCGCAAGCGGGGGGACCCCCAGCCGAGCGGCGACAGCGCGATCCCCGCGAGCAGCAGCAGGACGACCCCGGTGAGCCGCAGTACGGCACGCGGCACGGCCCGCGCCGTCACCCCCGCCGACGCCTCGACACAGGCCTGCGGCGTGCAGGGCGCGGTGGGCAGCCAGGCACTCATCAGGCGGGTACGAGGGACAGGAAGTGCCGCAGGTAGCGCGGGTTGACCCGGCTCATCGGCAGCAGCACGTACAGGTCGGCGACGCCGAAGTCCGGGTCGTGGGCCGGTTCGCCGCACACCCAGGCGCCGAGGCGCAGGTAGCCGCGCAGCAGGGCGGGCAGTTCGACTCGGGCGGCGGGCGCCGGGTCCGGGACCCACGGCAGCAGCGGCTGGACGCGGTACTCCTGCGGCGACAGGTGCTTGGCGTTCACCCGGTCCCAGGTGGCGGAGGCCAGGGTGCCGCCGTCGGCGAGCGGGACGGAGCAGCAGCCGGCGAGCCACTCGTGGCCCCGGTCGACCATGTAGCGGGCGATACCCGCCCAGATGAGGCTGATGACCGCGCCGTCGCGGTGGCCGGGGTGCACACAGGAGCGGCCGACCTCGACGAGCTCCGGCCGGATCCCGGCGAGGGAGCTCAGATCGAACTCGCTCTCGGAGTACAGCCGCCCGGCGACCGCCGCGCGCTCCGGCGGCAGCAGCCGGTAGGTGCCGACGACCTGGCCGGTCGTCTGCTCACGGACGAGCAGGTGGTCGCAGTACGCGTCGAACGGGTCGACGTCCAGCCCGGGCTGCGAGCCGGACAGCAGGGCGCCCAGCTCCCCGGCGAAGACGTCGTGCCGCAGCCGCTGGGCGGCACGCACGTCCTCCTCGTTCCGGGCGAGGGCGACGGTGTAGCGGGTGGGGGCCGTGGGGTGCGCGGGGCGGTCGACGGTCAGTACGCCGGTCATGGCTCTCTCCTGGTCACGGGCCGGGGGCGGCGAGCGATGCCGCCGTCACTGTTGTGCCCATGCCGCCTGACCTTCGCGTGACCGGTGCCAGGAGCGCGGATGCCGGGATGTTGAATGCCAGGAGCCCGGAAAGGCGAGACGGGGCCGGTGAGCACCACCCGACCCCGCCCGTCCGCACCAGTCGGCGAACGCTCTACCTGCCCGGCTCTACCGCTTGCTCACCTTCCGCGTGGCCCGCAGCCACTCCTTGTTCATGCCGGTGATGGACATGAGCGGGATGCCCTTGGGACATGCCGTGGCGCACTCTCCCGTGAGGGTGCATCCGCCGAAGCCCTCCTCGTCCATCTGCGCCACCATGTCCAGCACCCGCGTCTCGCGCTCGGGCGCCCCCTGCGGCAGCACGTTCAGATGGTTGATCTTGGCGGACGTGAACAGCATCGCCGCCCCGTTCGGGCACGCCGCGACACACGCGCCGCACCCGATGCACTCGGCGTGTTCGAAGGCGAAGTCGGCGTCCGGCTTCGGCACCGGTGTGGCGTGCGCTTCGGGAGCCGCCCCCGTCGGCGCGGTGATGTACCCGCCGGCCTGGATGATCCGGTCGAAGGCCGAACGGTCGACGACCAGGTCCTTGATCACCGGGAAGGCGGACGCCCTCCACGGCTCGATGTCGATCGTGTCGCCGTCCTTGAACGACCTCATGTGCAGCTGGCACGTGGTCGTCCGCTCGGGCCCGTGCGCATCGCCGTTGATCACGAGCGAGCACGCACCGCAGATGCCCTCGCGGCAGTCGTGGTCGAAGGCGACCGGGTCCTCGCCCTTGAGGGTGAGCTCCTCGTTGAGGGTGTCGAGCATCTCCAGGAAGGACATGTCGGAGGAGATCCCGTCCACCTCGTAGGTGGACATGGCGCCTTCGGCGTCGGCGTTCTTCTGCCGCCAGACGCGCAGGGTGAGCTTCATGCGTAGCTCCGCTGGGTGGGGTGGACGTACTCGAAGACCAGGTCTTCCTTGTGCAGGGTCGGAGCCTCGCCGGTGCCGGTGAACTCCCAGGCCGCCGCGTACGCGAACTCCTCGTCCTTCCGGTCGGCCTCGCCGTCGGGCGTCTGGGACTCCTCGCGGAAGTGGCCGCCGCAGGACTCGCCGCGGTGCAGCGCGTCGAGGCACATCAGCTCGGCCAGCTCCAGGTAGTCGACGACGCGGTTGGCCTTCTCCAGCGACTGGTTGAACTCCTCCCCGGTGCCAGGCACCTTGACGCGTCGCCAGAACTCCTCACGTATCTGCGGGATGCGCTCCAGCGCCTTGCGCAGCCCCGAGTCGGTGCGGGCCATGCCGCAGAACTCCCACATGAGCTCGCCGACCTCGCGGTGGAAGGAGTCTGGCGTGCGGTCGCCGTCGACGGACAGCAGCAGGTTGATCCGGTCCTCGGTCTCGGCCAGCACCTCCTGGACGACCGGGTGGGCGGCGTCGACCTGGTCCTTGTGCGGATTGCGGGCGAGGTAGTCGTTGATGGTCGCCGGGAGCACGAAGTACCCGTCGGCGAGTCCCTGCATCAGCGCGGAGGCGCCGAGCCGGTTGGCCCCGTGGTCGGAGAAGTTGGCCTCGCCGATCGCGAACAGGCCGGGGACGGTGGTCTGGAGGTCGTAGTCGACCCACAGGCCGCCCATCGTGTAGTGCACGGCGGGGTAGATCCGCATCGGTACCTGGTACGGATCCTCGTCGGTGATCCGCTGGTACATGTCGAAGAGGTTGCCGTACTTGGCCTCGACGGCCTTGCGGCCCATGCGCTCGATGGCGTCGGCGAAGTCGAGGTAGACGCCCTGGCCGCCGGGGCCGACGCCCCTGCCCTCGTCGCAGACGTTCTTCGCGGCGCGGGAGGCGATGTCACGCGGCACCAGGTTGCCGAAGGACGGGTAGATGCGCTCCAGGTAGTAGTCGCGCTCGTCCTCGGGGATCTCGTTCGGCGGGCGGTCGTCGCCCTTGGCCTTCGGCACCCAGATGCGGCCGTCGTTGCGCAGCGACTCGCTCATCAGCGTCAGCTTGGACTGGTGGTCGCCGGTGCGCGGGATGCAGGTGGGGTGGATCTGGGTGAAGCAGGGGTTGGCGAAGTAGGCGCCTCGCCGGTGCGCCCGCCAGATGGCGGTGGCGTTGGAGTTCATGGCGTTCGTCGACAGGTAGAAGACGTTGCCGTAGCCGCCGCTGGCGAGTACGACGGCGTCCGCGAAGTATGTGTCGATCTTGCCGGTGATGAGATCCCGCGCCACGATCCCGCGCGCCCGCCCGTCGACGACGATCAGGTCGAGCATTTCCGTACGCGGGTGCATCTCGATGTTCCCCGCGGCGATCTGCCGGCTGAGGGCCTGGTAGGCGCCGAGCAGCAGCTGCTGTCCCGTCTGGCCACGGGCGTAGAAGGTCCGCGACACCTGGACGCCGCCGAAGGAGCGGGTGTCCAGCAGGCCGCCGTACTCGCGGGCGAACGGCACGCCCTGCGCCACGCACTGGTCGATGATCTCGACGGAGATCTGCGCGAGCCGGTGGACGTTGGACTCGCGGGCCCGGAAGTCGCCGCCCTTGACTGTGTCGTAGAACAGGCGGTGGATGGAGTCGCCGTCGTTGCGGTAGTTCTTCGCGGCGTTGATGCCGCCCTGCGCGGCGATGGAGTGGGCGCGGCGCGGGGAGTCCTGGTAGCAGAACTGGACGACGTGGTAGCCCTGTTCGGCGAGGGTGGCCCCGGCGGAGCCGCCGGCGAGGCCGGTGCCGACGACGATGACGGTGTGCTTGCGCCGGTTGGCGGGGTTGACCAGCTTGGCCTCGAAGCGGCGCTTGTCCCAGCGCTCGTGGACGGGGCCCTTCGGGGCCTTGGTGTCGGTGACCGGTTCACCGGTCGTGTAGTCGGTGTAGGTCATGTCAGCTCACCACTCCGGTCATGACGCCCACGGGTACGGCGATGAACCCGGCCGTGAGCAGCAGCGCGAGGACGTCGGCGACGGCCTTCAGGGCACGGTCGCGGGTGCGGCTGCCGGCGCCGAGGGTCTGGGCGGCGCTCCAGAAACCGTGCCGGACGTGCAGGCCGAGCGCGAGCATCGCGACGATGTAGATGACGTTGCCGTACCAGGTGGAGAAGGTGTCCACGACGTTCTGGTACGGGTGGCCGGGCTCGAAGCCGGGGTGCACGGTGCCGGTCGTGATGTCCAGGATGTGCCAGACGATGAACAGCCCGAGGATGATCCCGCCCCACCGCATGGTCCGCGTCGCGTAGCTCGCCCGTGGCCTCTTGTGCACGTACTTGCTGGGCCGTGCCCTGATGTCGCGGCGGCTGAGCTGGTACGCGGACACGGCGTGGGCGACGACGGCGGCCACCAGCACGATCCGGACCAGCCACAGCGTCCACTCGTAGTGCATGAACGGCTCGCCGACGGTGCGCAGCCAGTGCCCGTACGCATTGAACTCGCCGGCCCCGAAGAAGATCTTCAGGTTCCCGATCATGTGGACGACCAGGTACAGCAGCATGATCAGCCCGCTGACCGCCATCACGGTCTTCTTGCCGAGGGTGGAGTCCCACACGGTGCGTGCCATGGACGGCCGTCGTTCCGTCCGCGTTGCCAGAGCCATGGCACAGCACGCTACGGACGCCGAGCCGATCGGTCCAAGACATGGTCCAGCTTGATTCCATAGGCCGGGGCTATCGTACGAGTATGCAGTTCCAGCAGCTCCAGTACTTCGTGGCCGTCGCCGAGACCCGGCACTTCACCCGGGCCGCCGATCTGGTCCATGTCGCGCAGCCGTCACTGTCGCAGCAGATCAAGGCGCTGGAGCGGGAGCTGGGCGCGGATCTGTTCCTGCGGGCACGCGGCAACATCACGCTCACGGACGCCGGGGAGGCCCTGCTCCCCCTGGCCCGGCGCATCCTGGCGGACGCGGACACGGCCCGGCACGAGGTGCTGGAGCTGGTGCAGCTGCGGCGGGGGCGAGTGCGGCTCGGTGCCACGCCCAGCCTGTGCACGGGCCTGCTGCCGGACGTGCTGCGCGCCTTCCACGACCGCTACCCGGGCATCCAGCTGCTGATCGAGGAGGGCGGTTCGCACGACCTGGTGCGGGAGCTGGCACGCGGCGCCCTGGATCTCGCCCTGGTCGTGCTGCCCCTGCCGACGCCGTCCCCGGCGCTGACCACGGTGGAACTGCTGCGCGAGGACCTGGTCGTGGTCTCCTCCCCGGACGCGCCGCGACCCGGCCGGGGCCGGCGCACCGTACGCGTCGCCGACCTGGAGGGCGAGCGCCTGGTGATGTTCCGGCACGGCTACGACCTGCGCGAACTGACCGTGGCGGCATGCCGCGCGGAGGGGTTCGAGCCGGACTTCGCGGTGGAGGGCGGGGAGATGGACGCGGTGCTGGGGTTCGTGCGGGCCGGGCTGGGCCTGGCCGTCGTACCGCGCATGGTGGCCGCGCGGTCCGGCCGCGGGCTGCGGGTGACTCCCCTGGCCCGCCCCGGTCTGCACCGGACCATCGCACTGGCCCACCGCAGCGACGTGGCTCCGCCCCGGGCGGCGCGGGAGTTGCAGCGGATGCTGCTGGAGCGGTGAGGTGCCCGTGGCAGGCCGGCGCCTGCGGGGCCGCCTGGCGTGCGGCTGGGCTACTGGGCCGGGGGGTGGTCGGCGGTCGGCCCGTGGGAGGACGCCAGGTGCAGGAGTTCGTCGACCGGCCACTGGTCGTAGACGTGCTCGCCGTACTTGGCCGCGAGGACACGGCCGCCGGGGCCGATCAGGAAGTCGGCGGGCAGACCGAGCCGGCCGCCGGGCTGGCTGGTCGCGGGGAGCCGCTCCCGGCCGCGGAGGACCTCCCACCCGCCGCGCAGCACCGCCCGGACGACCGGCCCCCAGGCGCGCGGGCTCAGCAGCGCACGGGGAGCCGACTCGACGCCGAACTCGACGTACAGCCGCTTGTCGGGGTCGGCGACGACCGCGAAGGGCAGGTCGGCGGTGTGCCGGCGCAACTCCTCGGCGGGCGAGTGGAAGACCACGACCTCACGGATGCCGGCGGCCTCGATCTCCGCGTGTCTGCGGACCACCGACCGCAGGTGCAGATGACACACCGGGCACCCGGCGAACCGCCGGAACTGGAGGTGGACCAGGCGCTCGGGATCCGGGACGGCGACGGGGTCGCCGGAGACGGTGACCAGGTGGCGGTCGGCGACGGTGGAGCCCGACCGTATCGGCCGCGCGGGCATGCGCATGAGCATGAGCGTGCTCCTCCTTAGGTGTACGGCGTACTCCTATCGAGTGTAGGCGTATGCCGTACACCTAACAAGGTAGGCGTATGACGTACGCTGAACGTCGTCATGCCACGCCCTCGCTCTCTCAGCCAGGCCCAGCTCGCCTCGGCCGCCCTCGCCGTGATCGACCGCGACGGGCTTGCCGGGTTGTCCATGCGCTCGGTCGCGAAGGAACTCGGTATGAGCACGATGGCGCTCTACCGGTACGTGGACGACCGGGAGGAATTGGAAAGGCTCGTCGTCGACCTGGTGCTCGGGACCGTGGACACCGTGCCGCCCGGCCCCGAGGCGCCCTGGCACGACCGCGTCGAGGTGCTGGTGCGGCGGCTGCGCGACGCCGTCGCCGCCCATCCGGAGATCGTGCCCCTGACCGTCGCCCACCGGCACCGGTCCCTTGCCGGGCTGCGCTGGTCGGAATCCGTGCTCGGCGTGCTCACGGAGGCGGGATTCGACGGCGACCGGCGGGTGGTCGCGCTGCGGGGCCTGCTCGGGTACGTCATCGGCGCCATCCAGCTGGAGCACCTCGGGCCCCTGTCCGGCGAGGGCACGGTCGCCATCACCGAGCTGCCGCCCGACGCCTTTCCCCACATGACCGAGACCGCCCGCCACGCCCGGAAGGTCAGTGCGGACCGGGAGTTCCTGGGCGGTCTCGCGCTGCTGCTGCGCGGGTTGGGCACCTGACCCGGCTCCGCGCAGCGGCCATCCGGGAGCGTCAGCCCGTCGCGTCCGCCAGTGCCAGTTCGTGCAGCCTCTCCGGCGGGCCCGGGCGGGCGTAGTACCAGCCCTGGGCGGTGTCGCAGCCCAGTATGCGGAGTTGTTCGGCCTGGGCCCCCGTCTCGACGCCCTCCACGGTGACCGCGAGGTCCAGGCTGTGGGCGAGTGAGACGATCCCCTCGACGATCTTGAGGTCCACGGGGTCGGCCGGGAACTGCTGCATGCTCTGCGTGAAGGAGCGGTCCAGCTTGAGGATGCTGACCGGCAGGCGGCGCAGGTTGGCGAGGTTGGAGTAGCCGGTACCGAAGTCGTCGAGGGCGATGTCGACGCCCATCTCCGCCAAGCGGCGCAGCGGCTTCAGCAGGTCGTCGTCCGCGCCGATCAGCGCCGACTCCGTGACTTCCAGGCAGAGCGCGTCCGGTTCGACGCCCGTGCGTTCCAGGATGTCGACGGTGTCCTGGACCAGGCCGGGGTGGGTCAGCTGGCAGGGCGAGAGGTTGACGTTGATCCGCAGCGGGCCCACGGCCTCCACACCACCGTGCAGTTCCCGCCACTCGCGGGCCTGACGTACCGACTGCTCCAGGACCCAGCGGCCCAGCGGCACGATCAGCCCCGTGTGTTCGGCGAGCGGGATGAACCGGTCCGGGCCGAGCACACCGTGCTGCGGGTGCAGCCAGCGCACCAGGGCCTCCGCACCGCGCACACTGCCGTCGCCGAGATGGACCAGCGGCTGGTACTCGATGAAGAACTCGCCCCGCTCCAGGGCCGTCGGCAGCGCCGTGGTCAGCCCGTGCCGGGTGATGGCGCGGGCGTCCGCCTCCGGGTCGGCGAGTTCGAAGCGGTTGCCGCCCGCCGACTTGGCCCGGTACATGGTGATGTCGGCGCTGCGCAGCACCTCCGCCGGGCTGCGCTCCCCGGCCGGGCCCTCGACGATGCCGATGCTGCCGCGCACGGTCAGCTCCCGGCCGTCGACGCTGATCGGGGCGAGCAGCGCGTTCATGATGCGCGTGGCGAGTTCGTCGACCTCGCGCTGGGTGTCGGGGCCCGTGGTCAGGGCCACGAACTCGTCGCCACCGAGCCGGGCGACCATCTCGCCGGGTGCGGTGGCGCAGGACTGGAGCCGGTCGGCGACCTCCACCAGCAGCCGGTCGCCGGCCGCGTGGCCGAGGCTGTCGTTCACGGTCTTGAAGCCGTCCAGATCCAGGTAGCAGAGGCCGAACCGCTGGCCTTTCCCTGCGCCCAGTGCCTTCTCCAGGCGCTCGAAGAAGAAGGTGCGGTTCGGCAGCCCGGTCAGCGCGTCGTGCGTGGCCTCGTAACGCAGCCTCAGATTGAGCAGCCGCCGCTCGGTGGTGTCCTCCATGAGCGCGAGCTGGTACTGCGGACTGCCGTCGGCGTCCCGCAGCAGGGAGACCGTCAGATTGGTCCACAGGACCGTTCCGTCAGGGCGGTAGAACGCCTTCTCCACGTGGTAGTGCTCACGCTCGCCGCTCACGAGTTCGTCGTAGAGCCGCCAGGTCTGCGGCGCGTCGTCGGGGTGGGTCCACTCCATGACGTTGCGGCCGCGCATCGTCTGCTCGGAGACCCCGAACATGCGCAGCAACGCGCCGTTGACCTGGAGAATGTTGCCCTCGAGGTCGGCCATGCCGATGCCTATGGCCGCGCCCTCGAAGACCGCGCGGAAACGGGCCTCGGTCGCGTGCAGGGCCTGCGCCACCACGCCCTGCGCCTGGAGGGCGGCCTGGGCGATGGCCTCCTGCTCGGCCAGGGTCCGTTCGCGCAGCGCCCGCGCGAAGCCGGCGGCCATCGCGTGCTGGAGGCGTGCGGAACGCGCCCGCAGGCCCTCCTGGTCGCCGTCGCCGCCGCAGTACAGGACCAGGTAGGCGTCCACGCAGTCCAGCGTGCGGCTGAGCGCCTCCGGGTCGGTGCAGTGCGCGTCCACGAGGGCGGTGCCCACCGCCCTGCCCTCGTCGGCGTCGAAGGCCCGGGCCAGCAATGCCTCACTCAACCGCCGTGCCAGCGGCAGCAGTTGCTCCTCGAACTCCGGCCGGGTCGACGACGTCGAGGTCACCGGGAAGACGGCCCGGCTCCAGATCGTCGCGAACCGGCGGAGTCTGTCCTCCGGCCCGTCCGGTTCCGCGATCACGCCGTACGCCCCACGCCCGCGAAACCGGAGAACGCATACGGATCCTCGTCCTCCGGTGCGGTGTCGGGCCGCCAGCGCGGCATCGCCACCAGTCCGGGTTCCACCATGTCGTACCCCTTGAAGAACCGCGCGATCTCCTCGCGCGAGCGCATGATCAGCGGGTTGCGGATGTCCTGATACACGTTCACCGCACCACCGGCCCGCTCCGGCGGCAGCGGTATCCCCTCGTACGAGGCGTGGGTGAGCACGAGCAGGCTGCCGGGCGCCAGCGCCTCGCCCAGCTCGGCCACCGCCCCGTACGGGTCGTCCTCGTCTTCCACGAAGTGCAGTATGGCAACGAGGAGCAACGCCACTGGCTGATTCAGGTCGATCAGCCGCTCCACCTCGGGGCTGCGCAGGATCTCCTGGGGCTTGCGGAGGTCCGCGGCCACGATGTCCGCGTCGTCGTCGCCCTCGAGGACCGCCTGGCTGTGCGCCACGGCCACCGGGTCGTGGTCGACGTACACCACGCGCGCGCCGGGGCGGGCGGCCCGGGCCGCCTCGTGCACATTGCCGAAGGTGGGGATACCGGAACCGATGTCCAGGAACTGGCTGATGCCCTGCTCGGCCGCGTAGCGCACCGCGCGGCGCATGAACGCCCGGTTCGCCTGCATGATCTTGGGGAGCCCCGGCATGAACTCCATGGCCCTGCGGGCCGCTTCCCGGTCGACCTCGAAGTTGTGCGATCCGCCCAGGTAGTAGTCGTACATCCGGGAGACGCTGGGCACCGAGATGTCGATGCTCCGTGGGGCCCAGGCGGGACGCTCCATCTATCTCTCCAAGGCGTAGGCGATCCGGTGTTCGAGCAGAGGCTACTGATCGCCCGCCAATGGAGCGACCCGAAACGGAAATTGACCATCCGTTCCCGGTCACTGCCTGCGGCACGTGCCGAATTGATACCCGCGCGCATGCCCTTCGAACATATGACGAACAGTGTCCGAGGCATTCCGGAGAGTTCCGGAGCGGAAGGGGAAGAGCGTCAGAATTCGATGAGTTCAGGTGAAGGACGGCAAAACGGTCCGCCCCTCCGTGAGCCACGGAGGGGCGGACCGGGTCGGCTCCGTCGGGTGGACGAGACGATCAACCCTGGGGAGGTTTCTCTACTTCTCCGACGCGCCGACCAGCTTCCCGTCGGGCCGCACGGCGTACCAGGTGCCGCCGACGCCCTGGCCGTTGGTGTCGCCGGGAGCCTTGTCACCGGCGAAGGTGTAGATCGGCGAGCAGTTGATCGTCTGCTGCTTGCCCTCGCCGTCGGTCCGGTCGAAGATCATGTAGCCCTTCTCCTGGATGCCCTTGGTGTCGGCGTAGTCGACGGGCTCCACGAGCGGCCACTTCACCAGGCACTCGCCGGTGCAGTTGGAGACGGGCTTGGGCCAGGCCTCGTCCTTCTTGAACCGGTAGACGGTCATGCCGTTCTTGTCGACGACGATCTCGCCGAGCTTGGGGTCGTTGCGGGTGGACAGCCCGGGCAGCGCCTCGGCCCCCTCAGCCCCCGCGCCGCCGGCCCCGCCCCCCTGCGCCTTCTTGCCGTCGGGGGCCAGCGCGTACCACTTGCCGCCGACGCCCTGGCCCTTGACGTCACCGGCGTTGACGTCCTTGGCGTAGCGGTAGGCCGGCCAGCCGCCGACGGTCAGCTGCTTGGTGCCGTCGGCCCGGGTGACCGAGCCGAGCAGCGACTTGTCGATGCCCTCGCCGGCCTCCGCGTCGTCCGCGGGCACGGGCGGCCAGGTCTTGGCGCAGTCGCCGTCGCAGTTCGACTTGGGCGGCTGCTCGGTGTCCTGGTCGAACCGGTACAGAGTGAGCCCCAGACTGTCGGTCACCACCTTGCCGACCTCCTCGGCGGTGGCGACGGACAGCTTGCCCGCGGGGTTTGACGGGCTGGAGGGGCTCGGCGAGGCCTGCTGGCCGCCCGCGGTGCCGCCCACTCCGTTCCCGGTGCCGATGCTTCCGTAGTCCCCGGGCGCCGCCGTGGCACCCACGTTCTGGCTGGCCGCCGGAGGGCTGTCCTGACCGCACGCCGTCGTCAGCGCCAGGACCGCCGCGGCGCTCGCCACGAGTGAGGCGCTCCGCCAGGAGGTCTTCATCGTCAACTCCCCATAATCGCAAGGGTGTTGCAGCGCCCTGCTGCGCCGCCGCACGGCCATGAGTACGCACCGGAGCCCTGATTGTGTTCAACGACCGGCCAAATTTCTTTCCGGAACCTGTGACGGCCGCCGCTCGCCACCGCACACGGGTACGCGTCGAAAGCTTGCGGGCGCCACCATCAAGGCCGCCCGGCAAACCTGAAGCACCCGGATATCCCTCTTTCGGGGCAATCCCCTTGCGCTTCGGCGCGTCCCGGCGGGACAAGGCTCATGATCTTCGTCGTGCATGGACCCCTATCGACTCAATCCGCCCTCGCCGCAAGGGCCTTGGCGGTGGCGACGCTGACCTGGGCGCTGGTCGGCGCACCGGCCGGAGTGGCGGTGGCCGACGCCTGTGCGTACGCCTCGACGGGGCCGGACGGAACGGAGGCGGTGGCGATCGCCGGAATCAGGACCTGTCCGACCAAGCCGCCGTGCCCGACACCCACACCGCCCCCCACGCCCACACCGACGCCGACACCACCGACGCCGACACCACCGCCGCCGAAGCCGACTCCGACGCCCCCGACGCCGACACCACCGCCGCCCTCGCCCTCGCCCCCGAAACCGACCCCCACGGCCAGACCGGAGCCGCCACCTCCGCCTCCGCCTCCGCCTCCCGCTCAACGCCCGGCGCCACCGCCCCGCCCGGCCCCCAGGCCGGTGCCTCCCCCGCCCCCTGCCCCGGCGCCGAAGCCGTCGGCGAAGCCCACCCCGCGTCCGTCCGCGACGCCCGTGCGCTACCCGCGGTACCGCGCCGCGCCTCGGCCACGACCGGCGAGCAACAGCATGTCGCCGCTCACCTTCGTCCTGCTCGTCACGGTGCCCGCGGTGGTCGCCGTCGCCGCGCTGCGCGCGCGCTGATCCCTGAAGCTCTGGAGGCATCTCTTGCCGGAATGGCTTGTTCTCACCCTCGCGATGCTGGCCGCATGTGTCGTGGTGGTCGTCATCACCTTCGTACGCCACCGCACGGCGTCCGACGACGAGGACCCCAGCGAGACCCCGGACGTCATCGAGTACATGACGATGTGGATCGGCGTGGTGTACGCCATCGTCCTGGGTCTGGCGATCGCCGGTGTGTGGGAGGGGCGCAGCGCCGCCCAGGACCACGTCCAGGCGGAGGCCACCGCGCTGTACGAGATCTCGGAGCGGGTCCGGGTCTACCCGGACGACGAACGCGACCGCATCCGGGACGACATCCACACGTATGTGAGCCACGTCGTCACCACCGAGTGGGACACCATGGCCGACAAGGGCCAGGTCACCGAGCGCGGCGCTGAGCTCTTCGAGCGCGTCCGCCAGGACGTCACCGACTACGAACCGAAGACGGACTTCGAGGCCCAGGCCTACCAGCCGCTCCTCGACCAGGTGACCGCGGCCAGCCAGGCCCGGATCGCCCGGGCGGAGTCGACCGGGGAGACCATGCCGGGCGTGGTGTGGTTCGGGCTGATCGCCGGAGCCGTCGTCACCATCGGGATGATCTTCGCCCTGCAGATCCGCAGGACGACGCGTGAACTGGTGCTCGCCGGGCTGTTCTCGGCACTGATCGCCTTCCTGCTGTTCCTGATCTGGGACTTCGACTCGCCCTACAGCAGGGGCGTGACCGCCTCGGCGGACCCGTTCCTGAACCTCTTCCCGGGCGCCGGGGGCTGACGGCACCCGCACCACGGAACCGGGCCGGGGGCGAGCGACACACCGTCGCTGTCCCCCGTCCGCGTCAACGAGGTTCCCCCTGACGGCCCACACGCGTGCCCCATTCGCGCTACTGCGATCGCGCCGCCGCGCGCCCGTTCTTAGCGTTTCGGGCATCGAGGTGCATTTGTGACGTGAGCGGAACAGGTCCGCGGCTGCTCCTCGGGGACCCGGAGGATTCACCATGCGCGCGATATGCGTCGCTTCGGCCTCGGCCGTACTGCTGGGCGCCGGCGCCCTCACCTCCTGCGTGCCGGCCGCCGACGCGGCCCTCCAGACCGACTTCGGCTTCAGCGTCGAGCCCTCCACCGTCGCGGCGGGCGACCAGGTCACGCTGTGGGTGGAGCGCAACAAGGCGTGCCGGGGGGAGGCGGCGGTCTCGTCACCGGTCTTCGACTTGGTCGCCATCCCGCGGGAGAAGTCGTCGGCGACGGCCAGGGTCGACTGGGACGCCAAGCCCGGCGCCGTGTACGACGTGGAGTTCGTCTGTGACGAGTCGAGCGGCACCGCGCGCCTGACCATCGCCGGCGGCCGCCCGACGCACCACCCCACGCATTACCCGGGGGACCACCACCGACACCCGTCGAAGGGCGTGCACGCGGGAGAGGGCGGCACCCTCGCCGGTTTCGACCTCAAGGAGATCGGCCTCGGCGCGGCGCTCATCGCCGGCGCGCTGGGCACGGCGTACCACTTCGCGCGCCGCCGTACCGACGAGGACGCCACCTGACCGGCCCGACGCATCGCGCAGGTCTTCGCCCCGGATCCGTCGAGGGATCCGGGGCGAAGACCGTTCACGTGCGAGGCGGCTCGTCGAAGGGGCGGGGAACGAGGCGTCAGACGCGCCGCTCGGCGCGGCGGCGCATCCAGAACACCCCGCCGCCGACGAGCGCCGCGGCCACGAGCCCACCGCCGATGGCCATGTCGGTCGGGGTCGCACCGGTCGTGCTGCTGCCGCCGATACCGCCGCGGACACCGCCGATGACGGTGAAGGCCTGGGGCTTGGTCAGGCTCCGGCCGTCGCACGTGACCGTGATGTCGTACGGCCCCGGGCGGGCGTTGCTGTTGATGGTGGCGGTGCCCTTCGCCGTCTCCCGTGTGCCGTGGACGGGCGAGAGCCTGGTCGGCGAGAAGGCGTTGGACGTTGCCGTGCCACCGTTGCGGCAGCCGTCGACCGTGATGGTCAGCTGGCCGCCGCGGGCGATCATGCTGGGCTGGGCGACGATGTTGCTGGGTGTGTCCCAGGCAGCGGCCGCGGGGGCGGAGAGGCCGAGGGCGGCGACCGCGGCGCCGGCGACCGCCAGGGCACGAGTGTTACGCATGTGAACCTCCGCGGAAGACGCCCCGGGACCCGTCCCCGGTCGATCGGCGAGAAAGCGCCTCCCAGAAAGACAGTCAGTTGCCTTGCCCGGCCGCGCATTTCGGGAATGGTCCGTCCTGGTGAGAGAAGGCACCGCGGGATGACCGCGGAACCGGATATCGCCGCAGGTCACAGGCCGTCAGAAAATTCCTCGCGGCGGCAACTCGGATGGCGCACCTCATGGCCCCGGACCACCACCCCTGACAGCCCTGGACCACCCCCCACAACTCCGGGGCCACCCGTTCGCTCCTGCCCCGTCGCCTCTTTCGCGCGCCGCACTTAGCGTTCTGATATGCGCGAACGACACGGCGACGGCCGCGTCGAGAGGGGATGGCCCATGTCTGCGTCCGAGCTGGCCGAGGCGGAAGAGGAGGCGCGGCGGAAGAAGCGCGCCCCGTGGGGCGTGATAGCGCTGGTTCTGCTGACAGGCCTCGCGCTCATCCGGAATGGTTCGGGGGAATTCGACGAGGGCCCGCCGCAGCCGGCGACCGCGGCCGCGGCGGACAGCCGCGTGCCCGGTGGGAGCTTCGCCGGGGCCGACAAGCCCCTCCCCTATGCCCTCCCGGACCGGGTCAGGATCCCGGCGATCCAGGTCGACGCGCCGATCATTCCCGTGGGCCTGGACGCGGACGGCTGGGTCGGCGCACCGCCCCCGGAGGACCCGAACCTGGCCGGCTGGTTCACCGGTGCCGTCACTCCCGGCGAGAAGGGCACCGCGGTCGTCGTCGGCCATGTCGACAACCAGCAGGGCCCCGCCGTGTTCTACGGGCTCGGGGCCCTGAAGAAGGGAAACCGCGTCGAGGTCGCCCGGCAGGACGGAAAGACCGTCGTGTTCGAGATCTACGGCGTCGAGGTGTTCGAGAAGAACAACTTCCCCGGCGACCGTGTCTACGCCTCCAAGGGCGCGGCGGAGCTGCGGGTCATCACCTGCGGCGGCGGTTTCTCCCAGCAGAACGGCTACGAGGGCAACGTCGTCGCCTTCGCCCGCCTGGTCGAGGTGCGCTGAGCGCTCCCGGCCGGGCGGGCGAAGGCCCGACGGCATGTCTCACGCGTAGTGCCGCCGGGGCACGGTGACGTGGTAGCCGGAGTCCAGCAGTTCGGGCAGATAGCGCCGCAGGGCCCACACGCTCTGCGAGCGGTCGCCCCCGGCGTCGTGCGCGAGCAGCACGACACCGGGGGCGGCGCCGTTCTCGACCCGATTGACGATGGACCGGGTGCCGGGGGCGGTCCAGTCGAGGGTGTCGAGCGTCCAGGCGAGGGGTTCCATGCCGAGTTCGGCGCCCAGTTGGAAGGCGGCGCGGTTCCAGACGCCGTAGGGGGCACGGAACCACTCGGGGCGCTCGCCGTAGGCCTCCTCGATGACGTCGCATGTGCGTGCCATCTGGGAGCGGATCTGCCGGCGGGTGAGACGGGTGAGCAGCGGGTGGGACCAGGTGTGGTTTCCGACGACATGACCCTCGTCGGCCATCCGGGCCAGCAACCCCTTGCTGTCTGCGGCCTTTTCCCCGCACACGAAGAACATGGCGCGCACGTCGTACTCGGCCAGGATGTCCAGGATGTCCGGGGTGTAGCGGGGGTCGGGGCCGTCGTCGAAGGTCAGCACCATGGTGCGGCCGCGGCCGGAGAAGCTCAGCAGCGGTTCGCGGCGTACCAGCGTCCGGCGGGGCGCGGCGCGTGGCGGGCCGTAACCGGTGATGGGCTGGAGGCGGTAGGAGCCACTGGGCGGGCGGCGGGCCTGGGCGCCCGCGGCCGGGACGGAGCCGTCTGGTCCGGTCCCGGTGACCGCAGTGAGCACACCGGCCGTGGCGGCCGCTCCCACGGCGCCGGTGCCCGCGATCAACAGCCCGCGCCGGGTGAGCAACTGATCCTTCTTCATGACTCATCAGTCGCCCGGTGGAAGGCCGACGCACCGGTACAACACCGGTGCGGCGGCACGTTTTCCCTCGAACGGCCCAAGCAGAAGGGTCAGCGGCGGCGCGCCAGGGGGAACGGCAGGTCTGTCGGGTCGTCAGTCCCGTTTGCCGGACAGAGGAGCGCAGGCACGTGCCGGTGAACTGCCAGGAGGTGACGAAGACGGCCTGCTCGCTCTTGCCGCTGACGCCGGCCTGGCCGGTGGCGGTGATGTGGTCGCCGATGTCGCTGTTGGCCTTGCCCGACCTCGGCGAGGGTGTGGGTGCGGGCCGGTACGCCCACCGGGCAGGGGTCGGTGCCGGCGGCGGTCAACCGGTCGAGCTCGCGGTGCCGGACGCCGACCAGGCCGGACAGGTCGGCGGGCTCGGTCCCGTCCCCTCCGACGAGGCCGAGCACCGCCAGTGACGGCAGCCCCTCCGTGGTGGCGGGCCGCTGTCCGCCCTTCGAGTGCCCTCTTCCTCTTCCCCACAACTTGCCGGAGCGGAAGACGGCGAAGTTCAGCGAGATGCTGCGCACGCCCAGTTTCAGTGCGGCGTGGCTCAGTTCGGCGACCATGAACTCCATGACGCCGTGGGAGGCGGTGCGGTCGCGGCGCATCAGGTCCAGGGAGACGCAGTCCCTGCCCCAGGCACCAAGGACTGGCGAAACGAGGAGGCAGCCGGGTCGCCGAGCCGGTCCAGGGCCATGGAGAAGCCGTTCGGTCTCGGTGCCCCGCCAGGCGTCGGCCCGTTCGACGATCTGCCGCATCTCCTCCTCGCTCAGGGTGGAGTGGCGGCGGACGCGGCAGGTGGCGCCGTGCGGCGGACGCGGTCGGCGGCCTGGCGGGTGACGCGCATGCCGCCGCCGTCGAGGTCGAAGTCGAGGATGTGCAGCATCGCCTCGTCACCGAGCTGGAGCGCACCGAGCCCGGCGCGGACGAAGGCGCGGGCGCCTTCCTCGGAGGTGCCCGTCACGGCGGGCACCCAGGCGTGCCGGCGGGCCACGTCCTGCCGGAGGGCGATCGCGTGCGGCCCGGCCTCCCGGTCGCCCACCGGGTCGCCGCCGGCCTGGCACACGCCGGCCTCGACGCGGTAGGTGACGGCGGCCTTGCCCAGGGGTGCCGAAGAGGACCGCGAAGCCCTCGGGACCCGGCTCAGGAAGCCGCGCTCCCTCCTCAGGTCCTCACCCGTGGCCTTCGATAGCCTCGCAGGGTGACGGAACAGCACTCCCATCAGTTCGAACGGGGCACGGACGGCCCGAAGGTGATCGTGGTCGGAGTGGACGGCTCCGACTCGTCCCTGCGCGCCGCGGCCTACGCCGCCGGCCTGGCCCGGCGCCAGCATGCCCTGCTCGCCGCGGTGTACGTGCAGCCGGTACTGGCGGCGGGCGCGGCGCTCGGGGCGCCGGTGGCCGAGACGACCGATGAGATCGCCGAGGACCTGGTGGCGCAGATCCGGGACGCGGCCGAGCGGCTCAAGGGGCTGTTCGAGGTCCGCTGGGAGTTCCACACCTTCCGCGGCGACCCGTACAACGGCCTGGTGAAGGCGGCGGACGAACTCACGGCGGACGCGGTGGTCGTGGGCGCGTCCGAACAGGCGGGCCACCGGATCGTGGGGTCGGTGGCGGTGCGGCTGGTGAAGGCGGGGCGGTGGCCTGTGACCGTGGTTCCCTAGGCCCTTGCCGGCATATCAGGGACCGGGACCTAGGACTCTGGTCGGTGTACACGAGTTCAGGTGGGCCGGAGGATGCTGCGGTGACTTCTGTTGCCTTCGACGTGGACGCCTTTCTGTGCAAGCCGCTCACCGCGCGCCTCGCCACCAACGGGCCGACGGTCCGGCCCGTCTGGTTCCTGTGGGAGGAGGGCGCCTTCTGGGTGCTGACCGGGCCCTGGGCCCGCCTCTTCGACCGGGTGCGGGCCGATCCCGGGGTCGCGCTGGTCGTGGACGAGTGCGATCTGGCGACCGGGCTGGTCCGGCAGGTGATCGCGCGGGGCCGGGTCGAGCTCCTGCCGTTCGACGTCGAGCGGGGCCGGCGCAAGCTCGTCCGCTATCTGGGCGCGGACGAGGAGCGGTGGGACGAGCGCTTCGTGCACTACCTGTACGACGATCCGGCGCAGCGCGGAACGGTGTGGCTGCGTCTGAAGCCCGTGTCCCTCGTCGCGCACGACCTGAGCTACGCCGTGGCCCCGTGAGGCGACCGGGACCTTGCGCGGCGTCTTCCGTCGCTGGGACACCTGGGCCATCATGATCCGCCATCAGCCGTTTGCCGATCGCGAAGAGGTGAGGCGCATGGCCGGGCTCCGGATGGGTCAGGGGATTCTCCGTCGCAAATCCATCGAGCAGATCGAGGAGACGGAAGCCGGCAAGGGCACCCAGCTGGAACGGTCCCTGGGGCTGTGGCAGCTGACCGCCATCGGGGTGGGCGGCATCATCGGCGCGGGCATCTTCACCCTCGCGGGAACCGTGGCCAACGGTACGGCGGGTCCGGCCGTGCTCGTCTCCTTCCTCATCGCGGGCGTCGCGAGTGCCGCGGCCGCCCTGTCCTACGCCGAGTTCGCCGGGCTCATCCCGAAGGCCGGTTCCGCCTACACCTACGGCTACGCGGTGCTCGGCGAGCTCGCGGGCTGGTTCATCGGCTGGGACCTGCTGCTGGAGTACACGGCGATCGTGGCGGTGGTCGCGATCGGCATCTCCGGCTACTTCAGCTTCCTGGTCGGCGAGATGGGCGCCGACCTGCCGAACTGGATGCTGGGCGCGCCCGGCACCGGCGACGGGCACAGAGTCGATCTGTTCGCGGCGCTGCTGTGCCTGCTGATCGCCTACCTGCTGAACCTCGGCATCAAGAACGCGGCCCGCTTCGAGACGGTCGTGGTGGTGCTGAAGGTCCTGGTCGTGCTGCTGGTGATCGGGGTCGGCGTGTTCCACATCGACACGGCGAACTACAACCCGTTCTTCCCGTACGGGGTCGGCGGGGCGTTCACAGGCGCGGCGACGGTGTTCTTCGCGGTCTTCGGCTACGACGCCATGTCGACGGCTGCCGAGGAGTCCAAGGACGCGCAGCGGCACATGCCGAAGGCGATCATCTACTCGCTCGTCATCTCGATGGTCCTGTACGTGGCGGCCTGCCTGGTGCTGACGGGCATGCAGGACTACAAGGACATCGACAAGGAGAGCGGCTTCTCGACGGCGTTCAAGTCGGTGGGGCTGGGCGGGCTGGCGGACATCATCGCGGTGGGCGCGATCATCGGCATCCTCACTGTCATGTTCACGTTCATGCTGGGCGTGACCCGTGTCTGGTTCTCGATGTCCCGTGACGGGCTGCTGCCCAAGTGGTTCGCGAAGACGCACCCGACGCGGCACGTGCCCACGCGTGTCACCTGGATCGTGGGGTTCGCGTCGGCCGCCATCGCCGGGTTCCTGCCGATCGGCGAGGCGGCCGAGCTGACGAACATCGGGATCCTGCTGGCGTTCGTGGTGGTCTGCGCGGCGGTGATCGTGCTGCGCCACCGGCAGCCGGACCTGCCGCGCACGTTCCGTACGCCGTGGATGCCGGTCGTGCCGGCGGTGGGCATCGTCTTCTCGATCTGGCTCATCACCTTCCTCCAGTGGCAGACCTGGGCGCGGTTCGCCGTCTGGTTCGCGCTGGGGCTCGTGGTCTACTTCGCGTACTCCTACCGGCGCTCGGAGCTGGCGCGGCGCTGACCGGCCGGCTCTCCGGGCCTACTCCCCCATCACCAGGCCGTCCTCGGCCGCGCCCCGGCTGAGCACGACGTCGCGGATGCGGTCGCGGTCGGCCTGTACGCCGGCGCCCTGGGCGATCGCCCGGTTGAGGTTGACGACCCGGCCGGCGTCGACGTCGAACAGCTGCGGGACGAACTCGGCCTTCGTCACCTCCCAGCGGCCACCCGGCCGTGCGGGCGGGGCGAAGGTGAAGCGGCCGAGGGTGGACTGGTTGCCGCGCGGGTCCCGGGCGCCCTGGTGGTTGGTCATCTCGGCGGCGATCTGGTCGCCCATGCCGTAGATCACCCAGGTGCCGTTGACCTTCTCGTAGGCCTGCGGGACGTGCGCGTGGGTGCCGAGGATCAGGTCGATGTCGGGGCGTCCCTCGCCGCGTGCGGCGGTGAGCCTCCGGGCCAGGGTCAGCTGCTGTTCATCGGGGGCGTCCTGCCACTCGGTGCCCCAGTGCAGGGAGACGACGACCACGTCGGCGCCGGCCCGGCGCGCGGCCCGGGCGTCCGCGAGGATCTTGGCCTCGTCGATGAGGTTCACGGCCCAGGGCTGTCCGTCCGGGAACGGGACGCCGTTGGTGCCGTAGGTGTAGGCGAGGTGCGCGATCTTGGCCGGTCCCGCCTGGAGGATCGTCACCGCGCGCGCCTCCTCCTCGGCGCGTGCCGAGCCGGCGTGCCGTACGCCCGCGCGGTCCAGGGCGTCGAGGGTGCGGCTGATGCCGTCGGCGCCGTCGTCGAGGGTGTGGTTGGAGGCGGTGGAGCAGCCGTCGTAGCCGGTTGCGGCGAGGGCCCGGGCCACCTCCGGCGGGGACTTGAAGGTGGGGTAGCCGGTGTAGTCGCCGTCCGCGCCGTACACGGTCTCCATGTGGCACAGGGCCACGTCGGCGCGGGAGACGACGGAGCGGATCCCCGCGAGCATCGGCCGGAAGTCGTAGCCGGTGCCGCCGGCGTCGAAGCGGGCCCGGTCGATGATCGAGCTGTGCGGGATGACGTCACCGGAGGCGACCAGTGTGAAGCCGCGGGGTCCGACCGCGGACGGGGCCGGGCGTCCGTGGCCGGTCGGTTCGTGGCTGCGGGCCTGGCAGGCGGCACCTGCGGCGAGGGCGACGGTCAGGGCCAGGGCCACCTGTCGACTGCGTGCGATCATGCATTCACCCCACTGTGGGCGTTGTTGTCGTATTTACGCACAAACAGGAAAGAAGGCTCGCCGCGCCCCACGCGGCTCCGACACGCTCATTAGCCCGTCCGGCGGGCGGCCGGCGGGCGGCCGTGACCGTTCGTCGAACCGTTCGTCGACGCGATCGACCGTCCGCCGCACAGGCGTGTACGTGCCCTGTCCCCCCGGCTGCGCCCTGCGGTGGCATACGGCCATGACGGCCGGATCCACTCTCACGAACGGGACGACCGCCGAGCACGAGCTCGCCGCACTGCAGCGGGAGCACGGCCGGCCCCTCTTCGCGCTCCTGCTCCGACTCTGCGACGGGGACCGGCAGCGCGCGGAGGACCTGGTCCAGGAGACGCTGGTGCGTGCCTGGCAGCACCCCGAGGCGCTGCGCGCCGACGACTTCGAGTCCGTACGGCCCTGGCTGATGACCGTCGCGCGGCGGCTCGCGATCGACGCCCGGCGAGCCCGGCAGGCCCGACCGGCCGAGGTCGGCGACGCGGTGCTGGAGAACGCGCGGGTCATCTCCGACCACGCCGAGCGGGCCGCGGCGATGCTCGATGTCCGCCAGGCTGTGAAGACACTCACTCCGGAACACCGTGAAGTCCTGGTGCTCGTGTACTTCCAGGGGGCGAGTGTGGCGGAAGCCGCGGCGACCCTCGGCATCCCGCCCGGTACCGTGAAGTCCCGCGCGTACTACGCGCTGCGCGCCCTGCGCCGGGTGCTTCCGGGATACGCCACCGACCTGCGCTGAAACCAATGGCTGAGTCAAGCCTCCGTAAAGCGCCTTGCTGAAGACCCCGGTTGAGTAATCGGCTGTTCCCATCCGTGTTCCGGATGGGGCCGTCAGCGCCCCGGGGCCCGGTGTCGGGCAACGCGCACGTACCGGAGGAAGGCAGGAAGGGATGCTGCACAGAGGTCACGAGAGCACGGACGGCGGCGGCGAACTGACCGTCCCCATGGCGTGGTTGTACGCCGAGTACATCGCCGACGAACTGCTGCGGACCGGCGATCTGATGCCGCCGACGTCCTTCGAGTTCCGCGCGGGGCGGGACGCCCTGGCGCTGACCATCTTCCTCTCCGACACCGAGGGGGAGCTGTCCGGCATCCGGGTCGTCACGCAGCTGGAGACGTGGCTGTCACTGACGGCGTACGACCAGCCGTGGCAGGAGTGGGTGCGCGTTCGGCTGGCCGAGCTCGCCGCCGGGGCCGCGGAGTCGGGCCGGCCCGCGCCGGACCTGGACCTGGCGGAGGAGGCGTGGCGCTGGCTCCAGGAGACGGAGCTGCTCGCGCCCGACCTGAACGCGGTGCCGGGCGGCGCTCCGGTGGTCGGGGAGGACGAGGGGCCGAAGGTCTGGACGCCCGCCTGGCAGCTCGGACTGCCGCTGGGACACCTCGCCATCCATCTTTTTTAGATTTCTGCGGCCCCGGACCAATCCGCGGGCCGGAGCGCTCCGAATCCTTTGGTTGCGATTGTGTCACCGGCTTGAGTGATTCCGCTGCCTGGTCCGTACCGGTGGGAGCAAGGAGTAACCCCACCCGCACCCAACGGCACGAGGATTCGGCATGAGGTCCCTGGAAAGGCATCGCGACGTCGGCGCCTACGCGCTCGGCGTGCTGGACGAGGCGGAGGCCTTCCGCTTCGAGGACCACCTCATGGAGTGCCCTCGGTGCGCCGCAGAGGTGACGGAATTCGGCCCGACGACACGGCAGTTGATGCTGTACCGGCGGGCGACGCCGCGGTTCGTGCATCCGATGGCGCAGCCCGGTCCGCGCATGCTGGACCGGCTGCTGGCCGAGGTGGCGACGCGGCGCCGGGCCGGGCGCAGGCGGATGCTGTTCGCCCTGGCCGCGTCGGTGGCGCTCGCCGTGTCGGTACCCGGCGTCGCGATGATGGCGCAGGGCAGCGCCGAGGAGCAGGTGCGGATCGCGGCGACCGACGCGCGGTCGGGTGTCTGGGCCCAGGTCACGGTCGAGGACAAGGCCTCGGGCAGCCAGGTCGAACTGAAGGTGAAGGACGCCGCCGGTCCCCGCCCCTGCCACCTGGTCATCGTCGGCCGTGACGGCACCGAGGAGACCGCGACCAGCTGGCACGGGCCCGGGCACGACACCCACCCCAGCACGATGATGGCCAGTTCCTCCATGCATCCCGACGAGACCGCCCGCTACGAGGTCCGCGCGGCGTCCGGAGAGGTCCTGGTGAGACTCCAGCCGCAATAGGCCGGTCCGCGAAGGGCGTGTCGTCCGTCCCCCCTGTCGCCGGGCGCCCCGTGCGCCCCGTCTGTCCCGCCGGCATCCAGCAGCGCCGGCTGCCCGGCCAGTTCCGCACGGGCGTGCCGGCCCAGCTGGACCTGGCCTCCGGGATGCCGCGGTGGAGCAACAGCATCCCACCCGTCGCGTCCGCTCCGGTGAGGGCGAGCACGGGTCACTTCAGCAGCCGGGACATCCTGCGGTCCGCCAGCGGTTTGCCGCCCGTCTGGCAGGTCGGGCAGTACTGGAGCGATGAGTCGCTGAAGGACACCTCGCGGACGGTGTCGCCGCACACCGGGCAGGGCTCGCCGGTGCGGCCGTGCACGCGCAGGCCGCTCCTCTTCTCGGCCTTCAGCCGGCCGGCCGCCACGCCCCGGGAGCGTTCGACCGCCTCGGTGAGCGTGTCGCGCAGAGCCGCGTACAACCGCCCGGTCTCCTCCTCGCTCAGCGAGGCGGCCAGTTTGAAGGGCGACATCTTCGCCGCGTGCAGGATCTCGTCGCTGTAGGCGTTGCCCACGCCCGCGATCAGACTCTGGTCGCGCAACGCGCCCTTGAGCTGCCGCCGTTCACCGGCCAGCAGTTCCGTGAAGCGCCGCTCGTCGAAGTCGTCGGCCAGCGGGTCCGGGCCGAGCCGCTCGATGCCCTGGACCTCCTGCGGGTCCCGGACGACGTACACCGCGAGCCGCTTTTGGGTTCCGGCCTCGGTCAGGTCGAAGCCGGCGCCGGTCTCCAGGGCGACGCGCAGCGCGAGGGGGCCCTTGCCGGGGCGGGGCGGGCCGTCGGGGAGGCGGTCCTTCCAGTGCAGCCAGCCGGCACGGGCCAGATGCGTCACGAAGTGCGGACCGTCCGCGGTCCCGACGTCGAGGAACTTGCCGTACCGGCGTACGGCGGCGACCTCGTGGCCCTCCAGCGCGGACAGGGGCGGGTCGTACGTCTTCAGGACGCTGATCGCGACGGGCAGCACCCGTACGATCTCGTGGCCGACGAGGTGCTCGGTGAGGAAGTCCTTGAGCGCCTCGACCTCGGGGAGTTCCGGCATAGGTCCAGAGTGCCACGTGGGGTCAGGGTCCTTCTGGTGGATCTCCGCAGGAGAAGGAGCGGCGTTCGGTGCGTGCGATCGGCGTGCGGTGTGCAGGGTCATGTGGCGGAGCCACCTGGCCCTGCACACCGTGCGGCGAGCGTGCGTGCCGGGCGGCGCGACGCTGCGGAGATCCACCAGAAGGACCCTAGTCGGGGCCGGGCACCACGAACTCGCACCACACGGCCTTGCCGCCGCCGCGTGCCTCCACGCCCCACACGTCGGTGAGCAGCTCGACCAGCAGCAGGCCCCGGCCGGAGACGCCCGACTCGCCCGCCTCGCGGCGGCGCGGCAGGGCACTGGAGGAGTCCTCGACCTCGACGCGCAGCCGGAGATCGGAGCCGGTGAGGGCCCGCAGGGTGACGATCGCGGAGCCCTCGGTGTGCATCAGGACGTTGGTGATCAGCTCGTCGGCGACCAGTTCGATCTCGTCGGCGCGGTCCCCGGCTCCCCAGACGCCGACCGCGGTGCGGATCATGTGCCGGGCGTCGGCCAGGGCCGCCGGATCGCCGGGCGCGACATGCCGTTGGAGGCGGAGGCCGGACCGCGGGCCGTCCGGGCCGCGCCGGCGCAGCAGGAGCAGCGCCACGTCGTCGTCGCCGCCGCGTTCGGCGGCCACGTCGATGAGCCGGTCGGCGAGGTCCCGCACGTCGTCGGGGCCGGTGGTGACGAGCGCGGTGAGGGTGCGCATACCGTCGTCGAGGTCGGCGCCGGGCTGCTCCACCAGGCCGTCGGTGCACAGCAGCAGGGTCTCGCCCGGGTCCAGCTCCACGGTGCCCACCGGGTAGTCGAGGCGGCCGAACTCGGCGGACAGGCCGAGCGGCAGACCGCCCGGGACGGTGACGCGGCGGCAGGAGCCGTCGGTGTGCCGCACGAGCGGATCGAGGTGGCCGGCCCGGACCATCTGGAGCACGCCGGTGGACAGATCGGCCTCCGCGTAGAGGCAGGTCGCGGAGCGGTCGGTGTCGAGTTCGTGCAGGAAGACGGAGGCCCGGGCCATCACGGTCGCCGGGGGGTGTCCCTCGGCGGCGTAGGCGCGCAGCACGATGCGCAACTGGCCCATGACGGCGGCCGCGTGCGTGTCGTGGCCCTGGACGTCGCCGATGACGGCGCCGACCCGGCCGCCGGGCAGCGGGATCAGGTCGTACCAGTCGCCGCCGATGTCACGGCCGACGGAGCCGCCGAGTGTGGCGGCGCGGTAGCGGACGGCGACGTCGGCCCCGGGCACGCTCGGGATGGTCCGGGGCAGCATGGCCTGCTGGAGGCCCTGCGCGAGGTCCATCTCCTGCTCGTAGAACATGGCCCGCTGGAGGCTCTGCGCGATGCTGCTGCCGAGGGCGACGAGGATGTTGCGCTCCTCGGGGGTGAAGCCGCGCCGGTCGCTGTAGAGCAGGCCCATCGCGCCGATCGGCCGGGCCTGGACGATGAGCGGCAGATAGGCGGCCGAGGTGATGTTCAGGTCGGTGATGTGCGGCCAGAGGATCGGGTAGCGCTCGGCGAACTCCTCCGGCGACTCGATGAAGCAGGGGCCGAGAGTCCGTACGACCTCGCTCATCGGGTAGGGCTCGTCGATCCGGGTGATGCGGGTGCCGGGCACGAAGCTGTCCGAGGGGCCCTCGGCGACCAGGCGGATGCGGCCGGCCTCGACCAGGCCCATGACGAGGCTGGTGGCGCCCAGGTGGGTGAGGCCGTGGGTGTCCTTGAGGACGTCGATGACGTCCTGGACGGTGCGGGCGTGGGCGAGGGCGGCCGTGGTGAGTTCGACGACGCTGGTCTGCTGCCGGCGGGCCGCGTCCTGGGCGGCCTGGTCGCTGCGGGCCTCGCTCTCGGCGAGTTCCTGGGTGGCGTCCCGGACGATGCCGATGATGCGGCGGGGCCGTCCGGTGTCGTCGCGCCGGATATAGCCCTGGGTGTGGGTCCAGCGCAGGGAGCCGTCGCGGCGGCGGATGCGGAAGTAGGTGCCGTAGTTCTCGCTGCCGTCCTTGAGGGCCTGGGTGACCGCGGTGTCCAGGCGCCGGGCCTCGCCGGGCGGGACGCGCTCGGAGAGGGTCTCGGGGTGGTCGTCGTACTCGTCGGGGCGCACGTCGAAGACCTCGTGGGCCTGGGCGTCCATCTGCATCAGGCCGGTGTCCAGATCCCAGTCGAAGCTGCCCATCCGGTTGAGCGCGAGGATCCGGTCCGGGTGGGCGGGCCAGTCGTCCGGGAGTGACAGGGCGCTCGCTCCCCGATCAGCCATGGGCCCACCTTGCCAGGATTCGTCCGGTTCTTCGACCGGATGTGCTGAGTCTACGGGCCGCTCCGCCGAACCGGCCCGCAGTCACCTAAGACGTCCGTGGGGCTGCCGAGGATGCTGTCGGCGGCCGGGTCGTCGGGAATCAGCCCGGCTCCGTCGGGCAGATCGGGACGGTCCGGCACGGTGTCGGGGCCGACCTCGGGGCCGCGGGGGTCTTCGGGGGACGGTTCGTCGGGCAGCGGGCCGGTGCCGCCGGCCGGCGGTGCGTCCGTGACGGTGACCGGGGGGGCTCATGTCACTCGGGGAGCTCACTCTCCAGGGGGACCTGCTGTCCAGGTCCGCGGAGACGCCGGACTCTCGCGGGACGAGGGCGGCGGCTCGGACGCGGCTCCGGCGTCGGCACCGAGGGGACGTCGCCCAGACCGGTGGCGGCAGGGCCCGGTCGCGGTGTACGTCGTGGCCGGTGCGCCGTTCGATCCAGGTGCGGGTGGCGACGTCGACCATCGTGAAGCCGGTGATCGCCTGCGCGGCGAGGGCAACGACGACGACCTGGCCGGGCCGGCGGCCGGGCCAAGGGGTGCCCTTGACGGCCGACGTGCCGAGCATCGCCACCGGCGGGCGAAGCGGGTTGCCGCAGGCGCACCGGACGCGCGGCACGCCCCCGTCGTCGACCAGGACGGCGGTGCCCGCCTGGAGGACGGCCTGATAGCCGGCGCCCGGCCGACCCGGTAGCCGTGGTTGGTGACCCTGGTGTCGGCGCTCAGCACGACCGGGGTCAGTCCACGCGGATGGTCCGGGACGGACGCCGGGGAGACGCCCGCGAACCGGGCGAAGGCGCGCGTCCTGGCCCCGTCACGGGTGAGGTGGCCGATCCGCCGGGCGACGTCGCGGCTGCCGGCTCACTCGATGCCGCCGTACAGGCCGGGTGTTCCGCCGGAGAGCGAGCGCAGGCCGCTCAGGCCGGCGGAGACCCGGACGGCGCCGCCCGGGCGGCCGTCTCCGGCGTTCGGGAGGTGGGGGACGGGGTAGCCGTCGTGGTGGCCGTGGAGTCCGTGAAGGGGTTCGGCCCCTGGGCCGCGGCCGATTGGAGGAAGAGTGCCCCGTCGGCGCCCGCGGCGTCGCCGTCGCCACCGCTGCCGCCGCAGCCCGAGAGGAGGAGCGCCGCGGAGAGCGCGCAGGCCGTGACGAAGGTCCCGGTGGGTGTCCGCACCTCGCCCTCCAGCCCACTTCGTCACATATGAGGTAGTTGGTCAACTATTGTTTGCTTCACTCACTCGGGTCACACAACCGCAGCGGTGGCACACGGAGCGTGACACCGGGGTCCGGCGCCGCACTGGGAGGAGCGCACGGCCGTGGACTGGTTCACCGCATCCGACTACTGGCTGAGCCGGCTGGTCTTCCAGCGGGCGCTGGCCGCCGTGTACCTGGTCGCGTTCCTGACGGCGGCGTTGCAGTTCCGCGCGCTGATCGGGCAGCGCGGCATGCTGCCGGTGCCGCGGTTCGTCGGGCAGGTGCCGTTCCGGCGGGCGCCGAGTCTGTTCCAGCTGTACTACTCGGACCGCTTCTTCGCCGTCTGCGCGTGGGCGGGCTGCGCGGTGTCGGCGGCTCTGCTGGCCGGGCTCGACTCGCTGCTGCCCCTGTGGGGCGGCATGCTGCTGTGGCTGGTGCCGTGGGTGCTGTACCTGTCGATCGTCAACGTCGGGCAGACCTGGTACTCGTTCGGCTGGGAGTCGCTGCTGCTGGAGGTCGGTTTCCTCGCCGTGTTCCTCGGCAACGACGAGGTGGCGCCGCCCGTCGTCGTGCTGTTCCTGCTGCGGTGGATCCTGTTCCGCGTGGAGTTCGGCGCGGGACTGATCAAGATGCGGGGCGACGAGTGCTGGCGGAAGCTGACGTGCCTGGACCACCATCACGAGACGCAGCCGATGCCGGGCCCGCTCAGCTGGTTCTTCCACCATCTGCCCAGGCCCCTGCACCGGGCCGAGGTGGCCGCGAACCACTTCACGCAACTCGTGGTGCCCTTCGTGCTGTTCACCCCGCAGCCGGTCGCGACGGCCGCTGCCGCGTTGATGATCGTCACCCAGCTGTGGCTGGTGCTGTCGGGTAACTTCGCCTGGCTGAACTGGATCACCATCGTGCTGGCCCTGTCGGCGGTGAAGTTCCCGAGCGATCCGCCTTCGGTGCCCGACGCGCCGCTCTGGTACGAGATCGTGGTCCTCTCGGTCGCCGCGCTGCTGCTGGGGCTCAGCTATCAGCCGGTCCGCAACATGATCTCCCGCCGCCAGGTGATGAACCGCTCCTTCGACCCGCTCCATCTGGTCAACACCTACGGCGCGTTCGGCAGCGTCAGCCGGGTCCGCTACGAAGTGGTCGTCGAGGGCACGGCCGACGCCGTACCGCGTGAGGACTCGGACTGGCGGGAGTACGAGTTCAAGGGCAAGCCCGGTGATCCCCGGCACTGGCCGCGCCAGTTCGCGCCGTACCATCTGCGGCTCGACTGGCTGATGTGGTTCGCGGCCCTCTCCCCCGCGTACGCCGGGTCCTGGTTCGGCGCCCTGGTGGAGCGGCTGCTGGAGAACGACCGCGAGACGCTGAAGCTGCTGCGCCGCTCGCCGTTCCCGCCGGACGAGCCCCCGCGGTACGTCCGCGCCCGCCTGTTCCGCTACCGCTGCACGACGTGGCGCGAACTGCGGGAGACGGGCGCGTGCTGGGAGCGGACGTACGTACGGGAGTACCTGCCGCCGACGCGGCTGGCGGAGACCGCTCAGAGGTCGTAGACGCGGGTGGCGGTGGCCCCGAAGATCTGGGCGTGCTCGGGTGGACCGGTCAACCGGCGTGCGGTGTCGAGCACGTCGCCGTAGGTCGCCGCGAGGGTGCACACCGGCCAGTCCGAGCCGAACATCAGGCGGTCCGCGCCGAAGGCCTCCAGCACGGTGTCGGCGTACGGGCGCAGGTCGTCGATCGTCCAGGACGCGAGGTCGGCTTCGGTGACCATGCCGGAGAGCTTGCAGACGGTGTTGGGCAGCGCGGCGAGGGCGCGGAGGTCGGACGCCCAGGGTTCGAGGGCGCCGGAGGCGATGGGAGGCTTACCCAAGTGGTCGAGGACGAAGGTGAGTCCGGGCAGGGAGGCCGCCGCCTCGGTGCAGGCCGGGAGCTGGTGGGGCAGCACGACCAGGTCGTACACCAGCCCCGCGTCGGCCACGGCGGCCAGGCCGCGGCGTACGACCGGACGCAGCAGCCACTCGGGATCCGGCTCGCCCTGGACCTGGTGCCGGATGCCCTTGAGGTACCGCCCGCCGGGCAGTTCACGCAGCCGGGCCAGCTCGTCGGCCAGGTCGGGGCGGGTGAGGTCCGTCCAGCCGACGACCCCGGCGATCAGCTCGTGCTCGTCGGCCAGGGCCAGGAACTCCGGGGTCTCCTCGGGCACGGTGACGGTCTGTACGAGGACGGTGCGGTCGACGCCCGCCGCGCGGGCCTCGGGCGCGAGATCCTTCACGGTGAAATCGCGTCGGATCGGGCTGTCTTCGGCGATCCAGTCCTGGTCCCGCACGGACAGGTCCCAGACGTGGTGGTGGGCGTCGATCACGGTCATGACGGCAGCTCCCGGCCGACGGGCAGGCCGGCGTCCGCGCCCTCGCCGGAGTAGTCGTGCACCACGTCCAGCAGTTCGGCCATTGTGGTGCCGCCGGCGCGAACGGCGTGGGTGAGTTCCCCGGGCACCTCGCGGTGGGCGGCCTCGTACGCGGCGATGCGGTCGGCGCGGACCCCGGTGTGCAGGGCGACTCTCATGACGGCTCCTTCGACGGCGCCTCGGACGGCTCCTCGGACGGCTCCTCGGTGGGCACGGGGGCGTCGGCGGGCAGCAGGCCCTTGGCGCGCAGGTCCTGCCAGAAGGCGTCGGGCACACGGGCGGCGAACTGGTGGGCGCAGTCGCGTACTTCGTGTGCCGAGCGGGCCCCGACGAGGACGCTCGCGACGGCCGGGTGGGCGGCGCAGAAGGCCAGGGCGGCGGCGCGCAGCGTGGTGCCGTGGCGGTGGGCGACGGACTTCAGGCGCAGGGCCCGCTGGACCAGGTCGGAGGGTGCGACGGTGTAGTTGTATTTCGCGCCCGGCTGCGGATTGGCCAGCAGGCCGGAGTTGAAGGCACCGCCGATGACGACGGACGTGCCGCGTTCCTGGGCGGCGGGCAGCAGGCCGGTGAGGGCGCTCTGGTCGAGCAGGGTGTAGCGGCCGGCGCACAGCACCACGTCGACGTCGGTGTCGCGGACGAAGCGGGTGAGCATCTCCGCCTGGTTCATCCCGGCGCCGATCGCCCCGACCACGCCCTCCTGGCGGAGTTTCTCCAGCGCCGGGTATCCCTCGCGGAAGGCCCATTCGGCGTGCTCGTCCGGGTCGTGGAGGTAGACGATGTCGACCCGGTCGAGACCGAGGCGTTCCAGGCTGGCCTCCAGGGTGCGTCGGATGCCGTCGGCGCTGAAGTCCCAGACGCGCCGGTGGGTGGCGGGCACGGCGAAGCCGCCGGCGAGGTCGTCGCCGGTGCCGTCCGAGGGCTCCAGGCGGCGGCCCGCCTTGGTGGAGACGGTGTACCGGTCGCGGGGGTGGTCGCGCAGGGCGGCGCCGAGGCGGCGTTCGGACAGGCCGAGTCCGTAGTGCGGGGCGGTGTCGAAGTAGCGGATGCCCCGCTGCCAGGCGGCCTCCACGGCGTCGTGGGCCTGCTCCTCGCCGACCTCGGTGTACAGGTTGCCGATCGCGGCCGCGCCGAAGGACAGGGCGCTGACCTCGACACCGCTGCCGCCGAGCCGGTTCACCGGGTCACCGGCCGCAGCCGCAGGCCCTGCATGCCGCCGTCGACGGCGAGCGAGGTGCCGGTGGTGGCGCCGGACAGGGGGCTCGCCAGGTAGGCGATGGCGCCGGCGACCTCGCCGGCGCCGACCAGGCGGCCGGTGGGCTGGCGGGCCTCCAGGGCGGCGCGTTCGGCGGCCGGGTCGGGGGCCGCGTCGAGGAGACGGCCGACCCAGGGGGTGTCGACCGTGCCGGGGTTGACGCAGTTGACGCGGATGCCCTCGCGGACGTGGTCGGCGGCCATGGCGAGGGTCAGTGAGTACACGGCGCCCTTGGTTGCGCTGTACAGGGCGCGTTGGGGCAGGCCCGCGGTGGCAGCGATGGAGCAGGTGTTGACGATCGCCGCGTGCGCGGAGGCGCGCAGGTGGGGCAGGCAGGCGCGGGCGGTGCGGACCATGCCGACGACATTGACGTCGTAGACGCGGTGCCAGTCGTCGTCGGAGTTGTCCTCGACGGTGCCCTGGGCGCCGATGCCCGCGTTGTTGACCAGGACGTCCAGCCCGCCGAGGTCGGAGACCGCCGCCGCCACGGCCTCGCGCACGGACGCGTCGTCGGTGACGTCCGCGCGGTAGGCCAGCAGGGGCTTGTCGACCGACGACGGGTCCAGGTCGAGGACGGCGACCTGGGCGCCGCGCTCGGCCAGGAGTTCCGCGGTCGCCCGGCCGATGCCGGAGGCGCCGCCCGTCACCAGGGCCCTGATGCCCTCGAAGTCGCTCATGCAACCCGACCCTTCTTCTGCTTGTCGAGGTCGGCGGCCCAGAACTCGCCGCCCGGGTAGGTGTACCGCGCCAGCGACTCGGGCCGCATGGCGGCCGAGAAGCCCGGCGCGGTGGGTGCCGTGTAATGACCTTCGCGGATGACCACCGGGTCGAGGAAGTGGTCGTGCAGATGGTCGACGTATTCGATGACGCGGTCCTCGGTGGTTCCGGTCAGGGCCACGTAGTCGAACATCGACAGGTGCTGGACGAGTTCGCACAGGCCGACGCCGCCCGCGTGCGGGCAGACCGGGACGCCGAACTTGGCCGAGAGCAGCAGGATCGCGAGGTTCTCGGGGACGCCGCCGACGCGGGCCGCGTCGATCTGGACGACGTCCAGCGCGCCGGCCTGGAGGAGCTGTTTGAAGACGATCCGGTTGTGCACGTGCTCGCCGGTGGCGACCTTCACGGGGGCGACGGCCCGGCGGATCGTCGCGTGGCCGAGGATGTCGTCGGGGCTGGTGGGCTCCTCGATCCAGTAGGGGGCGAACTCGGCGAGGGCCTTGGTCCAGCGGATCGCCTCGTCGACGTCCCAGCGCTGGTTGGCGTCGACGGCCATGCGGACGTCCGGGCCGATGACGGACCGGGCGACGCGGCAGCGGCGGATGTCGTCGTCGAGGTCGGCGCCGACCTTGAGCTTGATCTGCCGGAAGCCGTCGGCGACGGCCCGGTCCGCGAGCCGGGTGAGCTTGTCGTCGTCGTAGCCGAGCCAGCCGGGCGAGGTGGTGTAGGCGGGGTAGCCGCTCTCCAGCAGCCGGGCCGTGCGCTCCTCGGCGCCCTCTCTGCCCCGGCGCAGGAGGGTCAGGGCCTCCTCGGGGGTGAGGGCGTCGGTGAGGTAACGGAAGTCGACCTGGCGGACCAGCCATTCGGGCTCGGCCTCGGCGAGCAGCCGCCACAGCGGCAGTCCGGCGCGCTTGGCGGCCAGGTCCCACACGGCGTTGACGACCGCGCCGATCGCCATGTGCATCACGCCCTTCTCGGGGCCGAGCCAGCGCAGCTGGCTGTCGCCGATCAGGTCGCCGTTCAGGGTGGACGGGTCGGCGCACAGGTCGTCGACCGAGCGGTCGATCAAGTGGCCGCGCAGCGCGTCGATCGCGGCGACCTGCACCTCGTTGCCCCGCCCGATGGTGAAGGCGAATCCGTGCCCCTCGTGCCCGTCGGCCGCGTCCGTGCGCAGGACGACGTAGGCCGCCGAGTAGTCGGGGTCCGGGTTCATCGCGTCGGAGCCGTCGAGCTCGCGCGAGGTGGGGAAGCGGACGTCGTGGGTGTCGACCGCGATGATGCGGGCGGGCGTCGGGGACACAGAGGGCCTTTCGGGTCGGTTGCGGGGGCGGGCGGGTCAGTCCTGGGCACGGCCCGTGGTGACCCGGGCGATCATGAGGGCGACCAGGATGATCCCGCCGTAGATGGCCTGGATCCAGAACGACGGCACCTGGGCGAGGGTGAGCAGGTTCTGCACGACGCCCAGAAGGAGGACGCCGGTCAGAGCGCCGAACATGGTGCCCTTGCCGCCGTCGAGGGCGATGCCGCCGATCACCGCGGCCGCGAACACGGTGAAGATCATGTTCTGGCCCTGGTTGGCGCTGATCGCGCCGACGTACCCGGTCTGCATGATGCCGCCGACGGCGGCGAGGACGCCCGCGACGACGAACACGCCGAGCATGACGCGCTCCACGCGGATGCCCGCCGCCCGGGCCGCGTCCGCGTTGCCGCCGATGGCGTACAGGGCGCGGCCGACCCGGTGGTACTTCAGGACCAGCCCGGCGACGGCGAAGGCGATCGCGGCGAGCCACACGGACAGCGGGACGGTGAGGAAGGTGGTGGTCGCCAGCGAGTAGAAGCTCTCGGGCATCCCGAACAGGGTCTTGCCCTTGGTCGCGCCGACCAGCAGACCGCGCAGCACGATCAGCATCGCGAGCGTCACGATGAACGCGTTGAGTTTGAACTTCACGACGAGAAGGCCGTTGAAGGCGCCCACGGTCGCACCCGCGGCCAGGATCGCCAACAGGGCGAGTGCCGCCGGGAGTTCGGTGCCCCAGCCGGACTGGGCGGCGGGCAGTACGAGCAGGGCGCCCACGGCGGGCGCGATGCCGACGACCGACTCCAGGGACAGGTCGAACTTGCCGGTGATGAGCACGAGGGACTCGGCGAGCACGACCATCGCGAGGGCGGCCGAGGCACCGAGGATCGAGACGATGTTCCGCTCGGTGAGGAACGAGTCGTTGACCACCGCGCCGAGCACGAGGAGCAGCAGCAGGGCGGGCACGAGGGCGAGTTCGCGGGCGCGGCGGAGGAGGACGGCCTTGGCGGCGCGCGGGTCGGTGGCTCGCGCGGGCGCAAGCGGCGGGGCGGCCTTGGTGTCAGCCATGGTCCACTCCTTCGATGGAGGCGATGAGCTCGTGGTCGCGCCAGCCCGCCGGGTGCTCGGCGACGACACGGCCGTGGAAGAGGACGAGGACCCGGTCGCAGCGCCTGAGGTCGTCGAGCTCGTCGGAGACGACGAGCACGGCGGTGCCGTCCTCGCGGGCGCTGTCCACCCGGGCGAGCAGGGACTCCTTGGACTTCACGTCGACGCCCGCGGTGGGGTTGACGAGGACCAGGAGCCGTGGGTCGGAGGCGAGGGCCCGGGCCATGACGACCTTCTGCGCGTTGCCGCCGGACAGGTCCGAGACGGGCTGCTCGGGGCCCTCCGCGTGGATGTCGAGGCGTTCGATCAGCGCCGTGGCGACACCACGCTTGCGGTCGGTGCCGACGAAGCCGAAGCGGCCGAGCCGCTCCAGGACGCTGAGGGTGGCGTTGTCCCCGATGGACATGCCGAAGACCAGGCCCTCGTCGTGCCGGTCGCGGGGGACGAAGCCGACGCCTGCCTTCAGCGCGGCCCGGACGTCGCCGAACGGCAGCGGAGCGCCGTCGATACGGGCCGTCCCGCTGGTGGGGGTGTGCAGTCCGGTGAACGACTCGGCGAGCTCGATCTTGCCGCTGGCGCTGGATCCGGCGAGTCCGACGACCTCGCCGCGGCGGACGGTGAGGCCGACGTTCTCGTACGCGGGCGAGGTGAGGCCGTGCACGTCGAGGAGGACGGGCCCGGCGGCCGCGACGGTCCGCAGCCGCTCGGCCTGTTCGGCGATCGTCTCCCCCGCCATGGCCTCCACCAGGGCCTGGCGGGGCAGGTCGGCGACCGGCGCGGTGGCGATCCAGCGGGCGTCGCGCAAAACCGTGACGGTCTGGCAGACCTCGTAGACCTCCTGGAGGTGGTGCGAGATGAACAGGAAGGTGACGCCCGAGTCCTGGAGGGCCCGCATGCGCGTGAACAGCCGCTCGATCTCGCGGTTGTCGAGCTGGGCGGTGGGTTCGTCGAGGATGATGAAGCGGGCGCCGAAGCTGAGGGCCCGGGCGATCTCCACCATCTGCCGGTCCTCGACCTTGAGGTCGGCGGTGCGGGCGCCGGGGTCGACGCGCACGTCCCAGGTGTCGAGGAGCCGGGCCGCCTCGGTCTGCAGGCGGCGCCAGCTGATGAACCCGCGCCGGAGCGGCTGCCGGTTGATGAACAGGTTCTCGGCGACGGTCAGTTCGGGGACGACCGTCGGGTGCTGGTAGACACAGGCGACCTTGCGGCGCCAGGCGTCGCGGTCGGTGAGCGGGGGCGCGGGGTCGCCGTCGAAGCGGACGGTGCCCTCGTCGGGGGCCTCCAGGCCGGTGAGGATCCTGACGAGGGTCGACTTGCCTGCGCCGTTGCGCCCGACGAGGGCGTGGGACTCGCCCGGCAGGACGGTGAGCTGCCCGTCGGCGAGGGCGGTGGTGGGGCCGTACCGCTTGACGACGCCCCGCGCTTCAGCCAGTGGGGTGCTCATTTGACCGTGTTGCCCCAGAGCTTGGGGTCGTCGACGTTGTCCTTCGTCACCAGCGGCGCGGGCAGCTGGTCCTCCAGGATGCCGCTGGGCAGTTTGACGATGGTCGAGCCGTGGTCGGTCGGGCCCGGCTCGAACGTCTTCCCCGCCATCGCCGCCTTGATGTAGTACATGCCGTACTTGGCGTAGGCGTCGGCGGGCTGGGAGACGGTCGCGTCGATCTCGCCCTTGCGGATCGCGTCGAACTCCTGCGGGATGCCGTCGTTGGAGACGATGGTGATGTGGCCCTGCTGCCCGGCCTTCTTCAGCATCCCCTTGGACTTGAGGGTCTGGAGTGTGGGCGCGAGGTAGACGCCGCCCGCCTGCATGTAGATGCCCTTGATGTCGGGGTTGGCGTTGAGGAGGGTGTCGAGCTTCGAGGCCGCCGCGTCGGACTCCCACTTGGCGGGGATCTCCAGGACCTTCAGCTTCGGGAAGTTCTTCTTCACGCAGGCGCGGAACGCCTCGGAGCGGTCGCGGCCGTTGACCGAAGCGAGGTCGCCCATGATCTGCACGACCTTGCCGGAGGTGATGTGCTCGCCGAGGTACTGGCAGGCCTTCTCGCCGTACGCCACGTTGTTCGCCCGGACGACCATGGCGACCTTGCCCTTGTCGGGAGCCACGTCCACGGCGACGACCGGCACGCCCTTGCGCTCGGCCCGGTCGAGGCCCGCCTCGATGGCGGCGCTGTCCAGCGGCGCGACGACCAGGCCCTCGACGCCCTGGTTGAGCTGGTTGTTGATGTCGGTGATCTGCTGCGAGGGATCGCTGTTGGAGTTGACGGTCTTCATCGCGTCCACACCCTCGGACTTCGCCATCTTCGGCACGTAGTCGTTGTACGACTGCCAGAACGGCGAGGTCAGCAGGGGCAGGACGACCCCGACCTTGCCGCTGCCGTCACCGCCGCCGGCACCGGAGACGCCGGTGTCCTTGGTGCTGCCGCACGCGGCGAGCACGAGGGAGGCAGCGGCGGCCAGGGCCACCGTGCCGACGATCCGGGACCTGTTCCGCTTGCGCACTGTGCTTCCGGGCATCCGAGGGTGCTCCCATCGACCGGTGTTCCAGCAGATGTCCGCATACTTATCAGACCACTCGCCCGCCAGAACACCCTGCGACACCAGATTTTCGCGCTTATGGCGCATAGTGGTCCGACCACCTTGCCGATTAGACTGCGCCGCAGCCGGTGATCGGAGGAATGGCGTGGACGACGAGACAGCCCCGCAGAAGGGCACCGTGACGCAGCGCGCCATCGAGCGGATCAAGGCGATGATCGGCGAGGGCCGGCTGGAGCCGGGCCAGCGGCTGCCGACCGAACGTGACCTGGCCGCGCAGCTCGGCATCTCCCGCAGTTCGATGCGGGAGGCGATCCGCGCGCTCACGGTGCTGGGCGTGCTGGAGGCCCGGCACGGGTCGGGCATTTACGTCACGCAACTGGAGGCCGGCGACCTGCTGGAGACCTTCGGCGTCGTGGCGGACCTGTCGCGCGGCCCGCGTCTGGTGGAGCTGCTGGAGATCCGGCGGATCCTGGAGTCGACGGCGACCGCGCTGGCCGCCGCCCGGATCACCGCGGACCAGCTGGCCGAGGTCGAGAAGCACCTGGCGGCGATGAACGCCACGGACGACCCGGAGGAGATACTCGCCCACGACCTGGCCTTCCACCGTGAGATCGCGGCGGCCGCGGGCAACGAGACCATGGCCGCGATCCTGGAGGGCCTGTCGTCGCGGACGTTCCGCGCCCGTGTCTGGCGCGGCTACCAGGAGGAGGGCGCCTTCGCCCGCACCCGCCGCGAACACGCAGCGATCCACCGCGCCCTGGCCGCCCACGACCCGGAGGCGGCCCGCGCGGCGGCCGCCGCGCACGTGGGCGAGGTGGAGGAGTGGCTCCGGGCACAGCTCGGGCCCTAGGAACAGTCAGTCCCCAGGGCCCGAGGTGCCGCCGCTACTTGAACTGACCGGGCTGGTAGTCGCCCGCCGGCTGCTGAAGGATGACGTTCAGCCGGTTCGCCGTGTTCATGAAGGCGATCAGGGTCACCAGGGCGACGAGCTGGTCCTCGTCATAGTGCTTGGCGGCCCGCTCCCACACCTCGTCCGGCACCCCACCGGCGCCGTCCGCGATACGGGTCCCCTGCTCGGCCAGTTCGAGTGCGGCGCGCTCGGCCTCGGTGTAGACCGTGGCCTCCCGCCATGCGGCGACCAGGTTGATGCGTACGGAGGTCTCACCCGCCGCCGCGGCCTCCTTGGTGTGCATGTCGATGCAGACCGCGCAGCCGTTGATCTGGCTCACGCGGAGCGAGACCAGTTCCCGGGTGGTGGCCGGCAGTGGTGAGTCCACGACCAGCCGCCCCAGGGACATGAACTGCTTGATGACCTTGCCGGCGCTCGGGATGGCGAAGACGTCCAGTCGCGCGTTCATGGTGAGCTCCTCTGTCGTTGTCGATGCTTACGCCCCTATGAGTCGGTGGCTCGGCCCGATGTGACATCGAGAAATGTGACGTGCGTCTCCCGCCGTCCCGGCGCCCCCGCTGTCCGCGCCGCAAGGAGTGAGCGACATCGGCCTGCTCCTCCAACGTGACCAACGGCCGGCCACGCGTATCTGCTGAACGGATGGACACCGTGGGCCACGTCGACGGAGCGGGGCTTCGGGCCGCGCCTCGCGGGCCCGCCGGGCGACAATGGGCCCCATGCGGCTACGGGGCACAGCCTGGGTCAGCGCCGGAATGCTGCTGGCCGTCGCGGGCGGCTGTACCGGCGGTGGGAGCGAAGGCACGCCCGAGACCTCTCCGCCATCGACCCGGGCCACGAGCGAGAGACCTGGCACGACGTCCTCTCCCACCCCCGCCCCGGCCGACCCCGTCTCCCTACCGGCCCTGATACAGCGCAAGCACACCGGCTCCGGGCTGCGGCTGGGGGACGTGCTCGACCGCACCTCCGCCTACACCCGCTACGCCGTCACCTACGAGGCGAACGGTCTGACCATCTCGGGGATCATGAACATCCCGGAGGGCGAGGGCCCGTTCCCGGCGCTCGTGCTGGCGCACGGGTA
Organism: Streptomyces sp. NPDC052064; assembly: GCF_055585925.1. Taxonomy (NCBI): domain Bacteria; kingdom Bacillati; phylum Actinomycetota; class Actinomycetes; order Kitasatosporales; family Streptomycetaceae; genus Streptomyces; species Streptomyces sp. NPDC052064. Next base: position 66,870 of record NZ_JBVJJE010000006.1, read on the forward strand.
CATCGACCCGAACGTCTACTCCAGCGGCCAGGGCATGCCCCGGGAGCAGGACCGCCTGGCCCGCAGCGGCTACGTCGTCCTGCACACCGACTACCGCAACCACGCCCGCTCCGACGACGACCCCGACAACGACGTAGGCCTGCGCCTCGGCTACACCGAGGACGTCATCGGCGCCGCCCTGGCCCTGCGCGACTCCGGGCGGCCGGAGATCGACGGCGACCGGATCGGCCTGTTCGGCCGGTCGATGGGCGGCGGGGTGGTGTACAACACGCTGGTCGTGGCGCCCGGCCTGTTCGACGCCGCGGTGGTGTACGCGCCGGCGAGCGCCCGCCCTGAGGAGAACATCGACCACTTCCAGCGGCCCGACGGCGACCCCGTCGTGGCCGAGATCGAGGAGAAGCACGGCACTCCCGAGGAGAACCCTGCCTTCTGGCGCGCCGTGTCGCCCCTGACGTACGTCGACCGTGTCACCGAACCGCTGCTGATCCAGCACGGCACGGCGGACGACACCTGCCCGCTCTCCTGGTCACGGCAGGTCGCCGCCGCGTTCGAGAAGGCGGGCAAGGACGTCGAACTGCGCACCCACGCCGGCGAGGGACACACCTTCGGGCCGCGGTGGCCGGCCTCGATGGACATCACCGAGGCCTTCTTCGCACGCCACCTGCGCTGAGCCGCTCAGACCCGGGACCGGTGCACTCCCACGGCCGCGTCACATCGGCGGCGGGCAGCGACCGTCGGTGTCCGGCGGGAGGTCGAGAAGCGGTACGGAGTTCCGGCCGACGACGTCGCACTCGGCGGTCCACCACTGGAGGTGGTCCGCCACCGGCCGGACCGCGACCAGCGCGTCCCGGCCGTGTACGAGCGGCACGGTGTGCGGTGCGTGCCAAGGCACATTGATCTGCCGAGAGCCTCGACGTGCGCCCCCAGCCGGTGCACAGTTCTCCCTACGTACTCGCCAGTAAGCCCGTCCTTCCACGCCGAGGAGCCTCTGTGACCACCTGGGCCGGCCGCACCGCCACCGAGATATCCGCCGCCGTACGCGAGAAGCGGGTCACCCCCCGCGAGGTGGTCGCCGAGCACCTCGCGCGGATCGAGCGGCTCGACGGCCGCGTCGGGGCCTTCCGCACGGTGCGCGCCGAGGCGGCGCTGACCGAGGCCGACGAGGTGGCCGCACGCGGCGACTTCGACCGTCTGCCCCTGGCCGGGGTGCCCGTGGCCGTCAAGGACAACCTCGCCGTGCACGGCGAGTCGACCCGCGTCGGCTCGGCCGCGACGCCGGACACCCCGGCCGCCCGGGACCATGTGACGGTGGCCCGGCTGCGGGCGGCGGGCGCGGTCGTCGTGGGACTGACGAATGTGCCCGAACTGTGTGTCTTCGGCACGACGGACGGCGTGCTGGGCATCGCCCGCAACCCCTGGGACCCGACGCGCTCGGCGGGCGGTTCGTCGGGCGGCAGTGCCGCCGCGGTCGCCGCCGGGATGGTGCCGATCGCCCTCGGCAACGACGGCATGGGTTCCCTGCGCATACCGGCCGCCAACTGCGGCCTCGTCACCATCAAGCCGGGACACGGAGTGGTCCCGACGGGTGCCGGGGGCAGCGACTGGTTCGGCATGTCGGAGAACGGACCGCTCGCCACGACCGTCGAGGACGCCCGCCTGATGCTCTCGGTGCTCGCGGGCGACGAGCCCGCACTCCGCGCCGAGCCCGGCCCCCTCAGGGTCGCCGTGTCGATGCGCAGTCCGCTGGCCGGCGTCACCATCAGCCGGCCGTACACGGCGGCCGCCCGGGAGACGGCCGGGATCCTGATGAAGGCGGGCCACCAGGTGCGGCGCGCCGACCCGCCCTACCCGATGTCGCTCGCCGTGACCTCACTGGCCCACTGGACGGCGGGCACCGCCGCGGACGCCCAGCACCTCGAAGCTCGTCTGCTGACCCGGCGCACCCGGGTCCACGCGAGACTCGGCAGGCCCTTCATGGACAGGGTGCGCTCCGGGACGGCCCGGGAGCAGCTGCGCCGGCGGCTGGAGCCGTTCTTCGCCGAGTACGACGTGCTGCTCACGCCCGCGCTCGCCCGCCGTTCCCCCAAGGCCGCGCCCTGGCACGAGCGGGGCTGGCTGAGCAACGTCCTGGCGAACACGAACTACTCGCCCCTGACGCCCCCGTGGAACCTGACCGGCTGGCCCGCCATGTCGATCCCCTGCGGAACCCTTCCCTCCGGTGCCCCGTGTGCCGTGCAGCTGGTGGGGCGCCCCGGCACGGAGTACCAACTCCTGGAACTGGCCGGGCAGTTGCAGGAACGTAATCCGTGGCGGCGTACGGCGCCGATGAACTAGAGTCGGCCGGGTGACTGCCGGGTCGGCCGTAGGCCATGCACGAGTGAGGCGCCCGGCCTCGGAGTGAGCGCGGCGGGAGTGACCCCGCCCGGGCCCGCCCGAGAGCCGGAGAGGGCACGAGCCCCGCCTCCCTTCTCCGTGTTTCCTCATCTCCTCGCGCCACTGCGGCGCTTCACCACGGATCCCGGAACCCGGAGACGATTCACACTCATGTCCCACGCACAGCACGCACCCGAACGGCCGGCCACCGTCGCCCACCTCAACCACACCGTCGTCTTCGCCTCGGACCGCCGGCTGTCGGCGGAGTTCCTGGCGGCGGTCCTGGGCCTGGAGGTGGGCGCCCCCTTCGGGCCCTTCCTGCCCGTCGACCTGGGCAACGGCGTGACCCTCGACCACTACGAGAAGACCGACGAGGCGATCCAGGCGCAGCACTACGCCTTCCTCGTGCCCGAGGAGCAGTTCGGCATCATGATCGCCCGGCTGGAGGCGCTGGGAGTCACCTACTACGCCGACCCGCGTCACACCGAGCCCGGCCGGGTCAACGACCTCTTCGGCGGCCGCGGCGCGTACTTCGACGACCCGGACGGCCACAACATGGAGATCATGACCCGGCCGTACGTCCGTCCCTGACAGCCGCCTGGAGGACCGTCTCCTGCCGGCCACCCGTGGTGCGGAACCCTCCGATGTCCTGGTGTTCTAGAGCACCCGGTACATGATGTGCAGCCCGACGAGGCCGTGCCGGGGGTGCTCGAACGCGTCGGGCACCGTACCGAGGATCGTGAAGCCGAGGGAGGTCCACAGCTTCACGGCCGGGTTGGTCTCGACGACGGCGTTGAACACCATGCCCCGGTAGCCGGCGGCCCGGGCCTCGGTCAGGAGGTGTCCGGCGAGGGCACGGCCATAGCCTCGGCCGCCCTGTTCCGGGTCGACCATGAAGCCGGCGTTGGCGATGCGGGCGGCGGGGCCGCCGTAGTTGGGGGTGAGGTAGGCGGAGGCGACGACGTTGCCGCTGTCGTCCTCGACGACGTAGACGCGTTTCGCCGGATTCATCCACAGGACCCGGGCCTCGTCCTCGGAGGTGCCCGGGTCCCATGCGTAGGTCTCGCCCGCGGCGACGATGCGGTGCCAGAACGGCCAGATGCGCGGCCAGTCGTCAGCCGTTGCTTCCCTGATCAGCATGGGCGCGAGTCTGGCACGCCCATGCGCTAGGCGATCGCGGAGGGGTTGGCGCCCGGTCAGTCCACGCTGGGCAGGATGTGCGGCTCGGCGAGGTCGTCCTCGTAGCCCGCGAGGCGGATCGGGGCCGACCGGGCCCACACGTCGAGGCTGCCGAGCTCGTCGGACCGGCGGCCCTTGCGCTCAGTGTGTTCCTTGGGGCGTTGCTCGCGATTCGTCTTCTCCGGTGTCACCGCGCACTCCTTATGTGTCGGTCACCCTCGGGACGTGCGCGCCGGTCCTGCTCTGCGCCTGACGCCCGCTCGGGTCTGATGCCAAATGCAGTTCGGACGCGGTGGCGCCGGTAACTCGCGGGAGCGCAGGCCGTGGTGTACCGGCTTGTCCCATGACGGACCGTGGGTGTGGGTCCCGTCCTGCTGTCCGTCCGCCCCAGATTAACCAAATGAGCGGCCCCCCGCTCGATGGGGCTGAAAACTAGCGGTAACGATCGCGCGTCATCCCGTGTTCAACTCGGGTTTACGCACTGATTTGCCACAGGAAGGGCGTTTTATGATCACTCGAACGGCGTAAGTCCGCACCGGCGGTTTCCAGACGGTTGCGCAGTTCAAGTGCCGTTGGGTGAGTCGAAAGCTCCCCCATGACCTGCCACGCGCCGCGGTCCGCCGCGCTGCTGCTGGCGGCCCGCGACTCCCGCCGCCTCAGGGGCTGCCGACTGACGGACCGTCATGAGACGGTCCGTCGATGACGTCACCGTCGTACGGCCTGGAGGGCAGGGCCGCCATGGTCACGGGGGCCACGCGCGGCATGGGACGCGCCGTCGCGGAAGCGCTCGCCTCGGCGGGGGCACCGGTGTGCGTCACCGCGCGGGACGCCGACGAGGTACGGCTGGCGCGAGGCCTTCACCGTCAACGTCGAGGCACAGCTGCGGCTGGTGCACTGCGCGTGGCGGGCGTGGATGTCGGAGGACGACGGCACGGTGATCAACGTGTGCACGGAGGGCGCCGGCTATGTCGGCCCCAATGTAGAGGTGACAGGGGCCGACCTTGTGGCGGACGGCGGCACCCGGGTAGGGGCAGCGCGCACCCCGCCCCCTTGAGGGCGCGGGGCTGTACCGACGTGCGGCTCCGCCACGTGGGCGCGACGAGCCACACTCAACCCGCTGACGCCGACCGGGCAGCCCCTACCACTTCCCCGGCGCGTAGTCCTTCAGAAAGACCCCGTACAGATCCTCCCCCGCCTCACCCCGCACGATCGGGTCATACACACGTGCCGCACCGTCGACCAGATCAAGCGGCGCATGGAACCCGGCCTCCGCCAGCCGCAGCTTGTCGTAGTGAGGCCGCTCATCCGTGATCCACCCCGTGTCGACCGAGGTCATCAGGATCCCATCGCTCTGGAACATCTCCTGCGCACTGGTCCGCGTCACCATGTTCATCGCGGCCTTGGCGGCGTTCGTGTTCGGATGCCCCGCACCCTTGTAGCCACGGCCGAACACGCCCTCCATCGCCGAGACGTTCACGACGTACGCGCGTCCGCTCGCCGCCTTCTTCGCGGCCTCGGCCATGACCGGACGGAGCCTGCTGATCAGGATGAACGGCGCCGTGTAGTTGCACAGCTGGGTCTCCAGCAGCTCCACCGGGGAGATCTGCTCGATCGTCTGCACCCAGGTGTTGCTGTCGACGACGTCGGGGACCAGCCCGCCCGCGTCGATCGCCGTGCCGTCGAGGTGACGCTCGACGCTGGCGTTGCCCGCGACCAGGGCGAGGTCGGCGACCTGCTGGGCGTCGAGGCCGCTGGTGCCGAGGGGCAGCGCGGCCAGGCCGTCGACCGCGCCGGAGTTGAAGGCGCCGATGACGTGGTGGGCGGGGAGCTCACCGGCGGGCAGCGGGGCGCTCTCGCCCTCGACCAGCGCGGCGTAGGCGGAGGGCAGCCGGCGTACGGTCTGGGTCGCGTTGTTGACGAGGATGTCGAGCGGGCCCGCCTCGGCGACCTGCTCCGCGAGGGCCACGGCCTGGGCCGGGTCGCGCAGGTCGATGCCGACGACCTCCAGGCGGTGCATCCAGTCCGCCGAGTCGTCCATCGCCTTGAAGCGGCGGATGGCGTCCTTCGGGAAGCGCGTGGTGATCGTGGTGTGCGCGCCGTCGCGCAGCAGCCTGAGCGCGATGTACATGCCGATCTTGGCGCGGCCGCCGGTGAGCAGGGCGCGCTTGCCGGTGAGGTCGGCGCGGACGTCGCGCTTGGTCCGGTTCACGGCGGCGCAGTCGGGACAGAGCTGGTGGTAGAAGTAGTCGACTTCCACGTACCGGGTCTTGCAGGTGTAGCAGGAGCGCGGGCGCTGGAGTATCCCCGCGATCCTGCCCTCCTCGGTGGCCGACGACGGCAGCAGGCCCTCCGTCTCGTCGTCGATGCGCTGGGCGGAGCCGGTCGCCGTGGCCTCCGTGACCGCCTTGTCGTGGGCGGTCTTGGCGGCCCGGCGCTCCTGGCGGCGGCGCTGCTTGACCGTGCGGTAGACGCCCGCGGTGGCCCGGCGCACGGCGACGGCGTCCGGGTGGTCGATCTCCAGCTTGTCGAGTTCCTCGAGCACGCTGAGGCAGACGGCCAGCCGCTCCGGGTCGATGCCGGGCCCGTACGGGAGCCCGCTCGCCTCGTCCATGGCCTGCGGGCCGTCCTCTGTCACCGTCATCGCCGCTGTCGTTCCCTGCTCTGCTGTGGTGGCGCGCCGGTCGCGCCCGCTTTCGAAGGGCGAATTTTACGGCAGCGGCGGGCCGCACCGCCAAACCCGCCCGATTCAGGACCGGCAGGCGATGATCAGCGTGCGCACCTCCTCCGTGACGGCCGCCGCGAGCCGGTCTAGGTCCGGCACGGCATGGCCGTCGGCGACGAGCCCGTAGTGGACGCTCCCCCGGTACGTCGAGACCGCCACCGCCAGGGAGTGGCCGGGGGCCAGCGGGGCGAACGGGAAGACGGCGGTGAGCGGGTTGCCGCCGAGCCTCAGGCCGAAGCCGGGCAGGGGCACGCTGGTGACCAGGAGGTCGAACCAGAGCCGCGCCGCCTGGCCGACCAGCGGCCCGCCCAGCCGGTGGGCCAGGGCCGGGACGTGGTCGGCGAGCAGGGCGACGGCGCCCGCGCCCCGGTTGGGGCCGGCGTCCTTGTTGCGGTCCATGGCGGTGCGGACCGAGGCGAGGCGGGCCAGCGGGTCCGGGTCGTCCACCGGAAGCCGTATCAGGTACCCGGAGAGCCGGTTGCCCTGCGGGTACGCGGTGCGCGGGCGGCGTTTGGAGACGGGGATCAGGGCGCGGGGCGCGACGTCCTCGCTGCCGTCGCCGCGCTCGTCGAGCCAGCGGCGCAGCGCGCCCGCGACGACCGCGATCAGGACGTCGTTGACGGTGCCGCCGACGGTCTTGCGGACGCGGTGCACGTCGTCGAGGTCGAGCAGCACTCCGGCGGTGCGGCGGGTACCGCTCGGCTCGCAGGTGAGCGCCGGGGTGGAGCGCACGTCGAGGGAGGAGCGGGCGACGGAGGCGCCGATGTCCAGGGCCCGGCCCACGTCGGACAGGGCGCCGCGCACCATCTCCGGCAGCTCGCGTACGTCCGGCAGCACGCCGCGCGGGGGCTCGGCGGGGCGGGGCCGGGAGGCGGGCATGTCCATCGGGTCCATGACGCCCGCGGCGAGGGTCAGCGCCCGCAGCCCGTCGGCCAGGGCGTGGTGGAACTTGAACAGCACCGCGAAGGAGACCCCGTCCTCGCCGGGCAGCACATGGGCCTCCCACGGTGGCCGGCCACGCTCCAGCGGACGTCCCATGAGCCGGCCCGCGACCGTGTGGAAGTCGGCGGTCGGCGCGTGCAGCCGCACATGGTTCAGGGCGTCGAAGTCCGGGTCGGGCTCGCGGGCCGCGCCGCCGAAGGCGAGGGGCCGGCGCAGCGCGGAGGGCAGCGGCTGCCACACGTCGCGGATCCGCATCCGCAGTCCCGGCACGCCGGCGGCGCGGGCCGCGAGCAGGTCGGCCGCGTGGGCGCCGGCGGCGGGCGAGTGGGCCGAGAAGATCCCGAGCGCGCCGAGGTGCATGGGGTGGTCAGCGGACTCGATGTTCCAGAACGCCAGGTCGAGAGGAGCGAGCAGGTCAGCAGTCAAGGGCTTGCCTCGCGTCGACGACGGGTGGGTCAGCAGTCAATCGCCCCCAGCCGATTACGGTCAAGTACGATCAGGCTACGTACAGTTAACAGCAGATTAAGCCCCGCCCCGATGAGAGGGGCGGGACTTATGGTGCATGTGCGGCCAGTTCAGCACAGGTTGCGGCGCCGGGCACCCGGTGGGAGTCACCCGGGAGGCGTCACGGATCGACGCCTGGTGCCGGCCCTCAGCCGGGCCGTGTCCGAGTACCGGCCCGGTCGTAGGTGGGGTCGACGTCGACGTACGACTGCCCCACCGACCAGTCGTGGCCGGGCACCGTCGGCCCCAGGCAGCCGTACTCGCCGCTGACCAGAGCACGCCGACCGTCGGGGCCGGCGTGTCCCGCCGCACCCCCGGTCGCCCGGCCGCACCCCTGCTCAGGTGACCAGCTGCCCCTTGCCGAGCGCGATGACCCCGCCCTCGGACACCGTGTACAGCTCCGCGTCGCGCTCCGGGTTGACGCCGATCGTCGCGCCCGGCGGCACCTCGACGTTCTTGTCGAGGACGGCGCCGCGCACCACCGCGCCCCGGCCGATGTGCACGTTGTCGTGCAGCACCGACCCCTGCACGACGGCTCCGGGGTCGACCACCACACCCGGCGACAGCACGGACCGCGTGACCTGCCCGCGGATGAGGCAGCCGGCGCTGATGATGGACTCGCTGGCGATGCCCCCGGCGTTGAAGCGGGCCGGCGAGAGCTGGTACGAGTGCGTGTAGATGGGCCAGCTGCGGTTGTACAGGTTGAAGGCCGGGCGCTCGGCGATCAGGTCCATGTGCGCCTCGTAGTAGGCGTCCAGCGTGCCGACGTCCCGCCAGTAGCCCTGGTCGCGGGTGGTCTCGCCGGGCACGTGGTTGGCGCTGAAGTCGTACAGCGCGGCCTCGCCCCGGTCGGTGAGCTGGGGCAGGATCGAGCCGCCCATGTCGTGCACGGAGTGCTCGTCCTCCGCGTCCCGCTGGAGCGCCTCGATGAGGGCCTTCGTGGTGAAGATGTAGTTGCCCATGGAGGCGAAGACCATCTCCGGGTCGTCCGCCAGGCCGGGCGGATCCGTCGGCTTCTCCAGGAAGCGCTCCACCGTCTGGCCGTCCGAGCCCGGCGTGATCACGCCGAACGCCGAGGACTCGGTGCGCGGCACCCGGATCCCGGCCACCGTGACGCCCGCTCCGCTGTCGATGTGCTGGGCGAGCATCTGGCGGGGGTCCATGCGGTAGACGTGGTCGGCGCCGAAGACGGCGACGTACTCGGGCCGCTCGTCGTAGATCAGGTTCAGCGACTGGAGGATCGCGTCGGCGCTGCCCAGGTACCAGCGCGGGCCGAGGCGCTGCTGGGCGGGCACGGGTGTGACGTAGTTGCCGAGCAGGCTGGACATCCGCCACGTGGTGGTGATGTGCCGGTCCAGCGAGTGCGACTTGTACTGCGTCAGGACGCAGATGCGCAGCACGTCCGCGTTCACCAGGTTGGACAGGACGAAGTCGACCAGGCGGTAGGTACCGCCGAAGGTCACCGCGGGTTTCGCCCGGTCCGCGGTCAGGGGCATCAGACGCTTGCCCTCTCCGCCGGCCAGCACGATTCCCAGGACCGAAGGACCACCACGACGCATGGCCGCTCCCCTCACGCCGATTTCCGGATGCCTGCCCCTGAGCAGCTCGTACTAAGCCTGTTTCAGGATCTCCTCGTAGAGCCGGACCGTGCGGCGGGCCACCGCGTCCCAGCCGAACTCGCCGACCGCGCGTTCCCGCCCGGCCTCGCCCATCCGCCGGGCGGCCTCCGGGTCGCCCAGAACGGAGTCCATGGCCCGGGCGAGACCCGCCTCGAAGCCGTCGCCGGCCGGGACGAGCAGGCCCGTCCTGCCGTCGTCCACGACCTCGGGGATCCCGCCGACCGCCGAGGCCACCACGGGCGTGCCGCAGGCCATCGCCTCCAGGTTCACGATGCCGAGCGGCTCGTACACCGAGGGGCAGACGAACAGGGCGGCATGCGTGAGGAGCTGGATCACCTCCGGGCGCGGCAGCATCCTCGGAATCCAGAACACGCCGTCACGGACCCGGCTCAGCTCCCCGAACAGCTCGCGGAACTCCTGGTCGATCTCCGGCGTGTCCGGTGCGCCCGCGCACAGCACGACCTGCGCGGCCGGGTCTATGTCCCGCACCGCGCGCAGCAGGTGGGGCACGCCCTTCTGGCGGGTGATGCGGCCGACGAACAGCACGTACGGGCGGGAGCGGTCGAGGCCGATCCGGTCCAGGGCGTCCGTGCCGTGGTCGGGCCGGTACAGGCTCGTGTCGATGCCGTTGTGCACGACGTGGACCTTCTCCGGGTCCAGTACGGGGTAGCAGCCGAGGATGTCCTCACGCATGGCCGCCGACACGGCGATCACCGCGTCGGCGGCCTCGATCGCGGTGCGCTCGGCCCAGCTCGACAGCTCGTAGCCGCCGCCTAGCTGCTCGGCCTTCCAGGGGCGCAGCGGCTCCAGGGAGTGCGCGGTCATCACGTGCGGGATGCCGTACAGGAGCTTGGCGAGGTGGCCGCCGAGGTTGGCGTACCAGGTGTGGGAGTGGACCAGCTCGCGGCCTTCGAGGGCGGCGGCCATGGCCAGGTCGACGGAGAAGGTGCGCAGCGCGTCGTTGGCGCCGTCGAGCGTGGACCAGGGCCGGTGGCGCAGCACGCCGTCGGCGCGGCCCTCGCCCCAGCAGTGCACGTCCAGGTCGACCAGAGGTCTGAGCTCCCGGGCGAGGAACTCCACGTGGACACCTGCACCGCCGTACACATCCGGCGGGTACTCCCGGGTCAGCAGTCCCACTCGCACCCGCAACTCCCTGCTCTCAGCGGCCGTTCCCTTTCATGGTCACCCAGATGGGGCGTGTGGGGAAGAGCGAGGCGGCCGTGTGAAGCAACAGTCACCGCAGACACCCCCTCCGGGCACGCGGTAATACAGACAGCAGCTGCGGCGCCGGAAGGCGGTACCGGCGAGGGTTCCGGTGCCGGTGAGCAGGGGGTGCGCGAGGAGTTCCGCGGCCAGGGAACGGGCCCGGGCGGCTGTGTCCGTACGGCCGTGCCGCCGGGCCCAGCGGTCGAGTTCCCGCGCGGCACCCGCCAGCGCGGAGGCGGCGTTGCCCCGCAGCAGGCCCGGGGCGAGGCGGTGGTGGGCACGCAGGGCCGCCGAGAGGGGTTCGAGGTGGCCGTGCAGGACGACGTCCGCGACGGTCCGCGCGTTCCCGGCGAGCGGCCGTACGTCCGAGAGCCACAGGTCGTCGGGGGCGCCGGCGCCGGCGTCCCAGTGCAGCAGCCGGGCGTCGAGGTCGGGGACACGGCCGTAGAGCGCGGCGCAGCCGACCGCCACGGACCAGAGGCGGGCCGCCAGTCCCAGGTGGGCCACGGACGCCGCGACGCGCAACTCCGGAGTACGCAAGGCGTTCGCGACGTTGCCGACACGGAAAATCAGGGAATTTCCGCACACATCCGGTGACGCGGCGGCGTAGGCCTGTGCGAGAGTGGGAAGAGGCCCCGCCGCCGCTTCTCCCGTGCGCAGCACGAAGTAGCCGCCGAGCGGGCGGAGCGCGGCAAGGCCGGGGTCGAGGTCCACGAAGAGCAGTAGTACCAAGGCCCCTAGGGGATGCGACCCGGTGCCCCCGACCAAGGTCGCCCACCCAGGGGATGATGGGGATCCCCTCGTACTCCATCGGCAGTAGGACCCAATGAGTGCTCAGGGACGACGACGGGAAGACCTGGACACGGCAGGGTGTTGGTCATGAAAGCCGACCAATCGCCGCGCCGGGCTGATCGCCCCCGCCTGACGCAGAGGAGCAGCCGATGAGCGCCCTCGCGTTGTCCGTCCTGCTGTCCCTCGTCTCCGCGTTCGCCTACGCGGGCGGGGCGATCGTGCAGGAGCGGGTCGCGGCGTCCTCGCCGGGCGAGCAGTACGCGCCGCTGCGGCGGCCGGGCTGGTGGGCGGCGGTCGCGCTCAACGGCCTCGGCGGTCTGCTGCACGTGGTGGCGCTGGCGTACGGCCCGCTCAGTCTGGTGCAACCGCTCGGCGCGCTGACCATCGTGGTGGCCCTGCCGATGGCGGCGCTGTTCGTCGGCCGCAAGGCGGGTGCCACGGCGTGGCGGGGCGCGATCATGGCGACGGTGGGGCTCGCGGGTCTGCTGTCCCTGGTCGCCGCGTCCGACGCGCGGTCGCTGGACGCGGCGGAGCGGGTGGCCGTGGCCCTGGTCACCGCGGGTGTGGTCGTGGCGCTGATGATCGCCGGCCGCACCGCGCACCGGCACCCGGCGGTCCGCAGCATGCTGCTGGCGACCGCCTCCGGTATCGCGTTCGGCATGTCCTCGGTGTTCACCAAGACCGTCGCGGTCGACTGGACCGGCGGTGTGTCGGCGGCCGATGTTCCGTCCCTCGCCGTGATCGGCGTCCTCGCCACGGCCGGCATGCTGCTGTCGCAGGCCTCCTACCGGGGTGCCGGCCTCGCGGCCCCGCTGGCCACGCTGACGGTCGTGAACCCGGTGGTCGCGGCCGCCGTCGGCATCACGATGTTCGGAGAAACCTTCCGCTACGGCACGACGGGCACGGCGCTCGCCCTGAGCTGCGGCGTGGTGGCGGCGGGCGGCCTGATCCTGCTGACGACGGAGCGGCTCACACAGGCCCAGCCGGAGAGCGCGGGGACCGGGCTGGAGGTCGCCGGGACGGGTCTGGTTCCTTCGGACACGGGGCTGGGGGCGCCGGTCTCCTTGCCCGGGCCTGCGGCCGAGCTGCCCGGGCCGGCAGAGGGTCTGCCCCGGAGGGTGGGCGCGCCGCCCGTCGCCGTGGGTGCGCTGCCCAAGGCGCTGGGCGCCGGGGCTGGTGATCGTGGCGGAGTCGGTCGCGAGGTGTCAGGGAACGTGCCGGTGACCGTGCCCGCGGTCGCCGTTGCGGGTGCGTCCGTTGCCGGTGCGTCCGTTGCCGGTGCGTCCGTTGCCGGTGCGTCCGGGGCCGACGCGTCCGGGGCCGACGCGGACATCGCGTACGAGAGCGGGGAACCGTCGGTGTCCTCCGAGGAACGCCCGCTCTCCTACGCAGCCTTCTACGGCATCCCGTACGTGCCGATGCCCACGGTGGACCGGCACCGCACGCGCATCAGATCCTGACGCCGCCGGCCCTCAGGTACGCGATGGGGTCGACGTCCGAGCCGAAACCGGGCCCCGTCCGCACCTCGAAGTGCAGATGCGGGCCCGAGCTGTTTCCGGTGGAGCCGGAGCGGCCGATGCGCTGGCCCGCGCTCACCGTCTGCCCGTCCCGCACGGAGATGGCCGACAGATGGGCGTACTGGCTGTAGCGGCCGTCGCTGTGCCGGATGACGACCTGGTAGCCGTACGAGCCGCCCCACCCGGCGCTGACGACGCTGCCCGAAGCGACGGACTTGACGGACGTGCCCGTGGGCACGGGGAAGTCGACGCCGGTGTGGTACCCCTTCGACCAGGACGAGCCGGCCTTGCGGTAGGGCGTCCCCAGCGAGGCGCTGACGGGGGCGACCAAGCCCTGCCGGGTGGCCGTGGACCGTGCTGCGCGCTCCTTGCTCTCGTTCTCGGACCGGTCCTCGGCACGCTCCTCGGCGCGGTCCGGGGACTTCGACGACGGCTTCTTCGAAGACGGTTTCTTCGTCGACGGCTTGGCCGACGGGGCCCGCTCGGGGGCGGGACGCGTCTTCGTGGCGCCCTCGCCGCGCAGCGCGAGCCGCTGGCCGGGCACGATCAGGTCGGGATCGGCCCCTATGGACGAGCGGTTGGCCGCGTACAGACCTCGCCAGCCGCCCCGCACCTCCCGCTCCTCCGCGATGCCGGAGAGTGTGTCGCCCCGCACCACCGTGTACATCTCGGCGCTGCCCGCCCGGGACTGCGGCGTGGACTGCGGCCGCACGTCCTCGATGGAGGTCCTGGGCCTCTGCTTCCGGTCTGCCTTCTCGCCCTTCCTCGTGCTCTCCGCGGCCGGCCGGATGTCTGGCTCGGCTCCGCCCCGGGTCAGTCCGGCCCGTACGGAGCACACCGGCCAGGCGCCCGGGCCCTGCCCGTCGAGCACCTTCTCGGCGACGGCGATCTGCTGGTCCTTGGTGGCCAGGTCCGCGCGTGCCGCGTAGGCCCGGCCGCCGTACGCCTCCCAGGTGGAGTGGGTGAACTGGAGCCCGCCGTAGAAGCCGTTGCCGGTGTTGACGTTCCAGTCGTTGCTCGACTCGCAGGCGGCGACCTTGTTCCAGGTGTCCACGTCCGCCGCCTGGGCGGTGCCGGCGCCCATGAACGGGAGCGCGATGCCCGCGCCGCCCGCCGTGACGGTGAGTGAGGCGCGGTTGATCCTGTTCGGCTGATACCGGCGATGCCGGCCGCGTACGGCCATCGAGAGCCCCCCTAGACATGCGTCAGGAGGGGCAAAAGTAAGCGCTGCGAACCGGCCAGGACAAGGCGGCTATCGGCCGCCCGGTTGCCCAAATGGCCGGGATGAGGCCCCTGTTGCGCGACGTGCGCCACGGCGGTGCACCGTGTACGTCACCCGGTGCGCGTGTGCGGCGCGCGCGGGGACGCGTACGTCGGGTGAGTGCGACGGGGGCTCTTGTGCGTATCTGCCTGCGCGACGTCGTACGACCCGCGCGTGCGGACGACGTCTCGGCACGTCAGGATGGGCGACTGGGGCATGCTGGTGGACACCATCCGCAGCACCGATACCGAGGTCTTTAGGAGCCAACCGAATGAGCAGTACAGCGCAGATCGGCGTCACGGGTCTCGCGGTCATGGGCCGCAACCTCGCCCGCAACTTCGCCCGCAACGGCTACGCGGTGGCGGTGCACAACCGGACGCCCGCGCGCACGCGCGCCCTGGTAGAGGAGTTCGGCGGCGAGGGGGACTTCGTCGCGTGCGAGACCACCAAGGAGTTCGTGGCCGCGCTGGAGCGGCCGCGGCGGCTGGTCGTGATGGTGAAGGCCGGTGAGCCGACGGACGCGGTGATCGAGGAGTTCGCGCCGCTGCTGGAGCCCGGCGACATGATCATCGACGGCGGCAACGCGCACTTCGCGGACACCCGGCGCCGGGAGCGCGACCTGCGCGAGCAGGGCATCCACTTCGTCGGCATGGGCGTGTCCGGCGGCGAGGAGGGCGCGCTCAACGGGCCGAGCATCATGCCGGGCGGCCCGAAGGAGTCGTACGACTCGCTTGGCCCGATGCTGGAGAAGATCTCCGCCAAGGCGGCCGACGGTTCGCCGTGCGTCTCCCACGTCGGCCCGGACGGTGCCGGGCACTTCGTGAAGATGGTGCACAACGGCATCGAGTACGCGGACATGCAGCTCATCGGCGAGGCCTACCAACTGCTGCGCGACGTCGCCGGGTACTCGCCCGCCCAGATCGCGGAGATCTTCCGCACCTGGAACCAGGGCCGCCTGGACTCGTACCTGATCGAGATCACGGCCGAGGTGCTCTCGCACGTGGACACGGAGACGGGCAAGCCGTTCGTGGACGTGGTGGTCGACCAGGCCGAACAGAAGGGCACCGGCCGCTGGACCGTGCAGATCGCACTCGACCTGGGCGTGCCGGTGTCCGGCATCGCCGAGGCGGTCTTCGCCCGTTCGCTGTCGGGCCACGCGGAACTGCGGGAGGCCTCGCGCGGGCTGGCCGGCCCGAAGGCGCAGCCGATGGGCGAGGCGGAGGCCCGGGCCTTCGCCGACCGGGTGGAGCAGGCGCTGTACGCGTCGAAGATCGTGTCGTACACGCAGGGCTTCCACGAGATCGACGCGGCGCGCGGTGAGTACGGCTGGGACATCGACCTGGGTGCGGTGTCCGCGCTCTGGCGGGGCGGCTGCATCATCCGCGCGGCCTTCCTGGACCGCATCCGCGCGGCCTACGACGCCCGGCCGGATCTGCCGAGCCTGCTGTCGGACGCGACGTTCGCGCAGGAGATCGCGGACGCCCAGGACGACTGGCGCGAGGTGCTGATCGCCGCGACCCGCCAGGGCGTGCCGACGCCCGGTTTCGCCGCGGCGCTCGCCTACTACGACGCCCTGCGCGCGGAGCGGCTGCCGGCGGCGCTGACGCAGGGGCAGCGGGACTACTTCGGTGCGCACACCTACCGGAGGGTGGACCGGGACGGGTCGTTCCACACGCTGTGGGGTGGGGACCGGTCGGAGGTCTCCGCGTAGGCGCTCCGCGCTGATGGCCCGGAACGGGGCCGGTGGACGGCTGCATCGGCTGTCCACCGGCCCCGTTCTCTTGCCGGTTCTCTGCCGGTTCTCCTGTCGGTTCTCCTGCCGGTTCTCCTGCCGCCGTTCAGGACAGTGGCGGGCCCGGCTCGGGGTTCGGTACGGGTTCCGGTCCCGGCGGGATCGGGGACGGGTCGGGTCCCGGCACCGGGTCGGGGCCCGGGGGCCCCGGCGGGGTCGGCCCCGGGGGTGGGGTCGGCGCCGGGGGCGGCGGGGTGGGCTCCGGTCCCGGCGGTGGCTGCGGGTTCGGTACCGGATCGGGGTGCGGCTCCGGGCCCGGTGTCGGTCCCGGTGGCACGGGGTCGGGATACGGATTCGTCATGAGGTCCTCCAGCCAGTCGCTCGACTCCGGCTCTGGACTACTCCCCCGCCTACCCGTCGACTGCTTCCCCAGTCACCCCCGCGCAGGACGCGGAGGGGCCAGGTGGAGGTAAACGAGGTCGGGGTCGGGGTCGGACACTGTATGTCCCGGCTCGCGAGTCAGAAGCGGCCGGGGTGTTCGGTCAGCCAGTCCTTCGCCGCTGTCAGCAGGCTCTGGTCTGCCGGTGGGGCCTCGTCGGGGTGGCGTTCGGACCACTTGGCGACGTAGGGGCAGAGCGGGGCGACGGCGCTGTCCTCGCGGGCGGCGATGCCGTAGAGCTCTCGTGCCAGCGCGCCCGCGATGCCCTGGCCCTCGTGGGCCGGTTCGACGATCGTGTGCACGGGCACGAGCGCGCGTTCGGGGCTGTCGAGCACGAAGTACTCGATGCGGCCGACGACTTCACCGCTGGACACCGCCTCCAGGCGGCCCGCCGCCCGGGCGTCGCGGATCTCCAGGTCCTTCATATGGACATGCTCCTGTCCCGTCTGCGTCTGGTCAGGCCCTGACGGCCTGCGGGCTGCGCTGCTGGTCCGAGCCCGGTACCGGCTCGGACGGGTCGGCGCCGAGGTCCACGATCCGGTTGTCGCGGTCCACGTGCACGACCCGGGGGGTGAGTGCCCGCGCCTCGGCGTCCGTCACCTGCGCGTAGCTGATGATGATCACCAGATCGCCGGGGTGGACGAGATGGGCGGCGGCCCCGTTGATCCCGACGACCCCGGACCCGCGCTCGCCCTCGATGACGTATGTCTCCAGCCGGGCGCCGTTGGTGATGTCCACGATGTGCACGAGTTCGCCCGGCAGCAGGTCGGCGGCGTCGAGCAGGTCGGCGTCGATGGTCACCGATCCCACGTAGTGCAGGTCGGCCTGGGTGACGGTGGCGCGGTGGATCTTGGACTTGAACAGAGTACGCAGCACTTTGGACTCCTGGAAGACGGCTCCCTGCCAGCTTTTTGCAGGTCAAGGGCGGTCTTCACTCTACAACTGGCACGCGCCGGACTCGAAGATTGTGAGGAACATCGCTTCACTCCGAGGAGAGGGCTGCCTACCTGCGCTTCCACGCGATCGAGGCGGTTATGACGCCGCCACCAGGTGTCTGTGCGGACAGCCGCACCATAAAGGGCGGGACTGATGCTGACCAGACGCTGACTCACCTGACGGTGCATCAAGCGGGCAGGGGCCTTCCGTTCATCGGCACGCGAATGCGGGTGAGTCGGTTCCACCCACAACGGGCCGCAGTACCTCCGGGAGGCCCTCGACCCCGCTGCCGCGGGAAAGGTCACCCCCATGGTCGAGACGTTCCCGAAGGAGGAGGTGGTCACGGTGGTCGACAGGGTCGCCAAGGGCGCCGTCCGCTTCCGCGCGGTGGTCACCTATCAGGAGGCCGTCCGGGCGACGACTTCGCCGCCTCGCCACGCTAAAACAGAAGCACGTTGACAAATTGAGTCAGGCGCAAGGTACCGCTCTATGCTCGACCCGTGACAAAGCAGGCGAAGACAGCGAACAGCGGGGCCCGCGGCCCCCGGGGGTCCTACGCGAAGACCGCCGAGGTGCGGCAGAAGATTCTCGACGCCTGCGTCGAGGCATTCGGCGCCGGAGGCTTCCACGGCGCCACCATGAAGGACATCGCAGAGCGGGCCGGCATCAGCCAGACCGGCCTGCTGCACCACTTCGGCAGCAAGGCGGAACTGCTGGTCGAGGTTCTCGCCGCACACGAGCGGGAGACGGCCGCGATCGTCCGGGAAGCCGATGACCTGGATGTTCTGCAGACTCAACTGCGGGTCGTGCGGGCCAACAAGGCCCGACCCGGGCTGATCCAGCTGCATAGCATCATCTCGAGCGAGGCCACGACCGACGGGCATCCCGCCCACGAGCTGTACCGGGCCCGCTACGACAGCCTGCGCCTGCACCTGACCCGGATCTTCGCCGAGTTGCGCGGTCGCGGACGCCTGAAGGTCGACACCAGGCCGGAGGTCCTCGCGAACCTGCTCATCGCAGCCATCGACGGACTCCAGATGCAATGGCTGTACAACCCGGGCGCGGTGGACGTGCCGACCGGCATCGAGGCCTTCCTCGCAGGGGTGGTCGACGACGAGGCCTGAGAACTTCCGTGCGGCTGAAACCGTGTGCTAGCGTCCACCTCAATCTCAAAATACGAATCCAATTTCGAGATTGAGGTGGTCGGTTCGCCGATCGCGCACGCGCAGTCGAGGAGACCTCACATGCCTCGCTCTCGGCCATCCGAGACTCGCACCCCGGCCGAGACCTCCGCTGCGTCTGCGCCGTTGGCCGATACTGCCGCGCCCGCCCCGAGCGCGGTCCACGTTGTGACCTCGTCCGGTACCGGTCTGCGGCGAAGGCCCCGAACCGGCCGCCCCGCTCTCCGCCGGGTTCGTCGACGCGCAACCCCGGCCGCATCCGGCGTGGCGGCCGCCGGCGAACACTTCTACGGCCACGGCACATCCGAAGGCGCAGGCGACCAAGCCATCGATCGGATCGGGCGACGTGCCTTCGTCGACGAGCACCTTGCCGACACGAATCGAAGACCCTGGCGACGCCCCCGCTGAAACCGCCGAGGCGCGGCCGACCTGCGCGCCCGCGCACCGGCGAGACCGGGATCCGGCTCCTCGTCGGCGATGAGCGAGCCACGAGCGTGCGCGCGCCTGGTCGGCCGACCCGTCTCGAAGCGGCTTGAGCGCACGATGCCAGAAGCCCGCGGCGGCATCGACGGCGGCGGGTCACAGAGACGGTCGCAGCCCGCGGCTACGACATCCACGGACGCCGCGCCCCCCGATCATCGCCGGACACCGAGACGGCGGCACGCCGACCCCGGAGACAGCCGCCGTCGCGTGCCCGCCGGGCGCCGCGAGCCCGGCACGGACAGAGAAGCGAAACATGACCACAAGGAGACGGACCATCTTGAACGGCAGGCGCGTGGGGATTCCCGCGGCACTCGCTCTGGGGGCGGCGATGGTCTTCGGATGCAGTCACCCTCCCGCCCGGACAGCCGAGGCGGCCGCGGCAGCCCGCACCGAAACCGGCATCACGCCGGTGAATCAGAAGCGACTCTCGCCGCGGCTCAGCGACCTGACCTTCACCTCGTCCGCGCTCGACGGCACGACCAAGGTGCGCGTACTGCTCCCCCGCGGCTACGACGCGCAGAAGGGGCGCCGTTACCCCGTGCTGTACCTCTACCACGGTGGAGGGCAGAGCGCTTCGAGCTGGACACAGGACGGTGCCGCGGAGGAGATCACGGCCGGCCTGCCCGCGATCGTGGTGATGCCGGACGCCGGCTCCACGGAGTGGTACGCCGACTGGTGGAACAACGGCCACCACGGCCGGCCGATGTGGGAGACCTTCCACATCAACAGGCTCCTCCCCTGGGTGGACGAGCACTACCGCACGATCCCCGAGCGCGGGGCCCGGGCCGCAGCCGGACTGTCGATGGGCGGGTTCGGGGCCGTCTCGTACTCCGCCCGGCACCCCGACCTCTTCGGTGCCGTCGGCTCGTTCTCCGGAGACGTCGACCACCAGAACGTCCAGATGCGCACCATCATCGAGCAGCTCCACCCCTCCCTCTGGGGCCCGTGGGCGACGCAGGAAGTCCGCTGGCGCGGGGACAACCCCTGGGACCTGGCAGCCAATCTGGCCCACACGGACGTGTCCCTGTACACGGGCAACGGCCGGCCCCGGCACGACGGCGAGACCGTGGACCCCACGGAACAAAGAATCCGGCAGGAGAACGTGTCCTTCCACGAGCGCCTGCTGGATCTCGGCATCCGGCACCGCTGGCACGACTACGGACCCGGCAGCCACACATGGCCCTACTGGCAGGCCGACCTCCGGGCCTGGATACCGCACCTGAAGTCCTACTTCGCCCGCCACGCGCAGCACCGCGCCACTCCCCGGTCGTTCACCTTCTCGTCGATCAGGCAGCAGTACAGCGCCTACGGCTGGACCGTACGGATGCGGCGGGACGTCACCGAGTTCAGTGCGCTGAACGTTGCGCGCCAGCGCCGCTTCACGGTGGTCGGGAACGGCTCGGCCACGGTACGGACGCCCTCGCTGGCTCGCCCGGGCACGCGGTATCACGTCACCGTCCGCGACCACGAGGGCGCTTCAGCGCGGTCGGCCACCGCCGACGCCCAGGGGCGCTTGACGATTCCCCTCGCGCTGGGCCCCGGCAACCCGTACCAGCAGTACTCGCCGCAGGCCGAGACGTCGAGTACGGGCCCCAGCCCTGACGACGTGCCGTTCCACGCCATGGGTAACAGCTCCCGCTTCAACCGGGCCGAGGTGACGATCCTCCCGCGTTGAGATCCGCTCGCCCAGCCCTCGGGTCAGAGGCCCGGACGGACACCGAGGAAGACGGCGGGAGATCGCGCTCGGGCAGTCGCCCCGCACGACGGACCACCCGCCGCGCCGGGTCAGGCTCGTACCAGCTCCTCCGAGGCGATGACAGTCCGAATGGTGCAGCCTTGGTACCAGCTCGGCAGAGCCATACATGCAGATCGCGGCATCGGGCAAGGCCCGGCCGCTTGAGCGACTCGGACAGACGTCACTATCGTCTTGCCCAGAGGTGAGACACCTCTCTCCGATGAGGCATCCCGGGAGGCTCCCCCTGACGGTCAAGAACGAGGAACAGGGTGCTGGGCGCGGTATGCGCCGCGACGCGGTCCGCAACCGGCGCAAGCTCCTGGAGGCCGTGGGGGAAGCGCTCAGGACCGAGCCCGGCGCGATGACCATGGCGGTCGTCGCGGAGCGAGCCAACCTGTCGCTGGCCACGGCCTACCGGTACTTCCCGTCGGTCGAGGAGCTCCTCAAGGCCTACCTGCTCGGCGTTATCGTCCAGCTGCGCAATTACAGCCATGACTGCCTGAAGACCGGCCCGGACCTGTTCGAGGAGGTCGTCCGCGAGTGGGCTCGCCTGGTCCGCAGCTACGGCCCTGCCATGGTCCAGATCCGGTCGCGCACGGGCTTCCTCACCCGCCTGCGCGACAACGACGAGGTGATCACCCCGGTCCGGGACGCCTGGGAGCGCCCCATTCGCAGTGTGATGCGGCACCTGGACGTGCCGGACGATCATTTCGATCACGCGTTGTTCCTGTACAACGCCATGTTCGATCCACGCGAGATCCTGGACCTGATCAGCACCGGCCTCCCGGAGGAGGAAGCGATCAGCCGTTTGACGGCGGCCTACTACGGGGCTCTCCAGGGCTGGGCCGGCGCCTGAGGCACACGACCGGCAGCCGGTGAGGGGCGGCTCCCTGCGGGGGCCTTGGCTCAGCACCAGGAACCAACCACCCACGGCGTCTGCGGTGGGCTTCAGGCATGCCCACCGGACCACAGCGCGCCCACCGCGCACCCGCTCGGGCATGTGCAACCACCTGCCTCCGGCCGATCCAGCCGCGCCCCCACCCTTGAACCGCTCATCCCGATGTGAGAATGTGCTCGCACTTTACATCCGTCGTGACCCCATGGAGATCGGATGAGCGCCCTCCCCTCCCGAACGGCCGGTTCTCTCCCGGAACGCATCAGAGCAGCGTCGAGGCGGCCCGCAACGCTGGGCGGTGCGGTGCCGGGCGCCGTCTCTCTGGCCATGGGTGAACCAGACAGCAACACGCCGCAGCCAGTGGTGGAGGCTGCCGTCCGGGCGTTGCGCGCCGGTCGCACTCGTTACTCGCAGATCACGGGGTCTCCGGATCTCCGCCAGGAGATCGCCTCCCACCTGGCGCGTTTCCAGGGCACCAAGGCCGAACCGGCGAATGTCGTCGTCACTCACGGAGGCAGCGCCGGCCTCGCAGCCACCGTCCTCGCTTTGCTGAACCCGGGCGATCGAGTGCTGCTCCCCGAACCGACCTACTCCCTGTACGCGGACCACGCGGCCATGGCAGGGGCCAAGGTCGAGTGGATCTCCACTCGGCCGGACGGCTCGATCGACCTGCACAAACTCGCGGCGGCCGCAGCGGGTGCTCGCATGCTCATCCTGTGCAATCCCGTGAACCCCACCGGAATGGTGTTCTCCAAGGCCGATATCGAAGGAGTCGGCGCCATTCTCCGCGATCACCCCGACCTCTACCTCCTGTCGGACGAGGCATACAGCGACATCGTCTTCGACGAGATCGCGTTCACCTCCGCAGCTGAACTGATCTCCGTGCGGGACCGGGTGGTGCTCTCCGGCACGTTCTCCAAGTCGTACTCGATGACCGGTTGGCGCATCGGTTTCATCTGCGCCGCCGCCGCGGTCGCCGAGAAGATCAACCTCGTTCACCGGACGATCAACGGGCCTTTGAACACCTTCGTCCAGGACGCGGCCGTCGAGGCGCTGCGCATTCCCGACAAAGATCTGCACGCACTCTCGGCGCGCTTCCAGCGCCGCCGTGATCTGGTCATGCGGCACCTCGACGGTCTCGATGGAGTGAGCGTCGTTCGGCCTCTTGGAGCGTTCTACGCATTCCCCCGTATCGACAGCGCCCTGTCCTCCGTCGAACTCGTGCAACTGTTCGCCGACGGAGGCGTGCTCGTGCGCGCCGGGTCCGAATTCGGCCCGTCGGGCGAGGGACACGTACGCCTTTCCTTCGCCACGGACGAGACGGCACTCGAAGAGGGTCTGCGCCGCTTTACGCACGTCATCAACGCGCTTTAGCACTGCCCCCTCGATTTGGATCACATATCGGCTCGGCCGACAGCGCGTATACACATGGACCCCGGAGATCTCGAGTGCGTCACAGAGGTCCCGAAGTCCGTGATGCCCAGCGACCCTTTCAGTGAAGAGCCAAGCTTTTTACCAAAAGTCGACGAGAAAGCGTTGACAGGCGGCACACCCGACCCCATAGTCGACGCAACTGAGATTCGCTTCGCACTTCAGAGTGAGCCGCTCGGTTCGAGCGCAAGCACTCCGAGCCTCGGACGCTGCTCAGCGGGGCCGGCGCATCACGTAGGCCAGACGGGCCAACAAGGGCTGGCGCACACCTCAAGTGAAACCCCAATCGCAAGCCGTTCGGCAGTGTTCGTAGGGATGAGTCCCCGATGACGGGAAGCTCTCAACGACTCCGTGCGCGACACGCCGCTCGCAGATCAACCGGCAGGCTCCGCAAGGCGGACGGCCGACGGAAGGAGTTCCCATGGCTTCACGGTGGGTGAAGGAGGCTGGGGTCATGTTGGCCGTTGCCTCGCTCGTCACGCTCAGCGCCTGTAGCGGTTCCGGCGACTCGGGCGGTTCGAGTTCCGGCGGCAAGCCGGTGACGGTGGAGTTCTGGGGGGCGGCGGTCGGCCTCGACAAGTCCGTGGCGCTGTTCAACAAGACGCACAAGGACATCAAGGTCAAGTACAGCCAGATCCCGGCGGGCAGCATCGGTGGCTACGCCAAGATGCAGAACGCGGTGAAGGCCGGCAACGCACCCTGTCTCGGTCAGGTGGGCTACGACACCCTGTCGAACTTCATCGCCACCGGCGCGCTGGAGGACATCCACGAGTACGCCGATGCCAGCAAGGACAAGTTCGTGCCGTGGACCTGGCAGATGTCCAGCGTCGGCGACCAGGTGTTCGGCATCCCGGTCGACACCGGGCCCATGGCGATGTACTACCGCACCGACCTGTTCAAGAAGTACAAGATCTCGCCACCGAAGACCTGGGACGATTTCGCCGCGGCCGCGAAGAAGGTGCACAGCGCCAACCCCTCGGCCTACCTGACGACCACGCCGCAGGACGCCTATGACCTGGGGGCGCTGACCTGGCAGGCCGGAGGCAAGTGGTTCGGTACCGCCAACGACCGGTGGCAGGTGACCATCGACAACCCGCAGACGAGCAAGGTCGCGCAGTACTGGCAGGGCCTGCTGGACAAGAAGCTGGTCACCAGCGACCCGATGCTGGACACGGCCTGGTTCAAGAAGGTGCAGGACGGGCAGCTGCTGTCACTCGTCAGCGCCGTGTGGGCGGCTCCGCTGATCTCCAAGAATCTGCCCGAGCTGTCCGGCAAGTGGGCCGTGGCGCCCATGCCCCAGTGGTCCGCCGGGCAGCAGGCGGCCGGTAACCGCGGAGGCTCGGCGACCGTGGTGCTCAAGGGCTGCGAGCACCCGAAGGAAGCCACGGAGTTCGCGACCTGGATGAGCACCGACAGCGACAGTGTCACCAATCTGATCAAGAACACGGGCATCTACCCGGCCGCGACGAGCGGACAGCAGCTGCCTGCCGTGGACCAGCCGTCGAAGTACTTCGGCGGACAGAACATCTACGACGTGTTCAAGACAGCGGCCGCGAACACGAGCACGGGCTGGGTGTGGGGCCCGACGATGAGCCAGGTTCAGTCCGACATGAAGGACGGGCTCAAGAAGGCCGGAGCCGGGCAGGGCACCATCCCGAAGGCCGTGGCCTCCGTCCAGGACAGCACCGTCGCGGCCATGAAGGGCCAGGGGCTGAGCGTCGGGAAGTGACGCGCGCGGAGAACGACGGCTGGCGCCCGGCGGCCTTCCTGACCTGCCGGGCGTCGGCGCCGCGGCTTCGCTCCCTCGGCCCCGACATGCAGGGGCCCGTCCTCCCCCGTGCCACCGCCCGCGCCCCCGCAGGGCGACGACCAGCCCGACCAGCACCAATGACCAGCCGGTCCCTCACTTCACGGGACCACTTCACGAGCAAGGAGCAGGCATGGCGACAAGAACGCGCGACGCTCTCGCCCACCCCATCGCCGGCTCGGCAGCGAAGCGTATCCACGGCCGTGGCCACACTCGTTCCGCGGTGCTCTTCCTGGCACCGTTCGGGCTGCTGTTCACGGCGATGTTGCTCGCACCGATCGGCTACGCGGTGTACCAGAGCTTCTTCAGGATGCACCGCAGCGGCCTCGGACTGGGACCGTCGACGACTGTCTTCGCCGGGTTCGACAACTACGTGACGGCTCTGCACGACAGCCGGTTCATGTCGTCGTTCCTGCGGGTGTTCACGCTCGGCATCGTGCAGGTGCCGGTGATGCTGGGCCTGGCGCTCCTCCTGGCGCTGCTGCTGGACTCGCGTGGCGCCGTGTTCAAGAAGGTCTTCCGGCAGATCTACTTCCTGCCCTACGCGCTACCGGGCGTGATCGCCGCGATCATGTGGTCGTTCCTGTACGCACCGAGCGTCAGCCCGTACACCGCTGCCCTGCGGCACGTCGGGCTCGAAGTGAACTTCCTGTCCGACGACCTCGTGCTCGCCTCGATCGGCAACATGATGACGTGGGCCTGGACCGGCTTCAACATGCTGATCATCTACTCGGCCTTGCAGGCGATCCCCGGCGAACTCACCGAAGCCGCTGTGATGGACGGCTGTTCCGGGTGGCGGGTCGCCTGGCACGTGAAGATTCCCGCGGTACGGCCGGCACTGATCCTCACCACGGTGTTCTCCATCATCGGCACCGCCCAGCTGTTCAACGAGCCCGCGGTTCTGAGTCAGGTCGCCCCGACCGTCTCCCCGACCTACACGCCGATCCTGGCCACACAGCAGTCGGCGGACATCAACAACTACAACTACGCGGCCACCCAGTCGGTCATCCTCGCCCTGCTGACCTTCGTGCTGTCGTTCGGCTTCCTCAAGTTCACCCAGCGGAAGGGCACCTTCGCATGACGACCGTCACTCCCTCAGCAGCACGTACCGCCGCCGGGCCTCCCGGGCGACTGCGTACGTCATCGCTGACCGGCCGGGTGGGCGTGTTCGCGGTCATGGCGCTCTTCGCCCTGTACACGCTCATCCCGGTCTGGTGGCTGCTGGTCACCGCGACGAAGAACAAGGGCTACCTGTTCACCACGAACGGGCTGTGGTTCTCCCACTTCGACCTGTGGACCAACATCCGTGACGTCTTCCAGGAACAGGACGGCATCTTCGCCCGGTGGCTGCTGAACAGCGCCCTCTACAGCATCGGCGGCGCGGCGGTGAGCACAACGCTGTCGGCCATGGCCGGGTACGCGCTGGCCAAGTACTCCTTCCGCGGTCGCGACCTGACCTTCAACGTCATCCTCGGAGCCGTCCTGATCCCGGACGTCATGTTCGCGCTGCCCCTGTACCTGATGTTCAGCCAGGTCCACCTCGTCAACACCTACTGGGCCGTCTTCCTGCCCAGCATCGTCAGCCCGTTCGGGGTCTACCTGTCGCGCATCTACGCCGGAGCGTCGGTACCGGACGAACTGATCGAAGCCGCGCGACTCGACGGTGCCGGCGAGGCCCGGATCTTCTGGCGGGTCGCCATGCCGATCATGTCCCCCGCACTGGTCACCATCTTCCTGTTCCAGTTCGTCAGCATCTGGAACAACTACCTGCTGCCCCTGCTCATGCTCAACAGCGACGAACTTCAGCCGGTCACCGTCGGGCTGGCCAACTGGAGAGAAGGGGTGAACCAAGGCATCCCCTACAACATCACCATCACCGGCGCGTTCCTCTCGGTGATCCCTCTGATCGTCGCGTTTCTCGTCCTGCAGCGGTTCTGGCGCTCCGGACTGGCCGCCGGGAGCGTGAAGTAGGCCTGCCCGCCCGGCATTCCGGCCGGCCACGCGGCTGAGCGGAGCGGACATCCCCCGCCGCCTCCCGCCTACGCGCGCTACAACCCGCTTCCCCCTCTCCCTTGGAGACCTGATCTGATGGCCCTGCATCCCAGCATTTCCGCCCGGCTCAGCCTGATCGAGGACCTCCCGTCCTGGCGCGAGGCACTCGCCGATCCGGCTGTGCAACTGCGCCTCCACGAATACCGGAGCTGGAAGGCGGCACCGGCACTGCCCTCCGTCGGAATCAGCGACGAGATCATTTCCGGCCCGCACGGCCCGATTCCCGTCCGCGTCTACCGGCCGCCGTCAGCACCGCAGCGGCCTCGCCCTGGCCTGGTGTGGGTGCACGGCGGCGGATGGGTCTTCGGCAATCTCGACATGCACGAGGCCGACTGGACCGCCCGCGAGGTGTGCGCCAGGGCCGACGCCGTGGTCGTGAGCGTGGACTACCGGCTCGCGGTCGACGGCGTGACCTATCCGGTGCCGCACGACGACGTCGTGGCGGCCGTCCGATGGGTGCGCGACAACGCCGCGGTGCTCGGGATCGACCCCGGCCGGATCACCGTCGGCGGCGCGAGCGCGGGCGCGAACCTCGCCTCAGGAGCCGTACTCCGCCTGCGAGACGACGACAACTGGCTGCCCGCCGCCCTGGTACTGGCCTATGCAGCCATGCACTCCGTCCTGCCGCCCCTGTCCCCGCCGCTGACCGAAGCGTTTGCGCGGTTGCCGCGCATGGTCCGGATCCTGCCCGAGGACGTGGCCGAGATGACGGGCAACTACCTGGGCGGCACGCCGGATCCGCACGGCTACGCCCTCCCCGCCAACGGCGTCCTCGACGGCCTCTGCCCCACCTTGCTGCTCGACGCCGAGTACGACGATCTGCGCGCGAGCAGCGAGGCGTTCGCGGCCGCTCTCGTGGAGGCGGGCGTACCCGAGCGGCACGTCACGGTGCCCGGCGTACTGCACGGCTTCCTGAACCTGCCCTCCTCAGTTGAACCGGTGGACCACGCGCTCGCCGCCCTGGCCGAGACGGTGACAACGGCTCATGCGGGAGAACTCGCGCTGGACCAGGGAGAACGCGAATGACGGAGCGCCTGTACTCAGTACAGCTCTATACGCTGCGCAACGCCATCGAGACCGACCTTCCGGGGACGCTCGCGCGTGTTGCCGCGATGGGATTCGAGAACGTGGAGCTGTGGAGGTTCGAGCAGTACCGGGACGCGTACCGGCGTGCGCTGGCCGAGACACCGCTGTGTCCGCTCAGCGCGCACGCGAGCCTTGTCGATGGGAATGCTTCCGCAGCTGTCCGCGTGGCAGCAGGGCTCGGAATCGGCACGCTCATCGAACCGAACATCGTCGCTCAGCGCTGGACCACGCGGGCGGACATCGAAGCGGCAGCTGCGAGTCTGAACGCCGTCGCGAGGCTCGCCCGGGACGAAGGCGTCACCATCGGATACCACAACCATGACCACGAGGTCCGTCAGGACTTCGGCGGCAGGACCGGCCTCGAAGTCTTCGCGGAGGCGCTGGACGAGGACGTCGTCCTGGAACTCGACACCTTCTGGGCCGAGGTCGGTGGCGCTTCCGCCGTGGAGTTGATCTCCCGGCTCGGGGCGCGCGTCAGGTTCCTGCACCTCAAGGACGGCCCGTACACCACGACCCTCCTGGAGCAGCAGCCGGTCGGCCAGGGTGCGATGCCGGTGGCGGACATCCTGAAGGCCGCACCGGACGCGGTCCGCATCGTGGAACTGGACGACTACGCGGGCGACCCGTTCGAAGCCGTGCAGCAGAGCCTGCGTCACCTGGTGGAGGTCGACCGATGAGCTCGAAGCGGGTGGGTGTCGGGGTGATCGGTGCCGGCGTCATCAGCAGCCACTACCTCGAGAACCTGACGCGGTTCCCTGATCTGAACGTGGTCGCGATAGCGGACCTCGACCAGGAGCGCGCCCGTGCTCGTGCGCGGGAGTTCGGGTTGCGGCACCTGCTCGTCCACGAGCTCCTGGCCCACGACGACATCGAGATCGTGCTGAACCTCACCGTCCCCGCCGCCCACTTCGACGTGTCGGCCCGGATCCTCGCGAGCGGCAAGCACGTCTGGAGTGAGAAGCCCTTCGCCATCAGCCGCCGCGACGCACGGTTGCTGCTGGACAAGGCCGGTCGGCGAGGACTTCGCGTGGCCTGCGCGCCCGACACGTTCCTCGGTGGTGCCCTGCAGACGGCACAGCGAGCGGTCCTCGCGGGCCGCATCGGCGAACCGAAGAGCGCGCTGGCGATCATGCAGTCCCCGGGGCCGGAAGGCAGCCACCCGAATCCCGCTTTCTACTACGACCAGGGAGCCGGCCCGCTGCTGGACATGGGGCCGTACCACGTCACCGCGCTCGTGCAGACCATGGGTGCCGTCCGGCGCGTGAGCTCGGTTTCCTCAACCGCACGAGCCGTCAGGCGCGTCCTCGTCGGCGCGGGCGCCGGGACCGAGTTCGACGTGCGCGTACGGAGTCAGCACATGGCCCTGCTGGAGTTCGCCTCCGGCGCAAGGGCGACGCTCGTCACGAGCTTCGATTCGGGCATCCGCCGCGACCTCCTCGAACTACACGGCACGGAAGCCTCACTCGAGGTCCCGGGCCCCAACCGCTTCGCTGGAACAGGCAGGTTCGTCCCTCTCCATGCGGAACCGGAGGACGTACCCGCTGTCGGGTCCACGTGGGGCCGGGGAGTGGGGGTGCTGGAACTCGCTCGCTCGATACGCGACGACGTACCGGAACGCGCCTCCGGCGCTCTCGCCTGCCACGTTCTCGACGTGCTCCTCGCCATAGAGGAGGCGGCACGGGCCGGGACACCGCTGACCCTCGAATCCACCGTGGCATCGCCGGCCCCCCTGGACGAGAACTGGGACCCCACTGCCGCGACCCTCTAGAACGATCGAGCAAGGAAGTTTCAATGATCCGCATCCCGTTCAACGACGCGTGGCGCGTCGGCCCTCTCGTGTCCGTTCACGAGGCGATCGTGGTCGCCGGTGCCGGTGAGGAAGAAGTCACCCTGCCGCACGACGCCATGCTGGGGGGAGGGCGGTCCGCGGAGAACTCCGGTGGACCGCAGACGGGCTACTTCCGCGACGGAAAGTGGACCTACGAGAAGCAGTTCGACGTTCCGGAGGAATGGGCGACGAAGCGAGTCACCTTCGAGTTCGAAGGTGTCTACCGCGATGCGATGGTCTATCTCAACGGTGCTCTCGCCGGACAGTGGGCAGGCGGATACTCCCGCTTCCACGTCAGCGCGGACCCGTTCCTGAAGTACGGCCAGGCCAACACCGTCCGGGTGGACGCACAGGCACACCAGGACTCCCGCTGGTACTCGGGGGGCGGCCTCCATCGTCCCGTCAGCATCCTCGTCGGCGATCTCGTCCACGTCACGCCGACCGGCCTGCGAGTGACCACACCGGACATCGACGCCGATCTCGCCACCGTGGTGGCGGCGACCGAGATCGTCAACGAGGACGTCTCGGCCCATGTGGTGGAGGTGCTTCTCGAGATCCAGGACACCGCGGGCGAGGTCGTGGCATCCGACCGGTCCCGGGTCACGCTGCCGGCCGGCGACACGATCACCACCCATCAGCGGGCCTACGTCCAGCGGCCGTCACTGTGGAGCGTCGAATCGCCCCACCTTTACCACGCGTCCGTGCGCCTCCACGACGACAGCGGTCCGCTCGACGAGGCAGCCACACACTTCGGTATCCGCACCGTCACCGCCGACCCGATCCGCGGCCTGCGGATCAACGGCGAGACCGTCAAGCTCCGTGGCGGTGCGATCCACCACGACAACGGCATCCTCGGCGCCGCCGACTTCGCCGACGCCGCCGAGCGGCGGGTGCGGATGCTCAAGGCCGCGGGCTTCAACGCCGTACGCTCCGCGCACAACCCGATGAGCGTCGCCCTACTCGACGCGTGCGACCGTCTCGGCATGCTCGTCATGGACGAGCTGTTCGACGTGTGGACGGTCGCGAAGTCCGGTGACGACTACTCGCGCAGATTCCCGCAGTGGTGGGAACGCGACGTGGACTCGCTCGTGGCGAAGGACTTCAACCACCCCAGCGTGATCATGTACTCGATCGGCAACGAGATCATCGAAGCCGGAACCCCGCACGGTACGCGCCTGGGCCGCCGCATCGCCGACCGGGTACGCGCGCAGGACCCCACCCGCCTGGTCACCCATGCCCTCCAGGGCATGTACATCGCCCGAGACAAGATCCCCGCGCTGAAGGCGGAACTGGGGCAGGACGCCGCCCCTGTCCGGGGTCTGAACGACTACCTGGGCCAGGTGACGCATCTGATCGACGCCCTGATGGCCTCGCCAGTCGTCGGTGAGCGGCTCACCGAACCCGCCTCGGTTCTCGACGTCGTGGGTCTCAACTACGGCGAGAGCCGGTACGTGCTGGACAAGGAGGCCCACCCCAACCGCGTGGTCGTGGGCTCGGAGACGTTCCCGACGAAGATCGACCGGCTGTGGCAGCTCGTCACCGAGAACTCCCACGTCATCGGCGACTTCACCTGGACCGCATGGGACTTCCTCGGCGAGGTGGGAACCGGCCGGCACGTCTATCCCGAGGACCAGCAGGTGCACCGCGCCCCCTACCCGTGGCTCACCGCCGAGTGCGGGGACATCGACATCATCGGGCAGCGTCACCCGATCTCGTTCTACCGCGAGATCGTCTACGGGCTCACACAGACGCCCTACCTCGCCGTGAGACGCCCCCGCGAGGACGGCTATGTCATCAAGCCCAGGGCATGGACCTGGACCGATGTCTTCCCCAGCTGGACCTTCGACGTTCCTGTCGGCTCGCCGCTCCATGTCGAGGCCTACGCGGCGGCGGAGGAGGTCGAGTTCCGGCTCAACGGCACCACCGTCGCGACCGTGCCCGTCGGCACCGAGCGGAACTTCGTCGCCGAAGCCGACGTACCCTACGAGCCCGGTGTCCTGGAGGTCGTGGCGTACCGCGACGGGGCGGAGGTGGGACGCTCGGCGCTGCGCACTGCCGGCGAACCCACGCACCTGAGCCTGGAGACGGACCGCACCGAACTCCGCGCCGATCCGCAGCGGTTGGTCCACATCGACATCACCCTGATCGACGACAACGGTGTGCTCAACCCGAACCGGGACACAAAGATCACGATCCAGGTCGACGGTCCCGGGGTCCTCCAAGGATTCGGGACGGGAGCTCCGTTCACCGAGGAGAGCTTCCTCGACGATTCCGCCACTTCGTTCAAGGGGCGTGCCCTGGCGATCGTCCGGGCCACCGGGGAAACGGGACGGATCACCGTCACAGCCCGGGCGCACGGACTTCCGGACGCCTCCCTCGAGATCGACGTCGTCCAGGCACCCACTCATCACGTGACAGGGGAAGGACAGAAATGACCTACGCGCCGACATCGGCCGGCTCGCCCAACATCGAGGTCGGCCCGAAGTGGCAGCGTCCTGACGGGGAGTTGCTCGCGCAGTTCCAGCGGCACTCGGTCGCGAACATCGGTGACGCACTCGGGCGCCTCGGCATGCCCGACGGTGGCATCACACCCCTCTGGGACGGCTGCCGTGCCGTGGGCAGCGCCCTGACGGTGCTGACGGTCGCCGGAGACGATCTGGCCGTGATCGACGCCGTCGCGCACATCGAACCCGGCGACTTCCTCGTCATCAACGGATTCGGCTACCCGGGCCGGGCGGTGATGGGCGACATCCTCACCCAGTACTTCTCCTCGCGGGGAGCCGTGGGAGCGATCGTCGACGGAGCGGTCAGGGACCGCGACGAGATCCGGCAGCAGCAATTCCCCGTGTGGTCGCGTTCGGTCACGCCGGCAGGGCCGTGGAAACACGGCCCGGGAGCCGTCGGGACGCCCGTCGCCATCGGCGGTGTCGTCGTCAACCCCGGTGACGTGGTCGTGGCCGACGCCGACGGCATCGTCGCCGTGCCCCTGAAGAAGGCGTACGACATCGCCGCCGAGCTGACGCAGATCGCGGAATCCGAGCAGGGCATGCGCACGCAGGCCCAGCAAGCGCCCACGAAATGAGCCGCGTACATGAAGAGGACGCGCATGCGCAGGGATCAGCGGATGAACAACGCCAAGCTGATCCAGGCCGCCGCAGAGCTTTTCGAGCGTTGCGAGCAGCCGATCAGCCTCGCCGACATCGCTCGGCAGGCGGAT
The DNA here is from genome assembly GCF_055585925.1 of Streptomyces sp. NPDC052064. NCBI lineage: Bacteria > Bacillati > Actinomycetota > Actinomycetes > Kitasatosporales > Streptomycetaceae > Streptomyces > Streptomyces sp. NPDC052064. The sequence goes on from NZ_JBVJJE010000006.1 coordinate 99,807, forward strand.
GTGTCGGTCGCGACGGCTTACCGGCACTTCGAGTCCGCGGACGACGCCCTCAGTGCCTACCGACGGGACATCGTGAGCAAGTTCCGCGATCACAGTCTCGAGCAGCCGAGCAACGGTCTGGCCCTGCTCGAGAGTGTGTGCGGCTTCTGGGTGGATCTCATCCTCGCCGAAGGCGCGGCGCTGGTGCACCGCCGGTCGTCGGAAGGGTTCCTCGCGCGGTACAAGGCCGATGAGCCGTACCTGGAAGGCCAGGCGGAGGCCCTCGCCCGCCCCATCCGCGAACTAGTGGCGATTCTCGGGGTCGGCGAGCTCGTCGGCGTCGAGGACGAGGCCGCCTTCCTGTGGAACGTCCTCTTCGACCCCCGGGAGATCTTCGATCTCCGAGACACGCTCGCTCTGTCGCCCGCGCAGATCACGCACCGACTGGTATCGGCGTTCCGCGGCGCGCTGCTCGGCTGGGCGACTGCGCGGCTGACCGAACCGGTGCCCCGGTGAGGAACTCCGTTGCAGATCCCGGCCCTGCCCGGCCCTGAGGCAGCCGGCGGAACTCGCCGTTCACCGGCCGTCAGAGGGCCGGCAGCGGCCTCGAATCGTTGTCAGGAAGAGGACGATGACCGCATCCATCACCGAGGCGAAGCAGCCGGGCGGCCGACGCTTCCGCCTGGAAGACCGCTACCTGCGTGAAGAAGGCGTCCTGCACCTCTCCGGGATCCAGGCCCTCGTCCGCGTCCTCCTGGACCGATCCAGGCATGACCGTCTGAACGGACTGCACACCGCGACGTTCGTATCCGGGTACGAGGGATCACCACTCGCCGGGTACGACATCGAGTTGGCACGGCGCGAGGCGTTGCTGCACGAGCACGACATCATCCACAAACCTGGGCTCAACGAGGAACTCGCCGCGACCGCCGTCATGGGCAGCCAGTTGGCCGGCCAGATCGGAACCTCACGGTGCGACGGCGTCGTGGGCATCTGGTACGGCAAGTCCCCCGGCCTCGACCGCGCCTCCGATGCCCTGCGCCACGCGAACCTGGTGGGCACAGGCCCCTCAGGCGGCGCTGTCGCGCTGGTCGGCGACGATCCGGGAGCCAAGTCGTCCAGCGTGCCGTGCGCCAGCGAGGCGACGCTCGCGGACCTGGCGATCCCGACGCTGTACCCGGCCGATGCGCAGGACGTCCTCGACTTCGGGCTGCACGCGCAGTTCCTCTCCCGGGTCAGCGGCCTGTGGTCGGGCCTGAAGATCACCACCGCGGTCGCGGACGCGGCGTCCACAGCCGTTGTGGCGCGCGACCGGATCTCGGTCGTGGAGGGCGACATGGGCGCCGGCCCGCACAAGCCGAGTTCGATGCTCCTGGGCTCCGATCTCATGGCGCTCGAGCGCAGCCTGCACGACATCCGGCTCCCCCGCGCCGTGGAGTACGCCCGGCTCAACCGCCTCAACCGCCTGGTCCAGCGCGGGCCGTCGGACAGGATCGGCATCCTGACGTCCGGCAAGACCTACCTCGACGTCCGCGAGGCCCTCCGCATCATCGGTCTCACCGACGAGGACCTCGCACGGTACGGGATCAGGATCCTCAAACTCGGCATGATCTTCCCACTCGAACGTGACGCCGTCATCGAGTTCGCGGACGGCCTTGACCAGGTGGTGGTCGTCGAGGAGAAGCGGCCGTTTCTCGAAGCCGCCGTCAAGGAGACCCTCTTCGGCCGCCCCCATGCCCCGTTCGTCCACGGCAAACAGGACAAGGACGGGCGGTCGCTGTTCAGTCGCTCGGGAGAGCTCGACGCGGACAGCATCGCCGCCGGGCTGTCCAGGGTGCTCGCGCAGCTCGGTGTCGAAGCCGCCCGCGCATGGCGTCAGCGGCCCAAGGCCCGTACGGCGTCGGCGCTGCCGCTCCTGGCCCGCAGCCCGTACTACTGCTCGGGGTGCCCGCACAACACCTCGACCACCGCCGGCGGGGACTCGCTGGTCGGCGCGGGGATCGGCTGCCACTCCATGGTCGTGTTCATGGATCCCGAACAGGTCGGCCCGGTCGTCGGCATGACTCAGATGGGCGGGGAAGGAGCTCAGTGGATCGGGATGGAGCCGTTCGTCGACGCAGACCACTTCGTGCAGAACATCGGGGATGGCACTTTCGTGCATTCGGGCAGCCTGGCCGTCCGGGCGGCGATCGCCGCGGGGGTGAACGTCACGTTCAAGCTGCTCTACAACGGGACGGTCGCCATGACCGGCGGCCAGGACGCCGCCGGCGCCCTGCCGGTCGACCGGCTCGCCGCCACGCTCCTCGACGAAGGCGTCACCAAGGTGATCATCACGACCGAGGACCGGGCCCGCATCCCGCGGGCCCGGCTTCCGAAGTCGGTGAAGGTTCTCGACCGGGCCGCGATCGAGGACGCACTGGCGGAGCTCAAGGCCACCGCCGGTGTCACGGTCCTCATCCACGACCAGGAATGTGCCGCCGAGAAGCGGCGTGCCCGTCGGCGCGGCAAGGCCCAGGCCCCGACGACGCGAGTCTGGATCAACGAGCGTATCTGCGAGGGCTGCGGTGACTGCGGCCGCAAGTCGAACTGTCTGTCGGTTCACCCGGTCCCGACCGAGTTCGGCCGCAAGACCAGGATCGACCAGTCCTCGTGCAACCTGGACTACTCGTGCCTCGACGGCGACTGCCCGGCGTTCATGACCATCACGCCCGCCGGCAAGCCGAAGCACGCGGAACCTCCCGCCCTCGATGCCACCGATGTGGCCGAGCCGGCCCGCACGGCCGGTGCCGGCTCCTTCGGCATGCGGATCACCGGGATCGGGGGAACGGGCATCGTCACCGTCTCCCAGGTGCTGGCCACCGCGGCCGTGATCGACGGCCGCCACGCGCGCAGCCTCGACCAGACCGGTCTCGCCCAGAAGGGCGGAGCCGTCGTCTCCGACATCAAGATCACAGAGGGTGTCGTGGAGCAAGGGGCCAAGATCGGCGAGGGGCAGTGCGACCTCTACCTCGCGTGCGACCCGCTCGTCGCGGCCGATCGGAAGCACCTGTCCGTCGCCGCCCCGGACCGCACCGTCGCCGTCATGACCACGACCGAGATACCCACCGGGGAGATGGTGGTCGACACGGCAGTCAGCTTTCCGGCTCCCGATGCCGTGCGCCATGCCGTCGGCGGTGCGACGCGCCAGCTCGTGGCTCTGGACTCCGGCTCACTGGCCAGCCAGCTCTTCGACGACGAGCAGTACGCCAACATGCTGCTGGTGGGAGCCGCGTACCAGACCGGGCTGCTGCCGATGTCGGGTTCGGCCATCGAAGAGGCCATCGCACTGAACGGCGTCGCCGTCGACCGCAACGTGCAGGCCTTCCGGCGGGGCCGCCAGGCGGTTGCCGACCCGGAAGCGCTGCGTGCCGCGCTGACGGGCTCGGCATTCCCGGAGGCGGGGCCACGACTCGCCGCCGGAACCACCGAGCTCGTGGCCTCGGTCACCGATGACGAGGAGTCGGAGCTGCATCGTCTCCTCACCGTGCGCGTGGCCGACCTCATCGACTACCAGGACAGGCGCTACGCCCGCACGTACGTCGACTTCGTCAAGGCGGTGGCGGTCGCGGAACACGCTGCCGTCCGTGGTTCCACCGAGTTGACAGAGGCGGTCGCCCGTCATCTCCACAAGCTCATGGCGTACAAGGACGAGTACGAGGTGGCACGGCTCGCCCTCGATCCCGTCGTGGACGACCACATCACCGCAACATTCGGAAGCGCGAGCCGACGCTCCTACCGGCTGCATCCGCCTGTTCTGCGCGCCGCGGGCATGAAGAGGAAAGTCGCTCTGGGGAGCTGGTTCCGTCCGATCCTCAGCCTGCTGCGAGCACTGCGGCGCGTTCGAGGGACCCCCCTTGATGTGTTCGGACTTCAGCACATGCGACGGATCGAGCGTCAGCTCGTCGACGAGTACCGCGAGTCGATCAACGCCGCGCTCGGGCTCTTGAACGAAAGAAACCTGGCCGAGGTCCGCCGACTCGCGGAGCTGCCGGATGCCGTTCGCGGATACGAAGGCGTCAAACTCGCGAACGTCGAGCGCTACCGGGCCGACAAGGCCCGCATACTTCGTGAGCTGCAGGAGAGCGCGGACCCCGAGCCGACGGGCGCCGGACAGGGCCGTTGAACTCCGTTGAACTCCGTCGCGTAGCGAGTGCGGTGCCAGGCGTATCTCCGACGCAAGGTCTCCCGCGAACGGTCCTTGCGCGGGACGTCGGCGTGGGAGAGCGTCGGCATCTGCGCTGCGCAAGGGCCATCGCGGCAGGCACACACTCCTTGAGAACAAGGGAATACGGTCGTGAGGCGTGTGAGTGTCAGCTGTGCCGGGGCGGAGCGTGCTGGACGGGGGAATGGCCCCTGTGGACCAGATGGCACCGCCGGTGAACAACGATGCCCTCTGTTCGAGCGAGAGGGCGTCCAGGTCGACTCCAGCCATACGCTGCCCAGACACCGCTTACGGCTTCAGCAGGGCCGGTTGTTCGGGCTGGAGTGGGCCGATGTTTCGTGGGCGGGCGGTGGGCTGCTCGCTGACGCCTACATCACGGAACAAACGGATATCCCCAGGTACCGGAGGACGGGCGAGCCGTCACAGCGTGGAACGCAGGCGACGTCCGTGACAGTTGCTCCTCAGAGCCCCGGCTCGCAACTGACGTCAGTCAGACGCGGACGCGGGCTTCGCTCCCGGGCCCGGGACCGCCGCGACCTGACTCGGAGTGGTGATCTCGTGCCCGGAGGAGCAGGTCACCACCGTCCCGACCGCGCTGCCGCAGTCCCGGTGGAGCAAGGAGATCGTGGCGCCGCCGACCGGGACGATCCAGCGCTCGGCCCAGTCGTTCAGGGCGATCAGGATGGGCACCAGGCTGCAGCCCTTGTCGGCGAGGCGGTACTAGTCGCGCCCGCGCGCACCGGGAGCCCGATACCGGGTCTTCTCCAGGATGCCGTCGGCCACGAGGGCCCGGAGGCGGGCGGACAGCACGCTCGCGCTGATGCCGCAGTGGCGCTCGAAGTCGTCGAAGCGGCGGGTGCCGTAGAAGGCCCCCCTGATGATCACACCCGTGGTCCGCGGACTGAGGGAGCGCAGAGCGAGATTGATCGAGTCGGGCTCGATGTCCCACGCGTCCCGCTCCCACCGCTCCGGATGGCATGCCTTACAAGGCGGCGTCCAGGATGCGTGCCGCCTTGGCGACGCTTCCCGGCATCAGATGGCGGTAGTGCGACACTCCTCAATGGACTTGTGACCCATCCACATGCCAGCCCGTGGAGTAGCTCCGTCATCCTGCGCCGCCCGGGGCGCCACTGCTTCGCGTATTCCGCGACCGTCTGCTGACCGAGTTCCCGGCGGACCTCGGCAACGGACGAGGCCAGCTTCCTTTTCTCCGCGCAGATCTGCGTCAGGCGCTCGATCGCATCGTCCTGCGTGCCGAAACCAGCCTCCTCACGCTCTATACCGAGAGCATCCCTGAACCGAATCGTGTACGGGTGCGGGCATACGTGGGCTTGGAACAACCGCACTCCTTGAAGAACGACCCCATCCCACGGGCAAGCTGTCGAGCCACGCAGCAAGGCTTCCGAGTGAAGCGCCGGGCGAGGCAGCAGGCCCTTTGCCTCAGTGCAGGTCAGCAGGCCGGACACCGTCCGATCCGATGCTGACCATTTGCTGACCCGAAGGCGGTGATCAGGTCTCTGACCTGCGGAAACACCAAACCCCTAGATCTTGGACTTGAACAGAGTACGCAGCACTTTGGACTCCTGGAAGACGGCTCCCTGCCTGCTTTGTGCAGGTCAAGGGCGGTCTTCACTCTACAACTGGCACGCGCCGGACTCGAAGATTGTGAGGAACATCGCTTCACCCTAAAAAGGCTCCCTGCCTGCATTTCCGCAGGCACCAGGCCCGTTGTGACGCCACCCACCAGGCATCTGCTCGGGCAGCCTTCTCGGAGTGTCTCGGGGTTGACGCTGACCAATTGCTGACTTACCTAACGACACATCAGGCGCATCAGGGGCATAGGGCGAGATGCTTCCCCCTGGAAGCATGCTCTGCTGTGAACCGTCGGAGATCCGTCGTGTTTCGGTCCTCGCCCAGCACATCGCTCCGCAGTGTCGCCTGCTGCGCGAGGCCGTACGGAAACATTCGAAGTGACCTTGAACCGCCTCGCCCGTACCGTGGCGGCCGTCGACTGGGAGACCCACCGGCAGGGCAACCGGGACGCCTACCTCCGCCTCTACGAGTCGTCCCTTTCCGTCTTCGACGACAGCCTCCGCCAGCGCAGCGGCTGACCGTACGGTTTCGAGCTCCAGATGGGCCCGTTCGCGGTCGCCGAACTCCGCGCGGCCGACCTGCTGAAGAAGCACGGCGCCCCACTCCCGCCGGGCGGACCGCACGTCGCCCTCGTCGTACGGCTTGAATGGTCGGCTGTGTGCTTGGGCGTACGGGCGTTGTACGGGTCCGGCGCGTGTCCCGTTTCCCGCGTCGCGTTGGACATGGACCGGTGGCGAGCGCGGCCGTGGGCGGGCGCGGAGCGGGATGGGAAGGGCGTGGGACTGTGAGGACGGTACGGGGCACGGACGGGGCGGAGCGCGAAGACCGGGGCCCGATTCTGTCGGGCGTGTGGTCGGCGTCTGCAGTGCTCTTGCAGTACCTGCGGACGTGGGCCGGTTGAACCAGCAGCAGCTCGGGGATGCCATCGGCTACTCACTGGAGCAGATGGCCTCACGTCCGCAGCGGATGCGCGGGCTGCCGTCGCGTCATGCGGGGCGCGGAGTGGGAAGGGCGTGCCGCACCATTCGCGGATGATCGTGTTGCAGCCCGTCCTCAAGGGGCTACGCACCCGCCAGTTACACACTCTGGCCGATCAGCGAGCCCGGACAGTCGTACGGCTTCATGCATCTCGGCGGCGAACTCTCCTCCGCCGAGGCAGGCACGGCGGTCATGCGCATCGCCGAGTGCAACAACGTCCAGCCGGAGGCCGGCAGCCGCCCGCGAAGCCCGCCGACCCGTTCGCTTCCTTCCTGCACGGGCTGCTCACCATGGACGACCTCCTGACGTCCGGAGGTCTGTGCGTCTCGCCGTGCGGCACCAAGCGGGCCGTACCTAGCGCCAGCACGTGCCGTCCGGTGTCGTCATCCCAACGATGCGGTCTTCCGCATCCCACTCGTAGCGCCTGGTGTCCGGTTTTGGGGACAGCGCGCCTTCGGGCGCAAGGCCCTGCAAGTACTGGCGGCTTCCCGCACAGACACGACCTCACCCCGAGCGGTGCTGTCCTTGCAACTGACCAGCCCAAAATGAGATCGGGAAAGCTTACTGCGTCAGTCTTCCGAGATGCGCACCTGCAGCAGATGCTGGATGATGATTTCGAAATCCGACAGCGCTTTGAGGCAAAATTCTTGATCTTGAACGTTGATAGAGTGAACAACGTCTCTGAAGCTGGGGTCGGCGAGCCCGTGCGCCTCACGCATGACCCGCGTCGGTACCAGAACCCAGTTTCTGCGCGTTCTGTCGATTTCCCAGTCAACTTGCGTCGGCAGATCCCTTACGGCAGCTTCAATGAGCTGCGCCACCCCTTCTTCGGGGAACGCGTAGCGCCACCCCATGTAAGGAACCTGAGCGTAGCCATATGCAGCATTGAATTCCGTGGGCAGTTTGAACCATGCAAGTTCTCCAAACCTGCTCAACGCCTGCACTGCCTGCTCGCCACGACTCGACACAATCATCCATTCATTCGTCACCAGAGAGGGCCGGAGTATCCCCCATCTTGGACGATAAGTTTCTTTCCCGGATTCTCCAAACGAATGGCTCGCTCATAGTCACCGTATGGAATCGGTTTCGAGCTCATCGCGGGATCGTACACGTATCGCCCGTCCGTATAAACATCATGATAGCGATATTCCGTCACAATGCGACCTGCATCTTCAGGAATGTTAATGGCTGAACTTTCACGCATCGTGAAATTGATGATATTCCCTCGCCCTCCACCTTCTCTTAGGATGTACTCTGCAATTTCCGAACAGTCGATATTTCCACCAATCGGAGCAGACCTCATGGCTGCGACCGCTCCTTCGTCGGGCGGATGGTTCGGGTTCGGCTCCCTGAAGTCGTAAGTCCCGCGCCCATTCTTGCCACGAGGACATTCGGGAGCAAGTCCGAGTGAATCAGATTGTCCGTGTGGATTACGAACGTAGGTGGTTGGGTTGGGCGCTGGGACGAGCCCGAGCGGATCGGGGGTAAGGTACCGGGCGCTTTCGGGGTCGTAGTGGCGGAAGTAGTTGTAGTGCAGGCCCGTTTCCGGGTCGTAGTACTGGCCGGGGAAGCGGAGGGGTGTGTAGGTGGTGCTGTTCGCGGACCATGAGGTGGTGCCCCACAGAGTGCTGCGTGTTCGCCAAGCCAAGTCTCCGTGTTCGTCGACCAGCTCGGTCGGCGTGCCGATCAGATCGGTGACGATGGAGAAGAAGCGAGAGTCGATCTCCTCCTGTGGTGCGTCTGCGGCCGTGATGCGCTCGGTCTGGGCGACGGGGTGCAGGCCCCGGTGGTCCCACGTCAGGGTGACTGGGTTGGGTAGGTCGATGGACGTGGTGGTCTGTTCGCACAGGGTCGTGACGTCCCAGGTGAAGTCCACGCGCTCGACGACCGTTTCGCCGTCCTGCCCCAGGCGGAGTTTCGCCGTGCGGCGGCCCAGGGGGTCGTACGTGTAGCGCCAGCGCGTGCCGTCCGGAGTCGTCACCGACGTGAGGCGATCCTCCGCGTCCCATTCGTAGCGCCACGTGTCCGGCTTGCGGGACAGGCGGGTCTTCTGGCGCAGGATGATGCGGCCGAGGGCGTCGTGTTCGTACCGGACGTTGCCGGCTCGAGTGATGCGGGTGCCCACGTAGTCGCGGGGGCCGGTTGCGTCCGCGCCGGGGTGTGAGGACGGCCAGTGTGCCGTCGTCTGGTTGCCAGCCGCGTCGTACGCGTACGTCTCCGACCAGTTCGCCGCGTAAACCGCCGTCACCCGGCCCGTCGCGTCCAGGTCGAAGCGGCGGGAGCCCGAGAGGCGGTCGTCGATGCCGATCAGGTTGCCGTCGGCACCGTAGGTGTATGAGCGGTGTTGCACGGCACGGTCGCCGGTGCCCGTCACCGACTGGGTGGTCAGACGGCCCAGGGGGTCGAAGGTGTGCTCCAGGGTGACCGTCTCGCCGATGCGGCGGGTCAGTTCGCGGCCTGCCGGGTCGTAGGTGATGTCGATCGAGCGGCCTGAGGCCACCATGCCGGTGCGGCGGCCCGCGGCGTCGTACGACCATGTCGTCGTCGCGCCGGTCGGAGTCGTACGGCCCGTGCGGCGGCCCATCTCGTCGTAGGTGTAGGTCAGCGTGCGGCCGTCGACCGTCTCCGAGCACAGGCGGCCGAAGCGGTCGCGCAGGAGGGTCAGACGTATGTCGTCCGGGCCTATGGCCTCCGCCAGTTGGTCCGTCATGTCGTACGCGTACGTCGTGATCCGGCCCGCCGCGTCCTTGCGGATCACCAGGCCCAGCTCGTTGCGCTCGAACCGCGTCTCCTCGCCGAGCGCGTTCCTCCGGGAGGTCAGGCGGTCGGCCGGGTCATACGTGTAGGTGAGTGTGCGGTCGTCGAAGTCCGTCTCCGTGATGAGGCGTCCGGCCGCGTCGTACTCATAGTCCCACATCAGGCCTTGTGGGTTGGTGACCCTCGTCAGCCGCAGTTCAAGGTCGTGGTCGAACTCGTAGCGCACGCCGTCCGGACCCGTGCGGGCGGTCAGCAGGTCGAAATGTGTGTACTCGAAGCGGGAGACCCCGCCGATCGGGTCCGTGTGGGTGGTGCAGTTGCCCTCGCCGTCGTACGTCCATGACTCGGTCGAGCCGTCTGCTGCCGTACGGCGGGCCAGGTGGCCCTCCACCGTCCACTCCAGGCGGGTCACGGCGCCCGTGGGGTCGGTGACGGTGACCGGGCGGCCGAAGGCGTCGCGTTCGTAGCGGGTGGTCGCGCCGAGCGGGTCCGTGATCTCCAGGGGGAGGCCCGCGCGGTCGCACACGATAGTGGTCGTGTGGCCCAGCGGGTCGGTCACGGAGGTGACATGGCCCGCCTCGTCGTGGGTGAAGTACGTGGTCCGGCCCGACGGGGCGGTCACCGACGTGCGGTTGCCCCGGTCGTCGTACGTCTGGCGGACCACCGTGCCGTCCGCGTTCACCACCTTTACCGGGAGGCCGAGCTCGTTGTACTCGGCTCTTGCCCCTCGGCCGTCGGGGCGGGTCAGGGTAAGGAGGTTGCCCGACTCGTCGTAGTGGAATGTGGTGCGGTGGCCGAGGGGGTCGGTCTCGGCGACGATCTGGCAGGCGTCGTTGACGACGTAGCGCCGGGTGTGACCTTCGGTGGTGGTCGTGGTCGTCATACGCAGGCCGGTGTCCGGGTCCCTGTCGTCATAGGACAGGCGCAGGGTCATGTGGCCGTGCGTGCCGCCCTCGGCGACGCAGCGGTCCTGGTCGTCGTACTCGTACGTGTAGCCGCGGTTGTTCGTGTCCGTCCAGGAGGTGATGCGGCCGAACTCGTCGTAGGTGAACGGAGAGGTCGGCCCGAGGAGTTGATGACTTCGGTGAGGTGGCCGTCCGTGTAGGCGTAGCGCTTCAGCTCCTCGCCCGTGGCGGCGAGGTGGAGGGCCGTCACGCGGCCCGCCTCTGTGGTGATCCGGAGGTGGTATCCGCCGCTGGAGATCACGGCCAGAGGGGTGCCTTCGGCGTCGTACTCGAACGTGATCCAGTTGCCGTTGCCGTCGTCGATCTGTTCCAGGACCGCCAGGTCGCCGGTGCGGTCGGCGAAGTGCCAGACGCGGTGGGTGGCGGGGTCGGTGACCGTGTAGCCGCTCTCCTCGCGCTCCAGGGGCCAGCGCGGGCCGTGCGTGGGGAGGGTGGGCAAGCCCGGTGCCGGGTGCGGGTAGACGAGGAGTAGGCCGTCCTCGGTGACGAGGACGACGCCCTCGGAGTCGATTTCCAGACGCTGGTCGAGCGTGGAAGACCAGGAGGGGCCGAACCACCGGCCGTAGTGGTACCCCGACTCCACCCGCCGTTTGAAGACGACGGGGAGGGCGCCGGGCAACGCCACGTCGGTCTGCGGCAGGTACATCTTGCCGGTGGTGAGGTCGACCGGGTCTGTGGGATCGCGCTCGGCCTTCTCCCGCGGGTTCGGGGTGTCGTGCTGCTCCGGGTGCTTTCTGGCGGCGTCCGCCGCGCCCTTGGCTTCTCGGCTCGCTGCCCCCTCCATCCCCTCCCTCACCGCGTTCCGCAGCCCGCCCCTCGCCAGCCCCAGGCCCTTGGTGCCGATCAGCTCGGGGATCAGGCGGCCGATACCCTCGGACGGATCCTTCTTGAAGCCCTCCCACGCGGACTTCACCACGCGCTCGGGATGCGCGGCAGTGGAGACAAGACCGGAAAGCGTCATGCTGACGTTCTGGAGATACTGGGCGGGGTGGGTGATGTTGTACCCGTCGAGGGGGTTGAGCCCTCGGGCGAAGTTGACCAGGCCCGCCCCGCCTTTGACCACACCACCAGCGACGTGGAGGATCTCGGTGTTGACCGCCACGTACCCGTCCTCGGCGTTGGCCCGGAGGCGGTCCAGGGCGGGCGGTTCTGCGGGTGCGTGGGCGAGTGCGGCCTGGACCGACGTGGCGGCGGTACGGCCGGCGTCGTTGCGCTGGCGGCGGGCCTCGGCGAGGATCTCGCGGGCGCGCTTGATGTCGGCGGAATGTCGGCCTGCTGCCCCGGCTTCATCTGAACGGACTGGATCTGCTCCAAGTTGCGCACACCCAGTAGCGAATCACCCGCAACCAACCGGTCTTCCAGGAACGTGAACGGCCGCCCGGGGTCCAGGCAGTGCTCAATGGTCTGGCGCCGTGCATCAACGACCACCGAATCCTGCTCCGCGTCCGCAGCCGTCACCGCGTCCACGGCCCGGCTGCCCGGTACGCCGTCGCGTCCGCGCGGCCCTCAGCCTCCCCACGCCTCGATCAGGCGGTCCGCCAGGTAAGGGCATGCCGCCACCGGAACGCAGCCCGGCCCATCGCGATGTCCGCAACCCTCAGACGAGAAGCAGAGCCTTCGACTTCAGGCGCCACTCCCCCGTGTCCGCCATCTGGAGCGGATCCGGCTTCTACACCAGCGGCTCCAGCGCGTGCAGCACGATCTCCTCGCCTCGCCCCCGCCCCGAACCCCGTACCGCAGAGAGCCGGACACCGTCCGGCTTGATGCTGACCATTTGCTGACCCGGATGCCAAAATCAGGGCTCTGACCTGCGGAAACACCCAAACGCTAGATCTTGGATCCTAGAAGACGGCTCCCCGCCGGCTTTCTGCAGGTCGGGGGCGTCCTTCACTGTACATCGGCATGTCTTCGACTCGAAGACTCCTAGGAACATCGTGCGCCGTGGCGAGCAGGCTTCTCATCTGCGCGATCTGCGCAAAGCAGGCTGCCGCGAAGCCGTCAACCGGGAGCATGTACGAAAGACTGCCCCGGTCCAATGCTGATTGGATGCTGACTTACCTGATGAGCCATCAGGCAAGTCGAAAGTCCCAGGGCCAAAGTTGCGAACTGGGGCCAGCGGCGGTAGGTACAGGACCAGGGCCGACCAGCACGCTCCTCTCCCGCACGACCGAGCGCTTCCGTGTCATTTCCCCTCTCCGCCATGCCCAAGGAGCATGACAAAACGGAGGGCCAGCCCGCGGTCGTCCTCTAGGGTCAAGGGAGCCCGGGGTCAAAGGTGCAGCGCGGCACAGAGCCACTAGGCCGTGTTTAGGTAGCGGGTGGCTCTTGGGCGGATAGTTCTTCGGCCAGTTCCATACAGCGCAGGCGGGCTGGGGAGAAGTCGTAGGGCATCTTGCCGATGGCTTCGAACACGCTCATGGAGTCAGCCTCCCGCCTGCCAGAGCCGAGGTCGGCCTCGTCCTCGCCGTCATCGGCGGTAGCAGGGTGCAAAGTGTCCCAGGCGTCGAGGAGGGCATCGTCGTCCTTCCCTAGGCCGGACTCCTCGATGACGGCCTGCAGGGCGCTTTCGAAGGCGTGCCGCTCGACGGCCAATTGAGCCACCCGTGGATCATCGACGGCGACGCTGTCATCGAGTGCCTCCTCGGCGTCATCGATGCGGTCGGAATCCTCCCGCAGAGTGGGATGCGTGGCCAGGACGACGAAGCGGGTGGCCTGGACGGCCGCGCCGAGCGGGCCGAAGATCCGCTCAGTGACCAGCAGACTGTCCAGGTCCGCCTGACGCAGGGAGCCCTCAGTCAGGCTCTTGAGGCGTTCGGTGACGAAGTCGGAGAGCAAGCCCATCCGGCTGCCTTCGGTGCGCATCCGCTGCACGGCGGTCCGCTGCCGCCGCAATTCCGCCTCCTGCTCGGCGAGGGTTTCCTCCAGCCGCTCCAGGATGCCCGCGATACCGTCTCCGCTGTCCGCACCGGCGGAAGCCGTGCCGGTGGTAAAGGCGTCACGGATGTCGTCCAGGGCGATCCCGGCGTCAGCCATCTTGCGAATCCACAGCAGGCGGATCATGTCCTCGTACCTGTAGCGGCGGCGGTCATCGCCGCCCCGCTCAGGCTCGGGGAGCAGGCCGATCTCGTGGTAATGGCGAATCGCCCGCGGCGTGGTGCCGGCGAAGGCCGCCGCGTCACCGATCTTGACCTGGCGAGGTGGCATGACGGACATGAGCAGGGACCTTTCCTCAAGGGACCGGAACGTAAGTCCACCGGACCACATGCCGCTACGGAAGGTGCAACCCCATACACACCGCCCCGCGCCAACGCCAGGAAATGCGCCCTTTCTCCGTAATGACCGCAGGGCCGTCGTTTTCTGCTGGGGCATCCGCGCGACGGCAGGCTGAGGGGTCACAGCCACTGATGAATCGCCGCGACCTAAACTGTCGCCTCGAACCGAACCGCAAGTTTGTCGAACCGGGTCGCCACGGCCCGGTGCTGCTTGAGACGGCTGATCCCGCATTCGACCGCGTGCCGGGCCTTGTAGTCCTCGCGGTCGAAGAAGGGCGGACAGCCACCGCCACGTCCGCGGCGCTTGCGGTTGCGGACCTGATCGACCGGCTCAGGAATCGTGCACCTGATGCCACGTCTGCGCAGGTAGGCGCGATTCGCGAGTGAAGAGTACGCCTTATCGCCTCGCACCCGCAGCGGGCGGCCTCTCGGCCGGCGGACACCGGGCCTGGGCACCCCGATCGCGTTCAGGGCCGGCTCGAACTGCAGACTGTCACCGCGCTGCCCGGCGGTGATCAGCAGCGACAACGGCTTCTGTCCCTGCTCACACGCCAGATGAATCTTCGTGGTGAACCCGCCTCGCGACCTGCCCGGTCCATGGTCTTCAGGTTCGGCGCTCACTCCGCCTGGGGGTTCCTTCTGCACAGCACCGCGCCGGCGGGCACCGGCAGCATGCTGGTGTGCCCGGCAGATGGTGGAGTCGTCATTGACCTCCCAGAAGATCAGCCCGGCCGCATCAGCCCTCGCCTGCAACAACGTCAACAGCCGGGCCCATACACCCCGACGCTGCCATCTCCGGAACAGTCCATACACCGTCTGCCACGGTCCGTACTCGAACGGCAGGTCCCGCCATGGAACTCCGGTCCGAACCCGCCACCGCACACCGTCTACCAGCCGCCGACAGCCAGGCCACCTGCGACTTATGCCCACCGCAGGCAGCAACGACTCCAGCACCGACCACTGCTCATCAGAAAGATCCCCTCGCCCCACGGGACTGTAAGACGTTCGGTGTAACTCCCGATCATGGAAGATGCATCGATGACCAGTGAGAACGTGTCCGAGTCCGAGACCGCCGAGCCCACGAAGGCTGCGTCGGTGAAGGCCGTGGACGACCAGTTGATCGACGAGCTGGTGGGCCGCGCCCAGGCTGAGGGCCTGCAGCTGACGGGCGAGGGCGGGCTGCTGCAGCAGCTGACCAGGCGGCTGCTGGAGTCCGCCCTGGAGGGCGAGATCACCGACCATCTCGGCTATGACAAGCACGATCCGGCCGGCAAGGACGGCGGCAACTCCCGCAACGGCAAACGCTCCAAGACTGTCCTGACCGATGTCGGGCCGGTGGAGATAACCGTGCCCCGCGATTGGGACGGCTCTTTCGAACCGAAGATCGTCAAGAAGCGGCAGAAGCGCCTGACCGGCGTTGACGAGATGGTGATCTCGCTGGCCGCGAAGGGCCTGACCACCGGCGAGGTCCAGGCTCACCTGGCAGAGGTCTATGGCGCCGAGGTCTCCCGTCAGACCATCTCCACCATCACCGACAAGGTTCTCGAGGGCATGGCCGAATGGCAGAGTCGCCCCCTCGACGCCGTCTACCCGGTGGTCTTCATCGACGCCATTCACGTGAAAATCCGCGACGGCGCGGTCGCCAACCGGCCCATCTACGTGGCCCTGGCCGTCACCACCGAGGTCCGTCGCGAGATCCTGGGGCTGTGGGTCGGCGACGGCGGCGAGGGCGCCAAGCACTGGCTGCACATCCTCACCGAGATCAAGAACCGCGGCGTCAGCGACGTACTCATGCTGGTTTGCGACGGGCTCAAGGATCTGCCTGAAGCGGTGGAGACCGTCTGGCCGAAGACGATCGTCCAGACATGTGTGGTGCACCTGCTGCGGAACTCGTTCCGCTATGCCGCCCGCCAGGACTGGGACAAGATCGCCAAGCTCCTCAAGCCCGTCTACACCGCTCCCACCGAGGAGGCCGCCCTGGACCGGTTCGCCGAGTTCGCCGACGCCTGGGGCAGGAAGTATCCGGCTATCGTGAAGCTGTGGGAGAACGCGTGGGAGGAGTTCACCCCGTTCCTGCGGTTCGACACCGAGATCCGCCGCATCGTCTGCACGACGAACGCGATCGAGTCGGTCAACGCCCGCATCCGCCGGGCGGTCAAGGCCCGCGGACACTTCCCGAACGAGCAGGCCGCCCTGAAGTGTGTCTACATGGCCATCATGTCACTCGACCCCACCGGCAAGGGCCAGGCCCGCTGGAAGACCGCGCTGAACGCCTTCGACATCACCTTCGACGGCCGCCTGTCGGCGGCCCGTCACTAACCCCAACTACCCCAGTTACACCGCTCGTTTGACAGACCCCCACATCGCCACGACAGATACCGAACCGCGGCGGACTCACACGGTGCAGCAGCGAACGCCGGGCTCTTCGCGCAGCGGCGGTACTGGGCGGTTCCCAAGGACGTGGACGCTCGATCCGTCCGACGGCGAGCCGTCAGAACCATTCCAAGCCGGATCCCGTGCTCGCGGCCGACGGTGCTGCCGCCGAGGGCCGGATGTTGACTACCTATGCGTCCGCATGGTCAATCCGACCGTCGACGCCTATGTCAGCCGGATCGTTGTCACCGCCGCCGACTCCGGGCCGGCGAGGTGCAGTCGCGCTGGGAACAGGCCGTCCCGTCGTGGCCGAGTGCCGCCGTGAGCCCGCCGACCGGTGGTGTCCAGGGATGGTGGGTGTTGTCCCGGAGGAAGGCGGCGAGCTGGGTGGTGGGGTGGGCGGCCGAATCCCTGCGCGCGACCCGGTCGGTCATGCGGTGAAGGCTCCCGCGCGCCTTGACCAACTCACCGAGCACCGCAGGCAGGGAGAGCCGGAACCCCATCGACATGTGCGCCGCCACGTCGCGAGTCCGTCTCTCTCCCCCCGAACCGTCCTCAGCGCGGTTCTGTGGCCGGGTGCGGCGAAGTGGTGGCGGTCGAGCGCTGCCGTACGTCCCGCCCCAGCAGTACCACCGGATCGACCGTGCGGCCGGACGGGTCGAGGCGCTGCGCGGGCGGTGACGGCGGGCCGTCGGCCGGCCGCCACGAGGGGTGAACTGCGGGAAAACCGCCGGTTCACTGGCCGCAAGGCGAGCAAATTGTGTCGTCATCATGACTGAAAAGCGCGGGTATCCGTCAGGAACCCGATCAGCCGGCCGGACACACCGCCCACCGCGCCCCTCCCGCGAGCCGTCCGGCCGGCTTCCCGGATCGCCTCCCGGACCCCACACGCCGGGCGTACGCGCCCCGCGGCGAAGGGGTGGACCCTCCCGCCGCCGCCATGCGCCGTGATCAGCGGCGTGCATCCGGCCGTCACACCGGTCCAGGAACCCGTCCGGGCCGCCCGCCGCGGAGGCCGGCCGACGGGGGAGGGTGAGCGAAGCCGCGTCCGGCCCGTTCTTCGGCGACGTCGCCCACCGTCCGAACTCAAGCTGCAGAACAGGCCATTCCTCCTGGCTCCACCGTCGTTGACGCGTTTCACACGAACTGTTAGAACGATCGGCGGAAATCGCGCGCTGCTCCGGCAGCCGCAGTACGGGGGGTGGGGGCACTTCTTGAGGACACTCGCACGGGGGATTCCGGACTCGAGAGCCGGAAACGAGCACGCCTGACAGGTCATA
This sequence comes from Streptomyces sp. NPDC052064, assembly GCF_055585925.1. Lineage (NCBI taxonomy): Bacteria > Bacillati > Actinomycetota > Actinomycetes > Kitasatosporales > Streptomycetaceae > Streptomyces > Streptomyces sp. NPDC052064. Next base: position 117,205 of record NZ_JBVJJE010000006.1, read on the forward strand.
CGTAAGAACGCCGGGACCGTCGACGCATGCCCGCGGGCATGCCGACACATCACGCCCTGGCGTCTCTCCCATTCGCACACCCGCGGCGGCGTTGGCGCATTTCATGCCACCCGCTCGCTTAGCTTGCCCATCTCGGCCTACTGAACGGTGTGGAACGTGAAAGCATATCTGGCCATCCTGCGCATCGGTGACTACCGGTTGCTCTGGTCGGCTCTGGTGCTCAACCTGCTCGGCGACGGTGCCACTTACGCCGCGCTCGCCTGGATCACGGTGGAGGAGGCCGGCGCCGCCGGGCTGGGAATCCTGGGAGTCTGCCTCACGCTCCCGGTGATCGCCGGAGGGGCCGTCGTGGGCCCGCTTCTCGACCGGTTCTCCCGGCGCAAGCTCTTCATCTACGACTCGGTGTTCCGGGGCGTGGTCGTCGCGCTGATCCCGCTCCTCGCCTTCGCGGACTCCCTTGATGTCTGGCACCTGTACGTCGTGGCGCTGGTGTACGGCTTCCTCAAGATCATTCCGCTGGCCGGCACACCCGCCGTGCTGCCCGAACTGGTGCCCGCCGACAAGCTCCAGGCGGCCTCCGGCCTGGAAGCCACCGCCATGGGCGCTGCCAACGTCCTTGGCCCGGCCATCGGCGCGGGTCTGATCACCCTCTTCGGCGCCCCCAACGTCCTTCTCCTGGACGCCGCGACCTACCTGCTCTTCGCCTTCCTGATCAGCCGGATCAAGGCCCCGATGGGCCGCCCCGAGCCGGCGGAGACCACCGGTGACGCACCGCAGCGGCCCGGCTGGGCGCCCGTCTTCCGGCTCATCGTCCGCGACCGGTTCCTGCTGGTGCTGACGCTCTCGTTCGGCGCCTTCAATGTCTCCGCCGGCGCCCTGGTGGTCGCGCTGCCGTGGCTGGCGAAGTTCGAGTTCGACAGCGGGCCCGGGGTCCTCGGCCTCATGCTGGCCGTGATGGCGGCGGGCGAACTCATCGGCTCGCTGGTCTCCGGCGCCGTACAGACCTCCGAGAAGCAGATGCTCCGCATCGGTGTCTTCCAACTGCTCTCCGGCGCCGTCCTGTTCTTCCTCATCCCGACCGCGCTGCCCTGGATCCTGCTCGGGCTGGCGCTCAACGGCATCCTGTCGGCGCCCATGACCGTCCTCGGCGGTGTGGTGCGAATGACCCGGGTACCCAACGAGATGCGGGGCCGCGCCATGACGCTGATGCGCACGGTGATGGCGGGCGCCCTGCCCGCCGGTTCCGCGCTGGGCGGCTTCCTGCTCACCGACAGCCACTACCACGGGCTGATCATCGCCGTCGCCGCGCTCGCAGCCGCGCCCGGCATCCTCACGGTCGTCCTCTTCCGTCGTACCCCGTTCAGATTGGGGGTGACCGCGGCCGATGACCAGCAGACCAAGAACGACACCGTCCCTTCCGGCTCCTGACGCCGGCGAACCCGTCCTGCTCGTCACCGACCACCCGCGCGCCCTCGACAGCGGCACGGCGCCCTTCCGCACCCTCACCGTCGACCTGCCGCCCCTGCCGCCCCTGCCGCGCCACAATGCCGGCGAGGAGGAGGGCGCCCTCCTCCTCGCCGCGTACGCCGTGCTGCTGCACCGGTACACCGGCCGCCGCCGGCTCCTCGTCGACACCGACCGCGGAGCCCTGGCGCTGACCGTGGACTCGGCCGGACCGGTCGACGCACTGCTGGCCGGGTGCGCCGCGCCGCAGCCCGCCGGGCCCTCGGCCGGCACACCCGTGCGGTACGCGGACCACACGGCCCCCGGCGCCCCGACGGCGGCGACGGGGACGGGAGCCGCGACGGCGCCCGGCGAGGCGTGCGAGCTGCTCCTGATCCGTGACGGGGACAAGGCCCGCCTGGCGTACCGCTCCTCCCTGTTCGAACCGGCCACGATGAAACGTTTCGCCGAGCACCTGCTGCGCGTACGGGAGTTCCTCGCCCGCCGGCCCGACGCCACCGTCGGCGAGGCGGACCTCCTCGCGGAGAGCGAGCAGGCGCTGATCCTCGGCACCCTCAACGACACGGCCGTCGACTGGCCGGACACGGCCACGGTCCACGGGCTCTTCGCCGAGCAGGCCCGGCGCACCCCGGAGGCCACCGCCGTCACCTGGGCCAACGGTCGGATGGACTACCACGAGCTCGACCGGCGGTCGGCGGACCTGGCGGCCGCGCTGCGCACCTGCGGGGTGCGCACCGGCGACCGGGTGGGACTCCGCGCGGCGCACGGCCCGGAACTGGTCGTCGCGGCGCTGGGCATCCTCCGCGCCGGAGCGGCCTACGTCGCGCTGGAGCCCGACCACCCGGCCGAGCGCACCGGCTGGCTGCTGGCCGACTCCTCGGTGCGGGTGCTGGTCACCGGCCCCGGCCTCCCGGCGGCCCCGCCCTTCGACGGCACGGTCCTGACCGTGGACGTCCGGGACCACGAGCACGCCGCCGCGCCCCTCCCGGCCGCCACCACCGGGCTCCAGGACACCGGGGCAGGGCCACCGGCCGACCCCGCGTCCGCCGGAGACCTGGCGTACATCTGCTACACCTCCGGCACCACGGGCACGCCGAAAGGCGTCCAGGTCACGCACCGCAACGTGGTCCGGCTGGTCAAAGGAACGGAATACGTACCGTTCGGGCCGGACACCAGAATGCTGCCCACCGGTTCGGTCGCCTTCGACGCGAGCACCTTCGAGATATGGGGACCGCTGCTGAATGGCGGAAGTCTCCACATGGCCGACCGGGACGTCATTCTCAACGCCCGGGAATTGGGCCGGGAACTGAGCACGCGGCGGATCACCACCATGTGGCTGACCTCCCCGCTCTTCAACCAGCTGGTGGAGCAGGACGCGAAAGCGTTCCGCCCCCTGAGGGAACTCGTCGTCGGCGGTGACGCGCTTTCCTCCCCGCACGTGGCGAAAGCCCTCGACGCGTGCCCGGAACTGACCGTGGTGAATGGGTACGGGCCGACGGAGAACACCACGTTCTCCCTCACCCACCGCGTCACCCGCGACGACCTGGACGGCCGCCGCATTCCCATCGGCCGGCCGATCGCCAACTCCACCGCGTACGTCCTCGACGAGGCGGGACGCCTGTGCCCCGTCGGCGTACCGGGGGAACTGTGCCTGGGCGGGGCGGGCGTCACGCTCGGCTACCTGGGCCGGCCGGACCTCACCGCCGAGCGGTTCACCGAGGACCCCTTCGTCCCCGGCGGCCGGATGTACCGGAGCGGCGACCTGGCGCGTCTGCGGCCCGACGGAGTCATCGACTTCCTCGGGCGCCGCGACCACCAGGTCAAGATCCGCGGGTTCCGCATCGAACCCGTCGAGGTCGAGAAGGCCATGCTCGGCCACCCCCGGGTCGCCGAGGCCGTCGTGACGGCACGGCCCATGCCGGGCCGCGGCGACCTGCGGCTGTGCGGCTACTACGCCGGCCCCCGGCCGCCCGGGCCGGAGGAACTGCGCGACCACCTCGCCCGCACCCTGCCCGGCCACATGGTCCCGACCCACCTGGTGCCCCTGGAGCGGCTGCCGCTCACCCACACCGGCAAGGTGGACCGGGGCCGGCTTCCCGACCCCGACGGCTCACCCCTGCTCGCCGCGACCCCGTACACCGCGCCCGCCGACAACATCGAGCGCACGCTCGTCGAACTGGCCGAGGCGGCACTCGGCCTGACCGGCATCGGCACCGGCCACGACCTGCGCGACCTGGGCGCCGACTCGCTCACCGCCACCCTGATCGCCGCCGGCGCGCAGGAACGGCTGGGCCGCCACTGCCCGGCGGGCGCGGTCCTGCGCAGCGGTACGCCCGCCCGTCTCGCCGCCCTGCTGCGGGACTCCACCGCCACCGCCGCGGCACGCATCCCGGCCGCGCCCGACGCCGACACCTACCCGGTGACCCCGCAGCAGCGACAGGTCTACCTGGAGCAGATCAAGGACGAGCGGGCGGTGCACTACAACGTGCCCGTCACCCTCGACCTGCCCGCCGGCACCGACCCGGCGCGCCTCGCGGACGCCCTGCGGCGGCTCCCGGAGTACCACGAGGCGCTGCGCACCCGCTTCACCATCGAGGGCGGCGAGGTCCGCCAGTGCGTCGAGGACCACGCCGAACCCTCGGTACAGGTCGTCGACGACCCGCGCGACGCCACCCCGCCCGGCGCGTTCGTCCGCCCCTTCGACCTGGCGCGGGCACCGCTGTGGCGCGCCGAGGTGCACCGGGCCGGCGAGGGTGTCCGGCTGCGGATGGACCTGCACCACATCATCGTGGACGGCTTCTCCCTGACCCCGCTCATGGAGGACCTGGCGCTGCTGTACGCGGGCGGCGAACCCACCCCGCCCGCCCGCAGGTACCGGGACTACGCGGTGTGGCTCCGGGGACGCGACGCCACCGCGGCCCGCGAGGCGCAGGCCCTCCACTGGGAGGAGGTGTTCGCCAAACCGGTCGACCCGGCGGACCTCCCCACCGACCGGCCCCGCCCGCCGCTGCGCGAACTCGACGGCGACGTCCTCGCCTTCGGCCTCGGCCGCGAACGGACCGACCGGATCCGCGCCGTGGCACGCGCGCACGACGTCACACCGTTCGCCGTGCTGGCGTCGGCGTACGCCCTGCTGCTGGCCGGGCTCAAGGGCACGGCCGACATCACGATCGGCACCCCGGTGTCCGGCCGCACCGTCCCCGGACTGCACCGCACCGTGGGCATGTTCGCCAACACCGTCATCCTGCGCCTCGACGCCGACCCCGCCCTGCCGTACGACGCCTTCCTGCGGCGTACCGGCGAGGCCGCCCAGGAGGCCGCCGCGCACCAGGACTTCCCGTTCGAGGAGGTCGTGGCCCGGACGGCCCCCGGACGCGACTACAGCCGCACCCCGCTGTTCGACGCGCTCCTCGCGCTGCACAGCGCCCGCTACCTCTCCGTCGACTTCCAGGGCACCCGCGTACCGCTGCGCCTGGAACAGACCGGACAGGCCGTGTTCGACCTCAACATGCAGATCCACGAGACCCCCGGCGGCCTGGACGTCGCCTGGCAGTACGCGGCCGGTCTGCTGCGCCGCGACACGGTCGAGACCTGGCGCGACACCTTCACCTCGGTGCTCGACACGGTGACCACCGACCCGACCACTTCCCTGGGCGCACTCCTGCCCGCCCCCTCCGGCTTCGACCTCGACTTCGATCTCTGACTGCACACGGCACCACGCACACGCACAGCCCGTCACGCACTCACTCGCAGCTCGATCCAGGAGACACCTATGCCGTCGCACCACCCCGAGGCAGCACCCTCCGCACAGGCCGCCCACTGGCGATCCCAGCTGGCCGCGCTCACGGAGACCTCCGGCTTCCTGTCCGACTTCCGCCCGCCGGCGGACCGGGAGCGGGTGCCCACCGCCACCCACGCGGTACGCCTCGGACCCGAACTGACCGCCCGCCTCGACCGCGTCAGCCGCGACCGGCCGGAGCAACTGCACATCGTCCTGACCGCCGCCCTGATCGCCCTCGTCGGCCGCTGCACCGGCCAGGAGGACGTCGTCGTCGCCCAGCCCGCCCGCGGCGCCGCCCCCGGCCACGCCGGCGGACCGCTCCTGCTGCGCACCGCCCCCACCGGCACCCTGCGCGAACTCCTCGCCCGGGTCGCCGCCGCCGTCAAGGAGGCCGAGCGCCACCAGGACTGCGACGTCGCCGCCCTCGCCGCCGAACTGGGCCGCGCCGACGCCTTCGACACCGCCATCGAGCTGACCGGCTTCCACGACGCCGGGTACGCCACCCCCGCCGCCACCCGCTTCACCGTCTCCCGCGAGGACGACGGACTCGTCGTCACCGTCACGTACGACACCGACCGCCTCGGCGAGGACTCCGTCCACCGCATCGCCGGCCACTACGCCCTGCTGCTGGACCTCGCCACCTCGGAACCCGACCGGCAGGTCACCGACCTGCCGCTGTGGACGGACGAGGACGCGGCGATCATCGCGGCGAGCAACGCCACCGAGCGGCCCTTCGACCGCGACGCCACCCTGCACGGCCTGTTCACCGCGCAGGCCGCCCGCACCCCCGACGCCCCCGCGCTCCTCACCGACGCCGGCACCGTGACGTACGGCGAACTCGACGCCCGCTCCGACCGGCTCGCGCACACCCTGCGCGGACGCGGCGTCGGCGCCGGCACCGTCGTCGCCCTGGTCGCGGAGCGCTCGCCCGAGATGATGACGGGCCTGCTCGCCGTGCTGAAGGCGGGCGGCGCCTACCTGCCCGTCGACCCCTCCTACCCGCAGGCCCGCATCGACTTCCTCCTCGCCGACAGCGGGGCGCGCCTCGCGCTCACCCAGGCCCGGTTCGCCGCACTGCTCGGCGACACCCCGGCGCTCGACCTCGAGGACGCCGCCGCGTACGCCGACGGCCCGGCCGGCCCCACGGGCGGCACTGGCGATGTCGCGTACGTCATCTACACCTCCGGCTCGACCGGCCGCCCCAAGGGCGTGCAGGTGGAGCACCGCAGCGCCGTCAACCGGCTCGCCTGGATGCAGAACGCCTACCCCCTCGCGGCCGGCGACGTCATCCTGCAGAAGACCTCCGTCTCCTTCGACGTCTCCGTCTGGGAGCTGTTCTGGTGGCCCCTTGCCGGCGCCGCCCTCGCCCTGCCCGCGCCCGGCGCCGAGAAGGACCCCGCCGAGCTGCTCGCCGCGCTCGACCGGCACTCCGTGACGACCCTGCACTTCGTGCCGTCGATGCTCAGCATGTTCCTCGGCCACCTCGACCGGTTCGGCGACGCCACCCGGGCCCGGACGGTACGGCAGGTCTTCGCCAGCGGCGAGGCCCTCACCCCCGCCCAGGCCGCGCACTTCGCCGAACTGCTCCCCGAGGCCCGCCTGATCAACCTCTACGGTCCCACCGAGGCGACCGTCGACGTCACCCACCAGCCCGTCACCGGCCTCGACGGGGCGGCCCGCCGCGCCCGGCTGCCCATCGGCCGGCCGATCGACAACATCCGGATGCACGTCCTCGACGACCAGGGCCACCCCTGCCCCGTGGGCGTGCCCGGTGAACTCCACGTGGCCGGCGTCGGCCTGGCCCGCGGCTACCTCGACAGACCGGAGCTGACCGCCGAGAGGTTCACCGGCGGCGCCGCGGTCGGCGAGGAGCGCCTCTACCGCACCGGCGACCGCGCCCGGTGGCTGCCCGACGGCACCCTCGACTACCTCGGGCGCGTCGACCTCCAGGTCAAGGTCCGCGGCTTCCGCGTCGAACCGGGCGAGATCGAGGAACGGCTGCGGGCCCACCCGGACGTCCGGGACGCCGCGGTGGTCGCCGTGGACGACGGACTGACCGCCTCCCTGCGGGGCTTCGTCGTCCCGGCCGGGGAAGCACCGGCCGAGAGCGCGCTCAAGGACCACCTGCGCGAGGCGCTGCCCGCCTACATGGTGCCCGGCCGCATCCTCGCCCTCGACGAACTGCCGCTCACCCCCAACGGCAAGCTGGACCGCGCGGCCCTGCGCAGCCCCAACGCGCTGCGCCCGAAGCCCGCCGGCCACGTCGCCCCGCGCACCGAGCACGAGAAGACCCTCGCCGAGATCTGGCGCGAGGTGCTCGGACGCGACCGGATCGGCGTCAACGACAACTTCTTCGCCCTCGGCGGGAACTCGATCCACTTCGTGCCGGTCCTCGCCAAGGCCCGCGAGGTGGGCCTGGAGTTCACCTTCCAGCAGCTCTTCAAACACCAGACCATCGCCCGGCTCGCCCGCTGCATCGAGGACGCGGACGAGTCCGCGACGGCCGAGGCGGACGTCGCGGCCCGCGGCGCGTTCCGGCCCTTCGAGCTGATCGGCGACGCCGACCGAGCCCTGCTCCCGGAGGACGCCGAGGACGCCTACCCGCTCTCCATGCTCCAGGCCGGTCTGATCTTCCAGACCGAGATCACCGGCGGCCTCGGCCAGTACCACGACGTGCTGAGCTACTCGATCACCGGCACCTTCGACACCGAGGCCTTCACCGAGGCCGTACGCCTCCTCACGGCGCGCCACCCGATCCTGCGCACCACCTACCACCTCACCGGCTACAGCGAGTTCCTCCAGATCGTGCACCGGGAGGTCGACCCGCCGCTGACCGTCGCCGACCTGCGCCACCTCGACGCCGCCGGGCAGGAGGCCTGGCACCAGGAGTGGCTGGCCGCGGAGAAGGCCCGCCGCTTCGTGTGGGAGGAGGGCGGGCTGGTCACCCTGCACGTCCAGGTGCTCGGCGACGACCTGTTCCGCTACACCGTCAGCCAGCACAACTCGGCACTCGACGGCTGGTCCATCTCACTGCTGCACACCCAGCTGTTCGAGCTGTACCACCAGCTGCGCGAAGGCCGCCACACCTCCCGCCCGCCCGTCGACAACCACCTGCGCAACTTCGTCGGCCTGGAGACCGAGGCACTGCGCTCCCCGCAGTCCCGGGACTTCTGGCTGAAGATGCTGCAGGACCCGCACCCCGTCGACGTGCCGCCCCGGCCCGGTGCCGAGCCCACCGACGACTTCCGCGTCGTCCTGCGGGACGTGCCCCTGCCGAGCGGGCTCACCCAGCGCATCGAGGCCACCGCCGACGCCCTGTCGGTGCCCTTCAAGGACGTGCTGCTCGCCGCCCACATGAAGGTCCTCGCCCTGGTGTCCGGCCAGGACACCGTGATGACCGGTTACGAGCACAGCGGCCGGCCCGAGCTGCCGGGCGCGGAGACCACCCTCGGCCTGCACCTCAACACCGTGCCCTTCCAGGTCGACCTGGCCGGCGGGACCTGGGCCGACCTGATCCGCCGCGTGTACCGCGCCGAGGTCGACCTGCTGCCGCACCGGCGCTACCCCATGGCCCGGATGAAGCAGGACCTCGCCACCCAGCGCGTCCTGTTCAGCACAACGTTCAACTTCACCCACTTCTACCTGCTCCAGAACCTGAAGAAGCTGCCGGAGTTCTCCATGCTGGACATGCGGGTCGACTCCGAGACGGAGTTCCCGTTCCGCACCGAGTTCTCCCGGCACTTCTTCGACGACGAGCTCCAGCTCTGCCTGCACTTCCACACCCACCTGTACGACGAGGCGCAGATCGACCGCATCGGCGGCTACTTCGTGCGGGTGCTGGAGCTGATGGCCGCGGAGCCCGACGCGCCGCACGACGCCCACGCCCTGCTCGCGGACGAGGACCTGGCCCTGCTGGGCCGCACGCCCGGGTCCGCCACCCGGGCGACGGACCCGGCCACCACCACCGCCGGCAGCGCGTCCGAGGCCACGGTCACCCGCATCCGGGAGGCCTGGGCGAACGTCCTCGGCACCCCGCCCTCCGCCATCGCCCGCGACGGCGACTTCTTCGCCCTCGGCGGCAACTCCCTGTCGGCGCTCCGCGTCGTGCTGGAACTCGACGGACTGGTCACCCTCTCCGACCTCACCCGCATCTCACGCCTCGGTGAACTGGCCGCCCTGGTGGACGAGCGCTCCGCGCGCGAGGAGGGCGCCGGCCAGGAGGACGGCGAGCTGCTCCAGCGGCTGACCAGCGCCCCGGGCGAGGACGCCCTCGGAGCGGTGATCTGCGTCCCGTACCCCTGCGGCCACCCGGTGAACTTCAAACCGCTCGCCGAGGCGATCGAGAAGCTCACCCCCGACCTCGTCGTGTACGGCGTCGAACAGCCGGGCCACAGCCCCGAGCGGCGGGGCGAGTTCACCGACGTCGCCGAAACCGTGGTGCGGATCGTCGACGAGATCGAGCAGCGCGCCGACCTGCCGCTGATCCTCTGGGGCCACTGCGGCGGCGCCGCCGTGACCGTCGAACTGGCCCGCGTCCTGGAGGAGCGCGGCTTCGACCTCCGGCACGTCTTCATCGGGTCCAAGCTGCTGCCGCCCGCCTCCGACATGCGCGAGTCCATCGCCATGATCGACGGCTGGAACGACGAGGAGATCATCACGTACATGGTCGAGGAGACCGGCTACAGCGAACTGGACGGCCTCGACCACCGCTACATCTCCTTCCTCGGCGACTCGTTCCGCCACGACGTGTGCGGCGGCTACCGCTACTTCATCGGGCGCACCGAGCAGCCGTCCGGGCGGCGCATCGAAGCGCCGTTCACGGTCGTCGTCGCCGACGACGACCAGGGCCTCACCCACGCCGCCGAGGCCCACCGCTCCTGGGAGCTGCTCGCCGAGGACGTGCGCTTCCAGCGGCTGGCGTGCGGCGGCCACTACTTCGTACGAGGAAACCCCGCCGGCACCGGCGAACTGATCGAGCGGGCGTGGGCCACCACGACCGAGATGGAGGGCTGACATGCCGCAGATACCCGTCCTGTGCTTCCCGTTCGCCGGCGCCGGCGCCTCGGTGTACCGCCGCTGCCAGGAGTACGGCAGCGACACCGTCCTCATCACCCCCGTCCAGCTCCCGGGCCGTGAGGAGCGCTTCGGCGAGCCGCTGCACACCGACGTCGTCGCCGCCGTCGACGACCTGCTGCCGTCCGTGCTCGACCGGATCGCCGGCAGCCCCGCCGTCGCCCTGTTCGGCCACAGCCTCGGCGCCGTCCTCGCCTACGAGATGGCCCACCGGCTGTGCGCCCTGGGCCGGCCCGAGGTGGTCAAGCTCATCGTCAGCGGCTCGCCCGGCCCCTGGACACAGCGCCGGACCAGGGCCACCGGCCTTACCGACGAGGCGTTCCTGGCGCAGGTGCGGGAGTTCGCCGGGTACACCCACCCGGCACTGGAGCACCCCGACCTGCGCGAGATGCTCCTGCCGCCGCTCCGCGCCGACGTGGAGATGCACGAGAACTACCGGGCGCCCTCCGGCAAGCCCCTCCCCGTCCCGGTCGTCTCCGTGCGGGGCGACCACGACGAACTCGTCTCCCGCGACGAGGCGGAGGAGTGGGGGGCGGCCACCACGGCCGCGTACCACCACGCCGAACTGCCCGGCGGGCACATGTACGTGGTGGAGTCGCCCGACGGCCTGATGCGCCTGCTCGACGCCGAGCTGGCCGGACTGGCGGTGCGACGGTGACCGCACCCGCCCCGACGGCACACGACGTGCCGACCGCACCGGCCGGGCGCCCGCCCGGCCGGCTCGCCGGGAGGACCGCCCTGGTCACCGGCGCCGCACGCGGGATCGGCCGGGCGTGCGCGGTGGCGTATGCCCGGGCCGGCGCCGACCTGCTCCTCACCGACATCGGCCGCGACCTGCCCGGGGTGCCCTACCCGCTGGGCACGGCCGACCAGCTGGCCCACACCGCGCTCCTCTGCCGCGAGCAGGGCGCCGGGTCCGTCGTCACCGTGCCCGCCGACGTCCGCGACACCGAGGACGTGCGCGCCGTGGTGGACGCGGCCCTCGACAGGTTCGGCAGGATCGACGTCCTGCTCAACAACGCCGGGATCGCCGCCCCCTCGGGCAAGACCGTGCACGACATCACGCCCGACGAGTGGGACCTGATGCTCGACGTCGACGTCTCCGGCGCCTGGCGGATGATCCGGGCCGTCGGCAGCGCCATGACCCGGCAGCGCTCGGGCAGCATCGTCAACGTCGCCTCGACCGCCGGCCTCGTCGGCTACCGCCACTTCGCCGGGTACGTCACCGCCAAGCACGCGCTGGTCGGCCTCACCAAGGCCGCCGCCCTGGACCTCGCGCCGTTCGGGGTCCGGGTGAACGCCCTGTGCCCCGGCTCGGTGCGCGACGACGAGGCGGCCGAGAGCCGGATGCTCAGCGAGATCGCCCGGTCCCTCGACGTCCCCGTCGAGGAGCACGAGCAGACCTTCGTGGCCGCCCAGCCGATGAACCGGCTCATCGAGCCGGACGACGTGGCGGGAGCCGCGCTCTGGCTCGCGTCCGACGAGTCCCGACAGGTGACCGGCTCGACGGTCACCGTGGACGGAGGGTTCACCAGCCGATGACCGACGACCACCTCCACGATCCCTCCGCCGCCGGGCGGCTGTGCCGCGCCGTCGCCCTGCGCGTCCACACCGGCGCCGACCCCGAACGGCTGGGCCGCGACCTGGCGCTGCTCACCGGCACCGCCGGCGCCCGCCTGTGGGTCGAGGACGTGCCCGACGGGGCGGAGTCCCCCGCCGCGGCCCACGCTCGGGAACGCGAGCTGACCCGCCCCACCGACCCGGCCACGGGACCCGGCCTGCGGGCGGTCCTGCTGCGGTACGCCGACGGGGGCGCCGACCTCGTCGTCGTCGCCCACCGGGCGGTGCCGGCGGAACCGTACGAACTGGCCCGCGCCCTGCTGGACCCGGCCGCCCGGCCCACCGCCCCGGTCACCGCGCCGCACGACGCCGCCGGGCGGCTCGGCGAGCAGGTGGCCCGGCTCGGCCGGGCGCCGGCCCCCGACTGGGGCCTCGGCGAACCCGGCGCGGCCGGCGCGGGCAGCCGCTCCTTCACCCTGCCGGTCCACGGCGACGCCCCGGCGGCCGTCACCGCCGCGGCGGCGCTCGGGCTGGTCCTGGCGCGCTGTGCCGGCGGCCCCGACGTCGAACTGGGCACCGGCCCCGGGCGCAGCATCACGTTCACCGCCGACCCCACCGCCACGGTCGGGGAGTACCTGGAGCGGGTACGCCACGCCGAACCGGTGCCGTCCCGCGCCCCCGCAGCCGGCCTGTACGTCACCGAGCCCGCCGAGGTGCTCACCGGCGAGGGCCTCAAGGCCGAGGTCATCGAGGACCGGCCGTTCCTCGCCCCGCTCCACCCGCTGTCGGTGCACGTGGCGGACGACGGCTCCACCGTCCTGTCCGGTGTGTGCCACCACCGGCGCTCCGCCTTCGGCGACTCCGCCGTCGAGTGGCTCACCGGCATGCTGGTCACCGCCCACCGGGCGCTGGTCACCGCACGGCCGGACACGCCGCTGGCCGACGTCCCGCTCTTCGACGACGAACAGCGGCAGCGCCTGGCCGTCCTGGGCGGCCTGGGACACGCACCCGCCGCGCCCGAGGCGGCCGGCGAACGCATCGAGCGGACCGTGCGGTCCTGGGCCGAACGGACCCCGGACGCGACGGCCCTCACCTTCGAGGGTGAGGAACTGACCTACCGTCAGCTCGACGAGCGGGCTGAGCGGATCGCCGGCGCGCTGCGGACGCTCGGCGTCGCACCGGCGGACCGGGTGGGCGTCTGCCTGGACCGCACGGCCGACCTCGTGGTGATCCTGCTCGGGGTGCTCAAGACGGGCGCGGCGTACGTCCCGATGGACCCCGCCTACCCGGCCGACCGGCTGGCGTACATGACCGAGGACGCGGAACTGTCCCTGGTCGTCACCGAGTCCGACGCGTTTCCCGCCGCGGAGGGCGTGCGGACGGTCCACCCCGGCGCCCTCGCCGCTGCGGACCCGGACGAGCAGGCGCCGGCGCCCGGACCGCTCTCCGCCGACGCCGCCGCCTACGTGATCTACACCTCCGGCTCCACCGGCCGCCCCAAGGGCGTCGTCGTCCCGCACCGCAACGTGGCGGCCCTCATGGACGCCACCCGCGCGGACTTCGGGCTCGGCGGCCGGGACGTGTGGACCCTCTTCCACTCCAGTGCCTTCGACTTCTCCGTCTGGGAGATCTGGGGCTGCCTGACGACCGGCGGCCGGCTCGTCGTCGTGCCCTACTGGGCGTCCCGGGACCCGGAGCGGTTCGCCCGGCTGCTGGGCGAGGAACGGGTGACCGTCCTCAGCCAGACCCCGAGCGCGTTCGCCCAGCTGATGGAGGCCGACCGGGCCGAACCGGTGACCGACTCGGTGCGCCTGGTCGTCTTCGGCGGCGAACCGCTGGACACCCGCCCGCTGCTGTCCTGGCTGGACCGGCACCCGGCGTCGCGGTGCCGGCTGGTCAACATGTTCGGCATCACCGAGACCACCGTGCACGTCACCGCCCAGACCGTCACCCGCCGCGAGGCGCTGACCGGTTCGAGGTCCGTCGGGCACCCGCTGCCCGGCTGGCACCTCTACGTCCTCGACCCCGAGGGCCGCGAGCTGCCCCCGGGCGTCGCCGGCGAGATCCACGTCGGCGGGGCCGGAGTGGCCGGCCAGTACCTGAACCGGCCCAAACTCACCGCGCAGCGCTTCGTCCCCGACCCGTACGCCCCCGGCCCCATGTACCGCAGCGGCGACCGGGGCCGACTCCTGCCAGACGGCAGACTGGAGCACCTGGGGCGCCTCGACAACCAGGTGAAGCTGCGCGGCTTCCGCATCGAGCTGGACGAGATCCGCGCCCGGCTGCTGGACGCGCCCGGTGTCGCGGCGGCCGCCGTGGTGCTGCGGCAGAAGCCGGGCGACGCGGCCGGCGCGCGGCTGGACGCCTATGTGGTGCTCCGCGGCGGGGACGGGGGCCCGGGCCCCGACGGCGCCGCGCCCTCGGCCGGAACCGAGGAGGTGCGGCGCCACGCGGCACGGTTCCTGCCCGAGCACATGGTCCCGTCGACGGTCACCGCGCTGCCCGCCCTCCCACTCACCCCCAACGGCAAGATCGACACGTCCCGGCTGCCGGAGCCCCTCGCCGGCGTGCGGAGCACACCGGCCGCTGCGGACGAGGAGGCCGGCGACCTGGAGACCCGGCTGCGCGGCGTGTGGGAGAAGGTCTTCGGGTTCCGCGTCGGACCGGACGACGACTTCTTCACCCTCGGCGGCAACTCGTTGCTCGCCGTACGGCTGCTGGCCGCGCTCCGCGAGGCCCGGATGCCCGTCTTCCCCCTGCCGCAGCTCTACCTGCACCGCACGGTACGCACCCTGGCCGCCCACCTCGCCGAGGCGGAGGCACGCGCATGAGGAGAACACTCGCCCTCGTCGGCGCCGGCTCGCAGATCTATCGGGAGTACCTGCTGCGCTCGGTGGCCGGAGAGTACGACGTCCACCTGCTCGCCGACCGCGCGCCCACCTGGGAGGCGCCGTACCTCACCGGGCACACCGTCCTCGACACCGCCGACCCGGCCGCGCTGGCGGCCGCCGCCCGGGGCCTGGGCTGCGCCGGGGTCATCACCTGGGACGACACCCGGGTCGTGCAGACCGCCGAACTGGCCCGGCTGCTCGGCCTGCCGGGCAGCCCGCCCGAGGCCGTGCTGCGGTGCCGCGACAAGCGGGCCACCCGCGAGGCGCTCCGTGCCGCGGGGGTGCCGCAGGCCGAGTCGGTGCCCGTCACCTCGCTCCCGCAGGCCCGCGCCGCCGCCGCGCGGGTGGGCTACCCGCTGGTGCTCAAACCCCGGGCGCTGAACGCCAGTACGGGCGTGGTGAAGGTGGAGTCCGCCCACCTGCTGGCCGGCCGGTTCCGGCTGGCCCGCGCGGCGACCGCGCCCGGCGCCGTGGAGGTGGCCCCCGGGGACGTCCTGGTGGAGGAGTACCTCGACGGCCCCGAGATCAGTGTCGACGCGGCCTGGTACGAGGGCCGGATGTCGCTGGCCTTCGTGGCCCGCAAGGACTGCGGCTACCCGCCGTACTTCGAGGAGGTCGGCCACCTCGTCGACGGCCGCGACCCGCTGATGGACGACCCGCGCGTACGGGACGTGGTGGCCGGTGCACACCGGGCCGTCGGCTTCACCACCGGGTGGACCCACACCGAACTGCGGCTGACCGCCGCCGGCCCCAAGGTCGTGGAGATCAACGCCCGGATCGGCGGCGACCGAATCCCGGACATCGGCCGGCTCGCCCTCGGTGTCGACGCCGCGCTCGTCGCCGCCCGCGTGGCCTGCGGCGACGAGCCCGACATCAGCCCCGACCGGCACCGCGTGGCGGCCGTCCGCTTCCACTATCCGGAGGCGGACTGCATCGCCCGCCACGTGTCGATCGACCGCGCGGCGCTGCCCCCCGGGGTGGACTCCGCCCTGGCGGCCGCCCTCCCCGGCCAGGAGCTGCGGCTGCCGCCGCACGGCCATGTCGCCGGCCGCTACGCCCTGGTCACCGTCGTCGGCGACACCCGCGAAGGGTGCCTGGCCGACCTCGACAAGGCCGCGCCCGCGATCGGTCTGGAGGTGCTGCGCCCCCTGTGACGCAGGGCGGCCACCCGGCTTGCCCGGTGGCCGCCTCAGCCGCGCACGGGGCCGACGACAGTAGTGGGCGATACCTGCGGCCAGCGAGCGGACCCCCAAGTCCTCCTGGCTACCGCTCCCATGACGGTGGGTCAGCCCCCATGGCTCACCGACCGGCTTCTCGACGAGGTCCTCGGCCGCCTGGACAACACCCTCCTGGAGGGCTTCCGGGTCACCGAAGTACGCCGTACGGGCGGGCGCGTCGAACTGGTCGCCGCCGACGGCAGCCGGATCACCGCCGCCAGGGCGGTCCTCGCGCCAGGCCCCTGGGTCCTCGACGGCCCGGTGGCGTCGGCGGCCCGCGCGTGCGGGGCCCGGGTCAAGAAGGTGGTGGCGTTCCACATCATGACGCCGCCCCCGCCGGGCGCCCCGGCACTCGCCCTGGAGGACGCCGACGCCTTCCTGCTGCCCCACTGCCCCGGCGGCCACTGGATCTTCAGCATCACCTCGCCCGACTGGGACCGCGGCCCCGACGAACCGCTCGCCATCGACGCCCGCGACCGGGAACTCGCCCGGGCCCTGCTCGCCCGGCACGTTCCGGGATTCCTGCCGCACCTGCCCGGCGGCCGGGTCTTCAGCGACTGCTTCACCCCCGGCCGTCTGCCGGTCGTGGACACGGTCGGCGGAGACGACGTGGTCATGGCCATCGGCGGCTCCGGCTCCGGCTATCGACTCGCCCCGGCCATGGCCGAGGACGCACTGAACCTGCTCGACGGGAGACCGCGGACATGAGCCTGCTGACCGGGGGCCCACCCCCCGGCACTACCTCCTGGTGCCGCCCGAGGCCACTCCCAACGGCCCCCTGCACCTGGGCCACGTCGGCGGCCCCTTCCTGTGGTCGGACATGATCGCGCGGCATCTGCGGGTCCGGGGCGACCTTCCGTTGGTGATCACCGGCAGCGATGTGTACGAGTCGTACGTGGCGCTCAAGGCGCACGCCGAGGACTCCACGCCCGGCGAGGTAGCCGCCCGCTACGGACAGCGCATCCAGGACGACTTGGCGGCCCTGCGCATCGGCGTCGACGCGTTCATCGTCCCCGATGAGCAGCCCTGGCGAGAGCAGTTCGAGCAGGAGGTCGCCGCTTCGATCGAGCGGCTGACGGCCCGGGGCGCGGTGGTGACGCGCACCGAGCGCGTGCCCTATTGCGGGGCGTCGGACCGCTGGGTGGTGGGCGGCTGGCTCCGGGGCCGCTGCCCCGAGTGCGGTGCGGGCATCGCCAGTTACTTCTGCGAGGAGTGCAGTGCGCACTTCCTGCCCGAGTCGGTCGTCGAGCCGCGCCCCCTGCTCGACGAGGGGCCGCTGACCTGGCGGGAGATCTCCAGCCTCTTCCTGCGGCTGCCGGACCGCGACGTCCTGGACGCCACGCTCGTGGATCTGGGCGTCGCCGACCGCTACCGGGCGACCGTGGCGCGCTTCGTTGAGCGCGGCGGCCTGACCGTACGGCTGAGCGCCCCGCAGACGTGAGGGGTTCCGCTGCCCGGACCCGAGCCGGACGTGCCGCGCGCCCTCTTCCCGTACGCCGGGATCTTCATGTTCGCCCGCCTCGCCGGCGCCGTCCACGGCCGGCTCTCCGGCACCGGCGTGAACGCCTTCGATCCGGACTCCGGGGTCACCACCATCACCACCCTGGGGATCGACAACGTGATCCCCACCCTGGTCTCGATCGTCGGCACCAGCCTGCTGCACGGCGACATGAAGCCGTACGACCGGTGCCTGATCAACAACTTCTACCGGCTGGCCGGGCGGAAGTTCTCCACCAGCGCCCGGCACGCCATCTGGGCGGCTGACATCGCCGCGTCGCCCGCCATCGGCGTGGACACCGTCCGGTACTACCTCGCCGGGGCCGATCTGGAGTCCGGAGCGGCGAGCTTCGAGACGGCGGACTTCCTTCAGACCGCGAACGCCACGCTCGCCGACGGCCTCGGCAAGCGGATCGACGCCGCCTGGAGCCGGCTGCCCGAGGGGCCGCCGCAGGCGCCCGCCCCGGCCGTCGCCGACCTCCTGGAATCCCTGCTCGCCGAGCAGTCCGCGGCGCTCGACGGCGCCCGTGTCTCGACCCTGCGCGCGGTCGCGGCCCTCGACCGCTGGTGCGCCGACGACGCGGTCGCCCACGCGGCCGAAGACGGCGCCTACTGGTGGCTCAAGGGCCTGTCCCTGCTCGCGTTCCCGGTGATGCCGGACCTCGCCGAACTCGTCTGGCAGCGCCTCGGCGGCACCGGAGAGCCTCGCGCGGCGGCCTTCCTCGCCAGGACCCCGGCCCACCGGGACCTGTTCAACCTGGGCTTCCTCGGCGGCGCCGCGCTGGCCGGAGCCGCCATCGCGGCCGGCACCTCGACCGCCCTGTACGCCACGGTCCTCGCCAACGCCGCCCTCCAGTTGTTCTCCATCGCCGTGCTGCTCGGGATGCGGCTGCCCGCGGGCGCCGGGCCCCGGGCCGCCGCCGCCGAGGCGCCGGGCGGGGTGCTGCGCAGCGCCGCGCTGCGGGACGTGCGCTATGTGGCGGTCGCGCTGGTGTGCGGCGCTCTGGAGCTGTACCACCCGCTGCTGACGGTCGGTCTGCCGCTTGGATCGTCACCAGCACCGACGCGCCCGCGCTGCTGGTGTCGGGAGAACACCGCCTGGTACTCGCCCTGCCGGCCCGCCGGGGCGAGTCCCCACATCAACGTCGACGAGGGCGGGGCACCCGAGAAGGTCGCCGGGATCAAACTCCTGACGGTGCCCGCATGGGACGGCAAGCTCACCCCTGAGCTGGTCGACCGTCAGGCATGGGGCTTCGAGGACGAGCACCGGGCCCGGCCCAGGGTCGTCTCGATCGCCCAGTCCACCGAGCTCGGCACCTGCTACACGCCGGACGAGATCCGTGCGATCTGCGACCACGCGCACGGCCTCGGCATGCTCGTCTACCTGGACGGCGCCCGGCTCGCCAACGCCGCCGCCACCCTCGGCGTGTCCCTGCGCGAGATGACCACCGACGCCGGCGTGGACGTCCTCTCGCTCGGCGGCACCAAGAACGCTGCTCTTCGGCGAGGCGGTGATCGTGCTCAACGAGGACGCGGTGCGCGGCATGGCCCACCCGCGCAAGACGAGCATGCAGCTGGGCTCCAAGATGCGTTTCATGTCGGTGCAGTTCGAGGCGCTGCTGGGCGGCGACCTCTGGCTGCGCTCGGCGGCCCGCTCCAACGCGATGACCCAGCGGCTGTACGAGGCGGTGCGCCAACTGCCGGGCCTGGAGATCCCCCGCCCGGTGCAGGCCAATCAGATCTTCGCCGTCCTGCCGCCGGCCGTCACCGAGCGTCTCCAGAAGCGTTTCCGCTTCTACACCTGGGACGAGCAGGCCGGCGAGGTCCGCTGGATGACCTCCTTCGACACCACCGAGGGCGACGTGGACGCGTTCGCGGCGGCGATCGCGGAGGAGCTGGCGGCGGAGCGAGGCCAAGAGCCGGCGGGCGCGCTGACCGTGGCCGAGCGCGAGGAACTGGTGCAACTGCGCCGGAAGGTCCGCGAAATGGAAGAGATGATCGAAGTGCTGGGGGTAGAGCCTGCCTTCTCCGCGAACCGCAAGACGAAGTAGCGGCGGCAGAAGCCCGGGAGGTCAGGCGAGCGCCCTGCCCCCCGGGCAGGAGAAGCACGAAGAGGTCGTCCAGTTCGAGGTCCCACTGCTCGGCAGCATGCTCGGTGATCACGTGAGGAGGCTGCCCCGCCGCTGCCAGACCGCCACTGATCAGCTACCGTCCCGCTACAACTCCAGCCGCCCGGCATCGTCCCAGGACAGACACCAAAATACTGCTGCAGCACTAACTTGATCTTTAACCTTCGGCGTCGAATGGTGCGTAGAACTTGATCACTCGGTCCGGTAACTGCCGTACGCAGAAGCGGCCTTCGTTTGAACATGTGCTCCGACCAAGGAACACACGTCCAGCACGAAGGCCGTGAGGATGAGTCTGCTGCATCGCGATGCCCGGCAAGAGGCAGCTTCAGCCGACCAGACGCACAGGCTCGGACAACACCGCGCGAGCACTCTCGAAGTCGGCCAGACGGGCCGCGACCGTGGCGACTGCGAGACGTTCCGGGAGAGCGGCAGAGAACTTCAGTCCGCGTACGGCCCGGTGGTCCACATCGGGTAGCACCAAGCTCTCGCCGACACTCTCGCGAGCCGCGCGCCAGTCGGCCGGGGTGAGGTCTTCGCGCAGGCGCAGCCAGCAGTCGGTGGGGCGTTGCAGAGGGTCCGTGACCGACCGCAGAGTTGCCCCGAGGGTGGCGTTGGCGCGGTAGCCGGCCCAGGTCCACCAGCGCACGTCGCTGCCGACGCGCGTGATCAGTGTGCCGCCCGGGTGCACGGTGTCGGGGGCGTCGCTCTCGCGCTGTTCGGCCAGGCATGCCTCGGCGCGCCGGGTGAGCGAAACGGGCGGATCCGCACCGAGCAGCACCTCGCGCATGGCGCGGGTGAGGGCGTAGGACAGCCCGGCGATGCCGCCGTTCATCCACTTGGCGATGCCGCCGCCGTCTGCGGGTTCGACGAAGACGCGTTTGCGCAGCCAGTCGATGTAGGTGACCTGCCAACTGCGTCCGCCGAGCAGCAGGCGTCGGGGCCCTGGGCGTTCCTCGGTGAGCACGCTCGGGTCGGTGCGGCCGATCTCCATGCGTCCGGACAGCACCGTGAACTGGGGTGGTGCGGTGAAGGACGCGGTGAGTTCGATGAAGTGCCGCCTGCCGAAACGGCGTTCGGCCTCGGGGCCGACGAACAGCAAGCCGCCGTCGTCGTCGAGGAAGCCCTCCTCGGTGAGGTGGCGCAGGATGGGGGCGGCGGAGCGGTCGAAGGGGGCGAGTCCGTTCCACTGCCGGTCCCACAACTGGTCGCCGAGCTTGTGCTGTTGAAGGGTGACGGCGAGGAGCTGCTGGGCGACGAGGTGGCGCGGCTCGGGCGGCGGGAGGACCGGTTCGACCCAGCCGCGCGACCACAGCAGCAGCAGGCCGGCCGCCTGCAGGAGTGTGTCCTTGCGGGTGGTGAGGAACAGGCAGTTGCGTACGGTGCCGGGGCGTCGGCCGGTGCGGCCGATGCGCTGCAGGAAGGAGGCGACGGAGGCCGGTGAGTCGATCTGGATGACACGGTCCAGGTCACCGACGTCGATGCCGAGTTCGAGGGTGGAAGTGGAGACGATGACGCAGTCGCGCGCTTCGGCAAAGGCCTGTTCGGAGCGGGTGCGTTCGTCGACGGAGAGGGAGGCGTGGGACAGGAAGACGGTCACCTCGCGGGCCCGGAGCGCAGCGCCCAGTTGTTCGACCTGGGCCCGCGAGTCGCAGAAGACGAGCCGTTTCTCTCCCCGGTGCAGGGCCTCGATGAGTTTGGCGGCGTTGTCCAGGGAGCCCACGTAGTCGAGCTCCACCTCTCCTGCGCGCTTGGGGAGTTGGTCGGTCGGAGCCGTGCCGTCGTGTCCGGCTGTGCCGGGAGCGGGCGGCAGTTGCACTCCAGGGGCGACGACCTGTCCGATGCGGTTTCCGGCGCCCGCGCCCTGCAACCAGTGCAGCAACTGATCGGGGTTGCCGACGGTCGCTGAGAGTCCGATCCGCTGGATGGGACGGCCGGTGACACGCTCCAGTCGTTCGAGTACGGCCAGCAGGTGCCACCCCCGGTCGTCGCCCGCGAAGGCGTGCACCTCGTCGACGACGACGGCCCGTACGCCGCCCAGTAGCCGGGCGTGATCGGTCTTGACGCCGATCAGCATCGCCTCGAGCGACTCGGGCGTGGTGAGCAGGACGTCCGGCGCCTCAGTGCGGATGCGCTGCCGCTGGGATTCCTTGGTGTCGCCGTGCCAGAGCGCGGCACGCCGCCCCAGCCACTGCGCGTACGTGTCGACGCGGCCGACGAGGTTGTTGAGAAGCGCCTTGAGCGGGCACAGGTACAGCACCGAGGTGCCGGTCCACTTCTGTTCGGTCATGGCCGACAGCAGGGGGAAGCAGGCCGCCTCGGTCTTGCCGCCCGCCGTGGGGGCGAGCAGTACGGCGTCCTCGCCGCCCATGAGCGTCGTGATCGCCGCCCGTTGGAGGGGACGCAGGTCGGGCCAGCCGAGGGTGTTGACGATGTGGTGCAGGACGACGGGATCGAGCCGGTCCAGTACGTCGGCCGGGCTGTCGCCGTTCGCGGTGTCGCCGACTTGGTTGCCGTCCTGCGCCATCACAGCTCCAGGTCGAAGTCGTCGGCCGAGGCGGGACCGCCGGTGACCGAGGCGGCCAGGTTTCTCTCGACGTCGGTGAGTTCGCTGCTCGCCACCGTCAGCCGGTAGTGCTGCCGGGGATCGAAGTCGTCGAACTGGTCCACGCGGTCCAGGACATCACCGACGAGCTTCTTCAGGAAAAGCCGGGGTGCCACACCGACCTTTCCGCCCAACGCCCCGCCGACGGCCCGCGCGAGATCGGCGACGTAGGCGTCGTCGACGACCCTCTTTACGCGCTCGGGCGCCTCAGCGGCGTCCGCGTACAGGTCGCGGATGGTGATGCCGAGGCCGACCAGGGACTCCTGGCTGAAGCCGGGCAGCCGGATCTGCACGGCGCGGGGGTTGTCGAAGCGCGGGTCGGTGGTGAAGTCGGTGGCGAGCCGCTGGGCGAGCGGGGCGAGGCGCTGAACGCCCTGCTGGCCGTCGTAGAAGGCCGGCGTGCCGGTGATCACCAGGTAAAGGCCCGGGAAGCGCCCTGAGTGGACCTCGTCGATGAGCTGCCGCAGCGCGTTCAACGCCTTGTCGCGGGCGTCCGACCGGACCCGCTGCAGGGTTTCCACCTCGTCGAGGACGACGAAGAGGCCGGTGTGCCCGGAGTCGCGGAGCACGGTGAGCAGGCCCTGTAGGAAGCCGAGCGCGCCGAAGTGGTCGAGGTCGCCGCGTACCCCAGCGGACCGGCGTGCGGCGGCGGCCACGTGCGGCTGGCCGCCCAGCCAGGCGAGCACCGCGGCGGCGGTGGCCTCGTCTCCCTCGGCGAGTGCCGTCCGGTAGCCGCGCAGTGCGGTGGCGAAGGACGGCGCATGCCGGGACACCTCGATGAGACGGGCGACGAGGAGCTTCTCGACCTCTTCTGGCAGTTCCTCCTCGGTCGCGCCTGCAGCGAGGGCGTCCTCCTCCAGCGCGTAGAACCAGGCGTCCACGACCGGTCGCAGCGCGCTGGGCGGGAAGCTGGGCGTGGTGAGCCGTTCGGTGAGCCGCCGGTAGACGGTCTCCAGCTTGTGCAGCGGAGTCTCGTTCTCGGAGATCTGGATCTCGGCCACGGCGAAGTTGCGCCGCTTGGCCCGCTCCCCCAGCCACCGGGTGAAGAACGTCTTGCCGGACCCGTACTCACCGCGCACCGCCTTGAACACGGACCCACCGGACGCGACGGCGTCCAGTTCCGCGTCCAGAGCCGTCTCGAAACGGTCCAGCCCGGTGGCGAGCAGGTCCAGCCCGCTCTCGGGTACGGCGCCACGGCGCAAGGCGTCGATGACGGTGCGGCGGCGGGCGGCGCTGACCTGGGCGGGGCGCCTCGATCCGGTGGTGCTCACGGGGACCAGTGTTCCATCTCTCTGTGCATCAGGGCCTCGGAGAGGGATCATGATGTCCGGTTCATAACCATGTAAAGCCGAGCGCGTCACCCTACACGCCGCCACCCTCACCGTTCGGGACGATCACATGTAGGTCTACGCCGCAGCCGTGTCGTGGTGCCAAGCAGTCTGAGTAGCAGCGTAGTTCGGTGTGTCATCAGGCGACCTGCCTGTGAGTACGACTTGCAGGAAGGCTACGATCCGGCTCAACGCAGTCGGCGGGTCTCAGGAACCCATCCCTTGCGATGGGCCCTCCGGTCTGGGGCACCTCGGTGCTGATCACACCGGGTGCTGGGGATCGGTCCCTGTGCTTGCACAGGGTGGCGGAGGGATACAGCGGACCGCCCGCCCTGTCGGGCTTGGAAAAACCACACTCAAGGTGAGGCTCGCCGACTGCGTCTCACGGGGAGGGATGAGCCGGTTCGGTGACGACGACGGACGACTTCGCGGATCTCACCCCGGACCAGTTCCTTGAGGCGGTGGTCAGCGGCTCGATCTACCCGTACACCGAGCACCGAATACCCAAGCGTCGCGGCGGACTGCGGACCTTGCACGCCCCGGTCACGCGATTGTCCGAGATACAGCAGGAAATCCTGGCCCGCCTGGAAACTCTTCCAGCCGGCTTTCAGCCACACCCGGCAGCGTTCGCCTATCGACGTGGCCGCTCGGTCGTGGACTGCGCTGCCGCCCATCTGCGAGCCCACACCGTGATCCGCCTGGACATCGCAGACTTCTTCGGGAGTATCCGGGAACGGCACGTCTACGCCGCTCTGAAAGACGCCTGGACTCACCCGGCGGAACGGGGATACCGGCTCGATCTTGCGGAGAACGACGAGGGCCGCCGGGAAATCGTCCTGCGTCGTAACGGTCGCACCCTGGGCACGTACACCACGGCCCGGCTGGTCACCGTGTCACCGCCGGAGCCGAACCACACCTGGACGAACCGTGGCACCGGGCGTCGCAGCGTGCGTCTGGAAGCCACCGGGCAGGACTTCTCCATTCTCCGGCCCGGTTTGGTCTACAAGCACACCCGCGAGGGCTTCCTTCCGCAGGGCGCTCCTACAAGCGGGTACCTGTCGAACATCATCATGCGCGACGTCGACGAGGTAATCAGCCACCAGGCCGAGTCTTTGGGGTTGCGCTACACCCGCTACAGCGACGACCTGTACTTCTCGAGCCGTGCGCTCTTTCACCACGACGAGGTCGACCGTCTCGTGGCCGGAGTGAAGAAGGCCCTGGAACCGCTCGGCATGAGGCTCAACCCGAAGAAGACCTATGTGGCCCGTCCCGGTGCGCGCCGCAGCGTGCTGGGCATCCTCGTCGACGGTCCCGCTCCTCGCCTGACGCGCGAGTACAAGCGCCGCATCACCAAGCATGTACGAGGGGCCGCGTCGTTCGGAATCGAGCAGCATCGCCGTCACCAGAAGTTCAAGGATCTGGCCGAGCTGGACGCCCATGTGACCGGGCTGCTGTCGTTCGCGGCGATGGTCGAGCCCGGCTGGGCCGATGGGCAACTCGCGGACTGGAAGCGGCTGCGCGAGATTCCCCTCGATCACGAGGAACCGGTGAATGTGCAGCATGGGCTCGAACTGCCCTGGGACGAGGAGGTCGAGCTCTCCCAGGCAGACCTGGCCAAGGACTCGATCGACGATCTCGTCCGCGGCGCCCAGCGCTATCGCTCGTCCTCGGACTATCTGCAGATGGTTGAGTTCGTCGGCCGTTTCAAGCGGTACGCGCCGTTCAACGCGATGGTGGTCCACATCCAGAAGCCGGGGGCACGCTATGTCCTGTCCTCCTCGGAGTGGATGTCGAAGTACCGGCGGGTGCTCAAGCCCGGTGCCCAGCCGCTGCTGATCTTCCAGCCCCGTGGGCCCTACATGCTCGTGTACGACGTCGGGGACACAGAAGCCCTGCCCGGGGCTCTGCCTCTGCCCAAGGGGATCACCGCACCGGTATCGGTGTCCTCTCGAGCAAGCGAGAAGGAGGTCGCCCAGGTCTGGCACCACACGGAGACGAACCTCGCCCCTCTGGGGATCCGGCTCACCCTGGTCGACCACGGGGCCTCGTCCTGCGGACGCATATACCGCAGCAGGTCGGGCAGCTCCGTCGAGCGTCCCGGTAGCAGGCCTGGGGACCCACCGGAGAGATACCCGACCTTGTTCGAGATCGAGGTCAACCGGAATCTATCTCTGCTGGACCGGTACACCACGCTCACCCACGAGCTCGGCCACCTGTTCTGCGGACACCTCGGCGCAGGCCCCGGGGAAACCTGGCCCGACCGGTACGTGCGGCCTCTCTCGGACGAGGGTGCCGTGAAGGCCCATGCACGCAATGAGGTCGAGGCCGAGTCGATCGCCTACATGGTCCTCAAGCGCCTGGACCCGGATGTCCGGATGGGCGACTACATCACCGGACATCTCAGCCCCGACCAGCAGGTTCCTGAGACCGTCGCCCTCAACCTCACGTTCAAGGCCGCCGGCTTGATCATCGATATGGGCAAGAAGCGCATCCCTGCCGCCAAACTCCAGAAGTCCAAGAAGTGATCAGGGCCCTCTGCCTTGTACGACGGCGCGGGAAGGCTGGCCGATCAGCGTCCTGATTCTCGTCGACGCCCGCCGATGATCCGGTGAGCTGAGAGGCGCTCTTCCGTTGCCAGATCGTCAGTTCACCAGGAGACAGGGCCCGTAGCTGAATACATGAGGTTCATGCCGTTCTTGTCGGATGTCAGCCGTAGGCTGTTGTCGGAAAACAAGGGGAGACGATGACTGACGACCGCAAGGCAATCGTTCCGGTGTGGACGCTGGCAACCGGTGACGTCCGGGTGCCCGCACTGGCCGGAGACGAGCCGATGACGGCTGAGCGCTTGGCTGAACTGCGCGGTGTGCTGGCGGCCCTGGCCGACGAGCCGATCGCCACACTCGAGGTGCATCCGCTGCCCGCCAAGCTCGACCGAGGCCAGGGCATCCCGCTCGACGCCGCGAGTCCCCTGGCACAGCACCTGTCGCAGCTCATCACGCAGTCAGCGCGAGGTTCCTCCGCGCCGGCCACGGCGACCGCTGCCGGCGAAGGCCTGTATCGCATGGTTGTCCCGGCGAAGGTCGCTGCCCAGCTCGGTCAGGGCATCGTTCGCCCGATGGTGGCGAAGGGGTCGGCCGGTCGCATCCACGGTGCACTCGTGAACTCGGCGACGGGCCGCATCGCCGCCGGCGCGACGTTCGAGCCGGTCGGTAAAGCGGCGGCGGCGGGCGCGGTCGGTGGAGCCGGTGCGACAGCCGGCGTAGCGGTCGCCGGTAGCGCCGCGCTCACCGTGGCCGCGCCTCTCGTGCTCATGGCCGTGGCGGTGGGGGTGAGCGCGAACGCCGACTCCAAGCGCCAGCAGGCCATCGAACGCATCACGGAACTGCTGGAGCAACTGCACGACGAGAAGCTCAACGACGAACGCAGCGAACTCGACGGCTGCCGCGATGCCATCGACAAGGCCACCGCCGTTCTGCTCGACCAGGGCAAGCTCGGTGCCTCGCTGGGACTGGACTCGGCGGTGCATGCCATCAGCAAGGCGCTGGCCGCCGCCGACCGTCGCCTCGCCCGGTGGCAGAGCGCACTCGACGAGCTGCCCGACGACAAGGCCGTCGAGATCGGCACGCTGACCAAGTCGTTCCCGGGCGTCGACGAGGACGGCGGCACGTTCCGCGCCCACCTCGAACTCGCCGCTCTGGCCGTTGCGCTGAAGCGGCGGGTCATCGTCCTGCAGGCCGTCGAGCACGCCCAGACCGACTCCGGCAACCTGTTCGAGAACTTCACCCGCGCACTCAAGGCCGACCAGCAGCGCCTCGACACACTGGAGTCGGGCATCGTCGGTGTCCTGGGGCGCCTGTCGGCGCTGGAGTTGGCACGCCCGCAAGGTCTGCGGCCCGTCTTCACAACCGGTGAAGTCGACCGCCTGATGCGCGCGGCGAACCGGATCCACAGGCTGGGCGACGGCGTCATGGCCAACGGCCCCACGACGGACGTGGCGATCGAGATCGCCCGCGACAAGGACGGCTCGGTGGTCGTGTTCCCCGCGCTGCCCGCGTAGGCGCAGGCGCGCTCGCACTCACTTGGTGTCAGCGCCCTGACCGACGGCAGGGCGGTGGCAACTCCCGGGACCGCGAAGATTGCATGGGTTCAGGGGGAGTTGTTGCGTCAAGGCGCAAGCGCGAAGCCAGTGATCACCAGGGTGTCTTCGTCAGCTGGTCACATTGTGGTCCCGTGCCTGCCGCTCCGTCCCCCGGATCCCTGCCGTCCTGGTGAAACCGGCCCCCATCCAGCACGATGACGCCGTCTGCGTGTTCACCTCCAGCGCGTACCCGACCCGCGATCGCGTCGCGGGCGGTGGTACCCCCTGGTCGGCTTGCTGCTGATCTGCGCCTGCGCAGTCGTCCTCGGCGCCCAGCCGAGTCCTCATCGCCGCCTGCCTGCACGGGGCCGCCCCGATCACAGCCGACTCCTCGCCGTCCTCGCTCACATGACCAACAAGGTCAGGCCGGGCTACGCCGAAGCCGTGCTCTGAGCGCTGCCGTCCGGTGCCGGGAGCAGCCCCTACGAGCACCCGCGACTGAGTCACCGCTCAGGCGAAGGTCGCAGTCGGACACCACACCGACGATATTCGGCCATGCCCCCGAAACGATCCGCGCAGTAACGTCGCGGGCGGCACAATGGCTCCGCAGACCGACACCGCACTCCCGGGGGACTCATTGACTCGCTCTTCATGCGCGCACTTACCAGCAACCTGCTGGTTGCGGGCCCCTTAGAGCTCGTACGCGCATCGCTGGGAAGGACCACTCACCTCGGTGAGTCGTGCCCTCTTCCCGCTAGCGAGCCAACAAGTCAATGGAGGAACGGTGTCGACCAACTCGACCCATCAGGCGTGCCACCACCCGGCCCGTGACATCACCATCGTCGCTCTCGTCTCCGGTGTGGTCTCTCTCGGCACTGCCGTCACGACGATGGCGTTCGATGTGAGCCCGTTGGCGACTCTCACGAGCAGCGGTGGTGTGTTCATCGCCGTCCTCAGCGCGGGGATGAACGTGCTCAACCACGTGAAGCGCAACAACATGTAGCGACTTCAGGGGCGGCCTGGTGGAAAGCGGGCCGCCCCTGTCTGCGGCATCCCGCCACAGGCCGCGGTGAGCCTGCTGTCGCTCTCTTCGAAGCCGTGGGCCTGCAACCTCAACTGGACGGTGCTCGCGGTGATCTCGCTCTTCGGCGTACAGGTTGACGGTCACCGCAGAGCGCTGCTGGAATCACTCTCTGTACGCGTGACAGGTGAGAAGAGAGACACATGGCGGCACTGGACAATCTGAAGCTCAGGGACGTACTCGCGGATGTCGCCTCCGGGGCGTTACAACTGCCCGACTTCCAGCGGAACTGGAAGTGGGACGACGACCGGATCAGGGCGATCATCGCGACAGTGACGCTGGACTACCCGCTCGGCGTGGTGATGACGCTGCAGACCGGTGGTGCCACCCGCTTCCGTTCCCGCACGCTCACCGGGGCCCGCCCCGAGGGCGATCCGAAGGCGGACCTCCTGCTGCTGGACGGACAGCAGCGCCTCACCTCCCTCTTCCAGGCACTGTGGCTGGACGCCCCGGTGGAGACGTCGGACTCCCGCGGCAAGCCCATCGAGCTGTGGTACTACGTCGACATCGAGAAGGCCGTCGGACCGTCCGCCGACCGCGACGATGCGATCCTGTCCGTCCCGGCGGACAAGGTTTTCCGCACCGACTTCAACCGCACGGTGGTCCTGGATCTGAGGACCGAGGAGGCCGAGTGCGCGGCGGGTCTCTTCCCTCTGCACCTCGTCTTCGACGCCCAGCGCGTCAACCAGTGGAAGAGGAACTACATCAAGGCGGACGAGGAGCGGAACTGGGACCTGTGGGGCCAGTTCGACGACCTCGTCCTCCAGCAGGTCCGCGCCTTCCAGGTCCCGATGATCCGGCTGGCCGCCTCGACCTCCATGGACGCCGTCTGCGCGGTGTTCGAGCGCGTCAACACCGGCGGCGTGCCTCTGAACGTCTTCGAACTGCTCACCGCCACCTACGCCGGTGACCCCGAGTACGTGGAACGGACCGGGGACTACTACCAGCTTCCCGAGGTGTGGCGGGAGATCAAGCAGGCGCTGGCGTCGAAGTACCCGGTCTTCGGCCGGCTGGACAGCGGCCTGGAGAACGGCCTGAGCAGCATCGACTTCCTGCAGGCCATCGCCCTGGTACGCACCTGGGAGCGCAAGGAGGCGGGTGTCGGGGCCGCGGTGTCCTGCAAGCGGCGCGACCTGCTGGACCTTCCGCTGGCCGACTTCGTCCGCCTGGCGCCCGAACTGGCCGAGGCCTTCGCCTGGGTGGGCGATTTCCTGGAGCGGCAGTGCATCGTCCGGCCCAACGACCTTCCGTACAAGACACAGCTCGTCCCGCTCGCGGCCGTCCGCGCCATTCTCGGCGGCGACGAAATGGAGGGCCTGGGGCCGGAGGAGAAGATCGAGCAGTGGTACTGGTGCGGGGTACTGGGTGAGATGTACGGCGGCTCGACCGAGACGCGCTTCACCCGGGACGTCGAGCAGCTCGTCGACTGGATCCGGCAGGAGGACCGCGCACCCGACACGGTCACGGACGCCTTCTTCTTCGCCGAGCGGCTCGACGGCCTCACCACCCGCAACAGCGCCGCCTACAAGGGGATCTACGCATTGCTGATCAAGCAGGGTGCGGTCGACTGGCACTACACGGACGCCCCGCTCAGCCCCGGGCGGCTCGACGAGTACGGCGTGGACGTCCGGCAGATCTTCCCCAAGGCCTGGTTCCGCCGGGGCAACAGCCAAGGTCTGCCGACGAACTCCATCGTGAACAAGACCCCGCTGTCCTACCGTGCCACGATGGACATGATGGGGGCTCCGTCGTCCTACCTCTCCACCCTGATCGCCGCCTCCGACATGCGCCCCGAGTGGTTCGACGACGTGATCGCCACCCACCTGATCGATCCGGAGGCACTGCGCGAGAGCGACTACAAGCGTTTCTACACCGATCGCTCCCGGCAGTTGCAGGACCTGGTGCAGTCCGCCATGGGCAAGCGCACCATGCTCCGTGACCTGTCGGAGGGCGACGCCCGATGACCACCAGGCCCAGCGAGAAGGGTCTCGCAGCGCTCAAGGGCAGCACCGTGCCCGTGCAGGAGATCCTCGACCTGTTCCAGGTACGGGTCCGCGACCACCGCACGGTGCACCTGATCTCGCAGGCGCTGGCGGACTCGGGACTGACAACACTGCCGGATTTCGCGGTCTGCGGGCTGCGCAGCAGTGTCGACGTGGTCCCCATCGCCTCCGTCCCCGCGCAGGCCGGGTCCGTCGAGAGCGACGCCGGGGAGGATGCGGACGAGGCCCTCCCCTCACTTCCCCAGCGGCTGCTGCTCGGTGACATTCCGTCGGCCAAGCGGGGCGTGCGCGGCGTCACCCTGGGCAACTCCCTGGCACACGCCACCTTCCTGATGCGTACCGAAAGTTTCTCCCAGGTGCCGGTGACCACCGGCATGGCGCAGATCCACGGCGTGATCACCTGGGGCTCCGTGGCCAGGATGTACGAGGCGGGCAAGCCCGCCACACTGGAGAACGCCATGGAGAAGGACTCCCTGCCGGTCGCTGACGCGCGCCAGGAGCTCTTCGCCGCCCTCCCCGTGGTCAAGGAGCACGGTTACCTGCTCGTGCGCGGCGACGACGGCTGCCTGTCGGGCATCGTCACCGCCGCGGACGTCACGGAGCGCTTCGAAGGGTCGGCGCGGCCCTTCTTCATCGTCGGGGAGATCGAGTCCCTGCTGCGCCGCTGCCTGGGCGCGGCCCTGGACGAGGAGTCCGTCAAGGCCGTCCAGACGAACAAGAAGCCCGAACACCGCACCGGCCAGGTGTCGGACCTGATGTTCGGCGACTACCTGAGGCTCCTGGACGGCGACCAGACGAAGCAGTCGCTGGCCGAGCGCGCCGATCTCAACTGGGAGGCCCTGAAGTGGCCGAACATGCCCCGCGAGCAGTTCATCGGCCGCCTGAGGCGGGTGAAGGACATCCGTAACCGGATCGCCCACTTCGACGAGAAGCCGCTCCCCAAGCAGATGATCGAGGAGCTGACCGCCTTCGCCGCACTGCTGCGGGCGTTCGTCTCCTGATCGCGCGGTCCCCGCCGGACCATCCGGCTCACGACGGGTGCGTGATCTCCGCCCACACGGTCTTCGTGTGGGCGTCTCGCGTCTGGCAACCCCACCCGTGGGCGTGCGCGGCGACGAGGAGCAGGCCCCGGCCCGTCTCCGCCTCCAGCGCGTCGGGACCGGTGGGCAAGGCTGCCGTCTTCGGGAGGCGTTCCGGTCGGGTGTCCACGACCTCGATACGGACTCTGCCCGGGAGCCGTGCCAGCGACAGCTGGAAGTCCCGGCCTGGCAGCCGGCCGTGCGTGATCGCGTTCGCCGCCAGTTCCGCCGTGACGGCCACGGCGGCATGCGAGGCCTCCGAGTCGTACGGGATCCCCCAGGCGGCGAGCCGCTCGGCGGTGAGGCGGCGGGCGAGTCGGGCACCACGTCTGGTGCTGCTGAGGCGAACGGTGAACTGCTCGGTGGAGGCGGAGCGTTCGGGAGTGGTGTCGGCCAGTCTCATGCGGTGACCGTCTCGTCCCAGCCACCGTCCTTGACAGGTCGGAGGGTGGTAGCCGATCGCGGGTACGGCTCCAGTACGGGTTTGTACGGCCGCTGTACGGGTCCGCACCGCGCATCGGCTGAACCGCGGCGTCGTTGAGCAGGTCGCACCAGGACTGTGGCAGATCAGGGGGCGACATGGGCAGGGCAGCGGAGCGCACGTGCCAGACCACGGGCCGACGCAGGCCGGAGAAGGAACGGCCGGCCGTGTGGAGCGCCTACGGCAAGCTGCTGCGCCTGTTCCGCGAACGGGCGGGGCTGACGCAGCAGGGGCTCGCGGACGCGATCGGGTACTCGGTGGAGCAGGTGGCTTCGGTGGAGCAGGGGCGGCGGCCTGCGAAGGTCTCCTTCACCGAAGCTTCGGAACGGGTGTTGGAAGCGGGTGGCGCTCTCCGAGTTCTCCAAGAGGACGTGGACCGAGCAAAGCTCCCCCTGTTCTTCCAGGACTTCGCGCTGCTGGAGTCCGAAGCCGTCAGCCGCTTCTCCTACGATCCTCTGCTGATTCCCGGCCTGCTTCAGACCCAGCAGTACGCGGAGGCGCTGCTTGAAGCGCATTTCCCGCCGCTGGACGAAGAGACCATCGAGCAGCGAGTAGCAGCCCGGTTGGCCCGACAGGCGCTGCTGACGCGCAAGAACCCTCCCATCGTTTTCGTGTTCGTCGTGGAAGAGGCTGCGGTAAGGCGCACGGTGCGCAGCGTCGACGTGATGCGCGGACAGTTGGAGCACCTGTTGCAGTGCTCGGCCATGCGCAACGTCGAACTGCAGATCATGCCCACGGCTCGGGGCGCGCACAGTGGGTTGAACGGCGGGATGGTCCTTCTGGAGTCCGGCGACCGCAAGCAGTACGTCTATGTCGAGACCCAAGACATTGTCAGCGTCAGGTCGGATCGCCACGAGGTGAGCGAGTTCTGGCTGCGATATGGAATGCTGCGGACGCAGGCCCTCAGCACTGAGGAGTCCTCACGCCTTGTCGAGCGCATGGTAGGGGAGCTATGAGCACTGATCCGCACGCCGACCAGTCCGGTGAACTCGCTTGGTTCAAGAGCAGCTACAGCGGAACGAGTGGCGGCGACTGCGTAGAGGTCGCCACCACACCCGCCGCCGTTCACGTCCGGGACTCAAAGAGGCCCCTGGCGGCCTGCCTCACCTTCTCCGTAGAGCAGTGGAGCGCGTTCGCCGCCTACGCCGGGCTGGCGTAGGCGAGCGAAGCACCTCACCTCTACCCTCACCTCTACCGCAGCTCGAACTGGTCCCTCAGCAGGGCCGTGTGCAGCCGAAGCGTGCGGCCGTCGGGAAGGGTTTCCAGGACCTGGACCCCGTCGTAGTTGAGAAGCTGCCGCAGGACGGCCGCGAAGCCGTCGCCCCGTGTGGGCGGCAGGCCGACACGCTGGGCGAGGGCCGTGACCGGGAGGGTGCCCGCGTCGACGAGGGTCGCGAGCGCCTTCCTGATCTGTTCCTGCGGCGGCTTGCGGGCCAGGAGTCCCAGCTGGGCCTGGTAGGTCTCCGAAGTGAGGAGGCCGTTGACCAAGGTCTCGTCCGGGGAGACCAGGGTGGGGGTGACGAGTGTGTCGTCGCCACCCGCCGTGACGGCCACGTCGAAGAGGGCGTCGTGGGTCTTCGCGAGCTCGGCCTGTTCCTTCTTCGGCTTGGCCGCCGTCTTCTTCGCCGGGACTGCGGCCTGGGCCACCGGACGGGCCACGACAGGATCAGCGGTCCGCGTGCCGGTGGACCACCACTCCGGCCGCTGCTCCCCCAACTCCCGCCATCCCTGCGGCGGCTCCGCTCCGAAGGGCAGGAACGCGAGCACCGGGATGGTGAACTCGGCGAGTGCGGCGCCTCCGTGGTAGCCGGCCTTGAGTGAGGTGTAGCGGGAGTCGGCGTCCCACAGGGCGACGATGGTCGCGCCGGGCTCGGGCCAGACGACCCGGGGACCGGACAGCGTGATCTCCTGCTCGGCGAGCGGACCACCGCCGGGGAGGCGGTGCCGAGCGGAGGGCGTCTCCGCCACGTCCACCCTCACACCATGCCGGTCGACGACGTGCCCGTGGTCGCTGGTGAGGATGACCGCCATGCCCTGGGCGGCAGCCACCCGCAACAGGTCACGTAGCCCAGCGACATGATCGACGTGCCAGGCGCCGTCGCCGAGCTTCTGCTCCTTGGCGAGCCGGTCGTCGATGGTGTTGAGGACTACCGCGACGTGCGTCTTGCCGTCGGTGAGCGCTTCGGTGAGGGCGGGGCCGAAGGTGTCCCCGGCCTGTTCGGCGCGCAGGTCGTCCTTGTGGAAGACGGCGGCCGGAGCACCGCCCCACAGCCTGTGTGCGGGGAACAACCGCTTCTCGTCGGCCTGGGTGCCCTTCATCAGCCGACCGGCGAACAGGGAGGTACGGGACACGGCAGTGAGGGTGGGCAGTGCGGCGGCCATGGCGCGACGCTGCGGTGCGCCCTGCGGCAGAGGGTCGAACTCGGCCCAGGTGCCGCGCAGTTCCTCACCGAGTTCGTTGCCGATGGCGGCGCTCATGCCGTCCAGGACGAGGAGCAGCACGCGCCGTCCCTCGCCGTGGTGGACGACGGGCTTCACCACTTGGTCGAGGAAGGTCTCCACGGTCAGCATCAAGCCTGGCTGGGTGCCGGACTCGGTCCAGACGGCGAGTGTGCGGGCGAAGAAGGCGTCGATCGCGCGGCGCCGTTCACGGACCCGGGTGCCAAGAGCGTCGTACGCGGCCTTCAGCACGGGGTCGGGGTCGCCGCCGGCCTCGATGTGTTCGAGGGCCAAATCGACCCAGCCGGTCTCGGAGACGTGCCGCTTTATGGCGTCGCCCACGGTGGGTGATTCGGCGGGCGGTTCGGTGGCCAGCCAGCGGGCGAGTCGCTGGCCCATCCGGGCCCGTTCGATACGGGCGGACTCCTCCGGGTCACCGGCGAGTTCGTGCTCCGCCAGGTGCCGTACGGCGTCCGCCACCGCGTCCGTGTCGGCGGCGAGGGCACGTCCCACGGCGGTGAACCGGGCCTCCAGTCCACTGGTCATCACCGGGCTGGACTCGACGGCCTTCTCCGCGCCGAACTGCCGGGCCAGGACCCCGGCCCGGTCGAGGACGATGCCGGTCAGTCGGCGGGCCTCGCGCGCCCGGTCCGGATCCGTCGTACCGGCGGTCCGGTGGCCGGTGGCGAGCAGGGCGACGACGTACTTCTCCGCGGCCCTGCCGAAGACGGACACCAGCGTGTCGAGCTGATCGCCGGTGGCCGGAGGCCGGTCTCCGAAGTAACGCTCGGCCCTGCCGCGGGCCTGATACGTCTCGGGAGCGGGCTCGGCGTGCTCCCACAGAGCCGCGCACACCAGGCCGAAGGCGACCGCGTCGCCACCGCGTTCGGCGTCGACGAGGGCGAGCAGGGCACGCCCGGCGAGTCCAGCCTGGTCGTCCTCGGCGAGGAAGGCGGCGAGCCCGGTCCGTTCGGGGCCGCGCAGCCCGAGGAGCCGTTCGGGGCCGCCCGCGCGCGTGGACCAGTCCAGCAGGGTCTGCGCGTCGAGCCGTTCGTCACCGGGCCGATGAGCCGGGGCGACCGCGCTGTCGGTGTCGTAGCGGCCGAGGCGCAGGCGGCGCTGGGCGAGGGCGGTGAGGGCGTACTGCCGGGAGAGCCAGCCGCCGGAGACGGGCGGCCAGCCGCCAGGCGGCGTGGCGTCGAGCAGGGCCTCGGCGGCCCAGTTGGCGTCCTTCAGACGCGGATCGATCTGCCGGGCGCCGAAGGCCTCCCGCACCACGTCCCAGCCGTCGACGGTGTCGATGGCCTTCTTGTGGACGCGGGCGATGATCGCGGGGTCGAGTTCGTGCTGTTCGCGGTCGGTGAGGACGACGAGGACGGCGGGGCCGGGGGCGCGGCCCGCGAGGTGGTCGAGGACCAGTTCGTGGACGGCGAGCGGGGACAGCGCGGCTGTGACGCGCGCGGTGCGGCCCTCGGCCCAGGCGGGCTCGGCGGGTCCGTCCCACTGTGGCGCGGAACGCAGCAGGACGGCCCTGCGTCGGTCCTCCCCTCCTGGCCGGAGGGAGGCGGCGAGCTGCGGCTGGGAGGAGAGGTACTGGGTGACGGTCGCGGTGTTCAGCCGGACCGCGCCCGGTACGGCGGCGGAGTCGGAGGCGGGAGCGGTGGTGGTCATCAGTCGACCACCCGCCAGGTGATCTCGATGGTGGCTTCCGGGTTACTCTTCGCCAGCTCGGTCAGTTCCGACTCCAGCGCCTTGACCGCCTGACGGGCGGTGGTGGTGCGGCGGCCTGCGGACTGCCCTGCCGTGCCGGTGCCTTGGGTGGCGGTGGGCTGCTGGGTGAAGTCGATACGCGGGTCGCTCGTCACCGTGTTCAGGGACAGGTCGTCGGCCTTTGCCGGGTCCGTGGCCACCGGGGGTGTGACGGGGGCGGGCGGCGGGGTGGCCGCCGCCTGGTTGCGCTTGATCAGGGACAGGATCTCCCGCTCGGTGCGCTTCAGCGCCTCGCGCAGGTCTGCGGTGCGCTGGTCGCCACGGGCCACGTTGCGCAGCGAGTCGAGCAGGGCCGCGCCTTCTGCACCAAGGCCGATGCCGAGTTCGAGGGTGTGCCAGGACGCCTCGGTCACGGCGCGGGCGACGCTGCCGGCCTGCTTGACGGAGGTGCCGTACCGGTCGGCGCTGACCTCGCCCAGGTCGAAGGCGGCGAGTGCCTCCACGGTCTTCTTGGCCCCGGCTCCGCTCTGCGCCGCGCCGCCGGTGAGCGTCTCCAGGAACTGGAGGGAGCGTCGGGCGAGGGCGAGGCGTCCGGTGTCGTCGGTCTCGTCGAGGCCGAGGAAGGTGGCGTGCTCTTCCAGTCGTCGGACGAGTTCGGCGGCGTCCTCCTTGAGGGCGCGGGCGGACTCGACGATCTGGCGGGCGAACTGGTTGACCATGCGCCCCCGGCGCAGGGTGGGCGCCTTCTGACCGAAGATCGTCTCGTAGCGCTGCCGTGCGGTGGTCCAGTCGTCCTCGTTGGGCAGCGGCTGGCTGCGCAGGGCGTCGTGATCCTTGATCGCGGAGAGTTCCGGCGCGGGGTCGAGGACGGTGCCACCGCGCACCCACACCCGGTCGTCCATCTCGGCGAACGAGGCGACGACGAGCCGGGCGAGGAAGTCGGGCAGGCCGCGCGGCTCGGGCTGGTCGGTCCAGTCGGTGAGCGTGATCAGCGTGAGGTCGCCGGTGACGCCCTGGGCGCTGGCGAGCTGCCGGAAGTGCTCGGCCCAGTAGCGGGACAGCTCGAAGTACGCCTCCTTCTGCTGTCCGAGGCGCAGCGGTCCGGCGACGCGCTGCATCAGCTTGCGGTCGCCCGCCGGAACCTCGACACGTCCGTCGCGCGCCTCGGCGGCGGCCCGTACGTGGGTGAACACCTTGCGCGCGTCGACGGGCTTGACGGCGGTGCCGGCCGCGTCGGGGTCGAGGTTGGGGTGGGCCGGGTACTGGTGGGCGAGCAGCTTGCCCGCCACGTGCCGGATGCCGTCGTGCAGGGACTGCCCGAAGGACAGGGTGAGGTCGTCGACGTCGGGCAGGGCCACCAGGTGGTCGTCGAAGTCGACCACCACGTCGGCGGCCTGCTTCTGCGCGAGCCCGTACGCCTGCTTGAACGCGCCCTTGACCTGCTTGAGCAGGGCGTCCCGCTGGGTCTCCAGCAGGCCCTTGGCACGGCTGCGGTTGTCGGCGTTGAGGTGGCCGGCGTACTGGGTGTCGAAGCGGTGCTCGTCGGCGAGGGCCTTGTCGATGACGACGAGCCGCCGGAAGTCGGCGAGGCGCTGCGCGGACAGGTGCGCGGGCAGCCAGGCGATGCTGCGGGACCGCTCGCCCTGCTGGCGTTCACGCAGCCGCTGCATGCGGTTGACGTCCTCGACGGGCCCCCATTCCCCCTCGTCGAAGGGAAGGTCTATGGCGATCCGCCAGCAGCCGTCCTGCTGCGGCATCAGGTCGTGGTCGGGCAGCTCGTCCTCGTCGGCGACGTTGCCGAAGACGACCTCCGCGGTGCGGGCGGTGCCGCGCCAGACGAAGCTCAGCTCGTCGACGAACGGGCCGTGTTCGACGCCGAGTTCCTCCGACAGCAGCCGCCGGGCGAGGGCGACGCGGTTGCCGGGGTTGTCGTTGACCTGCGCGTTGGCGATGACGGAGTCGACGTCGACGCCGGACAGTTCCAGCCGGACACCGGGGTTGGTGTCGGTGCCGGTCTCCTTGATCTCGGGGAATCGGGCCGCCCATTCGGCGACCTTGTTCTTGATGATGCCGACCTCGCTGCCCGGGATCGGCGCCATGACCGACCCGTGGTTCAGCGCGCCGAGCCGGCGGATCGTCAGCTCGGACAGGGCGGGCACGCTGGGTGCGAGTGCGGACAGCAGCAGCGTGCACACGAGGCGGTTGTCGCCCACGAACAGGCGGCAGCGGTTGGTCAGTTGCGGGTCGCCGAGGGTGCCGGGCCGGTTCAAGTACTGCTCGACGTCGTCCTCGGTGATGTCGTACGAGCTGAGCAGGTACGGCCGCAGCTTCGTCTTGTACAGCTTGTCGGCGGCCTCGAAGACCACCTTGAGGCTGTCGGTGAACGGCTTGTCGCCGCCCTCCGCGATCACCGGGTACAGGTCGCCGACCGGGATGAGCTGGCCGAGCCGGATCTCGTCGCGGTGGTCGGCGAGGAGCTGGCCCATCAGCTTCAGACCGGTACGGGAGCGCTGCAGCGCGGACGAGATGTGGACGAGGGTGTCCATGAACGCCGGCGAGAACGGATACGTCAGCCGGAACGACTCCGCGTCCGCGCCGGTCGTGCCCTTGTCCGAGCCGAGCAGGGTGTCCCACACCTGGGTGCCGACCCGCTTGGTCTGCTCGAAGGCCGCGTCGATGAGCCGATCCGCCTCGTCGTTCTTCGGCTTGAGGAGACGGGCGTGGGCGATCTGCGGGAGGTTACGGTCCTCAAGCGTGATCTTGTCGAACCGCCCGGAGGCCAGGTTAAGGGTGTCCTGGATGGAGGACTCGGCCGCGCCGGAGACCTCCTCGCCGACCAGCTCGCGCAGGTCGCGCTGACGGGCGATGAACGACACGACGGGGATCGCGCGGCGGGCGTCGCCGCCCTCCACGAAGTTCGTGATCTTGCTGGCTTCGCGGGCAACGAACTTTTCGTCGTGGATGAGAGTGGCGAGCCAGAGGATCAGCTCGTCCATGAAGAGGATCAGGCCGTCGTAGCCGAGCGACTTGGCGTGCTCGGCGATGACGGAGAGACCGGCGTCGAGGGAGATGAACCCGTGCTCGTCCTCGGCGGCGTTCTTGGCGAAGCTGGGCGAGAGGCGCGTGATCGCGTCCTGAACGAGACGTGCTCGCAGCTCGGAGGGAGTGGAGGGGTTGACCAGATTGAGGACCTCACCGGCCTCGTGCACCTCCTCAGCGGTCAGCGCCGTGTCGAGGAGGTCCGGCGTCCAGGTGAAACTTTCGCCCCACTCGTCCTCATCGCCGTCGTCGGACTCTCCGGAGCTGAGGCGCTGGATGACGGCCGCATCGCCGTAGCTGGCGCGGTCGGCCCGGATGTCGTCGAACAGTCCGTCCGTCCGGTACACCTGCGGAGTGGGCGCATCGGGGTGCAGCCGCTTGACGTGACGCACATAGCCACCAAGCACGCGCTGTTCGAGGGCCTTGGCGCCGAGCATGTGGTACGGCACGAGCAGGAACTTCTTGCCGTCCGTGCCGAGCCACTCGTGCTTGGTGAGTACGGAGTCGAACTCTGTGCGGGCGCGGGCGGCCGGGTTGCCGCTGAGCAGGGCGTACAGCACGGCCATGAAGTGCGACTTGCCGGAACCGAAGGAACCGTGCAGGTAGGCGGCCTTCGAGCGGTCCCCGTCCAGAGCGGCCTTGATGAGGTCGAGGGCCTCGTCGAAGTTCTCCAGCAGCCGCTCCGTGACGACGTAGTCCTTGAGCGCGTGCTCGGCGCCCTCGGGGGTCGTGGCCTCGGCGAGGGACAGCACGAAGTCCGAGGTGGAGATGGACTCCTTGATGTCGATGACATCGCGGAGGAGTGGCTGCTGGGCCATGGTGTGTCTCGCTCTCCTTACGGGTGCGGCACGGGACGGGGCTGCGGACGGACGGGTTGGAGGGAGGCGACGGCCGAGGCTCGGTGGCCGCCGCCTCCTGGGCTACTTCTTCGTGGCGGCGCGGCGACCTCGGGTTGTGGCCGGGGGGCGCCAGGCGCGCAGGTCGTCGTCGGTGAGGCCGTGCTCGCCCTGCAACTGCTGGCGGTAAGCGGCGAAGAAGTCCGCCGGGGAGCCGCTGTAGAGCAGGTCGAACTCGTTGTGCCACTGGTACAGCCACGGCTGCAGTTCCAGCAGGCCGGCGAGGAACGGCGTGATCTCCTCGGAGGTCAGCGCGGTGTTGGTGAAGTACGTGGCCAGTGCCTGCGCCTGCTCACGGTGGTCCCAGCCGGCCCAGCCGTACAGCTCGGGGGTGGCGGCGTTGGTCTGCCCGTAGGAGATGAACCGCTCCTTGGGCACGTCCAGCTTGCCGCGCGCCTTCCAGTAGGAGGCGCGCAGGAAGTCGGCCGAGGTGTACTTCGGCGGAACAGGGATGGAGTCCCGGATCTTCCGCTTGGCCGGCTCGTCGGGCGCGGCGTCCTCCTTGCGCTGGAGGTCCCAAACCTCCTCCCAGTCGGCGCGCTTCTTCAGCCCGGCGGGCTTGTAGCGCAGAGCGGAGAGGAAGGGTACGTGCTCGTCGGTGATCAGCTCTGCGACGACCTTGGGGAGGTCCTTGCGGGGCGCGTAGAGCTTGGCCACGGAGGCGAAGTCCTCGTCGCGCGAGAGGGCGTCGGTGAGGCGAGAGAGGGTGAGGATGGTCGGCTGACCGTTCTCGTCGAACCAGTGGTCGCGGTTCTCCATGCGGTCGAGCAGCCAGGAGCGGAGGGCCTTCTCCTGGAGTGCGTCCCAACCTTCGGTGGCCCAACGACGCTTGTACTCGGGGCGCTCGACCATGCCAATGGCCCGGTTCGACTCTATGGCATCGATGCGCTTCTGGACGACCTCGCGGTAGGGAGCGGGCCAGTGGGCGGGGATCTCAGTAACAGGTGTGAACTTGTGGTTGTGGTGCTGGAACCACGAGGTCTTGACCTCACCGCGTTCCCGCTTGCGGGCCAGCACGATGGCGAAGGCACGTTCAGCCGAGGCGATCATGGGGATGTCAGCAGCAGAAGCAGCGATCTCCCGATCGAGGAGGCCATACAGTGCGTACACCTGCCAGTCCAGTTCCTCCTGAGTGGCAATCATCCGGCCACGGATAGACTCCCACTTTTCTCGGCCCTCTCGCAGTGCCGCCGATGCAGGGACAGCGTTCGACGCAATGGCAGATGGGCTAGTAGCAACCAACTCCTGAGCGAGATGGTCCATGGCAGAAGCAAGCGTCGTGGGGACATCAGAGGGAAGCGGAAAGTCTTCTAGCTTGGTTCCGGTGAACTCAAACCGGTGCTCCCAAGGTTCATCGGCCCCTGCGATGTCCGCGCCAGGGCGCCCCTTGTCATGGCTAACCTGCCTGAGCCAGAAGCCAGCTGTGGAGCTATTGAGCAACCCAAGCAACCGCAGATGCTCATCCTCGCTCGCACCCTCTCGCAGCTTGATCACTGGAGCCGACTGCTTGGCAATCTTCCCGTCTCGATCCAGCACGAAGTGGTTGTGCGTCGCTACGAACGCGAACGAGATGGCCCACTGGTGCGCCCCTTGATCTTTTGGAAGCTGATGCCACTCCCACCAAGGCCGGCCGTCCCTGAAGTACGTCCCGCCCGAAAAAGTTGCACGGTTTCCCAGTTCGGTCCGATAGGGCCACAGCCACTTGGCCAGGTTGGGGAAGGCATTCGGGCGAACCAGCTCGCGTCGACTGTCATATGGGTGGAAGGCGTCATCCCCGTCCGCAAATTGGAAGTCACGCACTTCGTCACCTACGACGAGCCGC
Source organism: Streptomyces sp. NPDC052064 (assembly GCF_055585925.1). NCBI lineage: Bacteria > Bacillati > Actinomycetota > Actinomycetes > Kitasatosporales > Streptomycetaceae > Streptomyces > Streptomyces sp. NPDC052064. Next base: position 159,375 of record NZ_JBVJJE010000006.1, read on the forward strand.
CGGACGTACTCGGACTCGGCGGCAACCCTCTTGAAGGTGCGCGGAACCGCGCTCATGGCGTCGTCCGACCCCATGATCCCGTAGAACCCAATCCGGTGCAGATCGCGCTTCAGGACCGCTTGCCGGGCCGTGTTGATCTGGTCCAGCATCTCCTGACCGCCATCAGCGAGCACCCAGGGTTGCTTAGCAAAGTACCTCTCACGATCCAAGTCGTCCACAGATACCCACTGGCTTGCCGAGCCAGGCTTATCGATCTGCTCGACGATCGCCTGCCAGACATGACCCTCTTCGGCGTTTTTTGGCGCGGATGGCTCACCCTGCACGCTGCGGACAGTCCGGATGACCGGCGAGCGCGCTTCCCCCCCTCGCTGCCTGCCGACAAGAATGACCGTTGGCGTTCCGTGCCCCGGAATGTAGGCCCCTGAGGTATCGATGACCTCAGTCAGTTCTACAGCGTGCCCAAAGTACCCTTCGATGAGCTTGGCTCCGAACTCTCTCTTCATAAATGAGTTCGCGGTGATCTGGCCAACCTTGCCGTAGCCGAATCCCTCGGCGTCACCGCGCTTGGACAGCTCAAAGAACCGCTGAGCGAACGGCACCGACAGCGCATATTTGCCGGCACACGCCGGGTACAGCTCCCGGTAAAGAACGTTGAGTTTCTTATCCTTCACCGTGATATAGGGTGGGTTTCCTACCACCACGTGATACCGACCCGGCCGCAAGATGTCCGGGTACTCGTTCAAATCCTCCGTGGCATATTTGAAGTCGGCCAGCTCGTCCGCGAGATCCTCGTCCACTCCGCCGAACAGGTTGCCTTGTTGGGAGCGCCGCGCCTTGATGAGCGAGTCCCCGACCGCCAGGTTGACCGGCCACTCATACTTGGCCGCCTCCGCCAGCGTCCGCACCCCACCAGCCGCCATGGCCGCAACCAGCAGCCGAAACCGAGCGATGGCCACAGCAAACGGGTTCACGTCCACCCCATGCACAGACTTCAGCGCTTCCCGCACCCGCTCATGCGCATCCCGCCCCGGTTGGCCTTCCGCCCACAGGCGAACCAACCGCCGGAACGCCCCCAGCACAAAGTGCCCTGACCCACACGTAGGGTCGATCATGTTCAAGCCCTCGTAGCCGAACTCCCGCACCGCGGGGGTCATGGTTCGGTCGAGAATGAACTCCTCCACGAACTCCGGCGTCTGGAGGAGCGCGTACGTTTCCCGAGCGGCGTCGCTCAAGTCCTGGTACAGGTCACCCAAGAACCGCGTGTCCCAACCCTCGGTCCCGTCCTCGTTCAGCGGGTCCGTGAAGTCGTGGACAAGCACACCCGCCTCGTCACGCTGCCGCCAAAACTCCACCAACTCCCGCGCACCATCATGCGACAGCGGAATCTGGTACAGCGGGTTGTGCCGCCTGTCGAACAACAGCCGACCCGCCTGGCCCGCGCCCAGTTCCTCAAACGCCCTCTCCAGCCACCCGCGGTAGGTCGGGTCCTCCTCCACCTCCACATACGCGTCGTACCGCGCCTCCGCCAGCTCCCGCCGATCCCCGTCCGCGCCCGTCAGGTACGGCTCCGGGATCAGCCGATTGTCCTCGCAGAAGCGGACGAACACCGTGCCCAGCACCCACGCCACAGCGACCTGCGTGACGCGCTCGTCCAGCCACGAGGTCCACGTCGCCGCCGTACGCCCCAGCTTGCGCGCCTGGTCGTACTCGGCGCGCAACCGCGCCCCGACATCACCCAGCGCCTTCACCTGCTTGCCGAGGTCTGTCTCGACCGCCTTGACCTGCTGCTTCAGGTCGTTCAACAGAGCCTTGCGGTCGATCACTTCGCGTCTCCCTCGACACTACGCACCACTACCTTGCCGGACCCGCGATGGACGTTGTCCACCCACGTGTCCGGAAGCTGAATCCACTCCCCCAGGCCGGCCTGATAAGGCACAGCCACCTGCCCGAGCCGGGGCTCGCGCGCCGGGTCACTCTGGGGAACGAGCAACCACAGTCCACGGCCGCCCCGCCGGGCCACCGAAGCGAGCCGGTGCAGGACGCCCATCGCGTCGTACCGGGCGAACACCCCGGCCTCCGTCAGCAGCACCGGTCCGCTCCCTGCGCCGAGCCGTTCCTCGATGCGCGGCGCGACCGCACCCCACGCGGTCTGCGCGTAGTCGGCGAACCGCAGCGCGCCCGTCGAGCCCGGCTTGGCGACGTCCGCCTTGAGCAGCGTCTCCCACGTCGGTTTGGTGCCCGGCGTGACCTGGGCGTGCAGGGCCTCGATGAACAGCTCGGTCACCGAGACGGCCTCAGCTCCCAGGCGTTCGGCGCCCAGTTCCCGTATGGCGTCCCGCACGAGTCGCTGGCTCACGGTCAGTACCCGGTAACCGTCCCGTCGCGCGGACGCGACCAGGCGCTCCTCCGCGCGCACCGCGCTCGCGAGCAGCGGGTCGTCGGCGTAACGCGTCACCGCGCCCGTGCGCGTGGACTGTCGCCAGGCCCCCGTCGTGAGGTAGCTGGACGCGTCGTCCACCCGCGTCGGCAGGTAGCGCAGCGTCTTCGTGTCCTCCCGCGTGCCGAGCGACAGCTCGAACCCGGCCTCGCGCAGGGCCTTGGTCAGCGGGCCGGCGGTCGGCAGGTCGTGGGTCAGCCCGCCGCGACCGTCAGGCACCGTCAGCTCAGGGAAGCGGGCCCGCAGCCGCTCGTGCACGTCCTCGCCGGTCAGGCCCGGTTGGCGGCCCTCCGGGACGCCCGGGATCCAGCGCACCAGACCGGCCTGGGTGAGCCGCAGTGCCCGTACCAGCGACAGGTCACGCGGGTAGATCTCCAGGCGCGGGGTCGCCGCCGCGTTCACCGAGGCCGCGGCGGCCAGTTCGACCATGCGGCGCTCGTCCCAGTCGACGGTGCCGGGCGGCATCTCCAGCGCGCCCAGCTCCGACAGAACGGTGGCGGCCGTCGGCAGGGTGTCCAGCCGGGCCAGCCGGTCCGCCGTACGGCCGAGACGACTCGCGTAGTCCAAGAGGCCCGGGGCGGTCGGGGTGTCCGGGGCGTCGTCCTCTCGGACGTCAAGGGCCAGCAGGCCGGCGCCCAGCGACTCCTCCGTCGCCTTGCGGTTGGGCTGGTGCTGGAACTCGGCCTCGTCCGGCACGAGTTGCTCGACCTCGACGACGGCCCGTACCGCGGCCAGCGCCAGCGCCCGGCGCTGCTCGCGCCCCGCGAGCTGGCTGCCGCGCCGGACGGCGAGGGCGTCCGCGATCTCGACAGCGGACGCGACCCGGCCCATGCCCGCGAGCAGTTCGAGGATCTCGGAGCGCAGGGCCTGGACCGCCCGGTCTGCCTTCCAGCGCTTGCGCTCCTCCTTGAGCATCTGCGGAATGCGGCCCGCGCTCAGGTTCAGTGCCGCGGCGACGTCCTTCTGCTTGGGCCAGACGCCGATCTCCGGCAGCAGTCCGTGCTCGTCGGGCAGGCGCAGCAGCAGCCGGACCATCTCGGCCTTGTTGCGGTTGGAGCCGTTGTTGTTGACGACCGGGACGAAGATCGTGGCCAGGGCGTCGAGGCTGATCGAGCGCAGGGCGCGCGCCGACAGACCGACGGCCGCGTCGCTCGTCGCCAGGGTGTCCGCGAGGGCGGACTCGGCTGCGGTGAGCTGGTCCAGCTCCTCCTTGGCCTCCGCCCGGCCCTCCGGTGTGAGCGGCGAGGCGGGCGTCTCGCGCAGCTTCTCGCCCCACTCCCGCTGGCGCTTCTGCACCTCGTTGCGGGTCTTGGCGCCCAGGCCGGGGGCGTTGACGAGCTTGCGGCGGCTGTAGTCCAGGAGACCGCCGACCGTGGTGATGCCGAGGCCGTAGAGGAAGGACTGGGCGGCGCCCGTGAGGCCGGAGACGCTCAGCGGGGTGTCGAGGGCGACCTCTGCGGCGAGGCGGTCGCGCTGCTGCTCGGCGGTCTCCGGCTCGGCGTCCGCGATGACGCCGCGCTGCACGGCCTCGCCGTCGGCTCCGGCCTCGGAGGACGTCGCCGTGTGGCGCGTGCGGTGGCTGGAGGGGACGGTCTGCGAGGCGTCGAGGAAGATCTTGCGCCAGGCGTCCCGCATGGGCTTCAGCTCGGGGAACCGCTTGCTCGCGTCGCGGTGCAGTGCCTTCCGGAAGAAGGCGACGAGCCCGTCCCGTACCGCCGGGTCGAACGCCTCGGCGGCGATCGTCGGGTACGGCCACTCCTTCGCGTCCGTCATCCGGGGCAGCACGCTGCCGTCGCCCCACTTGGGCAGCTCGCGGCTGGCCATCTGGTGCAGGGTGACGGCCACGGCGTACCGCTCGGCGTGGGAGTCGTAGGAGCCGCGGGTGATGACGTCGACGAACGGGTCGAGGTAGCCCTCGGTGCCCGCGTCGGTGCTCTTGGCGGGGTAGCCGGCGAGCGAGAAGTCGATCAGGACCAGTTCGCGGGTGCGGTTGGGGCGGATGCGGATGGCGATGTTGTCCGGCTTGATGTCGCGGTGCCAGACGCCCTCGCCCTCCAGGAAGTCGACGGCGCCGAAGAGGTAGTCGCCGTACGCCTCCAGCTGGTCGACCGGGAGCCGGCCGTCGTCGCGGAGCTGGCGGGCGACGGTCTCCTCGCGGCGGCGCGGGGCCTTCCGCTCACCCGCCGCGTCCACGCTGTCGTCGCGCTCGTCACCGACGTACTCCAGCGCGAGGACGGTACGGCCCGCGATGCTCAGCGGCTCCGGTTCGACGAGGCGGATGATGCCCGAGTGGGGCCGCAGGCGGCCCATCACGTCGGCCTCGCGGATGAGGATGTCGCCGCGGTTGTCGGACAGGGCGACCTTCAGCACGGCCAGCGGACGCGTCCTGCGCGCCTCCGCCTCCAGGTCGCGGACGAGGAAGGCGCGGCTGGTGGAGCCGGTGCCAAGGCGGCGGCGGACCTCCCAGCGGCCGGCGAGCACGTCGCCGGGGACAGCGTCCAGCGGGTCCTTCTCCGGGGCGCCGACCGCCTCGGCGGCGGTCTCGGCGGCCGGGGCGGTGAGGGAGTCCTCGACGACCTCCAGCATCTCCAGGAAGTCGTCGACGCTGTGCAGGCGCTGGTCCGGGTTGTACGCGGTGGCCGCCTGCACCAGCTCGTCGACGTCCTCGGACAGGCCGTCCACCAGCGAGCTGGGACGCAGGCCCTCGCCCGCCTCCAGCCGGGCGCGCAGTTCGGCCTGGCTGGCCGCCGGAGCCTTGCCGGTGGCCAGGAGGTAGGTGAGGACGCCGAGGCCATAGACGTCGAGGGAGACGGGGTCGGGGCGCAGGGCGGTCAGCTCGGGCGCGAGGTAGGGGTCCTCGTCGTCGGCGAGGTGCATCGCGGACAGCGCGGTCGGCGCGAGCCGGGTCGCGCCCTGTCCCTGGGAGGAGTCCCCGGTGCGCTGGGTGGCGATCTGCCAGTCGGAGATCTTCAGCCGCGGGCTGAGCCAGGCGGCCTCCTCGCCGACGGCCTTGCCGGGGCCGCCGTCGGGGCGGGGCAGGACGTGGATGGAGCGGGCGGCCAGGGCACGGTGGTGGATGCGGCGGGCGTGCGCGGAGCGCATGGTCTCGGCGAGCTGCCGTACCAGGGCCATCCGTCCGAGGATGTCGAGCTTCTCCCCGTACTGGACCAGGTACTCGTCCAGCTTCATGGTGCGGTCGTCGTAGTCGAAGACGAGGGCGGGGCCGGAGGGGTGGCCGGTCGGGAAGTACTGCCGGTAGGAGACGACGCCGGGGTGCCGGAAGCGCTGCAGGACGGCCGCCTCGCGGCGGGCGGCGTTCTCCACGGACTGGCGCAGGGAGGCCTCGGAGCCGCGCTCACTGAGGTAGACGCGGACACGGGCGCGCTCGGGCAGCTCGGTGTGGGCCGCCTTGTAGTCGGCCCAGGTCTGGCCGGAGTCGAAGGGGGTGCGCTCCAGCTCGTAGGGGCCGACCTTGTACTGGGCCTCGCTGCGGCGGATGCCGATGCGGTCCAGCGCGGTCTTGATCTCGCGGGAGTCGATCGCGGTGATGCGGCGCCGCTCGTCGCGCGGGGGCTGCTTGAGCATGTCGACCAGCTCGGCGACGGTGTGCACGCCGTTCTGGTCGTGGGCGGGCAGGCGTACGCGCAGGGCGTCGTCCGTGAAGCAGACGGCTTCGCCGACCCACACCCGGCGGGCGCCGTGGCCCTGGCCGAGCAGGCTCGCCAGCTCCTTGGCCTTCTTGTTGACCAGGTGCAGGGGGTTGCCGTGGGTGCGCCGACGGCCGCCGGGGGTGGTCTGCACCCAGGTGCCGTTCTCGGACGTGACCGAGCCGTGCCAGTCCTTCAGCTCGATCATGTACATTCCGCCGGGCGCGACGACCAGCAGGTCGACCTCTCGGACATGCCCGGTGTTCGCGGTGAACGTGAAGTTCGACCAGGCACGCCAGGGGTCGGAGTCCGGCAGCTTCTCCCGAATCGCCTCCAGGCCGCGGTGTTCGTGATCGAACTCGGACTCGGTGACCGTGACCCACCGGCCTTGCCGCATGCCTGACCCCACTCGTTCCGTTCCTCTCAGGCCCGCCGTTCCCCGAGAGCGAGCCTGTCGCAGATCCTAGTGGTTGCCTGGTACATGGGAAGAGTACGTGAAGGACGGGAGTACAGGACATTCGGCCCGAGAGGCGGGACTCGCATGTTCCGCATCAGCGGACCTGGCCATCTCGGATCACCCAGTACGAGACATAGCCTAGGAAACCACCCACGCGCACGGCGAGACCTCGAACTGCGACCCTTCCCTCTTCTCGGAATCCGGCACGCGCACAGCCTCGGAAGCGTGTGCGGCGGCCCCCGCACAGCCGTCGCCCTCGAACCCCTGAAAGAACTGCACCGGCGAGAAGCATGGGGACTCAGCGGAGCATCACTGGTCGGCGACTCCGGGGACGCAGGGCCGCCAGCGCTTTAAAGATTGTCATACCTTCCTACTACGCTCCCGCGTATGGGACTTGGGGATATAACGCGCGCAGGAGTACTGGCTGCGGTCGACGAGTGTCAGCACCTGGGGCGCGAAACGTTTCGCCGCCGGTACGGCTTCGGGCGAGCGACGACATATGAGCTGGTCCTGGACGGACACTGCTATGACTCGAAGGCCATCGCCGGGGTAGCGCACCTCTACTCAACCGGCGACCTGCTGTCGGCCGATGGATTCAGTGGCGGTGCGCGCACAGTGGCACATCGTCTGCGTGTGCTTGGTTTCACGGTGACGGACGGGAACGCCGCCACGGACGGACCACAGCAAGTGGTGCCGCAGATAGTTCTCCAGCCCCGCGGCAGTTCCCGGGATCGCGGCCCCCAGAACTTCGCAAAGTCAGTACGGCAGGGCATACGGATCGCCGACATCAGGGACGCGCTCGGCGAACAGGCGGATGCGCTGACGGCTCTGTACCCGGACGGGATCGCTCGACTGTGGGGGTCCACCCCCACCACACAAGTCAACAACGAGAAAGTGCGCGCTCTACGGGACCGTCGAGTCGGCGACGACGTGCTCTTCTATGCGGAGAACCACTTCTTCGCTCGCGCCCGCATCCTCCATCTGTTCAACAGCCCGCCCGTGGCGCGGGAAGTCTGGGGAACCGACGAGGCGAACGCCACCTGGGAACACATCATGGCCCTGGGAGAAGTCGAGGAGTTCTCCACCCCTGTTCTCGCCGCGCCCATACTGCGTCGCCTTAACGTTCGAGCACCTCTGCGAAGCCTCACCCTGCGGCCGGCCGAGGACTACCGCCACGTCGGCCACCTCCTGCCGGAGAAAAGCCATCTGGCCGGTCCGCAACCTTCGACACCACTTGCAGCCCCCTATCCTCAGCCGACCGCAACAGACTTGCTGGATCGGATCGGCTCTCTCGACACTCATCGTGGCTCGAGGAACGACGGTCACAGCCGCCATCAACCGTTGGCTCTTCTGTGGGCGATCTCCCGCGTCGCTGCGGGAAAGCCGCGCCTGGCGCCGTGGTCCACCTTCCGTGCGGAGATCAGCCCTCTCCTCAGTGAATTCGAACTGCCCGGTTCCGAGGTCACCCCGGAGTGTCCCTTCTGGCACTTGCAGGGCAGTGGCCTGTGGGAGGTGCACGGGACAGGACCCGATGCCGACCCCATTCCGCAGGAAGGAGTTCTCGCCGCGACCCAACCCGTCGCAGGCCTCACTCACGCGAGCGCTGAACTGCTACGGACCCCTCTTACTCGCCTGAAAGCCGTGGTCAAGCTGTGCAGCACCTACCTTGATGGCGTCGACCAGCGCGAGTTGCTCAGTCGTGTCGGTCTCGCCGGGTATACGACCGCCGATGGTCTGCTCGACGGAGACGAGAGCGATGGCGGCCGAGAAGCAGCCGACGCGGAGGGGGCCACTGGCCCGACGGCGCGCCGGGAGTCCACCTCCTCCCGGCTGGTGCGTAATGCCGCAATCGCCACCCAGGTCAAGGAATTGCACGGCCATGCTTGCCAGGTCTGTGAGACCCGCCTGCAGTACAAGCGCAGGCCCTACAGTGAGGCTGCCCACATCCGTGGACTGGGGGCCCCGCATGACGGTCCGGACGAACTGCCGAACCTGCTCTGCCTCTGTCCCAACCACCACGTGCTCTTCGATGGTCTCGAGATCTACATTGACGTGGACGGCATCGTGAAGCGGACACATGGGGGCGACTCCGTGGGGAGCCTTCGCCGACACGCCGACCATCAGATCGACGAGGCATACCTGCAGTACCACCGAACTCTGTGTGAACTGAACATGCTGACGAGGAAATAGCGGCTCAGGTACGAGGGCGCCGCTCGGCATTCGCGACCTGACTCCTCGCGAGTGCCGACTTGGCCAACGCTGCCGGATGCGCCGGTCGGCCACTTCCCGTGCCAAGCCCAGCAGGGTCCGTCCAGCTGGGCTTGCGACGACTCCGTGGCGCACGAGCGCCGCCCGTCCGTCAGGCCGGCACGGCGGCCCGTGCCGCCACCCCACCCGCCAGTTCCCGCAGCTTCTCCCGCGTCTCCGGGTCCGTCGCATATACGACCGTGCCGACCATGCCGCGCGTCAGCAGCACTTTGTAGGTATTGCGAATCAGACGGTCGACGTCGTCGTCCGGGGTGGACCTCTTGAAGACCGGGTCCTTGGACGCCGTGCGGTCGGTGATCCAGCGGTCACCGCGCCAGAGCAGGTCGGGGCCGATGATGACGCCGGACCAGTCGTACTCGAAGCCTTGGGCTGTGTAGACGCAGCCGACCTGGCCGAAGCCGGCCGGGTCGGTGGCCCACAGGGCGGCCGGAGGCGCGCCGGAGACGGAGCGGTCGCCGCGCAGGTTCCAGGGGCGGGCCCAGTCGCCGATGACGACGTCGGGCGGCAGCGGCTCGCCGGGCCTGGGCTCCGGGGACCAGCGCCAGCAGTAGCCGGCGGACATGCGGGCGCCGTAGCCCTGGGCTCGCCGGGCCTCCAGGAACGCCTCCATCTCCTGAGGGCTCTCGGCAACCAGGAGCTGCATGCGGCCGTCGGGCTCCCAGGTGACCGGTCCGCCGGGCTCCAGTCCGAGGAGTCGGACCACCCAGCGCAGGTAGGCGTCGCTGCCGCCGCAGCGGAACTGGCTGTCCAGGGGTACGACGTGGCACGGGATGTCGCGCTTCGCCGCCGCCTCCTTGATGTCGGCGACGGTGCCCATCTCGCCGGGGCGTACGACCTGGTGCTCGTCGAGGAAGAAGACGGGCACGTAGGCCACATCGAGTAGTTCATCTATCTGGGCCCTGCCGGTCCGGTGCTCGGCGCGGGTGTAGCGGTTGGCAGAGGTCTCCCGGATGCGGTGGGCCTCGTCGCAGATCAGGGCGCCCAGAATGTTCTTCTCGGCGGTCATGAAACTGTTGAAGTACTTGAACAGGTCCTGGACTTCACGCTTGCGGGCCCCGGCGATCTTGCGCATCGTCTTGGTGAAGGACTGGGAGCCGGTGGCGTGCAGCGCGGGTACGCCGCGTCGGTACAGCTCCCCGAGCAGTTGGAGGGCGATCACGCTCTTTCCGGTGCCGGGGCCTCCCGTGACGATGACGACTTCCTTGCGGTCGGCGTTCTTCGCCTTCTGCACCGCGTTGAGCACCATCCGGTACGCGACCTGCTGCTCGTCGAGGAGCACGAACTGCGTGCGCTCCCGCACTTCTTCGGCGGCCACGGACATCAACTGCTTCGACGGTACGGTGACGCCTGCGCACAGTTCGTCCGCCGCCCCTGACCCCGGGTGCTTGTCGCTCAGCCTGGTACGGAGGTGATCGAGGAAGGCGCCTCGGCGCTCTCCGGTGAAGAGCAGACCGTGCCCGTCGCGCTCGATCTCCCTCAGCCCGGTCACACCGAACTCGGTGGCGTTGTGCAGGAACGCCACCCCGCTGACCCGGTGGCCGTGTTCGGCCAGCGCCCCGTTGAAGTTGACGAGGTACTCGCAGTAGCGGCGCACCTGCTCGATCGGGTTGAGGACCGGGTGGGCGTAGGCGTCGACATGGCAGAGGGTGGTGTCGTCCTCGTGGGGAAGGGCCTGGCTCCACTGCTTGAGTTCCACCACGACGTACGACGGCTCCCCCGTGGCCGGGTGGACTCCGGCGAGAACGACGTCGGCGCGTTTGCTGTTGAGCGGTAGCGCGTACTCCAGCATGACCTCCACGTCGCCCAGGCCCGCGTCGTTGAGCGCGGTGGCGAGGACGGGGATGCTGCGCTCCCAGGAGCGCACCTCCGAGGGGCCGGGCCGGTAGCCGTGCATGTGGACGAAATTGTCGGTGAGGTGCAGGAACAGCGAACCGTCGAGCGCCATGACGGCGACCGTTTTCGCGGACGCGCGGAACAGCAAGGACTTCCCCCGGGCAGCACGAAGAGACTCGTGCGGGTGGGGGCATGTCCTTTGGAACTCCGCTGGGGCGGAGCGGAAGCCCGTCGGGCCGCGTTGACGATGAGTCGAGGGTACCTGGCAGGACTGACAGCTTTGTTGGGGGGCGCATTTGGCGTGGTACCGCTACACCATCGGCTTGTGGCCGGTGCGATGCCAGACCAGTCGAAATCGCCGTCGGAGGCGTACCTGCAGTGGGCCGTCGTCACCGTGTACAGAAGAGGTAGGCCGACCGTCGACACGCAACCCCAGGCACAGCTCAGGGGCGCCCTGTTGCTCGCCGAAATCGAAGGCAGCCTCGGTCACACGGGGTTCTCGCAGACGTGGACCCGGGTGCGAGGTGGTACGTCCAGATGCAGGCCGCGCAGTTCGCAAGATCAGGGGGGTTCCACGTGATGGTGGGCTCACCCTGCACGGCCGCCTCGCGCCGGGTGTCGCCGGTTGGGCGCAGGTCGTAGGTGAGCACCGCCGCGCCAAGCCGCCGTGCGGCCGAACCCTTCACCCGAGGTCCTCCAGCAGCAGATCGAGCGCCGACTCCTCGTGCAGGGCGATGCCCAGGGCGTCCATGGTGGGCGCCAGTTCCGTGTCCCACACCGCCTCGACCGACGGTCCGGTGAGGGCGATCGACGGTGTGCCGTTCACCTGTGCGCGGGTCGCGAGGTACTCGTAGTCGGCCGCGCGCATGCGCCACGGCTCTGCCGCGTACCGCTGCATGACCCGGTTGGCCAGGGCGATGCCGGGCCAGTCGAAGTCACCGTGGTAGGCGAAGGCGCAGCCGGCCGACGCCAGCGCGTCCAGGAGTGAGAGAACGACCGTCGTCGCGCTTCCCGAGGTGCAGACGAGGGGCGCCGTGCGGTCGGCGTCGGCCGCGGCCTCGACCACGCGTGGGTTCTCGCAGACGTGGACGAGGGTGCCAGGCGGCATCTCCAGCCTCAGTGTGCGTAGCTCGCGCAGGGTCACGTGAGTTTCCATGTGGTGGTCGGCACGCTCGCGCAGGGCCGCCTCCCGCCAAGTGCCGCCGGTGGGGCACAGGCCGTACGTGAGCACCGTGCTGGACACCTCGTCCGGGGTGACCGAGGCCGTGCGCCACAGGGCCCGGCGCGCGGGCGCATCTGCGGGGAGCTCGACACCGTGCGCCAGCGCGATGCCGCGGAGGACCAGCCGGGACAGCAGCGTGCCGTCGTCCAGGCCGTGGGCCGAGCCGGTGGCGCGGGTGGCCAGTTCGCCGCGGCCCCAGGTGGCCGGGGTGGAGCGTGGGGCCGTGCCGGGGAAGAGCATCGCCAGGGTCTGGACGGCATGGGTGATGACGGTGGCCGCGGTGTTCGGGTCCTGGCGGGCGAGTGTGCCGCCGCGTCGTATCTCCTCCAGCCACTGTGCTGTCCAAGGCTGGGCCGACAGTGACGTGACTTCCACCTCCGTCTGAGCCGCTGACCACACGCGGGCTCGTTCGGCCGCCGCCGCGTCGCGGACCGCCCGGCGGTCGGTCAGGGACGGCCCCAGTTCCTCCAGTGTGGAGGCCAGGCCCCGTCCGACCGCGCTGGTGCGCAGGCGGGTGTCCAGGTCCGGCAGGCGGATCGTGGTGGTGGGGCCGGTGATCGGTCGGGCCAGGAGCAGGGACAATGCCTCGCGTTCCTGTGCGTCCAGGTACTGGAGTCTGATGGTTCCGGCCGGTTGGAGGCCGTTGCGCTCCAGGCGGGTGCGTGCGGCGGTCCAGAGGCGGGTGAGGCCCGGCCGGGTGAGGAACGCGAGGGCTTCGGCGTCCGGAGGGTGTGCGTCGGCTCGTTCGCGTCCTGTCATACCGGCATCAGCCTCCGCTGTCGCCCGTTCCACGTGTAGTGGAGCGTGGCCACGCCCCGTACATGCGGGTCCCGCAGGCACTCGTAGATGTGGAGGGACGGTACGTCGGGCCAGTTGCCGATCAGTCGCTCGCTGGTGAGGACGAAGTCGAGGTCGAGGTCGACCAGAATGCGGCCGAGGCGGGCGTGCGTGGGCTCGTCCACCTTGGCGAACGCGTCGTCGAGGAGGATCAGGCGGGGCGTGTGCGGGGCGGTGTCGGCGAGGCTGGTGAAGTGGGCTGCCGCCGCGGCGAAGAGGACCAGGTAGGAGAGGACCCGCTGTTCGCCTTGGCTCAGACCGGTGCGGCCGGAGAGTTTACGGCGGCTGCCCGGTGCCGCGTCGTTCACCACCCAGGGGGTGAAGGCGAACCAGCCGCGGTAGTCCAGGGCGGTGCGCAGGTGGGCGGCATAGCCGGCGGCCGGGTCGGCGCGGCGGGCGTCCTCGATACGGCGCTGGAGGACGTCGCGGAGTTGCTCGGACTGCTCACGGGTGCGCAGCCCGGAGGGGCTGCGCAGGAGGTCGACGGCCGCCTTGACGTCGGCTTCGACACCGTCCGCCAGCTTCCAGTCGAGGGTGACGCCCAGGCCGTGTGAGGTACGAACCGTGGCGAGGGTGCTGTTGAGGGCGGCGACCAGGGCGCCTGCGGCCAGCACCTGCGAGGACAGGTGGTCACCCAGTTCTCCCGTCAGGAAGCGCTGGAAGACCTCGCGTTCGCGCTCCGTCAGACGGTCACGAGCCTCAGCGGCCTCGGCCGCGATGCGCTCGCCGACCACGGCGATGTCGTGCGGGCCGTGGTCGTCGACGAGCCGGCACAGCTTGATGCCGTCGTGTTCCTCGATCGTCGCGTCGTAGCCGCCGGAGAGCTGGTCGCGCAGGTCGGTGTGGCGGTTGAGGAGGGTGGTGTCCGAGATGTCACGGCGTTCGGCGTCCAGGCCGCGACGCACGGCGTCTCCCAGCAGACGCAGCGCTGCGATGCGTTCCCGCACATCGTGGTGGACGGGGTCCGGGGACTTCAGGGCGCCGTCGTCCGCGTCGGGGTCGAGACCCGCTCCTCTCAGCACGCCCGGCAGTGAGAGGGCCGTACGCAGTCTCCTGCCGCAGGCCAGCACCTCGGCTTCCTGGCCGGCGAGTGTCTCGCGCTGCACCCTCTCGTCCTCTTCCGCCCGTACGCGCAGGTCGTGTACCTGGGTCAGGTCCTTTCGCGTGTGCGGGAGTTGGCGTCCCACGGCCTCCAGACGGCGCGTCGCCGCGGCCTCCCGGGCGAGGATCTCCTGCTCCGTGGCTCCGAGGGCCTCTTCCATGGCCTGGACGGTTCGGCGGGCGGTCTCCAGGCGTCCGAGCGGCTCGGCGTAGTCCGACTCGGCCTCCTGGCGGGCAGCTTCGGCACGCTCGTAGTCCGTCCGGCCGCCCCGGTGGCCCTCGGCCGCGGACAGGACCGCGCGCATGCGCCGACGAAGCCGCTGCGTACCCTGCCCGAGGCGGTCCAGAGCCAGACGGACCGTTTCCAGTGCGGCCGGGTCCGCCGGGAGGTCCTGGGCACTCGCCGTCGCCTCCGTCTCGCGCCGGGCGGCGACCGCGCGGGCACGTGCCTGCTCCGCTTCGCGGGCGGCCGCGGACGCCTGCGAGGCGAGGGATTCTGCGGTGCGCTCAGCCTCGGTCGTACGAGCCCACGCGTCCGTCAGCCCACGTGCCGAGGGCGGACGGCGCAGGGTGTCGCCGATCCGGTCGCGGTGCTCGGTGAGGTTCCGCAGGCCATGTCGGCGTTCCGTCAACTCGCCTTCGAGTTCGGCCAGTCCGCGGTCGAGTTCCGCCAGCGCCCGGCGGCGTGTCTCCGCACGCACCTCCGCGCCGACGTACTCGGCGGCCTCCTTGGCGTGGCGGCCGTGGGCGATGCCGAGCCTCCAGGAGCCATCGGTACCGATCACATTGTGCGGCCTCGACTCTGTCGCCTCGTCCACCGGGCCGGCATCGCCGGCGTGGACCCCGGCCCCGGCCAGAGCCACCGCCCCGAGCACGCGCTCGATTCGCTCCGCCGTGACTCCACTGTCGGGGGCGGCAACCGCCCGCAACACCCGAGCGAGCGTCAGCCCGGTCACAGGTGCTCCCGGGACCAGGAGGGTGTCATGGGTGGTCGGGTCGAGGACCGCACCGTCCGCACACACCCAGGCGTCGAGCAGGCCGCTCGCTTCCAGCGCGGCCTCCAGGCCTGCCCGCGCGTCCGGCTCCAGGTCGTGGGCGAAGTCCACCAGCCGGTACAGGGGCGCTCCGGTGCCCGGTGTGCGGGGAGCCGTCCGGTGGGGCGGGGGCGGAGGCTCGGGGTCGGTGCGGCGATCCCATTCCTCGCGCCGGCGCCGGAGGCGGTCCTGTTCTGCCTCCAGTTCGCGGACGGTCAGGGAGAGATCGTCGCGCTCCGCGCCCAGTTCCGCCAACCACGGGTCGACGGCCGAGCGGGCTGCTTCGGCCACCTCGTCGGGGGTCTGCGCGGGCAGCGGACCGTCGGCCGGGTCCTGCGCGACAAGGGCGTACACGATGTCCAGGGACACCCCGGTGGAAGTCCGCAGTCGCTCGCTCCAGTCTCTGGCCTCGATGGCGTACGCCTCCGACTCACGCGCGGTTTCCTGTCGGCGACCGTCGGCCCGGGACCGCGCATGGTCCGCCTGTTCCTCCAGACGTTCACGGGCGGCGTCGGCCTCGTCCGCCTGCCTCTGAGCCTCACTCGACCGCTCGATGAGAGCGCCCAGTTCCGTGACGAACCTGACGCGGTTCCTGATCACCGGCTGTGCGACGTCGAGTCGGGCGTCCCAGGCCTGCAGCGCGGTCGTGCAGGTCTCGGTGTCGACCGCCAGCACCTCGCTATGTCGTACCAGGTGGAAGTCGTCTTCGGGTGCGATCAGTTCGGCTGTGGTGGCGGGCGTGACCGGTGCGACGGGCGTCGCCACGGGCTCCCCCAGGTGCACGGGGTCGATCCCGGACCGCTCGGCTTCCCGCACCAACTCGCCGTGTGCGGCGCTCAGTTCGACCAGTTCTTCACCGAGTCGTCGGGCCTCGGCGGTGAGACGCCGCCCCGCCTCCTCCTGGTTGCTGTGCGCCTGGCGGACGGCCTTGAAGGCGGTGGCAGCCGCGCTGTGCAGGGCGGTGACCGTGGTGCGTTTCTCCCCGAGTTCCCGCAGGCTGCGGTATCCGGTGCTGGCGTGCAGGGCGGCCAGGTCCGTCTCGGCGGCACTCGACTCGCTCGTGAGGGTTTCGATGCGGGCGTCGAGTTCCTGCTCGCGCTCGCGGAGCCCCTCCGCCCTGCGCGCCGCGTCACCCGCGGACCTGCGGTGCTCCGTCAGTTGCTCCAGCTCACCGGTCACCTGGTCCGTGCGGCTGCGCAGCGCGCCGTGCAGGTAGCCGCGGTAGTTGGTGAGGAAGGTGCGCAGCGCCTGGTCGGTGCGTTCGAGACGTCCGAGGTAGGCCCGCACGGAGTCCAGGTCGTCCAGATTGCGGGCCACCTTCTCCACGACCTCGTCGTCGAGGGCGGGCAGGGTTTCGGCGAGAACCGAGACCAGTCCGCCGGAGTCGATGCGGTCGCCGATGGTGGGACGGCGCAGACGGTGCAGTAGGTGGAGCAGGTTGCGGTAGCGCGCCGGGTCGGTGAGGCCGAACAGTTCGCGGGCCACCCTGGCCCGATGCTCGACGGCGCGGTCGGTGACGTTCTCCGAGCCGACGAGCGACTTGAGCTGGTCGATGGGAAGGAGGCGCCCGGCGGGGGCAAGGTCGAGGTCCTCACCGATTCGCAGTCGGGTGGTGAAGAAGAACGGCTTCGCCGTCTTGGTCGACTGGGACCCGCGGATGGCCGCGCCGATGGTCAGGTGGTGGTCGTTCCCATGCTCGTCCGTCCGCACGAACTCCAGCCACAGATAGCCCAGCCGGTTGGTCTGCTCGAAACCGTCGAGCATCAGCCAGGCCAGCGTGGTGCGTCCGGTTCCCGTGGCGTCCAGCGCACGGGCGTCGCCGTCGAGAAGGTAGGGCAGCAGCATCTCCAGGGCCTTGGACTTGCCGGCGCCGTTCTTGCCGCGCAGCAGCAGGCGGCCCTCGCCGAAGGCGAACTCCTGCTCGTCGTACTGCCAGACGTTCCGGATGCCCGCGCGGTGCAGTCGGTAGCGGTGCAGGGTCGGCGGGCGGTTCATCGGGGCGGCTCCTCGGAGACATCGTCCGCTGGGGACCGGTCGGTACGGGGCCTGACCGCCACCGTGGTGGCGTACCGGGCAGCTGCGGCAAGCAGAATCCAGCCGCCGTCCGGACGGTCCTGGCCCCGCGCCTGAGAGACATCGGTGACGGAGCGCCCGTCGGCCACCGTCTGTTCGTATCCCTCGGGCAGGCCGTGGCCGTCCGCGCGCACGGGCCCGGCGGGAGCCATCAGACGCATCCGGCCGAGGAGGTCGAGTACGGCCGCGAGGAATCCGTCCCGGTCCTCCAGGTGGCCGCGCTGCCAGTTGGCGCGCCTGCCGTACTCCTCGATCAGTTCGTCGAGCAGGTCGGGGAGCAGCCCGTCCGGGACGGGTACGCCGATGACCAGTCGTCCGCCGATCGCCGGGTGGCCCGGGTCTTCGGGACGCAGTCGGGCGACCAGCCGCTCCACGAGGAGCAGCGCGGCTTGAGCCACCGTGCCCGTGCCCGGCAGGTGCAGGTCGGTGAGTTCGTCCTCGGTGTCGACCAGGGCGATGCCCTCGGCGCGGATCTCGGCTTCCAGGCCGAGCAGTTCGGAGAACGCCTGCGCCTCACGTCGCTGCCGGGTACGCAGCCATTCGCGCTCGGCGTCCGTGAGGTCGTCGAGGTGGACGACCGGGGTTTCGACGAGACGTCTGCGCACGTATGTACGTGGCCCCCCGAAACCGGGGTCGGCGGCGCGGCGCACGAGGTCCGCGCCGTCGCGGCTCTGAGCGAGCGGGCCGGCGACCACGACTCGCGCGATCTCGCGGTCCACGGTCAGCAACGCCTCACCCGCCCGCTCCTCGGCGACGGCCCCGACATGACCCTCGGTCTCGACCAGGACGCCCCAGTCGACGAGTTGCCGCAGGGCGGCCGCGAGGGTCCTCCGCTCGGCCTGCCGCCCGGTGTCGGCGATCTCGATGCCGGCGTCGACGGCCGCGGCCCTCAGGTCGGCGACGAGTTGGGAAAGCAGGAGCTGTTCGGGTGCGGTGACGAGGACCGACAGCGCGAGGGCCAGATAGGCGTACGTCCGCGGACTGAACGGCGTTCCGGTCGAGGGTCGTTCCAGACGGTGGCCCGAGCCCGGGCCGAGGCCCGCCTTGAACAGCCGGGCGTACGAGGCCTCCACCAGCAGGCGGTACCCGAACACCTGCTGGAAACGCTGTGCCAGCCAGTCGGCGTGGCGCCGGATCAGTGGAAAGGTGTCGCTGTGCGGTCCGCTGCTGGTGACCAGGGGGTGGGCCAGCAGGAGCCGGGCGGCGGTGCGGCGCTCGGCCGCGAGGGCGACATCGTGCGCGGAGGGCAGGGGCATCAGGCGCTCGCCTCCCCCATCGCCGCTGCGGATGCGCTCCCGACGGTAAGGCTCTCGACGGCCAGCGAGAGATCGTCCGCCGTCAGGTCGCCGTCCACCGACCGCAGGACGGTGGACCGGCCGGGGGTGCGCCAGGCGGTCAGCCGGATGTCGAGGTCCACGTCGTCCGCCTGCGCGCCGTCGAGCAGGAAGTCGCGGGTGTCCTTGCTCAGCCGGGCATTGCCGAGGGCGGTCGTCAGGAGCTCCAGGAGCAGTCGCATGGCCGGGGCGCTGAGGCGCACCTGTTCGAACCTGCCCGATGCGCTGCGCAGTTCGTCGGCGGCCACCTGCCGGGCCTCGGCCTGCTGCCGCGCCTGCTCCATGAGGTGGCGCTTCTGCTCGGAGTGATCCTCGGCGGCCGCGGCCCGTCCGCGCGGGGCCCTGCTGCCGCGCTCGCGCAGCGCCACCGGCACATCCACCACGGGTCCTGTCCACCAGCTCACATACGCCGGCACGGACCGGTCGGGGTCCGGTGCCACCCCCAAGTGACGTGCGCCGTAGAGCCCGAAGGCGGCGACCGCCAGGTCGTGGGCCTCTTCCGGCTCCGCCGCGTCGAACCAGGCCGCGAGCCGCAGCAGGTCCTTGCGACGGGACATCTCACCGGACGCCGAACGCAGCATCCGCTTGGCGTTGGCGAGCAGCGACTGCAGGGCCCGCAGGGTGGCGTCCCGAAGCTGATCCACCTGGCTGGAATGGCCTCCGGTGTCGGTGAACCACTCTCGCAGCCCCTCCCAGTCCGCGATGTCCCGTCCGCGGCTGCGCTGCACCCGCGTCTCGGTCAGCCCGTCGGCGAGTGCTCCCATGCCCGCCGCGTGTGCGTCGATCCGGGCGAGCAGGCCGGGCAGGTGAGGCCGGACGGCGTCCAGGTGAGCCGCGATGCGCGGGGCCCGGAAGGAGACGTCCTCGGTAATGGCCTCCACGTAGTCGAGCAGCAGTTCCTTGAACCCCTGGTACTCGGCCGAGTCGAGATCGTAGCGCGCCAGTACCTGGCCCAGGTAGGCGTAGAAGTCCCGGACGGACTCGGCGAATTCGGCGAACTGCACGAAGAGCGTGCTGATCCGCTCCAGCGCCTGTTGCGGATCGGCACCACCCGGCGCCGCGGCCATGGCGGCGATCTCACGCAGTCCGCGGTCGACGAGGACCAGCAGTTCGCTGCTCACCTCGCGTGCCGCGTCCGCCCCGGCCAGTACCTCGTCCGCGCTCCGCTGCACGCGCTCCCCCAGCTTCGACAGCTGGTAGCGGGACCGTGAGCGCTGGTACTCGGTGATGCTGGTCGCTTTGACGGTGTGCGTGCTGCGCAGCAGATTGCCCCAACGTACGAGCTCTTCGAGCCTGCGGGTGAGCGTTTCCGCGTCCAGCGACGCACCCGGGACATCCTTCTCGGCCAGCTTGGCGAGGAGGTCGGATACGGACAGGTCGGCGAGCAGCGTGCCGCAGAACACCCGCATCACCGCGACGTACTCCAGGCGCTCGGGAGCGCTGAGGTACGCGTACGCGCTCAGCCGCTGCCAGGCCTCGGCGTCGGCTTCCTCCCCGTGTGGGACTTTCTGCTCGTTCCCCTCCATGCCGTCGAGGGTACGGACCGCCACTGACACTCCGGAGGAGTGTTGCGGAAAACCGGCTGTTCACGTATTGGAGCCCTGCACCGCCGCGTGGGCCGAAGCTCATGGCTCCCCGGGTACAGGGGAGACCACCGCTCCCATACCGCTGGATCGAAGCAGGCCGCCCATAGCCCGATCGCCTCCTGGAAGACGGCTCCCTGCCGGCTTTTTGCAGGTCAAGGGCAGTCTTCACTTTACAACCGGCACGCTCCGTCACCACCGAATGTGAGACAGGGCCGAACGTCCTACAGTCCCTGAGGAACATCGCTTCACTCCGACAGGAAGGCTACCGGCCTGCACTTTCGCACGAACCAGGCTGTTGTAAGCCTCCGAACAGGCGCCTGATCGACAGTCGTCTCGGCATGTGCGGGCGATGATGCTGACTCAACTGAAGCCACATCAGGTACATGAGGGGCACAGGACGAGTCGTTTCCCGAAAGGCCTTGTCGAACAGTTCCGGCCGGAGGCGGGCGAGTTCACAACTCTGGTTGAGGACGCCGGATCTTCGGGGCCGAAGATCCGGTCCCGGCTCGGACACGACCCGACAAGCCATGCCCAAGCGTGCCCTTCAACGTGCGGCGGCGGGAGCGCGTCGGCTCACCCCTCAGTTGCTCGGTGCCGAGAGCTCGCTCCAGCGCCGGGCCCGGGAGCACACAGGAACGCTGCCCCGGCTCGTCACGCCGGGGCAGCGTTGTGTCGGCAGTGGCCTGCTGGCGGACCACGACGCGTACCCCGCCGAGGTTCGCCACCTGAGCGAACAGCGTCTTGGTGTCGCCCTGTCGTGGCGAGGTGGCCCTCACCAGCGGGAAGTACGTGCCCGGTTCGGCATAGGTGAACGTCTGCCGGACCTCGACGGTCGTACGAGGGGCCCCGAATGGGTTCGTGGTCAAGGTGCCGGTGCCGGTGAAATCCCCTTCGGTCTTCACGACACGGCCCGCGCCGGGCGGTACCTCGATCCTGACCTTGAAGGTGACTGACCGGCCGACGGGCACCACGACCCGGTCGGTGTGGCCGACGGTCAGGTCGACGACGGGCTGGATGCCCCGGCGCCGTCGCGGTCTCCGGCACCTCGACCTGGCTGTCGTCCACGGCGTACGCGGTCGAGCGGGGCAGTTCCACGCCCTTTTCCACTCAGGTGCTGAGATCGCGCAGCGCCTGCTTCTGGAGGCCGGTGAACTCGATGAGCCGGGCCGCGCGGGCGCCCTCTCGGCGGCCCGTTCGGCGGCCTGGGTCCACAGGGCGTCGGACGGCCGCTTCCCGATGAGCTGCCGCTCGACGGCGGTAAGTTTCCACGGCACGGTGCCCACGCCTCCGGCGGCCGCCTTCGCTTCCTGGATGACTTGGCCGGCGGATGCGCAGGGCGACGGCCGCCGAGGTGAGCGCGAACTCGTAGGACTGCCGGTCACGCACTTTCAGTAACCCGAAAGCATCGGGCGAGGAGAGGGCGGAAGCTCAACTGCATGGCGCCACCGCCAACGCCGCCTGAAAGCGCCGTCCCGCACTGAGTCCTCCAGAGGAAGGCCTACTTCATTCCCGTGGTGGCGATTCCCTTGACGAGATAGCGCTGGCCGACGAGGAAGACGATGAAGACCGGGATCAGCGTGATGACGGACATCGCGAACAGGGATCCCCATGACGCTCCGCTGGTGGCGTCGACGTAGTTGCGCAGTGCCACGGGCGCCGTCTGCAGTTCGGGTTTGGTCAGGTAGATCAACTGGCTCAGGAAGTCGTTCCACGTCCAGATGAAGGTGAAGATCGCGGTGGTGGCCAGGGCCGGCAACGAGATCGGCAGCAGGATGCGGAAGTAGATACGCCAGTACCCGGCTCCGTCGATCTTGGCCGCCTCGTCCAGCTCGGTGGGCAGACTCCGGAAGAACTGGACCATCAGGAAGATGAAGAAGGCGTCCGTGGCCAGGAACTTGGGGACGATCAGCGGAAGGAACGTGTTCACCCATTCGATCTTGGAGAACATCACGTACTGCGGAATGATGAGCACGTAGACCGGCACCATGAGGGTCAGCATCATCATGCCGAAGAAGAAGGCCCGCCCGCGGAACTTCAGCCGCGCGAAGGCGTAGGCCGCCATGGAGCAGCTGACCAGGTTACCGAGCAGCGCCCCCAGCACGACGATCGCCGAGTTCAGCAGGTACAGCCCGAACGGGTGCGAGAGTGCGTTCCAGCCGTCGGAGTAGTGGCCGAAGTCGGTCTCCGTAGGCAGCAGGGAGGGCTCACGGAAGATGAGAGCGTCCGGTTTGATCGAGCTGGCGATCATCCACAGCAGCGGGTAGACCATCACGAGGCCGAAGGCGATCAGCACGACGTGCTTGACGAGCGCGCGTATCCGAGCCACCCGCCTACGGCGCTGCGCGGCGGGAGCAGGCGCGGGAGTTGGAGCAGGCGAAGGAGTGTCTTCGGCCTTCAGGAGTGTCATCTCACTTACCGTCACCGTAGAACACCCATCTCTTGCTGAAGTAGAAGTTGATTGCGGTCAGGGCACCGACGATCACCACGAGCAGCCACGCCATGGCCGAGGCGTATCCCATGTGGAGCCGGCCGAAGCCCTCCTCGTACAGGTACAACGAGTAGAAGAGGGTCGAGTCCGAGGGACCTCCCGTCCCCCCGCTGACGACGAATGCCTGGGTGAAGGACTGGAAGGAGCTGATGACCTGCAGAACGAGGTTGAAGAAGATGATCGGGGTGAGCAGTGGCACGGTGACGTGCCGGAACTGGTGCCAGCGGCCGGCGCCGTCGAGAGCGGCGGCTTCGTAGTACTGCTCGGGGATCTGCCGCAGACCGGCCAGGAAGATCACCATCGAAGAGCCGAAGGTCCACACGTGCAGGACGACGAGGCTGTACAGCGCGGTGTCCGGGTTGGAGATCCAGCCGGGCCCGTGGATGCCGAACAGTCCGAGGAACTTGTTCACCAGGCCGTCGGTGCCGAAGACCTGTCGCCACAGGATGCCCACCGCGACCGAGGCACCGAGGAGCGACGGCAGATAGTAGACGGACCGGTAGAACGCCAGTCCCCTGATGCCCCGGTTGAGGATCATCGCCAGGGCGAGGGCGACCGCCAGCAGCAACGGCACGCTGAGGGCGACGTAGGCGAAGGTCACGCTCAGGGAGGTGCGCAATCGGGGGTCGTCGAGCATCTTGCTGTAGTTCTCGAAGCCCACCCACTCAGGAGAGCTCAGCAGGTTGTAGTCCGTCATCGAGAAGTACAGTGAGGCGATCATCGGGCCGAGCGTGACGCCGGCCATGCCGATGAACCACGGCAGAAGGAAGACCCATGCGGTCCGTTCTTCTTTTCTTGCCGCCTGGCTGAGGTGTCTGCGGAGCACAGTCATCGTCCTCGGGTTCTTGGATCGGGTGCGGGTTCAGGAGTCGCTCGACGACGGCTCGGCGTGCTGCGGTGCGGACAGCGCACAGTGCACGACGGCGACGTCCGCCGCGTCGAGGACGAGCGTCTGCCCGGCCTCCAGGCGGCGTCCGGTGATCAGGTCGGTGCCGGAGCGGTCGAGGGTGACGGTCGCCTTGTCCTGCCGGTGGTTCAGCAGGAACAGGTAGGCACTCGTGTCCGTCCGTCGCTCGGTGACCTCGACGCCTCGTGGTGCGGCGTGCACCGGTCGCACCCCGGCACGATCCAGGACGTGCCGCACCAGGGCCTCGAGGGTGTCGTCGTCCAGACGTGTGCCGACGTACACGGCACGGCCCTGGCCCAGTTCGTGCTCGACCACTGCGGCTTTGCCGGCGAGATGCCCCTTGCGGTAGACGGCGAGCGGTCGGGCGGTCTCCGTTTCGAGGTCGTCCTGCCACAGGGAAGCGGTCGCGAGGAAACCGGTCAGGGCGGTCTGTTCGGCTGCCGCCTGGACCGGCACCGTGGCCTCGGCGGGCAGCGGAGAGAACTCCAGCACGTGCGCGCCGATGACCTCGCGCAGGGCCCCCGGATATCCGCCTTCGACGATCCGGTCGTCCTCGTCGACGATCCCGGAGAAGTACGAGACGACGAGATGGCCGCCGTCCTCCACGAACCTGTGCAGAGCCGCACTGTGCTGACGTGTCATCAGGTACTGGTTGGGGATGACCAGGACACGGTAGGGCGACAGGTCGTAGTCGAGGGTGACGACGTCGACGGCGACCTGGCTGTTCCACAGGGCCCGGTAGTGCCGGGCGACGGTGTCCCGGTAGTCGAAGGCGTTGTCCGGGTGGGCGCAGCCTTCCACGGCCCACCAGTTCTGCCAGTCCCAGACGATCGCGACCTGGGCGCTGGTGCGCGCTGTGGCGATCTCGTCGATGGCCCGCAGTTCGTTGCCGAGGGCCTTGACCTCCTGCCAGGTCCGGGTCTTCTCACCGCCGTGCGGGAGCATCGCCGAGTGGAACTTCTCCTGCCCCTGGCGTGAGGCCCGCCACTGGAAGAACATCACCGCGTCGGAGCCGTGCGCGACGGCCTGGTAGGAGCCCAGACGCATCCGGCCCGGCTGTTTGACCTGGTTGGTCTTCCACTGGCTCACCGCGCCGGCCGCCTGTTCCATCAGCATCCAGGGCTGCCCGCCGCGCAGGGTGCGCATCAGGTCGTACTGGAAGGCGGCGACGGCCAACGAGTGCGGCTTGCCGGGGTCGGGGTAGCAGTCGAAGGCGACGACGTCGAGTTCCTTCGCCCACCGGTGGCTGTCGGTCAGCCGGCACCCGAAGAAGTTGGTGGTCGCCGGCACATCGGGGGTGATCTGGTGGAGCAGGTCGCGCTCCTGCGTGACCAGTTCCAGCAGGAGGTCGGAGGTGAAGCGGGAGAAGTCCAGCTCACGGGTGGGATTGACCCAGCCGCGCACGGGTCGGGGCAGGTGCACCTGGGACCAGTCGCCGTAGCGCTGGCTCCAGAACTCGGTGCCCCACCGGTGGTTGAGTTCGTCCAGCGTGCCGTACCGCTGCCGCAGCCACTCGCGGAAGCGGTCGTCGCACAGGTCACAGAAGCAGTCGGAGTGGTACTCGTTGCCGATGTGCCACATGGCCAGTGCCGGATGGCTCCCGTACCGCTCGGCCAGCTTGGTGGCGATGCGCCGGCTGCGGTCCCGGTAGACCGGGGAGGAGGGGCAGAAGTGTCCTCGACTGCCGATGCCGTGCCGCACTCCCTGCCGGTCCACCGACAGGATCTCGGGGAAATCCGTGGCGAGCCACGGAGGTGGCGCGGCGTTCGGCGTCGCGAGGTTGACATGGATGCCGTTCGCCCACAGCAGGTCCATGATCTCGTCGAGCCATGAGAAGTCGAACTCGCCGTCGGCCGGCTCCAGCATGGCCCAGGAGAAGACGCCCAGGCTCACGAGCCGCACGCCCGCGGCTCGCATGAGCCGGACGTCCTCCTGCCACACCTCCCTCGGCCACTGCTCCGGGTTGTAGTCCCCGCCGTAGACGACTCCCGGCAGTCGACTGCGAAAGGTGTTCATGCGCGGATCGTTCGTGCGCGGATCGGACACAGCGGGGATTCCTTCCAGAAGCGCTACTACATGGGGCAGCTCAGAGCTGGGACTTGATCTCGGAGATGAACTTCTTGGCCGCCGCCTTCGGCGACAGGCGGTCGAACAGCACGTCCTCGTTGAGGCGCTGGAAGATCTCCGGGACAGCGGGACCGGCCTCCGCGTTGGGGAGGTGCACCGCGGTCGGCTTCAGGGCGTTGGCACGGCGCAGGTAGTCGGCGATCCGCTTCTCAGCGGGGGACAACTCGGGCGTGATCGCCTTGAGCACGTCGGGGTTGACGGGAACACCGCGGTCGAACTTCCCGATCTTGCCCGCCTCGGGGGAGTTGACCAGGAAGTCGAGCAGCTGCGCGGCCTCCTTGGGGTGTTCCGTCCGCGCCGAGGCCCCGTAGAAGACGCCGGGCTTGGTGTAGGCGCCGACCTGGGCGGCACCGTCCTCGCCGGGGAAGAGCAGCAGCTTGGTCTCGCGCCCACTGGCGGCCTCCAGCGCGCCGAGCTGGGTGACGGACATCTCGGTCATGGCCGCCTTGTGCTGGGCGACCAGGTTCTGCTCGATGCCGGCTCCTGAGGCCAGGGCCTCGACCGCCGCCTCGGGGCTGGTCGTGCCACCGCTGTCACGCAGCTTGACGACCCACTCCCAGTAGGCGGCCATGGTGCCCTCGGTGAAACCGATCTGGCTGCCGTCCTCGGTCCAGTAGTCCTCACCGTGCTGCCGCAGCCAGGGGCCCACCATGTTGGGGTAGAGAGGCATCACACTGCCGACCAGTTTCGACTTCGACTTGGCGATGGCGGTGGCGGTCTTCACGTAGTCGTTCCACGACCACTTGGTGTCGTCCGGAATGGGCACACCGGCCTTCTTGAACGCCGCCGGATCCACGGCGACGCCGAACGCGCTGTCGCCGGCCGGGACGCCGTAGAGGCCGCCCTTCACGGTCGTCATCGACATCGAGTTCGGGGGCAGCTTGTCGGTGTTCAGCACGTCCTTGACCTTCTTCAGGTCCATCAGCTGCCCGTTGTCGATGTACGAGTACATGAACGGGTCCGTGATCTGCAGGACGTCGGGCATGTCATTGGCGGCCGCGCTGGTGGACAGCTTCTTCCAGTAGTCGTCCCAGTTGGAGTACTCGGGCTGGACGTCGATGTTCGGGTGCTTCTTCTCGAACTCCGCGATCATCTGCTTGGTCTGCTCGTGCCGGACGTCCGACCCCCACCAGTTGAACCGGATGACGGTCTTGCCGCCGTCGCTGCCGGAGGAGTCCGCGGCGCAGCCCGCGGACAGGACCAGGGCGAAGACCGAACAGGTCAGCCCGACCGCACGGAGTCGAGAGCGTCTGCTCGGACGGGACGAGTGGTTCATGGTGGGGCTCCTCTGCTGCCATCACTGGGCGGTGCGCCCAGACGGGGGAAACGTGGTCTCAAGAAGCCGGCGTACGACGCCGGCCGTCTCGCCGCGTGGCGGCCAACTACACAACTCGGCTGCTTTGCGGGCCGCGAAAGTTACTTGCGATCCGGTTGCTGGCAGCCGGCCCGGCTTATCGGGATCCCGGGTGGGCTGCAGCGGCTCTGACAGGGGGGTTGTGAACGTAAGCTGGAGCCTTGGTCGATGTGCCGAGCTGATCCGCGGGGTCGACCGCGAGCGTCGCGCCGAGTTGAAGGCTGTGTGCGTCAGCAATAGTGAACGTTCACGTTGCGAGCGTAGTAACCGGCCACATCTCGGTCAAGAGTTCTCTACATAACACTTGGGTACTTGGTGCGACTTCACCGGTTCCGGGCCGGTACGGAAGCGGAACGCGACCGCGCGGGAACATGCCGGGTCAGCGTGTTCCGCCCGGTGCGGACGAGGCGTTCGGGCGCTTTTGTCCGTCCGAACGCCCGTTGCGCGACGGCCGGCTGATGGGGCCGACGGGCTAGATGGTGTGGTTCGTCCTCGCCGGTCCGGACGACTCGCGCAGCACGAGGCGGCAGTCGAGGTCCAGATGCAGTTCCGGCTCGGTCTCCTCGCGGATGCGGGCGAGCAAGGCCTGCATGGCCCGCCGGCCCATGGCCTCGCGGTCGAGATCCACGGTGGAGATGGACGGGTTGAAGTACGCGGTGAACTCCTGGTTGTCCCAGCCGAAGACGCTCACGTCATCCGGGACCCGCCACCCGCGGTCCTGGAAGCCACGGATCACGCCCATGGCGACGTCGTCGTTGGCGGCGAGGACCGCGGTGACGCCGGAGTCCGCCGACAGGCCCTGGGCCGCGTCGTATCCGGACCGCACGGACCAGTCACCGTCGATGACGGCGTAGTTCTCCAGGCCCCGCTCGGCGACCGTCCGCAGATAGACCTCGCGTCGCTTGCGTGCCGACATCCAGTCCGTACTGCCGGCGACATGGACGAAGCGCCGATGCCCCAGGGAGACGAGGTGATCGATGATCATGGCGGCCGGCTCGCCGTCAGCCGTGATTCCGTGGGACCGCATCTGGTCGTCGTACTCACCTATGACGACGGTCGGCGTATGGTCCAGCCCCAGCTTCTCCAGGTCGCCGATGGGGGTGAAGGTCAGCACTCCGTCTGCCTGACCGGAGTCGAGCAGGGCGCGGACGCGGTCGCCTCTGACCCGTTCGTCGCCTTCCAGGCCGACGATGTCCAGCAGGTAGCCGGCCGCCTGCGCCTCGGCGGACGCTCCCCGCAGGATCTGCGAAGGCACGAAGGTCGTCATGGCCGGAAGGACCACGGTGACACGGTTCGACTTGCGGGTGCGCATCGACCGCGCCACCAGGTTGGGCCGGTAGTCCAGGTCGGCCACGGCCTGCTCTATTCGGGCCACCGTCTGCGGCTTCATGCCACCGTTGCCCCGCAGGAAGCGCGAGACGGTCTGATGCGACACCCCCGCGTGCGCCGCGACGTCGAGGATGGTGGGACGCTTTCTGGGCGGCGGCTTCGGCCGTTTCACGTCCCGCTCCGCTCGCTCCGGTCCCGTGTCCGCGTCCACCGTGCCGCCCCCCGCCGCATCTCCACGCCCCGCGCGCCCATCGGTACTGTACTGCCGAGTTCTCCATGGCAAACCGGGCCCTTTCCTCTTGCCGTCTCGCCGGAGCCGACCGCATCGGCCGGTCGAGCCCGGCTGTCACGCTGATCGTCCGGCCCGGCCGGCCGCATGGTCCCTGTCCGGGCCGTGCGGCCGGCCGCCGAGTCCGCCGTCACCGGGCGGCACGCGTTCCTCATGTCAGACCTGCACAGTCCAGTGCTGGTTGGTGTGCGACTCGTCGTTCCAGCAGGTGTACTGCAGCAGTCGGGCCCCGTCCGTCATGAGGGCCCGGTCCACGTCGAGGCACTTGCCGGAGTGACGGGCGACGATCTCGACGAAGCCGGTGCCGGTGTCGCTCAGCCGCCACTGCTGGCTGGTGCGGCCGTCGCAGGTCTGTTGGACGATCGCGGCCGTGTTCGCCGTGGAGGAACCGGCCACGTCGAGGCACAGCCCCGAGTGCCGGGAGAGGATCTGGTAGTAGCCTCCGCCGACTTCGTGCAGCTGCCACCGCTGGTCGTCACCGCCGGCGCAGCCGGCCTGCTCGATCGCGGCTCCGGCCGCGGTCGAGGAGCCGACCGCCTTGGCGCACTTGCCCGAGTGCCGCGCCTCGATCGTCGTCGTGTCGGCCAGCCGGGACAGTTCCGACGAGAGCACAGGGACGTAGAAGTCGGTGATCCCGGCGATGTTCGGATGCGTGCCGCTGCCGCCGCTGCCCGGGTAGCCGCCCACGAGTCCGTCGAAGGTGTACGCCACCCGCTGGGCGTCGACGCGCGTGTCGAGCGTCGCGTCCCCGAAGACGTCGGCCACCGCGACGCCCCACTTCTGGGCGGCCTGCAACTGCACCTGGCGCAGGGCGAGCTGGGTGTCCCAGTCGCGCGAGCCCATCTTGTGGGCGGCCACGTAGACGAGCTGGGCGGTCGGCCACTTCTGCCGCATGGTGTGGATGGTGGTTTCGAGTGCCCCGGCGTAGGTGCCGGGGTCGAGGGTGGCGGGGTCCTGGGAGCCGCTGACGGTGCCGACCTCGTAGGTGTGCGAGTCGTGGATCTCCATCGCGTCGTTCGTGCCGCCGTCGAAGACGACGAAGTCGGGCGCCTGCGAGCTCGCCGACTTCACCTGGTTCAGGATCTGTCCACCGATGGCGGTGGGCGCCGGTCCCACGGTCGCGCCGTTGCGCGCGTACTTCGTCAGCGTCATGCCCTCGCGTTCGGCGACGAAGTTCACGAAGCTGCGCGCGTACTGGTGCCCGTAGACGATGCTGTCACCGAAGGCGTAGACGGACGAGCCGGCGAGGGAGCCGTAGGCGGGGTTCACGGGGCGGATCAGGCGGAAGTTGTCGATCGACTGCACACCGGTGCCGTAGTAGTTGCAGGCGACGAGCTTCGCCAGGTTCTGTCCCGTGATGCTCTTCGTGACGGAGACCAGCACCTTCGGCGCGGCTTCCCTGCTGGTGACCGTGTACTGGATCTTGCCGAGGGTGAAGTCCATGTGCAGATCGACCGTGTACCACTTGGCGGGGTCGAAGCTGATCTTGGTCCAGGTGGGATTGAGCGAGTCCGGGGCGGAGGTGGAGTCCGAGTCGGGTCCTGTCGCGGCGTGACGGAACTCCGCGCCGGTCGCGGCCATGCCGAAGATTAGGCGTCCGGCGCTGTCGCGCAGTTCCAGACCGGTCTTCATCCCGGTGCTGCTGATGGCCGTCTTCCAGTCGAACCGCAGGTCGAGCGTCTTCTCCTGGGTGATCGACGACGCGAACGGCCGCACGGACGTCGTGTAGTTGCCCATGCCCTTCGTGACCTCCAGTACGCCGTTGCCTATGGCGGCCCCGACCGGGAAACCGAAGTTCGCGGGGGTCGTCTGAGCGTCGAACGTCTCGTTGATGAACGTCGCGCCCGGGGTTTCGGCGGCGGAGGCGGCCGGAGCCGTGAGGAAGGCCGCGAGGAGCAGGATGCCGGCGGCCAGGGAGCCGGCCCATCTTCGGGGCCGACGGCCCGTTCTGCGCATGACCGTATACACGTGATCTCCCTTGATCTCTGGTGCTACCGACCGGTGCCCGGTGGGGAGGAAGGGGCCCGGCCGTGACTCGGCCCGAGGGCGGCACGGAAAAGCCCCGAATGTACCGGGAAGGAGGAGGTGTCCGACTACAGCAGGGGCAACGTAGTGATCGTTCACCTGAGCGGTCAAGATGTCTGCGGGTGATCGTTCACTTCGCGGGGGTCCCACCGGTGCGACCGGAGCCGACCCACTCTGGGCTGCGACGCAACTCTCCCCGTTCACGCCATTGACACACAAGCGTTTCGACCAGTCTTATGTGCGCCATCGTTGGTTTCAGTCAATCTCTGCTCACCAGGGCCCCGCCATCGCCTGTCGGCTCGATCGCGCTGCGCCCGACGCCCCTGCCTCGAAGGTTCCTGACGGGCGCCGTCGAACCCTCAATCGTGATCGTTCACTATCCGGCAGAAGTTCACCTGACACGGAGGTAGTGCAATGAAGTCGAACACCGGCCCTTGGTCGCGCCGCAGATTCCTCGCCACGAGCGGGGCGGCAGCCCTCGGGGGCATGGCGCTGAACCTCGTCGGCGGCCTCCCGCGGGCCGCCGCGGCCGGCGGCGTGGTGTCCTACGTCGACACATCGAGGTCCACGTACGACAAGATCGTCCTGATGGTCGACGGGAAGCCCTTCTTCCACAGTGGCGTCCAGTTCCGGTACGAGAAGCACAAGTACACGTTCGGCTGGACGGACGCCCAGTTGAAGCCGGTGCTCGGGATGATCCGCGACGACGGGTTCACCGTGGTGAACATCCCGATCTGGTGGTCGAAGGTGGAGACCTCGAAGGACGTTTTCGACTTCACCGACATCGACCGGTACCTGGCCTGGTGCGGGGAGTACGGCCTCAAGCTGGAACTCCTGTGGTTCGGCCACGAATCGACCGGTTCGTCCCTGGCGGCCCGGATGCCGGCCTACGTGATGAACGACTACCAGGCCGTGGTGAGGTCCGACGGCACCAAGCTGACCCTGAACGGCAACCCTCTCCTTGACAAGACCGATCCGAACCTGCTCGCCAGGGAGAAGTTCGTACTCGGCCGGCTCATGACCCACCTCGCGTCCGCCGACACCGCTCACACCGTCGTCGGCATCCAGGTGCTGAACGAACCGAACGTGTCGAAGCAGCAGGGCGGCCAGTCCATCGACCGGAGCTACAGCACCTACAGCACCGACCTCTGGAACAGCGGCGGATACACCGACGCGACGAAGTTCCGCAAGGACGTGCTGCTGAACTACCTGACCCAGCTGGGACAGGTGATCAAGCAGTCGGACTACTCGGTGTACACCCGGACCAACCTCGCCGGCAGCGCGGACACGGTGCCGGTCGCCGAGAACGAGGTCCTCAGGGCCCAGGGGACGGCGACCATCGACTTCTTCGGGAAGGACCCGTACACCACGGGCCTCGACACGCTCTACAACTACGGGAGGGACGCCGTCTGGGCCCAGGGGAAGAACTTCCCCATGATCATGGAGAACTTCGGAGGGACCCCGGCAGCGGACGTCGAGAAGTTCAACGGCATCGCCGGCAACACCGCCTTCAATCTGTACGCCGCTCTGGACCCGGACTCCAGCACGGGCAGCAGCAACCACGGCCTGTACGACTTCAACCCCACCACGAAGGTCGTCACCCGCAAGGCCGTCTCGGACAAGGTCGCCCGGCTCAACCATGTGCTGAACAAGATCCACCGGGACCTCGCCAGCAAGCGTCCGGTGGAACGCGGCGGAACCGACCTGCAGACGTTCAACCGGAGCGCGAGCGCCAGCACCACCACCACCAAGACCGTGGGCGGCGCCGACATCACGTTTACGACATCGAGCGGTGCGCAGGCATTCGGCGTCAGGCGCGGTGCGGCCGAGTTCGCTTTCACCACCACGACCCAGGCCACGTTCACACTGCCGGGAACCATCGGCGTCGTACGGTCCGTCGAAATCGGCCAGTACGACGCGAACGACAACTGGGTGAAGTCCGGCACCAAGGCGTACAGCACCGTGTCCGGGGACACCGTCGTCGCCCTGGCGGCCGGCGAGTGCGTGCGGGTCGCCTACCTCGTCAGCGGCGCGCGGTACAAGCTGAGGAACACGTCCTCGGGCAAGTACCTCGACACCGATGCGGACGGCGCGGTCATCCTCGCGTCCGCGACCGTCTACGACGACCAGGACTGGATCGTCGCCAAGGACTCGTCCGGGTCCTGGACCATCAGGAACGCGCGGACGGGACGCTTCTATCTGGAAGCCGCCGCCACCGACAACAACGTCATATGGAACACCGGCACTGTCGCGGACGCCTCGCTCTGGAACCTGGAAGGGGTCGCGGCAGGCGGGCTCCGCGTCAGGAACACCCACACGGGAAGGGCCTACCTGTACGGGAACTCCGCGAGTGAGGCGAAGTGGAACACCGGAACGCAGGACGCTAGCACGGTCTGGGAGTTCCAGCCGAAGTAGCCGCCCCCGCCGTCCCTTCTCCCGCGAGGCCGGAAAGGCGGTACACGCGGGGAGGGGACGGCGCAGGGTGCCCGTGTAATGATTGCTGCATGACTCAGGCCGACGTATTGCGGGCCCTGGACGCCAGGGCCGCCGGCCAGTGGGGTCTGGTGACCACCGCCCAGGCGAAGCTGGACGGCGTGCAAGGCGTCCAGCTCCTGCGGCTGGAGCGGTCCGGGGCGCTGGAGAGCGTCGGCCACGGGGTGTACCGCCTGGCCGCCTCTCCCCCGCCGGAGCACCTCAGGATCAAGGTCGCGTGGCTGCGGCTGGATCCCGGGACCCCGGGGCGGGACCGCCGTACCGACGGCCCCGGGTCGGGCGTCGTCTCCCACACCTCCGCGTGTGCGGTGCACGGCCTGGGCGGCCGGCCCACCGACCTTGTGGAGCTGACGGTCTCGTCACGCCGTACCACTCGTGACGAGACCGTCGTGCTGCACCGCGCGGCCACGGACGCCGAGGACATCACCGTCGTCGACGGGCTACCCGTCACCACCGTGCCGCGCACCGTCGTAGACCTGCTGGAAGCCCGTGCCGACGCGGCCCGTACGGGCACGTTCGTCGCCGAAGCCGCCGCCCGTGGCCTGGTGCGCGTCGACGACCTCGCGCCGCGGGTCGCGGCCTTCGCCGGCGCCTACGGGCTGCCCGCGGAGGCATCCGGCGCGGAGCTGCTGGAGTTTCTGTGCGAGCAGGCAGGGCGTCCTCTGCCGGTGCGGAAGGCCGGTCGGCCCGCCGCGAAGGCCGCCGGTCCGGGGGCGGCCTCCGACCCGGAGAGGAAGCGGCCGACCATCTGGGAGGTCGCCAAGCGGGCCGGCGTGTCGCACCAGACCGTGTCCCGGTTCCTGAAGAACGACAGCGGCATGAAGCCGGCGACGCGAGCGAGGATCGAGCGGGCCGTCGCCGAGCTGGACTACCGGCCCAACCTCATGGCGCGGTCGATGCGCACGCAGCGGTCCCACCGGATCACCATCGTGCTGCCCGAGTTGAGCGGCTTTGTTCCGATCCCTCTACTGAGGGGCGCCTCAGCCGCGGCGCACGAGGCCGGGTACATGACCGACGTCGTCGGGCTGGAGGGCGGCGAGTCGCGGCGCGCCCGCAGCGTGCTGTCCCTGCTGGAGGCCCGGCAGGCGGACGGGGTGCTGTCTTTGGTGCCGCTGGGGGACCTCGCCGGCGGCCAGGGCGCCGGGCAGCGGCCCGTGGTGGTGTTGGGCGAGTACGACGACAACCTCCAGTCCCGGGGACGACTGGCCGACGGACGGCCCGTCGAGGAGATCCTGCGTCACCTCGCGGACCAGGGACACCGCCGGTTCCTCCACGTCGCCGGCTCGCAGGACTGGGCCTCGGCACGCAACCGGCGGGCGGTCTACGTGGAGGCGGTCGAGCGACTGGGCCTTACGTCCTACGGCGTCGTCGACGGGGACTGGTCCGTGCGCTCCGGCTACGAGGCCGCGCGGGACCTGCCCGCCGATGCCGGCGTGACGGCCGTGCTGGCCGCCAACGACTATGTCGCTCTGGGGGTACTCCGCGGCTTCCAGGACCGCGGTATGCGGGTGCCCGAGGAGATGAGCGTCTTCGGCTGGGACGACGAGGAGTTCACCCAATACTTCTCGCCGAGCATCTCGACGGTGCACATCAAAAAGGAAGAGGTCGGCCGCCGGTCGATGCTGTCGCTGCTCGCTCTTCTGCGCGGCGAGCCCGAGCCGCAGTCCGAGGTGACGGATCTGTTCCGCCTCGTGCCGCGAGGGTCGAGCGGCCCGGTCGACCGCTGAATCCGGTCGGCGGTCCGGTAAGGCGTCACACACAATGTGAACGATCACTACGCAACTCTTGACCCTGAAGGTGATCGTTCACTACGTTCGGGTTGCCGCCGTGTTCGCATCGGCGAGAGCCGAGCTTCGTCCGACAGAGCCGTTCCCCTCGACCGCACGGTCACGCGTGCACGCCTTGGGCTGAGCAGGTCGAACCGACCTTCTTCGTCAGCGGTTGACGAACCCCCGGTGCCGCGCCCAGGCACCGCCCGAGCTTCCACGAAAGAGCCACATGACTGAGTACAGCCAGCCCGCGAGGGTGGCGATCGTCGGTGCCGGCAACATCGCCGACGGCTGCCACATGCCCGCCGTCCACGCCCAGAACGGCGAGGCGACCGTCATTGCCGTGGTCGACGTCGACCTGCGGCGCGCCGAGGCGTTCGCTGCCCGCTGGGGCATTCCCGCCGCCTACGACAGCCTCGACCGGATGCTCCAGGAGCAGCACCCGGACCTGGTCATCGTCTGCACGCCCCCGATCGCCCACGGCGAGGCCATCACCGCCTGTCTGGACGCCGGCGCGTCGGTGTGGTGCGAGAAACCCCCCACCCTCTCGGTCGCCGAGTACGACGCCGTCGCCGCCCACGAGCGCGAGGGCGGCCCCTACGTCTCCTACGTCTTCCAGCACCGCTTCGGGTCCGCCGCCCGGGCCCTGCGGGAGCACATCCGCACCGGCAGCCTCGGCGCTCCTCTGGTCGGTGTCTGCCACACCCTGTGGTATCGGGACGACGCCTACTTCGAGGTTCCCTGGCGCGGCAAGTGGGAGACCGAGGGCGGCGGTCCCACCATGGGCCACGGCATCCACCAGATGGACCTCATGCTGTCCCTGATGGGGGACTGGACCGAAGTCCGCGCCGCCATGGGCACGCTGGCCCGCGACGTGGAGACCGAGGACGTCTCCATGGCGATGGTCCGCTTCGCCGGCGGGGCCATGGTCTCCGTCATCAACAGCCTCCTGTCTCCCCGTGAGACCAGCTACCTGCGCTTCGACTTCCCCGAGGCCACCGTCGAGCTGTCCCACCTCTACGGCTACGACAACTCCGACTGGACGTGGACCCCCGCGCCCCACCGGGCCGGCGCCACGGCGGTGGAGCTGGGAGCACCGCTCGACGACGAACCCAGTTCGCACGCCGCACAGTTGCGCGCGCTGCTGCGGTCGCTGCGCGCCGGAGAACGCCCGGAGGCCGGTGGTGACGACGGCCGCCGCGTCCTGGCCTTCATCGCGGCCCTGTACGAGTCGGCGAGCACCGGACGCCCCGTCACACCGGGCATGATCACCCCGGCCAACCCGTACTACCACTCCATGAGCGGCCGCCCCGCCGCCGCCCGGGACAACGCCGTCAAGGAGAAGACCGGTGTCTGAGACCCCCTTGCGCATCGAGCACGACGCCGCCGGAACCGAGTTCGTGGTGTCGGCCGCGGGCGTGGACCTCGCCACGTACGTCTACCGGCCCGACACCCCGCTCGAAGAATCCCCCAAGCCGTATCTCTACCCGTTGAAAACCCTCTCCGGCGCACCCGTGGGCGTCTACCGGCCCTGGGACCACCGCTGGCACAAGGGCCTGCAGATGACCTGGTCGCACCTGTCCGGGGACAACTTCTGGGGCGGGCCCACCTTCGAGGCGGGCGCACCCGGACACGGCTACGTCTGGCGTGAGAACCACGGCTGCCAGGTGCACCGCGCCTTCGACCGGCAGGACGTCGGCGGCAGCGAGGTGACGGTCGTCCAGGTCCTGGACTGGATCGCCTCCAGCGACGAGGTGTGGATCGACGAGACCCGCACGCTCCGCTTCCACAGCGCCGACACCGCCGACACCGCCGACGGAGTCTGGGCGCTGGACTTCACCACGGCCCTGACCAACGTCCACCGCGAACCGCTGGAGATGGGCAGCCCCACCACGCACGGCCGCCCCAGCGCCGGCTACACCGGACTGTTCTGGCGCGGGCCCCGGGCCTGGACCGGCGCGGACGTCATCGCCGACGGGGGGCATGAAGGCGATGCCGTCATGGGCACCCAGGGCGCCTGGGCGGCCATCACCGGCGAGCACGACGAGATCGACGGCGGGGCCACGGTCCTCGCCTACGCCGGCACCACCACGGCCGCCGTCCCGCTGAAGTGGTTCGCCCGCAGCAGTGCCTTCGCCTGCCTCAACCCGTCGCCCGCCTTCGACACCGAGGTCAAGCTCGAGCCCGGTGAGACCCTGTCCCTGAGCCACCGCTTCGTGTTCATCGACCGCCTGGTGGACCGTCGTGAACTCGAGCCGATCGCCCAGAGGTTCGCGCCGTGACCGCCCTCCCCGACTTCCCCGGGGCCGTGGGACTGAGCCAGCTCGAGGTGTACCCCTGGCCCACGGCGGACGACGAACACGGCGGCTCACCCCACATGCACCTCGTCTGCTCGGAGTGCTACGTCGTCGTCAGCGGCCGCGGCCGGCTGGAGACCCTCAACTACAAGGGCCACACGACGACCGAGCTGCACCCCGGAGACACGGTCTGGTTCACGCCGGGAACGATCCACCGCGCCATCAACGACGAGGACCTGCGCGTGATCGTCGTCATGCAGAACAGCGGCCTTCCTGAGGCGGGCGACGCGGTCATGACCTTCCCGCCCGCGCACCTCTCCCCCGAGACCTATCCGGACGCGGCCTCGCTCCTCGACGCCGACGGGACCCCCGACCCCGAGCGCGCCCAGGCACGCAGGGACCTTGCCATCGAGGGGTTCAGGGAGCTGACGCGG
This sequence comes from Streptomyces sp. NPDC052064, assembly GCF_055585925.1. Taxonomy (NCBI): domain Bacteria; kingdom Bacillati; phylum Actinomycetota; class Actinomycetes; order Kitasatosporales; family Streptomycetaceae; genus Streptomyces; species Streptomyces sp. NPDC052064. The sequence goes on from NZ_JBVJJE010000006.1 coordinate 196,716, forward strand.
CAGTGGCGGCGCGGCAACCGCTCGGCCTACGAGGACTTCTGTGCGGCAGCCGTGCGACTCGTCCAGCCGCGCCTGGACACCTGGGAGAAGACGGTCGAGGACGGTGCGCTGGCCGCCGCACGGGCGGCGCTGCGGCAGATCGATTCGCTGCGCAACGGCGACCTCAACCACCTGTACAAGGCGACCGTCTCACGTATCGCCCGACCGCCCCGGCAGACCCTGGGCATGTGCGGTTTCCTGCGCGCCTACGACCCGGCCCGCCGGGCCGGCACATCGGCCGAGCCTCAGTGACGCCCCACACCCGAACGTGCCCGAACGGCTGCTGATCTGCCCGGGTTCGAACCGTCGAACCAAAGGAAAGTGTTTCGCATGAGTTCGATGCTGCCGGAAGGCGGTAGGAGCGCCGACGCGGCGACCGCCCCGATCTTGTCTGGGATGTATCCCGACCCATCGGTGTGCCGGGTCGGCGAGGACTACTTCCTGGCGAATTCGTCGTTCGAGTACAGCCCCGGCGTCCCGATCTGGCATTCCCGGGACCTGGTGTCCTGGCGTCAGATCGGCAACGCCCTGACGAGGGACGATCAGTTCCCCGCGGGCCGGTCGCCGTCGAGTCGGGGCGTCTACGCCCCGACGCTGCGCCACCACGAGGGACGGTTCCGGCTGATCACCACGAACATCGACGATGCTCGCGGTGGTCATCAGATCTACCACGCGACCGACCCGGCCGGGCCGTGGTCGGCACCGGTGTGCCTGACCGAACTCGACGGCATCGACCCGGACCTGGCCTGGGACGATGAGGGTATCTGCCTGGTCACCTACTGCTCGTGGTCGGAGACCGAGATCGGCATCAGACAGGTCGCGGTCGATCCGGAGCAGGGCGTGCTCCTCGAACAGCCGCGGTGGATCTGGCACGGCACCGGCCTGGCCCATTCCGAAGGGCCACACCTTTACCGGCGCGGCGACTGGTGGTACCTGGTCATCGCCGAAGGCGGCACCGACCGGGGCCACGTGGTGTCGGTCGCACGCTCACGCAGTCCCCTAGGGCCGTTCGAAGCCGCCCCGCACAATCCGGTCTTCAGCCACCGCAGCACGGCTCATCCCGTCCAGAACGTCGGTCATGCCGATCTGGTCGAGCGCCCCGACGGGACGTGGGCAGCGGTGTATCTCGGCACACGGCCGCGAGGCCGCAGCCCGCGCTTCCACGTCAACGGGCGTGAGACGTTCCTCGCCGAGGTCTCCTGGGTGGAGGACTGGCCACACTTCGAGCCGGCGGGCCTCCGCGTCCCCACCGCGCAACGGGACTTCGAGGACGACTTCTCCGCGCCCGGGCTCCATCTCAGGTGGGTCTCGCCGGGAGAGCGTCCCGACCGGTTCGTCCGCGGCGTGCCGGGAGCGGTGGCCGTGGGTCACGCACCGAGCGCGACCGGTGAGCCCTCGGGCCTGTTCACCCGGGTCGGCGGAGGCCACTGGGAGGCCGACTTCCTCATCGATCCGGGGGAGAGCGCGTTCACGGTCGCGCTACGGCTCGATGGTGCTCATTGGTACGGGCTGCGCGTCGCCGACGGCGAAGTCACAGCCGTCGCCCGGATCGGACAGATCCAGACGGTTCTCGGCTCCCGTCCGCTGGCCGGCTCCCCTGTCACCCTCCGCATCCGATCCACACAGCCGACCTGGAACGGACCGGACGACATCGAGCTGGGCATCGTCGACGGAACCGGCACCGATGTCCTCGCCCGTCTGGACGGACGCTATCTCTCCACCGAAGTGGCGGGCGGGTTCACCGGGCGCCTGGTCGGTGTGTGGGCCGAGTCGCGGGAGGTCCTCGTCCGCCGGGTCCGGTTCGCCGAACAGCGCGCGTAAGCGCCTGTTCGATGTCCGCCTCGGTGCGTCCGAAGTGGCGGCACGCTCACCGGACGTCACCCGCCGGCGGGGGATTCATGCTCCACCTGATCGCCCTGGTCAGGACATGGCCGGTGAGCGGTATCGCGACGTCCTCGAACACGGGGACGCGCGGAAGCCCCAGCAGTTTGCGGGCCCACTCCGGGAGGGACGTCACCGCGTTGGCGGCGAGCAGGGCGTAGGCGGGCCGGGCGGCAAGCGGCAGCGGTGGGTGTACCAGCAGGAAGCGCGCGGTCGCCCGGCACTCGGGGGTGGCACGGAGTTCCGGACGGTACGCGGCCAGGCGTGCTTCGAGCTCCGCCCGCGTCCGGGGCGGGTCCGGCACCCCGAGGGCCGTCGCCACCTTCGCCGTGTCCGCCACGTAGGCGTCGTAGTCGGTGGATGCGAAGGGCCGGGCCCCGAAGCGCTCGTGGGCGCGAAGGAAGCTGTCCGTCTCGGTGACGTGCACCCACTCGAGCAGGTGGGGATCGGCGGCCCAGTAGGGCTCGCCCTCCGCTGTCACCCCCTTGACCCGCTCATGGATCGCGCGGACCCGTTCGACGGCGCTGCGGGCGTCTTCGGCGGTTCCGAAGGTCGTCACGGCGAGGAACGTACTCGTACGCTGCAATCGCCCCCAGGGGTCGCCGCGGTATCCGGAATGAGCGGCCACTGCGGCCATGGCCAACGGGTGCAGGGACTGCAGCAGCAGGGCGCGCAGTCCGCCGATGAACATCGAGGCGTCGCCGTGCACGACGCGGATGGGCCGTTCCGCGCCGAACCATCGCGGACCCGGGGTGTTGTGGATGCGAGCTCGGTTGGCGGGACCGTCCGGTCCCGCGACGCGGCTGAAGAGCGCCTTGCCGAGCCTGTCCCGCACGCCTGAAACCGTGAGGACGTCCATGTCCACGGTCCCATTCTGCGGCGTCGTCGTCCGCAGCGGAACAGACGGCGGCGTTGTCGACCTGCGCGGTACGGCGCCACGACGCCCAGCACGGCCGAGGGCTGCCGACGCTGCGGACGTTCCACCGGATGCCGGAGTGCCTCGTGTGAGCGGGCGGGCAACGTGGCAGCGATCCTGCATGCCCATCATGGTCACTCGTGCGACGGTAAGCATCGGCTCCGCTGCCGGACGACGCCCGCATGCCGAGGGCACGCACGACCTCCTCGGCCTGGCCCGTTGGCTGCCCGACGGCTCCGGGGGCCGTGGCGTCGACCGGCGCTCGGTCGGCCTGAGCGCCCCGTCCTGGACGCCCGTGCCGCGCCCGCGCACGGCGCTCGACGCGCTCGACGTGCTCGACGCCACGATCCGTCGCAGGTCGGCCGAGGCGCGGCGATGCCCGTGACCACCCGCGCGGTACCGGCGCGCCCCGGACCGCCGCCCGTGCTCGCGCTGCTCGCCGCCGCCCACGGCGGGCCCGCCCTTGCGGTCACCGCCGTCGCGGGCCTGCTCGCGCTCCGCGACGATCTGCACCCGCTCGACGCCGTCGCCGTCACCGCGGCGGTGTTCACCGGCCAGCTCACGATCGGCTGGGGCAACGACCTGCTGGACCTCGGTCGCGACCGGGCCGTCGGTCGCGCCGACAAGCCGTTGGCCGGCGGAGCCCTCCCGGTCGGCCGGGTGGTGCCGGCCCTGGTCGTGGCCGCACTCGCCTGCCTCGTGCTGTCCGCGCTGGCCGACTGGCGCAGCGCGCTGGTCAACGCCACCCTTGCCACCGGGGCGGGCCACGCCTACAACCTCGGGCTCAAGGCGACCGCGTGGTCCTGGGCACCGTACGCCTGCGCCTTCGGGACACTGCCCTCGGTCGTCACCCTCGCCGATCCCACCCAGGGCTGGGCACCGCTGTGGATGACCGGCGCCGGCGCCACGCTCGGTGTCGGGGCGCACCTGCTCAACACGCTGCCCGACCTCTCCGACGACGAACGCACCGGTGTCCGCGGCCTCCCGCACCGGATCGGCGAGCGTCGCTCGCGCGTCCTTGCCGCCGTGCTGCTGCCCGCCGCCTCGCTGCTCGCCGTGCTGGGCCCCGCAGGAACGCCCCCGGCGTGGGCGTGGGCGGTCCTCGCGCTGGTGACCGTCCTCGCGCTGCTCTCGCTGGTCGCCCGCGGTCGTACTCCCTTCCGGGCCGCGGTGGCCATCGCCCTGCTCGACGTCGTACTGCTCGTGGCGGCCGGCTGATGGCGCTCTCCCCCACCACTTCGGTGTCCCCGTGGCCGGCGCCGGGCCGGTCTGCGCCGCCTCCACCCCGGGCCGGTTGCGCGCCGCCCCGGGTCTGCGCGTCGCCCTCCTGGGCCTTCGCCCGCTGCACGCGGGTCCTCGGGGCCGGGCTGCGTGCCTCGGCCGCCGACCAGCGTGTCCTCGACGGCTTCGTCGGGCTCGGCCTCGCCCGGGGCCCGGCTCACCACGACCGTCGCGCTCGGCCTCGGTCGGGCGTTCGTCGCGCCCACCCGCTCGCCCAGCCGACCACAGGAGCCAGCATGACCATGCGCGTCCTCAGCGTTCGCGGCGCCCTGCCCGAGCACCGCCACCGGCAGGAGGAGATCACCGAGTACTTCACCACCATGCTGGTCGAGGACTCGGTCAACCGAGGCATCGTGGAACGGTTCCACCGCAACGTCTGCGTCGAGACCCGGCATACCGTGCTCCCGCTGGAGGAGTACGCCCGGCTCAAGAGCTTCGGCGAGTCGAACGACCTCTTCATCCGGGCCGGCGTCGAGCTCGGCGCTCGCGCGGTCGTCGACGCGCTCAAGGGCGTCGGCCTCACACCGGCCGACGTCGACTACATCGTGTCGTGCACGGTGACCGGCCTGGCCGTCCCCTCGCTCGAGGCCCGCGTCGCAGCGGAGATCGGGCTGCGGCCCGATGTGGTGCGCCTGCCCCTCGTCGGGCTCGGCTGCGTGGCGGGCGTGGCCGGTATCGCCCGCCTGCACGATCTGCTGCGCGGCCGGCCGGACGGTGTCGCGGTGCTGATGTCGGTCGAGCTGTGCTCGCTCACGCTGCAGCGCGACGACACCTCGGTCGCCAACCTCGTGGCCAGCGGCCTGTTCGGGGACGGCGCCGCGGCGGTGGTCGCCGTCGGGCCCGAGCACGCGCTCGCACAGTCCGACGATCCGGCTCGTCCCGAGGTCCTCGCGTCGCGCAGTCGTCTCTACCCCGACTCGGAGCGCATGATGGGCTGGGACGTCGGCTCCGGCGGGCTGCGGATCGTGCTCGACCCCTCGGTACCCGACCTGGTGCGCCGTCACATCGGCGACGACGTCCGCGGCTTTCTCGGCGACCACCGGCTGACCCGCGAGGACCTCGGCTGGTACGTGGCGCACCCCGGTGGACCCAAGGTTCTCGAGGCGTTGCAGGACGTCCTCGGGGTCCAGCGGGACGCCCTGGGTATGACCTGGGACTCACTACGCCGGATCGGCAACCTGTCCTCCTCCTCGGTGCTGCACGTCATGGCTGACACGCTCGCCGACCGTCCGCCCCCGCCCGGGTCCTACGGGCTCATGCTCGCCATGGGCCCGGGCTTCTGTTCCGAGTTCGTGCTCCTGCGCGCTCCGGGTGGTGAGAGGTGAGCAGCGAGGTCCTGTTCACCGTTCTGGTCCTGGCCGTCGGCCTGGAGCGGGTCGCCGAACTGGCCGTGTCCCGGCGCAACGCCGCCCTCAGCCTCGCGCGGGGCGGCGTGGAGTCCGGGCGAGGGCACTACCCGTTCATGGTGGTGCTGCACACGGGTCTGCTCGTCGGCGCGCTCGTGGAGGTGTGGATGCTCCGACCGGACACGGCAGCGGTCCTCGCCTGGGCCATGCTCGTTCTCGTCGCGGCCTCGCAGGCGTTGCGCTGGTGGTGCATCGCCACCTTGGGACGGCAGTGGAACACCCGGGTGATCGTCGTGCCGGGTGCTGCGCGCGTGACGGACGGCCCTTACCGCTGGATCCCGCACCCCAACTACGTCGCCGTCGTCGTGGAGGGGCTCGCGCTGCCCCTGGTGCACTCGGCCTGGATCACGGCGGTTGTCTTCACCGCGCTGAACGGGTTCCTGCTCGCCACCCGTATCCGCGCCGAGGACGCCGCCCTGGCGAGGCTGGCCTGAAGGAGCCTGAAGGAGCTGGACATGGACCTGCTCGTCGTAGGCGGGGGGCCGGCAGGCCTGGCCACGGCCCTGCACGCGGCCCGGGCCGGGCTCGACGTCGCCGTGTGGGAACGGCGTGCGGGCACCGTCGACAAGGCGTGCGGCGAGGGACTGATGCCGGGTGCCGTCGCCGCCTTGGCGGCGCTCGGCGCGCTCCCGCCGGGCCACGACCTGCGGGGCATCCGCTATGTCGCCGGACCACGCCGGGTCGATGCCGACTTCGGAGCGGGCCCGGGCCGCGGGGTGCGTCGCACGACGCTGCACGCGGCACTGCGGGACACGGTGCTGGCCGCGGGCGTGCGGGTCGAGCAGCGCACCGCGCGCCGTGTCGAGCAGGACGAGGACGGTGTGTCGGTCGACGGCGTCCGGGCCGGCCACCTCGTCGCGGCCGACGGCCTTCACTCGCCGATCCGCCGGGCCCTGGGCCTCGACCGGCCGCGCCGGGTCCGCCCGCGGCACGGGTTGCGGCGCCACTACGAGCTCGCCCCCTGGAGCGACCACGTCGAGGTGCACTGGGCCCGGTGTGCGGAGGCCTACGTGACCCCGGTGGCCGAGGACCTCGTGGGTGTCGCGGTGCTCACCACCGCCTGCGGGTCGTTCGACGACCACCTCGCCGCCTTCCCCGAGCTGCGGGAGCGGCTGGCCGGGGTCCGGCACGCCGGACCGGTGCGCGGTGCGGGCCCTCTCCGTCAGGACACGAGCGCGCGCACCGCCGGCCGGGTGCTGCTCGTCGGCGATGCCGCCGGCTACGTCGATGCGCTGACCGGTGAGGGCATCGCGCTGGCGCTCGCGCAGGCGCCTTCGGCCGTCCGGGCCGTGACCAGCGGTGACTTGGCGGGCTACGAGCGGGAGTGGCGGCAGCTCACACGGCGCTACCGCTGGCTGACCCACGCGCTGCTCGGCGCGACGCGAGTGCCCCCGGCTCGCGCGGCGCTGGTTCCTCTGGCGCAGGGGCTGCCGTGGCTGTTCTCCGCGGCCGTCGACGCGCTGGCCCGTCCGGCCGGACAGCATCAGGCGAGTCGGCCGAGCGCTAACCGGAATTTTTAATTAGGTTAGGCTAAGCTAAGCAAAGACCATGAGTTCGGATCCGTGCGGTGCGTCGTCAGGGGAGGGAACCGCCGTGGGCTTGCCGACCATCGGCTCCTACCCGATGCCGGATCGTTCCTGCCTCCCTCACCCGCACGTCTCCTGGAAGATCGATCCGGCGCGTGCCGCGCTGCTGGTCCACGACATGCAGAACCACTTCGTCGGGGCGTTCCCGCCGGGGCGCTCCCCCGTGGTGGAACTCGTCGACAACATCGTGGCGCTGCGCGAACTCGCCGACGCCCTGGGCCTGCCGGTCGTCTTCAGCGCGGAGCCGGCCGGACAGCCGCCGGGCACGCGGGGTCTGGTCGCCGACATGTGGGGCCCGGGCATCGGGGACGAGCCGGATGCCGCCGCGATCATCGCGCCCCTCAGGCCCCGTCCCGGCGAGCACCTGCTGGCCAATGTGCGGCACAACGCCTTCCTGCGCAGCCATCTCGGCAGACTGCTGCGCTCCAAGCACCGCGACCAGCTGATCATCTGCGGAGTGCACGCACATCTCGGCGTCCTGCTCACGGCGGCGGACGCCTTCATGAACGACATCCAGCCGTTCGTCGTCGCCGACGCGGTGGCCGACATCTCCGCCGAGGAACACTCCCTGGCCCTTCGCTGGGCCGCGCGCAGCGGCGTGGTCTGTACGACTGACTCCCTGCTGCGCGGCCTGCTCCTCCACCACAAGGAGCGCCGGAACGCGTGATGACGCTTCCCCCCTGTCCGCCCGAAGTCTCGGGCCTGCCGTGAATGGAGTGGCTCCGTGAGCGTGACCCAGGCCGACCAGGTCGCGACCTTCTCCCCCGAAGAGCTCCGCCCGCCGGAGGAGCTCAGGGGCAGCACGGTCGTCATCAAGTACGGCGGCCATGCCATGGTGGACCCCGGCCTCCAGCAGGCGTTCGCCCACGATGTCGTGGAGCTGTGGCGCGCGGGCCTGCGCCCGGTCGTCGTGCACGGCGGCGGGCCGCAGATCAGCGCGATGCTCGACCGCCTCGGCCTGGAGACGCGTTTCGAGGCGGGCCTGAGGGTCACCACCCCGGAGACCATGGACGTGGTGCGCATGGTGCTGACGGGCCGGGTCCAGCGGGAGCTGGTCGGCCACATCAACGCCCATGGCCCTCTCGCCGTGGGGATGACGGGCGAGGACGCGCACACGATGACGGCCGTGCGGCGGCCGGCCTGGGTGGACGGCCGGGCGGTGGACATCGGACTGGTCGGCGATGTCGTCGACGTGAACCCGCGCGCGGTGCGCACGCTCCTGGAGCAGGGGCACATCCCCGTTGTCTCCCCCGTCGCCCGCGGTGAGGACGCGCAGGTCTACAACGTGAACGCCGATCTGGCGGCGTCGGCACTGGCCGTGGCCCTCGACGCCGCCCGCCTGGTGGTGCTCACCGACGTGGCGGGACTGTACGCCGACTGGCCGCACAGCACCGAGGTCATCGAGCGCCTGACGGCCGATGAACTGGCCGCGCTGCTACCGGAGTTGGCGGCCGGGATGCTGCCGAAGATGGAGGGCTGCCTGCGGGCCGTCCGCGGCGGCGTGCGCAGGGCGCACGTGCTCGACGGCCGCGTACCGCACGCACTGCTGCGGGGCGTACTGGGCCGGAACAGCCCCGGCACCACGGTGCTTCCGGAGCACGGCCCAGGAGCCCCGGGCGCCGGGGCGAGCTCCGCCTGAGGACTCGGATCCCCCACCCTCACAGGGTTCGCGCGAGGACGCGCGCGTTGCGGCGCGGGTCCAAGGACCTCGCCCAGGTCGGAGGCGCGAGGCTCACGCCGGCCGGGGCGAAACCGTGCCGCAGGAAGAGGCTGCCGCTGCCGACCGTGGCGGTGAACAAGGAGCCCACCGACTGGGCGCGCGCCCTGGCCGGCACGGCACGCAGCAGCCGGCCTCCCAGTCCGCTGCCCTGCCGGTGCCGGGCCACGCAGAAGTTGTAGAGAACGCCCGCGAGACCGCGACTCCCCTCCTCGTCGGCCGCGTGTACGCGCAGGGCCAGGCAGCCCTCCAGGGCGCCGTCGGGTCCCTCGGCCACGAGGAAGTCGGCCGCGTGGGCGGCGTAGAGCGAGACGGGGCGCCGGCGTAACGCCCCGGAGTGCACGAAGGGTCGGGACAGGGCGGCGAGCGCGGCGGCATCCTCGGGGCGGGCGGGGCGTACGACTGAGGTCGCTGTGAGAGGAGCGTGCGGCAACGGCGGTGTGGTGCCCGGCGTAGCCGTGTTCAAGGCTTCCCTTCCCCGCTTTCGGATCCGCCGTCGCGCCGATCGTGACCGTCGACGTACGTCGCCACCACCTCGATGTCGCCGATGCGGGAGGTGTCGACGCGCCGCGGGTCGTCGCCGAGCACGACCAGGTCGGCGCGCTTGCCCGGGGAGAGGCTGCCGGCGCTGTTCTCCCAGTGGCAGGCATAGGCACCGGCGACGGTGTAGGCGCGCAGCGCCTCGTCCACGGTGATGCCCTCGTCCGGTCCGATCACCTGGCCGGACTCGGAGGCGCGCTCGACCATGAACTGGACGGCCCGCAGCGGGGATCCGTCGGTGACCGGCCGGTCGGAGCTGCCGACGAGGGTGATGCCGTGGTCCAGGAATCCCTTGCCCCGGTACAGCCACGGCGCCCGCTCCTCGCCCATGATCGCCGCGTAGTCGTCGCCGAAGTAGCGCAGGAAGTTGGGCTGGACGACCGCGCTCACGCCGAGCCGCGCGAAGCGCGAGAGCTGGTCGGGGCGGATGAGGCCCGCGTGTTCGACGCGGTGCCGGACGCCGTGGCGCGGGCGCAGGCGCTGGGCCCGTTCCAGGGCGTCGAGGGCGACGTCGGCCGCGCGGTCACCGATGGCGTGCACGGCGAGCTGCCAGCCGGCGAGGTGGCCGGCCACGATCGTGTCGGTGAGCGTCTCCGGGTCGTCCTGCAACTGGCCCGTGTGGTCAAGCCCTTCGTACGGCCTGCCCAGTGCGGCGGTACGGGCCATCATGCCGCCGTCGGTGTAGATCTTCAGGGCGCCGACGGAGAGCCAGTCGTCGCCGAAGCCCGTGCGCAGGCCGAGGTCGAGGGCCCTGGGAATGCCGTCGGCCTCGTGCGCGGCTACGGGCCGCAGCCGGTCCGCGGCGACCATGAGCTGTACCCGTAGCGGCAACAGCCCCTTGTCGCGGGCGAGTTGGTAAGCGCCGAGTTCGACCGGGCTGTGGCCGAAGAGGGTGCCGCCGATGCCTGCCTCGGCGCAGGCGGTGACGCCTTCGGCGACGCAGGTCCGGGCGGCGCGTCCGATCGCCTCGGCGAGTTCCTCCTGGGAGTACGGCAGGCGCAGTGCGCGGGCGGCGCCCATCGCGCCTTCGGCGAGGAAGCCGTTCTCGTGCGGGACGTCGGCGGGGAGCAGGTCCAGGACGGCGGTGTTGACGACGCAGCCGTGTCCGGAGTCGTGCAGCACGAACACCCTGCGTCCGTGGCTCACCCGGTCCAGTTCCGCGGCGGTCAGATGACGGCCCAGGGCCCGCTGGTCGTAGCCGGCGACGCTCACCCAGGCGCCGGGCGAGCCCTTCCGGAGGACGGCTTCCTCCACGACGGCCAGCACGTCGTCGATCCGCGTGCGTCCCGCGATGCTCGGCGTGTTCTGCTTGAAGCCGGTCCAGGCCAGGTGCACGTGCGCGTCGATGAACCCGGGAAGCACGGTGGCACCCTGAAGGTCGATCACCTCCCGTGCGGGCAGCGAGGTCACGGCCTCGTCCAGGCCGACGATCCGGCCCTTCCAGATGCCCAGGTCGTGGGCGACGGGGTGGGCCGGGTCCATGGTGACGAAACGGGCGTTCGTCAGTCTGGTGCAGAGCATCGGGCGTCAGGCGTCCATGGACTCGGAGAGGGAACGGGGGCGCAGATCCGTCCAGTTGGCCTCGACGTATTCCAGGCAGGCCTCCCGGGTGTTCTCCTCGAAGGCGATCGTCCAGCCCCCGGGCACGTCCGCGAAGGACGGCCAGAGCGAGTGCTGGCCCTCGTCGTTCACGAGAACGAGGAAACGGCCGTCGGCGTCGTCGAAGGGGTTGGTGCTCATCTGCCGGTGCCTCCTATGAACATTAGGTTAGGCTCGCCTAATCGCAAGTGAGCTTAGCCTTCTCGCTTTCCGCTCCACAAGGAGACGTTCAATGAGGTTGGTGGGGGACGACACGTTCGACACGTTCGCCGCGTTCGGTCTGCCCGGCGCACCCGGCACCGACGCGTTCTGGGCGGCCGCGCGGACACCCGCGTCGATACCCGACGGCGACGGCTGGGTGACCCTCTTCCTGTGGCGTGGGTCCGATGCGGCGAGCATCGACTTCGAGAGCTGGTCCGAGGCGGTGCCCCTGTGCCGGTTCGGCGACACGGACTGCTGGTACGCCGAGGTGCGCATGCCCGCGCGGTTGCGGGTGACGTACCGGTTCCGCGTGGGCGAGGAGGCGTACGCCGATCCGTTCAACCCGGTCGGAGCCGGCGGTGACCGGTCCATCGCCGCGACGCCGGACGCACCGGCCCAGCCGCACTGGCCCGCTGTCGGCGCCGACGGCGTGCTGCCCCTCCCCCGCACGCGGATCCGCTGGGCCAGTGAACGGCTGGGCGGGCGGCGGACCGTGCGCGTGCATCCGGCGGGTGGTGGCGGGCCGGTGGTCCTGCTGCTCGACGGGGACGACTGGCTGTATCTGCACCCGGCCATGACCGCGTTCGACTCTGCGGTCGCCAGTGGTGAGATGCCGCCGGTCACCCTCGTCTTCCTGCCGGCCAAGGACAGGGAGGCCGAGTTCGCGTGCCGGCCCGAGCTGTGGGATGCGGTCCGGGACGAACTGCTGCCGCTGGTGGCGGAGTCGGGGGTGACCGCCGAGCTTGACCGGCTGGTGGTCGCCGGGCAGAGCCTCGGTGGGTTGAGTGCGGTGTACGCGGCGTTGGAGTTTCCGGAGCTGGTGTCGCGAGTGGCCTGTCAGTCGGGGTCGTTCTGGTGGACGTCCGATGCGATGGGTGCGGCGGACCCGTTGGGGGGGCCGGTGGGTGGGGCGATCGCCGCGCGGCTGCGGGCAGGGGGTGATCTGTCGGGGCTTCGAGTCGCGTTCGATGTGGGGGAGCATGAGACGCGGATGCTGCCGCATGGTGAGGCGGTGGAGGCGTTGGCCGAGCGGGCCGGGGCGACCGTGCGGGTTTCGCGCGGGGCCTCCGGCCATGATCGGGTGGGGTGGCGTCATGCCCTGCTGAGGGATGTCGCCTGGGCACTGGGCTCCAGGTGATTGTCCGCGGGCCGGTGGGGGTTGATCGCGCCCGAGCGGCGGAGCCGCACATCGAGACAGCCCCACGCCCCTTACGGGGCGCGTCAACGAGCCACCGCTGAGCAGTAGTTCTCGTCCTTGGCCAGCAAGTTCCGGTGGGTGTCCTCGGCCGTGACGACGCCGTCGTCCAGGACGAGGACCCGGTCGGCGGCGTCCAGGAGGGCCGGGCTGCTGGTGATGACGATGGTGGTGCGGCCCCGGCGCAGCTTCGCGACGTTGCGTGCGATGAGCTGTTCCGTGACCGCGTCGACGGCCGTCGTCGGATCGTGCAGGACGAGGACGTCGCTGTCGGCGGCCAGGGCGCGGGCCAGGGAGAGCCGTTGGCGCTGTCCCCCGGAGAGGTTCGCGCCGCGGTCGCGGACGCCGTAGTCGAGGCCTTCGCGGTGGAGGGCGACGACGTCGGTCAGCATGGACGCCTCGACGGCCTCGGGGACCATGCTGCTGGTTCCTGAGGGGTCGATGTTCGAGCGGAGCGTCCCCGCGAAGATCTCCCCGTCGTACGGGTTCACCAGCATGTGCTCGCGGACCGCCTCGACCGACAGGTCCGCGAGGCCCCGCCCGCCGACCCGCACCGTTCCCTCGTACGTGCCGGGCGGGACGTTCACGGCCAGGATCGACGCGAGGTCGGCCGCCGCGCGCGGCTGGTAGGCGGCGATCGCCACGAACTCCCCGGCGGACACCCGGAACTTCAGCTTGCGCAGGGTTCCGTACCGGACGCAGTCGATCTCCACGTCCCCGCTCTCGGCCGGGCGTTCGGATCCCGGCGTCATGACCGGTGGCGCGGTCAGCACCAGTGCCATACGTTCGGCCGAGGCGCGCGCCATCATCACGTACTTCGGCATCTCCGAGAACAGCTTGAGCGGTTCCATGATGAACTGCGCAAGGCCCACGGCCATGACCAGTTCGCCGATGCTGATCCGGCCGTCGAACGCCAGCCAGCCCGCCGTCAGCGTCACGGCGCCGGCGAGAACCGCGTTGAGGGCCAGCGCGGTGCCCGCGTAGGCGCCGTTCACCTTGGCGACGGTGATCGCCTGGACCTTCGCCTCCGTGCTGACCTTCCGATAGGACCGGAACGCCGCGTGGTTGCCGCCGAAGCCGTGCAGCGGGCGCAGACCGGTGATCAGGTCGGCGACCTTCGCGCCCGCCCGCGCCACCCGGGCCTGCTGTTCCTGGGTGCTGGTGCCGATCCGCTTGGACAGCACGCTCAGGCACGACAGGATCGCGACGGTTCCCACGATCACCAGCAGGCCGAGCCGGATGTCGGCCAGGCCCAGCGCGACCGCCGCGACGACCACCGCGACCAGCGAGCTGATCAGCAGCGGCACCACCTCGATGATGTCGGCGGTCTGGTCGGCGTCCTCGGTGGCGATGGTCAGCACCTCGCCGGACTTGAGGTCGACGTCCCTGGCCACCGGCTGGAGTCCGCAGGCCGCGACCTTCACGCGCCAGCGGTGCGCCTCCGTCGTGTTGGCCTTCTGAAGGATGCGCATACCGAACCGCCAGGACAGCGACACGGTCGTGATGATCACGGCCAGTACGGCGACCGAGAGGCCGAGCGCGCCGAGGCTGCGGTCCCGCATCGTGTGCTCGACGATCAGGCCGAGCGCGATGGGGAAGGCCGTCTCGCCCGCCTGGTACAGGCCCATGAGGAGCGTGCCGCCGGCCATGGCGCCGACGTTGCGGCGCAGTGCGGTGCGGAGGATGTCGGACCCCGAGCGGGGCCGCTGCGTGTCAGGAGTTGTCATCGAGGTGGCGGGCAATCGCTTCCGGGGTGCGGAGGGTGAACAGATCACGGATGGTGATCACGGGACCGTACTCGCGGCGGAGCAGCCCGATCAGCCGCACCGCCAGCATGGAGTGTCCTCCGAGGGACACGAAGTCGCTCACCGCGCTCACCTCGTCGTCGTCCAGGTCCAGTGCCTCGGCGAAGTACTCGCACACCACGGACTCGGTCCCGGTCTCGGGTCCCCGCTCCCCCACCGTGGTCAGCGCGCCCAGCGGCTTGGCCTCCGGCAGCGCCTTGGTGTCAGCCTTCCCGTTCACCGTCAGCGGGATGCTGTCGACCTGGGCGTAGTGCGTGGGACGCAGGAAGTCCGGCAGCCCGGCGCCGACTTCGGCGGCCACGGTCGCCAACTCCGCCCCGTCCAGCACCAGATAGGCGGCCAGCCGGTACGAGCCGTCGACCTGCGGGTCGGGCTGGGCGACCGCGGCGACGAACCGCACCGCCGGGTGCGCCGCGAACGCGGCCTCCACCTCGCCGAGTTCGACGCGGTGCCCGCGGATCTTGACCTGCTGATCGGTGCGTCCCAGGTACATGAGGTTGCCGTCGGGCCGGCGGACCACCAGGTCCCCGGTGCGGTACATGCGCTCGCCGGGCTCGCCGAACGGGCAGGCGACGAAGCGGTGCGCGGTCTGGGCGGGCTGCCCGAGGTAGCCGCGCGCGATGCCGATGCCCGACACGTACAGCTCACCGGGGACGCCGTCCGGCAGGGGACGCAGCCAGGGGTCCAGGACGTACACGTCGGTGTTGTCGATCGCGACGCCCACCACCGGGTCCTGGCACTCGAAGGTGCCGACGCCGAGGGTGTTGATGGTGTACTCGGTGGGCCCGTACAGGTTGTAGCCGACGGTCCCCTCGGTCTCGGCGAGCCGCTGCCACAGCGTCGGGGTGACGGCCTCGCCGCCGAGCAGCACCAGCGGCGGCCGGCGTTCCGGGTCGTCGAGCAGGCCCTCGGCCACGAGCTGCTGTGCGTAGGTCGGGGTCACGTTGATCACGTCGATCCCGTGCTCCAGGCAGTACTCGACCAGCCGGGGCGCGTCGCGGCGCAACTCCTCGTCGCAGACGTGCACTTCATGCCCGTCGGCGAGCCAGAGCAGCTCCTCCCAGGACATGTCGAACGCGAACGACACGGTGTGCGCGATCCGGAAGATCCGGTGGCCGTGTTCCGCCAGCACCGGCTCGAAGATCCGGCGCTGATGGTTGATCAGCATGTTGGTGAGTCCGGCGTACTCGGTCACCACGCCCTTGGGCTTGCCGGTCGATCCCGAGGTGTAGATCGTGTACGCCGGGTGCCGCAGGCGGTCCGGGTCGTCCGGCGCGAACGTCACGAACGGCGCGGCCTCGGGCAACGGGCGGTCCAGCTCGATCAGCTCGCCGTTCAGCGAGGTCAGCCGGGGCGACACGGCGCTCACGGTGAGGATCACGTCCGGGCGGGCGTCCTCGACGATCGCGGCGATCCGCTCGTCCGGGTGGTCCAGCTCCAGCGGCACGTACGCGGCGCCGACCCGCAGCACGGCGAACAGCGCCACGATCGAGTCGAGGGAGCGCGGGATCGCGAGACCCACGTTCGTCTCGGGGCCGATGCCGCGCTGGGCGAGTACGCCGGCCACCGCGCGGCTGCGGTCCCGGAGTTCGGCGAACGTCATGGTCGAGCCGTGGGCGACGAGCGCGACCCGCTGCGGTGCGCGGTCCGCCGCCCGGTCGAACCGGTCGACGACGGTGTCCGTGCCGACGTCCGTACGCTCGCCCCGCGAGGGCTCCGGCCCCAGGCCCCGCAGCGCACCCACCGGGCCGGTCGACCGGGCCACGTCCTCCAGCACGCTCAGGTAGTCGTCGAGGAGACGACGGGCGTTCCCGGTGTCCTGGTCGCGGTACTCCAGCTTGACGGTGAGCCGGTCGCCCGGCGTGACGACCCAGGTGAACGGATAGTGGGTGGAGTCGTCGGCCTTCACCGAGGTGATGCCGTGCCGGGTGTTCATCTCGGCGAAGGCGTCCATGTCCAGGAAGTTCTGGAGCACGAACAGGTTGTCGAACAGGGAGTCGTGCCCACTGGCCCGCTGGATCTCGCCGAGCCCCAGGTGCTCGTGCTCCATCGCCTCGACCCTGGCCGTCTGCACGGCCGAGAGGTAGTCGCGGACGGTGTCGTCCGGCCGTGGCCGCGTCCACATCGGCACGGTGTTGAGCAGCACGCCGACGATGTCGGACAGTCCCTCGCCCTCCCGGCCGGAGACGGTCACGCCGAACACGGCGTCACTGCGGCCCGTGCGGGCGCCGAGGAGGAGGCCGAAGGCTCCGGTCAGCACGGAGTTCAGCGTGACGCCGTGCGTCCTTGCCGCTTCCCGCAGCAGGTCGGACCGTTCGGCGGACAGCGTGTGCACGAGCGCGCGCGGCAGGTCGTCCGAGAAGGAGGGCGCCGGTCCGGCGAGCAGTGTGGGACCGGGCAGGCCGGCCAGGTACTCCGCCCAGAAGCGTTCCGAGACGGCGGGGTCCTTGGCGTCGAGCGCCCGGGCGTAGTCCTCGAAGCTCGGCGTGGCCGGGACCGCTTCGAGGGGCTCGCCCGCGACGACGGACTCGTAGGCGTCGAACAGGTCCCGCAGCATGATCTCGCGGGACCAGCCGTCCCACAGCAGCAGGTGGTAGCTGAGCAGCAGGCCGTCGCGGTCGTCGGGCAGGCGCACCACGGTCAGCCGGATCAGCGGTGGCTCGCCCGGGTCGAACCCCGTGTCGCGGTCCCGGGCGCGCAGGGCGTCGACCTCGGCGTCCGTCGACAGCTCGATCGTGCGGACGTCGACCCGCCGGCCCGCCTTGAGGACCTGCACGGGGTTGCCGTCGGAGTCGGTCGTGAAGCCGGCGCCCACGACCGGGTGCCGGGCGATCACGTACGCCATCGCCTCGGCCAGCGCGCCGGTGTCCAGGCGCCGGTCGAAGGTGAACCAGCTCTGCGCCACGTAGTGCCCGGCCGAGCCCGCCATCTGGGCCTGGAAGAACAGGCCCCGCTGGAGCGGGGTGACCGGTGCGGTGCGCTCGGCCGTCGTGGCGGCGTCCGCGATGCGCTGGAGTGCGCCGCGCCAGTGCTCGGTGAGCTCGTCGGGTATGCCGTCGGCCAGAAGGAACTCTGCGAGCAGGCTGCCGGTGGCCTCGTCGGTCCACGCGTTGACCTCGACGGCGTACGGGCTGCCCTGGTCGCCGCCGGTGAGGTGCAGCGCCTGGGACTCGCTGCCCCGGCCGAGGTAGTTGAACAGCACCTGCGGGCGGGCGGTGAGCAACGCGGCCGTCTGCGGGTTGAGGTACCTGAGCCGGCCGTAGGCGACATGCCCGTGCTCGTCCGGCTGGCGTTGGGCGACCTCGCGGGCCGCCGCGACGGGGTCGGTGTGCGCGGTGAGCCGTATTGGTGCGATGGAGGTGAACCAGCCAACGGTACGGGTGTAGTCGTGCTGTTCGAGCACCGGGACCCGGCCGTGCCGCTCCAGGTCGATCGCGAGGTCGGTGGGGGACGGCTGGATGTGCGTCAGCGCGGTGCGCAGGGCTCCGCACAGCAGCTCGGTGAGGCCGACGCCGAGTGCGGCAGGGGCGGTGCGTGTCAGGCGGTCGCTCACGTCGGGGGCGAGCACGACCGTGGTCTCGCGCAACTCTCCCACGGCCGGTAGGAGTTCGGGCGCCTTGAGCGTGGTGACCCAGTGTCCGAGGTCGTCGACGGCCTGGGCCGACTGGAGCGTCAGGGCTTCGGCGTACTCGGCGTAGGACGTGGTCGGCGGGGCCAGGGGCTCACCGCGCAGGGCGGCGGCCAGGTCGTCCAGCAGGATCAGCCAGGACACCGAGTCGACGGCGAGGTGGTGCACGGTGATCACCAGTGTCCGGCTCGCCTCCAGCCACGCGAAGGCGATGACGTCCCCGGCCTCGGGGTCGAGCCGTCCGGCGGCCTCGTCCGCGACGGCCGTCGCGTCGGTGGTGTCCGGGCGTACGACGGTGATCTCGCGGGCGGGTTCGGTGCGGAGGGTCCACACGCCGTGTTCGGTGCGGAGCCGCAGTCGCAGGGTCGGGTGCGCGGCGACTACGGCGTTCGCGGCGCGCTGGGCGTCCGTGAAGCCGGTGCCTTCTGAGGCCTGGAGGGTCCTGGCCTGGGCGAACCGGGCGAGGGAGCCGTCGAGTTCGCGCTGGCGCAGGATGATCGGCGTCGGGGGGAGTGGGCCGTCCTCGTGATGGGTGAGGGCGGCGGCTTGTGGTGTGCGCGTCGCCGAGTGCTCGGCGAGCGCGCGGGGTGTCTTGAGCAGGAACACGTCCCGGGGCGCGATCGGCAGGCCGAGCGTGCGGGCCCGGTTGACGACCGTGATGGCGATGATGCTGTCGCCTCCGGCGTGGAAGAAGTCGGTGTCGGCGTCGACGGCGGTGCCGGGCAGCGTCTGAGTGAAGATTTCGACGAGCGTGGCAAGCGTTGAGTCTTCGCCTGCGGGTGCGTCGTGGCTTGTCCCGCCCCGCGGCGGAGCCGCAGATTGATACAGCCCCGCGCCCCTGAGGGTGCGCTCCGCCAAGGCCCTTCGATCCAGCTTGCCGTTGACCGTCAGCGGTAGGGCGTCGATCGTGAGGACCCGGCCCGGCACCATGTGCACGGGCAGCTTCGCGGCCAGGTGCTCGGCGAAGTCCCCCGGCACCCGGCCCACCACGTGCGCGATCAGGTGATCACCGCTGTCGGCCACCGTCACGGCGACGTCGACCACGCCGTCGAGTTCCCGGACCGCGGCCTCGACCTCGCCCAGCTCGATGCGGAAGCCCTTGAGCTGGACCTGGTCGTCGGCGCGGCCGGCGAACTCCAGCTCGCCGTCGAGGGTGCGGCGGGCTAGGTCGCCCGTGTGGTACATGCGGGAGCCGTCCCCGGCGAAGGGGTTCGCCACGAACCGGCTCGCGGTGAGGCCGGGCCTGCCCAGGTAGCCGAGCGACACCTGGTCGCCGGCGACGTAGATGGCGCCCACCCGTCCCGGCGGTACCGGCCGGAGCCGGTCGTCGAGGAGGTAGGTGACCAGGCCGGGCAGGGGGCCGCCGATCGGGCTGACGTCGTCGCCGGGGCCGAAGTCCCCCTCGGTCAGCACCCGGTGGGTGACGTGGACGGTGGTCTCCGTGATGCCGTACATGTTGACCAGCTCGGGCGAGCCGGTGCCGTGCCGCTCGACCCAGCCGCGCAGCCGCCCGACGTCCAGCGCCTCGCCGCCGAAGATGATGCGGCGCAGGGCGGGCAGGGGCTCGCCGGCGTGCCGGTCGGCCTCGATGAACTGGTAGAAGGCGGACGGCGTCTGGTTGAGCACGGTCACACCGCGCTCGCGGACCAGCCGGTGGAAGTCGACCGGGGAGCGGGTCAGGCCGTACTCGGGCACCAGCAGCTCACCGCCGTACGCCAGCGCGCCCCACAGCTCCCAGACCGCGAAGTCGAAGGAGAAGGAGTGGAACTGGACCCAGACGTCGTGCGGGCCGAAGTCCATGTCGGGCCGGGTGTTGGCGAGCAGGGTCACCACGCTGGAGTGGGGGACGACGACGCCCTTGGGCCGGCCGGTCGATCCGGATGTGTAGATCACGTACGCGGGGTCGTGCCAGCCGGCTTCCGGTCGGGACTGCTCGGTGCCGGCCTGGGGCAGCTCGTCGCCCTGGACGAGCACGCGGGCCCGCACGCCCGTACGGGCCAGCAGTTCCGTGAAGCGGTCCCGCTGCTCGGGGTCCACGAGGACGACCTGCGGAGCGGCGTCGGCGAGGATGTACTCCAGCCGTTCGTCCGGGTAGGCCAGGTCCAGCGGTACGTACGCGCCGCCCGCGCCGACGATCGCGACCAGGGCGACGACCTGCTCGACGGACCGCGGGACGGCGACGGCGACCCGCCGGCCGGGGCCGACACCGGCGGCGCGCAGGGCGGAGGCCAACTCGTTCTTCGCGTCGGCCAGTTCGCCGTACGTCAGGGACCGGGTACCACCGTCCAGGCCGCACTGGGTGACGGCGGTGGCGGCCGGGTCGCGCCGCGCGGCGGCGTCGAAGAGGCCGCCCAGGGTCGTCGGAGTGATGCGCGCGGGACGCCGGTCACCCTCGGAGGCCACGTCGTCGACCAGGGTGTCCGGTCGGGTGAGCAGGGCGGTGAGGGTCGAGGTGAACGTGCGCAGGATCGACTGGGCGGTGGTCTCCCGCAGCAGTTCACCGTCGTAGATCAGGTTGAAGCGCGGACGGCTGTCGAGTGCGCGTTCCACGACCAGGGTCAACGGGTAGTGCGGAGCGCCCTCGTTCACGAGGTCGGTGATGGCCAGCGTGTCGCCGGGCCGCCGCAGTGCGTCCACGTCGGTCGCGACGTCGAAGACCACCAGGGTGTCGAACAGGGAGCCGGCATCTGCCTGGCGGCCGATCCTGGCCAGTGAGACGTGCTGGTGCGGCAGGACGGCGCCCTGGTGTTCCCGCACCGAGGCGAGCAGGTCCCGCGCGGTGGTGCCGCCGGTCCAACGTGCGCGTACGGGGATCGTGTTGATGAACAGACCCACCATGTCCTCGATACCGGGCACATCCGCGTCGCGCCCGGACACCGTGGAGCCGAACACCACGTCCCTGCCGTGCAGGATGCCGCCCAGCGTCACCGCCCAGGCGCCGTGCACGGCCACGCTCAGCGGTACGCCGGCCGACCGTGCGGCCGCGTCGATGTCGTGCTCCGGCCGAACGGCGGTGTCGGCGAACCGGTCGGACGGGGTGTGTCCTTCGGCGACCAGCGACGGGCCGGGCAGGTCCGCGAGCTGCTCGCGCCACACCCGGTCGCTCTCGTCGGCGTCGCGTCCGGCGAGCCAGGCCACGTAGTCGGAGAAGCCGCCGACCGGGTACACGGACCCCGGCGCGTGGTACTCGGCGAGCAGTGCGCGGAGCATCGGCGGCACGGACCAGCCGTCGGCGATGATGTGGTGCACGGTCTGTACGAGGACGTTCCGGCCCGGGCCGCCGTGGACGAGGGTGTATCGCATCAAGGGGCCGGCCGCCAGGTCGAATCCGGCGCGGCGGTCCCGCTCTGCCAGGTCGCGCAGCTCGGCGTCGGTGATGCCGGGGCGGTCCAGGGTGGCGAAGGGTGCCTCGACACCGCTCTCCAGTACGGAGACCACACGGCCGTCGGCGAGGGCCACGAAGCGCGCGGCCAGGTTCGGGTACAGCGTGAGCAGCCGGGTGGCCGCCGCCGCGAGCCGGTCGGCGTCCACCTCGCCGTCCAGGGTGAGCAGTTGCTGTTCGACGTAGGCTCCTGCCGAGTCGTCGTCGAAGACGGAGTGGAAGTACAGGCCCTCCTGCAACGGCGTCAGCGGCAGGATGTCCCGCAGAGCCGGGCCGTCCAGGGCGTCGACGTCGGCCTGTGTCAGCGGCACGACGAGGCGGAAGTCGCTGGGCGAGTGGCCGCCCTGCGGGTCGAGTGCGGCCAGTCCGGCCAGGGCGTCCCGGAAGTACGCGCCGATGGTCTCGATGTCCTCGTCGGTGAACATGCCGTCGGGCCAGGAGATGGTGGTGACCAGGTCGTATTCGCCGGTCGGGGCCGGCTCGGCGATCGCGTTGAACTCGAGGGCGCGCGGCAGGCGCATCCGCGGATCACGCTTCTCGCCCAACTGACCGGTGGTCTGGGCGAGTTGCCAGTTGCCGGGCTCGCCCGCGGCGAAACGGCCCAGGTAGTTGAAGAGCACCTGCGGTGCGGGCGCGTCGAACTCGGTGTCGGTCAGGTATCTCAGGGCACCGTAGGAGACGCCGTTGTCCGGCACCCGGGCGAGGTCTTCCTTGACCGCCTTGAGGGCGGCGGCCAGGTATGCGGGTGCGGTGAAGTCGGCCGCCGTGCCGGGGTCGACGGTCACCGGGAAGAGGGTGGTGAACCAGCCCACGGTCCGCGACAGCTCGGGCTCGAAGCCGGCGGAGGACGCCACGAACTGTCCTTCGCGGCCGTGGCCTTCCAGTTCGATGTGCGCGAAGGTCTGGTCCTGTCCCAGGTCACGGCGCCAGCGGGCGAGCGCTACGGCGAGCCCTGTCAGCAGGACGTCGTTGACGCCCGCGTGGAACTTCGCGGGGATCTCGCCCAGCAGCGCGGACGTGATCTCCGGGCCGGCCGAGACGGTCCGCAGTCGCTCCGTGGCGACGGTGTCGGCGTCGGACAGCGCGCGCCTGCCCACCGGCCGGTCCTCTCCCGGCAGGGGGCGCCAGTAGTAGGAACTGTCCGCGTCGAACGCCGCGCGCTCCAGCAGTTGCGTCCAGCGCCGGAAGGACGTGCCCACCGGGGGAAGCTCGATCGGCGTACCCGAGGTGAACTGCCGCCACGCCGTGGCGAGGTCGTCCATCAGGATCCGCCACGACACGCCGTCGATCACCACATGATGGGCGACCAGGACCAGCTGCCCTGCTGCGCGCCGCCAGACGGCGCGCAGCATCACGCCGTTGCCGGGGTCCAGGGCGCCGGTGGCGAGTGCGACGCACGTGTCGAGCGGCCGGTCGCTCTCCTGCCACCCGGCGACGGCCTGGTCCGGCTCCGGGATGTCGAAGCTCCAGCGGTTTCCGCGCACCAGCCTGGCGCGCAGCATGTCGTGCCTGCGGACCACGGCGGTGAGGATCTCGTCGAGAGCGTGGGCGGTCAGGTCGGGCGGGGTGTTCAGCACGACCGACTGCACGAAGCCGTCGATCGCGTCGGTGGTCTCGCCGAGCCACTGCACGATGGGCGATCCCACGACGGACCCGGTCGCGACATCGCGGTGGTCGACCGTGGAGACGTCCTCCCGGCTCGCGACCGAGGCCAGGGCCCCCACGGTGCTGTGGGCGAAGATCTGCCGTGCCGTGACGTAGAGGCCCGCGTCGCGCAGCGCGGTCAGCAGCGAGATCGCCAGGATGCTGTCGCCGCCGAGCTGGAAGAAGTCCTGGTCGACGCCGACCTCTTCGAGCCTCAGCACCGCCGCGACCGCGGCGCAGACCGCGCGCTCGTTCTCGGTGGTGGGCCGTACGAGCGTGCCCGTGCCGATCGTGGGCTCCGGCAGGGCGTTGCGGTCGAGCTTGCCGTTGGCGGTGAGGGGGAACTCGGTCATCACGACGATGTGGGCGGGCACCATGTACTCGACCATGTGCTCGGCGGCCCACGCCTTGACCTCGTCCGCCCGCAGGTCCTCGCTGCCGGCGGCCGGGATGACGTAGCCCACCAGGTAGGTGCCGCCCGCCGCGTTCTTCCGCGCGACGACGCAGGTGTGCCGTACGCCGGGGTGCTCGGCGAGGCCGACCTCGACGTCCTCGATCTCCAGCCGCATGCCTCGGATCTTGATCTGGTTGTCGGCGCGGCCGAGGAAGTCCAGCGATCCGTCCGGGGCGAACCGGGCGAGGTCACCGGTGCGGTAGAGGCGGGAGCCGTCGTCGGCGAAGGGGTTGGCGACGAACCGGGAGGCCGTCAGACCGGGCGCGTTGACGTAGCCGCGCCCCAGGAGGAAGCCGCCGACGTACAGTTCGCCGCCGACGCCGACGGGGACCGGGCGCAGTTCCTCGTCGAGGACGTACAACTGGGTGTTGGGGTTGGCCTTGCCGATGGAGGTCGACAGGCGCTCCGCCTCTCCCCGGTAGATGACGTGCGAGACGCCGATGGTCGTCTCGGCCGGGCCGTAGCCGTGGTACATGGGGATGTCGAGCTTGGTGCGGAACCGCTCGTACAGCTCCGGGGTCAGCACCTCGCCGCCGCACCACACGTGCCGCAGGCTGTCCAGCCGGCCGGAGTCGCCGGCGATCTCCAGCAGGACGTCCAGCATGGACGACACGAGGTAGGTGAAGGTGACGCGCTGCTCGGCGATCACGCTCAGCAGGTGGTGCGGGTCGCGTTCGCCGCCGGGTCGCAGCACCACCAGCCGGGCCCCGGACACCAGCGGCAGGAATATCTCGTTGATGGAGATGTCGAAGGACAGCGGCGCCTTGAACAGCGAGGCGTCGTCGTGGCCGAAGCCCAGGATCTCGTTCACCTGCCACAGCAGGCGCTCGCTGATCGCCTCGTGGCGGATCATGGCGCCCTTCGGGCGTCCTGTGGAGCCGGACGTGAAGATCACGTACGCGAGGGCGTCGCCGTGGACGGTGACGCCGGTCCCCTCGGTGGGGTGGGAACCGTAGCGCCAGTCGTCGAGGTCGACGGCCACGGCCGGCGGTTCGGCCGGGTCGTGCTCGCCCGAGTCGTTGAGCTGCACGACGACCCGGGCGTCCTCGATGACGACGGCCCGGCGCGCGGCGGGCCACTGCGGATCGAGGGGCACGAACGCGCACCCCGCCTGGAGCACGGCGAGGAGCCCGATGACCATGTCGGCGGAGCGGCCCAGCGAGATGCCGACGACCTGTTCGCGGTCGAGGCCGCGTTCGATCAGATGGCGGGCCAACTGGCTGGAACGCTCGGCAGCCTGACGGTACGTCAGCGACCGGTGCTCGTCGACGATGGCGACGGCGTCCGGCCTGGTCCGTGCCTGCTCGCGGAACATCTCCACGATGGTGGGGCGGGCGCGTTCGGCCTCGGTGTCGTTCCAGCGGGCCAGGACGTCGAGTCTCGCGGCCACGCTGGACGGGCCGATGGTGCCGAGGGGCCGGTCCGGGAAGTCGGCCAGGTCGTCAAGGGCGAGCTGCGCGTCGGCCGGCGCGACGCCGTCGGGCACGGTGATGCTCCGGCCGTCCGCGCCGACCTCCCAGTCGCCTGGGCCGGCCCCGCTGTTGTCGACCCATCCGAGGACGTCGGCGAACAGGGTGCCGGGGGTGAGGTCGATGCCGTCGGGGCTCTGGCCCGTCGTCCAGTACGACAGCCCGATGGCGCACGCTTCGGTGATGGTCCTGTCGGAGTAGTCGCCGGTCCGGCGGCGTACGTCGGCCAGGCGTGCGGGAGAAAGCCGTACGAGACGAGCACTCGGTTCCATCATCGAAGACTCAGCACCCTTTCAAGGAAACCAAAGTAAGCCCAGCCTAACTTAGGCTTGCCTAACTACCCTCGCGCCACGCCTGCCACAGTCGCGCGTACCGGCCGCCCAGAGCCACCAACTCGTCGTGCGTGCCCTGCTCGACGACGCGGCCCGCGTCGAGCACGGCGATCCGGTCCGCGGCCATCGCCTGGGTCAGCCGGTGCGCCACGAACAGGGTGGTCCGGCCCGAGCACGCGGCCAGGACCGCGCGTTCCAGCTCGGCGGCGCCCTCGCTGCCGGCCTCCGCGGTCGACTCGTCGAGCACCACCACGGGCGAGCGGGCCAGCACCAGCCGGGCCAGGGCGATCTGGGCGACCTTGGTGACGTCCAGGCGCTCACCGCCCTCGCCGACCGTGGTGTTCAGCCCGCCGGGCAGCGCCTGGACCCATGCGTCGGCACCGACCGTGCGCAGCGCGTCCGTCAACTCGGCGTCGGTCGCCCCGGGCGCGGACAGCCGCAGGTCGTCGGCGAGCGGGCCGGAGAACACGTGCGTCTCCTGCGTCAGGATGCTCACCAGGGCCCGCGCCCCGGCCTCGTCCAGACCTGCCAGGTCGGTCGCACCGATGCGCACCGACCCGGCCTCGGGAGTGCCGATGCCCGCGATCAGCGCGGCCAGCGTCGTCTTGCCCGCACCCGTCGCACCCACCAGCGCGAGCGAACCCCCGGCCGGGATCGTCAGATCGACGTCCCTCAGCACCGCCTCCTCCGCGCCGGGGTAACGGAACGTCAGCCCCCGCACCGTCACCGGCAACGGCTCGGCGTCCGCCGGCACGACGGCCGGGTCACCCACCAGTCGGCCCTCACCGGCCTCCCCCAGCACACCGACCAGCCGGGTCAGGCTCGCGCCCGACTTCTGCGCCTCGTCGAAGGTGAACATGATGAGGCCCAGCGGACCGAACAGCCGGTGGAACAGCAGCGGGGCGGCCGACACCTCGCCCAGGCTGGCGGCGTCGGCCTCCAGCAGGGCGTACCCCACCACGATGATCAGGACCAGCCCGATGAACTCGGCGCGGTTCTCCCGGCCGACGAACCGGCCGAAGAACCGGAACACCTCGATTCCGAGATCGCGCACGCGCCAGGACTCGCTGGTGACCTTCTCTCGGAAGGCGCCCTCCAGCCGGTACGCCCGGACCGTGTCGATCCCGTTCAGACCGCTGATCAACGCCTGGGCGCGGTCGGCCTGGGCCACCCGCTGCTTCCGGTAGAGCGGCGCGGAGCGGGGGAGGTACCAGCGCAGGGCCAGCGCGTACGCGGGCAGCGCGCCGGCGCCCGCCAGTCCGAGCCGCCAGTCCAGCCCGAACATGCCGAACGTGGCGATGGTGACCAGCACTCCGGCCGAGAACACCGTGGGGATGGCCGTACGGATGCCCTTGGAGATGACGGCCACGTCGTCGCCGACCCTGGAGAGCACGTCTCCCCGGCCGACCTGTTCGATACGGGCGCTCGGCATCCCCAGCACCGCCCGGACGGCTCCTTCCCGCAGCCGCGCGAGCAGGTCGGCGCCCAGCCGGCCGATCAGGTAGGTCGACACCGCGGTGGCCGCCGCGCCGAGCAACGCGGCGGCCCCGATCAACACCCCGATGGTGACCAGGACCGAGCGCGACTCACCCTCGACCACGCCGTCGACCACCCGGCCGAGCAGCAGCACCGGGAGCACCTGGAGCGCCGCGCCGGCCACCGTGGTGAGCACGGTGGCCGCCGACAGCCATGGCACCTCGCGGCAGTGCGCCGCGACCCATCGGGAGGCCTCGCGTCCGGTCGCCGTGTGCAGCGTCGCCGGGGCGGGGCGGGTGTCGGTCGCGCTCACACCGCGACCCGGGCGGGAAGGGGACAGGAGATGGTGACCGGCATCGCTACTCGGCCACCGACTTCACGAGCTCGTCGACGGCGTACGGCATGGACAGCAGGGTGCCCTGGGAGATGGCCGCGCCGACCGCCGGACCCTCGCTGTCCAGCAGGTAGGACACGTTGCCCTTCTTCACGGCGTCCAGGTTGGCGAACAGCTTGAACTTCTTCAGGGACGCCGTGTCGGCCTTGTCGTTGATGACGAAGATGCGGTCGACGTCGACCAGGTCGACGCGCTCGGGTGAGAGCTTGGTGTAGAAGCTGCCGTCGGCGACCTTGTCGATCTCGGTCTGGTACTTGAAGCCGATGCCCGTCACGAGCCGGCCGCGCACGTCGGTGGAGGTGAACGGCGCCACCGAGTTCTCGTACCAGGACAGGACGACGGCGGTCTGCTTCGCGAGCTCGGGGTGCGCCTTCTTGGCCGCGTCGAGCTTGCCCTGGATGTCCTGCACCATCTTCTCGCCCTCCTCGGCCTTGCCGAGTGCCTTGGCGATGTGCAGGGCGTTGTCCTGCCAGGGGGCGCTGAACGGCTCCTTCTCGGCCTTGGTGCGGGCCACCGTCGGCGCGATCTTGGAGAGCTTGTCGTAGCCGGCCTGGTCGATCTCGGAGTAGACCGCGACGATCAGGTCCGGGCGCAGGGCGGCGATCTTCTCGTAGTTGGGGCCGGTGTCACCGTTCTTCATGATGACCTCGGGCTTGGCGTCGCCCCACTGCTTCTTCACCCAGGGCCACTGGGTGTTGATGTCGGGGCTCTTGCCCGCCGGGTTCGGGTACTGGTCGGTCATGCCGACCGGCTTGATGCCGAACGCCAGGACGGTCTGGTCGTCGGTGTAGCCGACGGTGACGACCCGCTTCGGGGCCTCGGTGACCTTCGTGGTGCCGAACGCGTGATCCACGGTGACCGGGAAGGCGCCGGCCGCTGCGGTCGAGGAGTTGTCGCTGCCCTTGTCGGCCGAGTCCGAGCCGGAACCGCACCCCGCGAGGAGGCCGACGCCGAGCGTGGCGGCGGAGAGCAGTGCCGCGACCCGCCGCCATGGCGTCCTGCGCGTCGTTCTGTGGAGGAGCATCCGTCAATCCCCTTGCTTTTTCGCACTGTCCAGTACGCCCCCGGGTAAGGGCAGGCAAACCGTATCGCAAGGCAGTAAGGCAAGCCTAGCCTTACTTTTGTAACTTTATGGCGAACTAGTCGAGTTGGACATGCGTACGACCGATCGGGACGATGAGCGGCCGGTCGCCCACCGGGTCGTCGATGACCTTGGCGCGCAGTCCGAACGCCTCGTGCAGCAGCTCTGCGGTCAGCACGTCACGGGGATGGCCCTGCGCCAGGATCGACCCCGCCCGCATCACGATGAGGTTGTCGCTGTAGCGCGCGGCCAGATTGAGGTCGTGCAGCACCATCACCACGGTGCATCCCGACTCGTGCAGATCGTCGACCAGATCGAGCACGTCCATCGCGTGCGCCAGGTCGAGGTAGGTCGTCGGCTCGTCCAGCAGCAGCAGATCGGTGCCCTGGGCCAGGGTCATCGAGATCCAGACGCGCTGCCGCTGTCCGCCGGACAGCGCGTCGACCGGGCGGTCGGCCAGGTCGGACACCCCGGTCATGGCCAGCGCGCGTTCCACGACGTCGGCGTCGTCCGAGGACCACTGCCGCAGCCAGCTCTGGTGCGGATGACGACCCCTGGCGACCAGGTCGGCCACCGTCAGCCCCTCGGGCGCGACCGGCGCCTGCGGGAGCAGGCCGAGTTTCCTCGCCACGTCCCTGGTCCTGAGCCGGGCGATGTCGTCGCCGTCCAGCACGACCGTCCCCTTGGACGGCTTGAGCAGCCGGGACAGGGTCCGCAACAGGGTCGACTTTCCGCAGCCGTTGGGGCCGATGATGGTGGTGATCACGCCGGGGGGAATCGCCACGTCGAGATCGTCGATGACGGTCCGGGCGCCGTACCCGACCGTGACGCCCCTGGCTGCCAGCCGTGAGGCGTGATCGGACTTCGACTCGACCCCGGTGACGGACTGAGTGACCACAAGGCCCCCTTACTTAGGCTCGCCTGACTTTTTATCAGCTATCTGCGGTTCGCCCGTACCAGCAGATAGACGAGGAAGGGGCCGCCGATCGCCGCGGTGACCACGCCGACCGGGAGACTGACGGGCAGTGCCGTGCGTGCGACCAGGTCCGAGCCGGTCAGCAGCAGCGCACCGACCAGCGCGGAGGCCGTCATGGGCGGCGTCGGGCACCGTGCCAGACGCATCGCCACCTGCGGCGCCACCAGCGCCACGAACGGGACCGGGCCCGCCGCGCTCACCGCCACGCCGGCCAGCAGCACCGCGCACAGCAGGAGGACCGCCCGCACGGCCGCGTACCGGACCCCCAGGCCCGCGGCGACGTCGTCGCCGAGGTGCATCGGTTTGAACTGGAACGCGGCGCCCGCCACGACGACCAGCAGGACGAGCGTGCCCCAGACGGCTACCTGGACCTCGTCCCACGACCGGTCGTCCAGCGAGCCGACCAGCCATGCCTGGGCCTGGGCCACGTCCCTGATGTCGGCCGTGACCAGCAGCCAGGTCGTGAGGGCCTCCATCACGGCACTCACCGAGATGCCGATGAGGATGAGCCGGAGGCCGTCGATCCCGCGCCGCCAGGCGAGGAAGTACACCAGCAGGCCTGTGCCGAGACCGCCCATGAGCGCCGCCGCCGACAGGCCCACGGAGTTGACGA
This sequence comes from Streptomyces sp. NPDC052064, assembly GCF_055585925.1. Taxonomy (NCBI): domain Bacteria; kingdom Bacillati; phylum Actinomycetota; class Actinomycetes; order Kitasatosporales; family Streptomycetaceae; genus Streptomyces; species Streptomyces sp. NPDC052064. Next base: position 226,331 of record NZ_JBVJJE010000006.1, read on the forward strand.
CCGCCGCCGCCGTCCCGCCCGTCACCGTGACCAGGAACACCGCGACCGCGCTGGCGCCGTTCGTGATGCCCAGGACGTCCGGACTGGCCAGCGGATTACGGGCGATGGACTGGGTGAGTGCTCCCGACACCCCCAGCGCGATGCCCACGACGACCCCGGCCAGGGCCCGCGGCATCCGCAGATCCATGATCACGAACTCGTCGACCTGTTCCCCCCGGCCGAAGATCGTGGCGATCACCTGGGGCAGCCCGATGGGGAAGTCCCCGACGCCGATGGACAGACAGAACACCAGGAACGTCGCCGCCGCGAGCAGCAGCGTGACGCACACGATCCACGGCCGCCATACGAACGACACCTGGCCGAGCCGCACGCCCGGCGCCACCGACGGCTTCACATCTGTCCTGTTCATGCGTTCTTGAACTTTCCGCGCCACACCAGAGCCGCGAAGAACGGGGCGCCCAGCAGAGCGACGACGACGCCCGCGTCCAGCTCGCTCGGCCGCACCACCAGGCGCCCCACGATGTCGCAGACCAGGAGGACGACGGCACCGAGCAGACCCGCGTACGGCACCAGCCAGCGGTAGTCGGGCCCGGTCAGGTACCGGGCCACGTGGGCCACCATGAGCCCGAGGAACGCGATGGGCCCGCACGCGGCCGTCGCGGCGCCCGCCAGCAGGGTGATGGCCGTGATGCCGACGGTGCGGCTCAGTGCGATGTTCACCCCGAGCCCGCGCGCCACGTCGTCGCCCAGGTTGAGCAGGTTGAGGGCCGGCAGCGTGATCAGTGCCAGCACCAGTCCGGCCACGATGAACCCGGTCACCGGCCAGATGACCCCGAATCCCACGCCGGCCACGGAGCCCGCGTTCCAGAACCGCAGCGCGTTCAGCGACTTCTGGTCCGACAGCGCGATCGCCACGGTCATCGCCGCGAGGAACACCGTGACTCCCTGCCCGGCCAGGGCGAGCGTCAACGGGTTCCCGGCACCGCGGCCGATGCTCGCAAGACCGAACACCACGACGCCGGCGACCGCCGCCCCCAGGAACGCGAACCAGATGTACTGGAAGGGATCGGAGAGCCCGAACACGGCGATCACCGTCACCACGGCGAACGAGGCGCCGGAGTTCACGCCCAGCAGGCCGGTGTCGGCGATCGGATTGCGCGTGTACCCCTGGATCAGCGCCCCGCCGACCCCGAGGGCGACGCCCGCCACGATCGCGAGCACCGTACGGGGCACACGCACGGTCTCCACGATGAGCCTGATCTCGGTGAGCCGCTGGTCGGACTCCGGTGCCGCGAACAGCCCGTGCCACACCTCGCCGGGGCTCAACGCGCGCGCACCGACGGCCAATGACGCCGCCCCCGCGGCCACCAGGATCAACACCAGCGCACCAAGGCCCACAACTCGGCGCCGACGGGCTTGAGTTGTGACCTTGGACGTGGGGCGCTCCACTGCGATCGTGCCCATGTCGACGTACGTTATCCCTCTGATGAGTGCCGCTGCGCCTGCCGGGTGGGCCCACCTGTCGAGGCGCGGCGATGTGACGGCGGAACCGGTGGGTGGACTAGGGCCTGTTGCGAAAGTGGCGTCGTCGCCCGAAGGGCGGCCGCGCGGCGTCCGGTGCGTGCTCTCGGCGTGCCGGCCGGAAGCCCTCGTACTGGGCGTACTCGGGCTTTCGGGCCGGTGCGGCGAGAGTGCGTGCCGGGCGTCGCGCGGCAGGCGGCACTTTCGCAACAGGCCCTAGCGGGTGGCGCTGCCGGTGCCGTCGGCGACCGTCCGGGCCTCGTCGGAAGCGGACTTGCGGCCCCGGTCGAGGAGCGAGTCGAGGATCTCGCCGACCCTGATGGCGGTGTTGGACAGCAGGGACGAGGTGATGCCGTGCGTGTGCTCGGTGCCGCCCTGGAGATAGATGCCGCAGTGCAGGCCGGGCTCCGTCGCGATGCGGTAGTCGCGCTCGACACGGACGCGGCCCTCGTCGTCACGGAGACAGCGATCGGCCACCTCGCCGAGCAGACCGACGGGGTCGGCCGGGCTGTAGCCGGTGGCGAACACCACGACGTCGGCGTCCAGGAGGGTCTCCTCGCCGGTGACGAGGGACGTGACGGTGGCCCTGACCTTGTCCGGCGTCTCCGTGACACCGGTGAGCCGGGAGACGTTGTGGAAGCGCAGGCGCTCGGTGCCGAGGACCTTCTCCCGGTACATCTGCCGGTACAGGTCGTCGATCAGGTCGATGTCCACCACGGAGTAGTTGGTGTTGCCGTGGTAGTCCATCAGCCGGCGTTTGACGGGCTCAGGCGCGGTGAAGAACTCGCCGACGGCCTCGGGGTCGAAGATCCGGTTGGCGAAGGCGCTGTCGTCGGCGGGGCTGTAGCCGTAACGGGAGAAGACCGCGCAGACCTCGGCCTCGGGGAAGCGCCGGTGCAGGTAGGCGACGTTCTCGGCGGCGCTCTGCCCGGCGCCCACGACGACGAACCGGGAGGGCGAGGTGCCCTCCAACGCGTCGACCCTGCCCAGCAGTTCGGAGTTGTGCCAGACGCGGTCGCTGCGCTCCACGCCCTCCGGCATGAGGGGGCGCAGGCCCGTGCCGAGGACGAGGTTGCGGGCCCGGTGGACCTCGAGACCCTCCCCCGACCGGACCGTGACGTCCAGATACTCCACGTCACCGTCGCGCACGACGGGCATGACGCCGACGACCTCGTGGCCGTAGGAGACCATGTCGTCGACCTGGCCCGCGGCCCACTCGAAGTAGTCGTGGAACTCCACCCGCAGCGGGAAGAGGTTCTTGTGGTTGATGAAGTCGATCAGCCGTCCCTTGCTCTTGAGGTAGCACAGGAAGCTGTACTCGCTGGCGGGGTTCCGGAGCGTCACCAGGTCCTTGAGGAAGGACACCTGCATGGTCGCGTCGTCGATGAGCATGCCTCGGTGCCAGCCGAAGCGCGGCTGCTGCTCGAAGAAGTGAGCGGAGACCGCCTCTCCCCCGCCGGCGCGTGCGTTGTGCTCGCTGAGCGCGATCGCCATGGCCACGTTGGACGGCCCGAAGCCGATGCCAATGAGGTCGTGGATCAAAGGGGCGTCGCCAGGACGAGCCTGTGCCATGTCACTCCCATCGTGCGGTGCGGCGGCCCTTCTGGGCAGGCAGCCGTTGGTCGAGCATCGGGAAGTACGGAAGTCGGGCACGCCGAAGAGGCACCACCCAAAACTTAGGTAAGGCTAAGCTCATCCGGTGGAGGTGTCCATAGGCAAAACGGACGCGCCGGAGCGGGCGAGTCGCCAACACATGCGCGAACTGGCCCCGTTGACCACTTAGGTAAGCCTTGCTTTACTGGCCACGGCCATTCCCTGCTTCGAGGAGGAACCCCATGCGGGTCGTCATGTTCGGTTACCAGACCTGGGGGCACCGCACCCTGCAAGCCCTCCTGGACTCCGAGCACGACGTGGTCCTGGTCGTGACGCATCCCAAGAGCGAGCACGCGTACGAGAAGATCTGGAGCGACTCGGTCGCCGACCTCGCCGAGGAGAACGGCGTACCGGTCGTGATCCGCAACCGCCCTGACGACGACGAACTGTTCGAGCGTCTCAAGGGGGCCGACCCGGACATCATCGTGGCCAACAACTGGCGTACGTGGATTCCGCCGCGCATCTTCGACCTGCCGCGCCACGGCACGCTCAACGTGCACGACTCGCTGCTGCCGAAGTACGCCGGTTTCTCCCCGCTGATCTGGGCGCTGATCAACGGCGAGCCCGAAGTGGGCGTCACCGCGCACATGATGAACGACGAACTCGACGCCGGCGACATCGTGCGACAGGAGGCGGTGGCGGTCGGGCCGACTGACACGGCGACCGACCTGTTCCACAAGACCGTCGACCTCATCGCCCCGGTCACCATCGGCGCGCTCGGCCTCATCGCCTCCGGGCAGACGGAGTTCACCAAGCAGGACCGCTCCCAGGCCAGCTTCTTCCACAAGCGGTCCATCGAGGACAGCCGCATCGACTGGACCTGGCCGGCCGAGAGCCTGGAGCGACTGGTCCGCGCCCAGTCCGAGCCGTACCCCAGCGCGTTCACCTTCCACAAGGGCAAGCGACTCGAGGTCCTGGCCGCCGTCGTCTCCGAGGGGCGGTATGGCGGCACCCCCGGCCGCATCTTCTACCGCGAGGGCGAGGGCGTGGTGATCGTCGCCGGAGCCGACGCCCGCACCGGCCGCAACCACGGCCTGGCCATCACGCGCGTACGGACCGAGGACGGCCGGGAGCTGCCCGCGACCGAGTACTTCACCGCCATGGGCGGCTACCTGACCAACCAGCCCTGACCTGCCGGTCCCACCGGCGTCCCGACGTGTCGACCCCGGTACGGTCCCGGGGCCGACCGGGCATCGCCGTCGTACGCGCCTCTGATCCGTACGACGGCGATCGCCTTTTCCGGGCGCTGGGCCGCTGTGAAACTTCTGTGCAAGGCGTGGGGCTTTAAGTTTCAAGATTCCCTTTGCCGGCGGCGGCTGCGACAGTGACTCCCATGGGGGCAGTACATGACGTCAAGTCGAACCAACGGGACGACAGTTGGCCTACCACGACACGTACCACCAGACCAGTGGCACGCTCCTGAGCCTCGTCCTCGGCTGGATCCTGGCGCTCACCGCGGCCGTAGTGCTCCCCTTGACCGCCGCGACGGCCGTCGGACCGGAATCCGGGCAGTGGCGTGACCAGAGCCCGGGCCTGTACACCGTGAGGATCGGGGAGGACGCGGCGGAGAAGCCAGGCACCTCGACACCGAACGGCCGAGATGGCTCGGCCGCGACGGTCTCCGTCCCGGCCCCCGCGCCTTCCCCCTTGCCGGCGCCCGGCCCTCCGCAGGGCGACGGCCGGCCGTAGCCAGAGGATCACGCCCGCCAGGAGTACCGCCGTTCGGGCCGGCCGGCGACGCCGTAGCGCAGGGACACCTCCGCGCTGCCGGTGCCGTGGAAGTACTCCAGGTAGCGTCGGGCGCTCACGCGGGACACGCCGGTCAGCGCGGCGCACTCGGAGGCGGACAGGGTGCCGTCCGCCGCGCGCAGGGCCCGCTCGACGAGTTCGGCGGTCTCCACGCTCATGCCCTTGGGCAGCGCCGGGGCCGGTGCGGGGACGCCCGCTCCGGCCAGCACCCGGTCGACGTCGGCCTGGCCTCGTACCACCGCCGTGAGCAGCCGGCCCCGCTGGGCGGCGTAACGCTCCAGGCGGGGGCGCAGATCCTCGAAGTCGAAGGGTTTCAGGAGGTAGTCGACGACCCCCTGACGGACGGCGCCGCGGACCGCGTCGGCCTCCTGCGCGGCGCTGATGACCATGACGTCGCAGTCGTGGCCGGCGGTGCGCAGCCGGGGGATGACGTCGAGGCCGAAGAGGTCGGGGAGATACAGGTCGAGCAGGACGAGGTCGGGGCGCAGTTCGTTCACGGCCTCGACCGCCTGTCCGCCGGTGTGGGCCACGCCGACGACACGGAACGGCTCGACGCGTTCGACGAACGCGCGGTGGACCCGGGCCACCATGAAGTCGTCGTCGACCACGAGGACGTCGATCGTGCCCGCCTTGTCGCGCGTTCCGGTCATGGGGCCGCTCCTTCCGCCACCGCTTCGGGGAGGTGGCTGACGGTCATGCGTGCGGTGAACACGGCCCCGTCGGGGGTGTTGGACACCGAGATCTCTCCCCCGTGCCGTTCACAGACCAACTTGGTCAGGGCCAGTCCGATGCCGCGCTCGCCCTCCCGCGCGGCCTTGGTGGTGAATCCGTGGGAGAACACCTCGCGGGCCAGTTCGGGAGCCACGCCCGGCCCCGAATCGCGGACCACGATCTCCACGCTGGAGGCGTCCTGCCGCAGGGCCACCTCGACCCACCGCTCCCCGTCGTGCGCCGCGGCGTCGACGGCGTTGTCCACCAGGTTGCCCACCACGGTCGCCACGTCGGCGGCGTCCTCCGGAGCCAGCCGCTCCAGCGCGGTGTCGTCCGAGATCCGCAGACTGACCTTCCGTTCGGCCGCGAGGGACGCCTTCGCCATCAGCAGTGCGGCCACCGCCGTGTCCCGGACGCGGCGGCTGAGGGTGACGTCCAGGGACTGGCGGTGCTGGTTCAACGCGCGGATGTAGCGCACGACTTCGTCCTGCTCGCCGATCTGGATCAGCCCGGAGATGGTGTGCAACTGGTTGGCGAACTCGTGCGCCTGCGCCCGCAGCAGCTCCGAGGAGCTGCGGAAGGAGCCGATCTCCCGCTCCAGCCGGGCCAGTTCGGTGCGGTCGCGCAGGGTGGTGACCGAGCCGAGGAGCCGGCCGTCCTTGGTGACGGTCATCCGGTTCATCACCAGGACCCGGCCGTGGCGGACGACGACCTCGTCCCGCTTGCCGGCGGCGGTGCCGGCCAGCACGTCGCGCAGCCGTCCGTCGATGCCCAGACCGTCCAGGCTCTGGCCGACGCAGTCCTCGGGCAGGTCGAGCAGGCGGCGGCCCATGTCGTTGACGAGGGTGAGCCGGTGCTGCGGATCCAGGGCGATCACGCCCTCGGCGATCCCGTACAGCATCGCCTCCCGGTGCTCGGCGAGTCCCGCGATCTCCCCCGGCTCCAGCCCGAGGGTCTGCCGCTTCACCCGCCGCGCGAGCAGCCAGGAGCCGGCCACGCCGAGCCCGCTGGCGATGCCCAGATAGGCGAGCAGATACGAGGAGGCGCCGCTGAGGCGCTGCCACACCGTCGGATCGGCCTCGCCGATCATCACCGTGCCGAGGATCCGGCCGAGGTTCTCCTCCGTCGCCCCGAGGACGGGGACCTGGGCGGCCAGCTCGCGGTTGCCGTCCAGCCTCAGCGGCCCCGACCAGCCCCGCGCCTGGTCGGTGGCCTGCCCCTGGGGCAGCCGCTCGCCGATCACCGTGGGGTTGGTCGAGCTGACGATCCGGCCGGAGGCGTCGGCCACCGTCACCGAGGTCACTCCGGACTGTGCCTGCGTGGCGAGCACCAGCGGGGCGAGGGTCTCCCCGGGCGCGGGACGCACCAGCTGGCTGCGTACCAGGGGGTTGGCGGCCAGTTGTTCGGCCAGCGCGCTCACCCGGCGTCCCTCGACGCGGTTGAACGTGGCCTCCGACTGGGCGAGCGAGACCGCGGCGACCGCCAGCAGCACCACCACGACGATGGCGAGCTGGAGCACCAGCATCTCGCCCGCGAGCGAATGGCGACGAAAGGTGGCGACCACAATGAACTCAATCTTCAATGCCGACACAGGTGGGGCGGCTCGTGTGCCGAGTCGCACAATCATGACGCCGGCCAGGGAAAACCGGAAGTGAGGTGTCATGAGACGTCCCGCACGCGCCTTGCTCGGCGCCTTCTCCGCCCTGGCCCTGCTGGCGGCCGGCGCGTGCGGTGGGTGGCCGGGCGACGGACCGCGGGACCTGCGGCTCATGGTGCCCAACACCCCGGGCGGTGGTTACGACACCACGGCCCGGACCGCGGCCCGGGTGATGGCGGAGGCCGGGATCGCCTCGGACGTGCAGGTGTTCAACCTGCCCGGCGCCGGCGGCACGGTGGGCCTGAAGCGCCTCGCCGACGAGAGGGGCAACGGCGATCTCGCCCTCCAGATGGGCCTCGGAGTCGTGGGCGCAGCGCACGCGGCGGGGTCGAAGGTGACCGTCACCGAGACCACCCCGATCGCACGCCTCGTCGAGGAGGCCGGCGCGATCGTCGTCCGGAAGGACTCGCCGTACCGGACGATCGGCGCGCTGGTCGACGCCTGGCGCGAGGACCCCGGGAGCCTCAGGGTGGGCGGCGGCTCCTCCCTCGGCGGACCCGACCATCTGCTGCCGATGCGGCTGGCGCAGACGGTCGGCATCGACCCGAGGAAGGTCACGTACGTGCCGTACGACGGTGGGGGCGGTGAGCTGCTGCCCGCGCTGCTCGACGGCAGGGTCTCCATCGCCACCAGCGGGTTCGGCGAGTTCCTCGACCAGATCCGCGCCGGTCGGCTGCGGGTCCTGGCCGTCACCGGCGAGCGGCCGGTCGGTGTCCTGCCGGGTGTCCCGACCCTGAAGTCGTCAGGGATCGACCTGGTCTTCGACAACTGGCGGGGCATCGTGGCCCCGCCCGGCATCAGCGACACCGACCGGCGGCGCTGGGTCGAGGCGCTGACCGAGCTGCACGACTCCCGCCAGTGGCGGGCCGAGCTGCGCCGGCACGGCTGGACCGACGTGTTCGCCACCGGCCGTGCCTTCGAGTCCTACCTGGCCCGGCAGGACCAGCAGGTCGCCGGTCTGGTCCGCCGGCTCGGGCCGCGGTGACGTCAGGAGGGGTTCGCGCTGGGGCCGATGCCCTGCAACTCCCGGACGCTGCCGCCGAGTTTCGCGCGGAGGGGTTCGAGCATCTCCGGCTTGGCGCTGACCACCCAGCGCATGCCGACGAGGTACTTGCCCCCGTACACGCTCGCCGACGCCAGCCAGGTCTCCTTGAGCTTCTCCTGGGGGAAGGTGGTGATGAGGTAGTCGCCCTTCTTCGTGTGGCACACGCCCTCGCGCAGCTCGTCCGCCTCGGTGCGGATCTTCACCTTGCAGCCGGTCAGGCCGGCGATCACCTCCACCTTCGCCGGCGCGACGACCCCGGCGGCGGGAGCGGCGGACCCGCTCGGCGTGACCGTCCCGCCACGCGCGGCCGGCTTGTCGTCGTGACCGCCGCCGCATGCGGTGACCAGGGGGAGCACGACCAGCGCGCCGGCCAGCGCGGTGGCGCGCAGCCGAGGGGCACGGGACAGGGGCCGGCGGTTGGACCGTGCGTGCGGTTGGTGCTGGGACACGTCGCCTCTCCGGGTGCGAACCGTCCTGCCCTCGCGGGCAGGCAGGAGTACTCGTGAGGGATACGGACGCGCGCCCGGCACCGTTCACACAGGTCGGGGCGGCCTATGCGGCCGCCGCGTCCACGACCGTGCTCTCCGTCCCGCCGAACTGGGTCCGGTACAGCTCCGCGTACCGCTCCCCCGCCGCCAGGAGTTCCTCGTGCGTGCCGCGTTCCACGATCCGGCCGGCCTCGACGACCAGGATCTGGTCGGCTGTCCGGATCGTGGAGAGCCGGTGGGCGATCACGACCGCCGTCCTGCCTTCGAGGGCTTCGGCGAGTGCCTCCTGGACCGCGGCCTCGGAGGTGTTGTCGAGGTGGGCGGTGGCCTCGTCGAGGATGACGACGCGCTGCCGGGCCAGCAGCAGCCGGGCGATGGTCATGCGCTGGCGTTCCCCGCCGGACAGGCGGTAGCCGCGTTCGCCGACCACCGTGTCGAGACCGTCGGGCAGCGACCGCACCAGGGCGTCGAGGCGGGCCCGGCGCAGGGCGTCCCACAGGTCGCTCTCCGTGGCCGTGGGGCGGGCCAGGAGCAGGTTGGCGCGGACGGTGTCGTGGAAGAGGTGCCCGTCCTGGGTGACCATGCCGAGGGTCTCCCGCAGGGACCGCGCGCTCAGGTCGCGGACGTCGACGCCGCCGACGCGCACGGCGCCCTCGTCGACGTCGTACAGGCGCGGCAGCAGTTGCGCGACGGTCGACTTGCCCGCGCCGGAGGAGCCGACGAGCGCCACGGTCTGCCCCGGCTCGGCGCGGAAGGAGATGCCGTGCAGGACCTCGTCACCGCCCCGCTTGTCGAGTGTGGCGACCTCCTCCAGGGAGGCCAGGGAGACCTTGTCGGCGGAGGGGTAGCCGAAGCGGACGCCTTCGAACTCGACCGCGACGGGTCCCTCGGGCACCTCGCGCGCGCCCGGCTTCTCCTCGATGAGCGGCTTCAGGTCGAGCACCTCGAAGACCCGCTCGAAGCTGACCAGGGCGCTCATCACCTCGACCCGCGCCCCGGCGAGCGCGGTCAGCGGCGCGTACAGCCGGGTCAGGAGCAGCGCCAGCGACACGACCGCGCCGGGCTCCAGCGTGCCGCGCAGGGCGAGGGCGCCGCCGAGGCCGTAGACCAGGGCGAGAGCGAGGGCGGAGACCAGGGTGAGGGCGGTGATGAACGCGGCCTGGGCGGTCGCCGTCCGGACGCCGATGTCCGCGACCCGGCGGGCGCGTTCGGCGAACTCCGTGGACTCCTCCTCGGGGCGCCCGAAGAGCTTGACCAGGGTGGCGCCGGGTGCGGAGAAGCGCTCGGTCATGCGGGTGCCCATGGCCGCGTTGAGCGTCGCGGCCTCCCGCTGCATGCGTGCCATACGGCTGCCCATGCGCCGGGCCGGGATCACGAACACCGGCAGCAGCACCAGCGCGAGCAGGGTGATCTGCCAGGACAGGGTGAGCATCACGGCGAGTGTGAGCAGCAGCGTGACGAGGTTGCTGACCACTCCGGACAGGGTGTTGCTGAAGGCTCGCTGGGCGCCGATGACGTCGTTGTTGAGCCGGGAGACGAGGGCGCCCGTACGTGTGCGTGTGAAGAACGCCACCGGCATGCGCTGTACATGGTCGAAGACGGCGGTCCGCAGATCGAGGATGAGGTGCTCGCCGAGCGTCGCCGACAGTCTCCGGCCGAGGATGCCGAGTGCCGCCTCCGCCACCGCGATCAGCGCGATGAGCAGGGACAGTCGTACGACGGTGCGCTCGGTGCCGCCCGAGACGATCGCGTCGACGACACTCCCGGCCAGGACGGGGGTCGCCACGGCGAGCAGGGCGGTCCCCACGCCGAGCAGGACGAAGAGGGCGATGCGGCGCCGGTGCGGGCGCGCGAACGCGCCGATGCGGCGCAGGGTGGCGAGGGCGAGGGGGCGGCGCTCCTCCTGGGCGTTCATGACGCTGTGCAGTTGTGTCCACGCTGTGGTCTCCATACTCATGGGAGGGAACGTAGAACCTCAAGCAATCTTGAGGTCAAGGCACTCGCACATCGCCCCGACATCCCGCACAATCGGCCCGATCCCCCTCTCTCCCGTCCCCCCGCAAAGGCCCCGATGACGATTTCCTCCGAGCCGCTCCCCGCGCGCAAGACGCCGTCCGCCCGTCCGCAACCCGCCGTTGGCAGGGCACGGGAAGCCTCTGCGGACGTGACAGCGGTACAACTCCCCGAAATCCGCCCGGGACGACTCCCCCGTCGCGTCCCGGTCCGCCGCCTGCGTCAGATCCTGTGTCTGCTGCCGCTCCTGCTGGTCACGGTGGTCGCGGTGCAGCACCGGTCGGTACTGGCGGAGGGCTTCGCGCACCTGGGCAACGCCGAGTGGCCGTGGTTGCTGGCCGCGGCCGGCGTGACCTGTCTGACCTGGGTCGCCGCCGCCTGCACCCGGCAGGGCGCGGTCGTCGAGCGGCTGCCCCGACGGCGGCTGCTCGCCACGCAGTTCGCGGCGGGGGCGGCCAACCACCTGCTGCCGACCGGGCTGGGCGCGAGCGCGGTCAATCTGCGGTTCATGACGGTGTGCGGGCTGCCGCTCGCCCGCTCCTCGGCGGCTCTCGCGCTGTATCTGCTGGCGGAGAGCGTCGGCCGGGTGGCCCTGCTGGGCGCCCTGCTCATCGCGTTCCCCGACGCGCTGCGGCTCGGCACGCTGGTTCCGGAGACGGCGTTCGGCCCGCTGCTGGCCGGTGTCGGTGCGGTGCTCGTCGTCGCGGTGGCCGTGCTGGCCCTGGTCCGGCGGGTGCGCTCGGCCGTGCTGTCGTTCCTGCGGACGGCGCTCGGCGAGGCCGGCTCGGTGCACACCCGCCCGGCCCGGGCCCTGGCCCTGTGGGGCGGGGCCATCATCTTCCCCGCGTTGCAGGCTTCCGTACTGGTGCTGGTGGGCCTGGCGATGGGGCTGGACGTGCCGCCCGCGCACATGGCGGTGGCCTACCTGGCGGCGACGGTCGCCGTCGCACTGGTGCCCACCCCGGGCGGGATCGGCTCGGTGGAGGCGGCGCTGGTCATGGCACTGGTGGCGGCGGGCGGGCCGGCCGCGGTGGCCACGGCCGTGGTCCTGGCCTTCCGGGTCATCACGGTCTGGCTGCCACTGCTGCCGGGCGCGCTGACACTGGGGGCGCTGGTACGCCTGAAGGTGATCTGACCGGCCGCCAGGCCCCGGAGTGGCCTGGCTGAACTCCCCTGCTCGGCCCGTTCCCCGGTACGAAACCCCGTGCGGAATGCGGCAGGATGAACGATCGCGCCGACCCCAGGTCAGGGTGGTCGGGCGCGACCGAACATCCCGCAGGACGAACAGGTGACGACGTGACGAAACTTCACATCCGGCCGCCGGCGACGGCGTTCGCCGCAGTTCTTCTTTCCGGAGGTGACAGGTGAACCGGGCGCTCACCGCGGACGACCTGGTCTTCGCAGGCATCGCCCTGGCGTCCGGCCTGCTGGCGGCCTTCGCGCTCCGCATGCTGCTGCGCTGGCTGGGCGGGCACGCCGACCGCACCCGCTGGAGCGGGGACGACGTCATCGTGCACGCGCTGCGGGCCGTGCTGCCGTGGGCCGCGGTGGTGGGCGGCGCGGCGGGCGCGGCGGCGGTGCTGCCGCTGACCCGGACGGTGCAGCACCACACCAACCAGGTGCTGACGGTCCTGCTCATCTTCGTGGCGACGGTGTCGGCGGCGCGGGTGGTGGCCGGCCTGGTGCGCACGGTCACCCAGTCCCGTTCCGGTGTCGCCGGCTCGGCCACGATCTTCGTCAACATCACCCGGATCCTGGTCCTGGCGATCGGCTTCCTGGTGGTGCTCCAGACGCTGGGGATCTCCATAGCCCCGATGCTCACCGCCCTGGGTGTCGGCGGTCTGGCGGTCGCGCTGGCGCTTCAGGACACGCTCGCCAACCTCTTCGCGGGCATCCACATCCTCGCCTCCAAGACCGTCCAGCCCGGTGACTACATCCGTCTCAGCAGCGGTGAGGAGGGCTACGTCGAGGACATCAACTGGCGGCAGACGACGATCCGCAACCTGTCCAACAACCTCGTAGTGATCCCCAACGGCCAGCTCGCCATGGCCAACATGACCAACTTCATGCGGCCGGAGGAGCGGCTGACCATCCTGGTCCAGGTCGGGGTGGCCTACGACAGCGACCTGGAGCACGTGGAGCGGGTGACCAACGAGGTCATCGCCGAGACGATGACCGAGGTCGAGGGCGCGGTGCCGGACCACGAGCCGATCATCCGGTTCCACACCTTCGGCGACTCGCGCATCGGCTTCACCGTCATCCTGGGCGTCGGCGAGTTCAGCGACCAGTACCGGATCAAGCACGAGTTCATCAAGCGCCTGCACAAGCGCTACCGCGCGGAGGGCATCCGCATCCCCGCCCCGGCCCGGACGGTGGCGCTCCAGCAGGGCGGGGTGGCCATCCCCCACCAGCGGACCGGCGAGCTCGAGCCGGACGACATGACCTCTGCCCGGCTCGACTGAGGCCGGTTCTCGTGCAGGCGCCCGCCCCGCCGGCTGTGCGGCCCGGCAGGGGCGGGCGGTTCGGTCCCGGTGGCCGGGCGCGTGCACGGCGTTCTCCGTGCCGTCGCCGTACCGCTCCGGGAACGCACGCTCGACGGCGGTGAAGGCCGCCCCGCCGAGCGACAGCGGGACCGGTCCTTGATCACATGGCCGCCAGGGTGATCTGCGCCACCTCGGTGGCGATCGGCGGGCGGGGACACGGGAACAGTAGATGTACGCGATCCGGTCGCCGGTCAGCGGCTCGGTACGCACGGGGCCGCCCGCCGGTGACGCCCCGCAGTCCGCCGGGCACGGGCCCCGGGCTTTCGCGGGGAGCGTACGCGCCGGGGTGGTCCGCGGTTTTCTCGGCCACCTGCTCGAAAGCGCCCGGGCGGCCGCCGACGCGGACGGACCGCACGTCCGGGCCGAGTGCGTCGAGGGAGAAGCAGGTCAGGGACCGCCGCCGTGCCGATGCGGGCCGCCGCCGGGGCCGTCACTCCGCCGCGGTATCTCATGCTCCGCTTCGCTCGGACGGCTGATGGGTGCCGGTCACCCGAAACTGGGCACGGACCCCTGTCGAGACGAGGTCGATCAGGAGATATCTTGATGTCGAGCAATGTTGCAGACGTGGAGCGGAGCACCCGGTGACTGACTCGACCATCATCTATACGCACACTGACGAGGCCCCGGCCCTGGCAACGTATTCCTTCCTGCCGGTGGTCCAGGCGTACGCCTCGCAGGCGGGTGTCGCCGTCGAGACCCGCGACATCTCGCTGGCCGGGCGCATCATCGCCCTGTTCCCGGAGTACCTGACCGAGGACCAGCGCATCCCGGACGCGCTCGCGGAGCTCGGCCGGCTGGCCAAGACGCCCGCCGCCAACATCATCAAGCTGCCGAACATCTCGGCGTCGATCCCGCAGCTCAAGGCGGCCATCGCCGAGCTCCAGGGCCAGGGCTACGCGCTGCCGGACTACCCGGACGACCCGAAGACCGACGAGGAGCGCGAGATCCGCGCCCGCTACGACAAGGTCAAGGGTTCCGCCGTGAACCCGGTCCTGCGCGAGGGCAACTCGGACCGCCGGGCCCCCGCGTCGGTCAAGAACTACGCCAAGTCCCACCCGCACCGCATGGGCGCCTGGTCCGCCGAGTCCAAGACGGACGTGGCGACCATGGGCCAGAACGACTTCCGCTCCACCGAGAAGTCCGTGGTGATCGCCGAGGACGGCGCGCTGCGCATCGAGCTCGTCGGCGACGACGGCACCACCACCGTGCTGCGCGAGTCCGTACCCGTCCAGAAGGGCGAGGTCGTCGACGCCTCCGTGATGCGGGTCGCCGCGCTGCGCGAGTTCCTTACCGAGCAGGTCGCCAAGGCCAAGGCCGAGGGTGTGCTGTTCTCGGTGCACCTGAAGGCGACGATGATGAAGGTCTCCGACCCGATCGTCTTCGGCCACGTGGTGCGCGCGTTCTTCCCGAAGACGTTCGCCCAGTACGGCGACAAGCTCGCCGCGGCCGGCCTGACCCCGAACGACGGTCTGGGCGGCATCTGGAAGGGCCTGGACGCCCTGCCGGAGGGGGCCGAGATCAAGGCCTCCTTCGACGCCGAGCTCACCGAGGGCCCGGAGCTGGCGATGGTCGACTCCGACAAGGGCATCACGAACCTGCACGTGCCCTCCGACGTCATCATCGACGCCTCCATGCCGGCCATGATCCGCACTTCCGGCCACATGTGGGGCCCGGACGGGCAGGAGCACGACGCCCTGGCGGTCATCCCGGACTCCTCCTACGCGGGCGTCTACCAGGCCGTGATCGAGGACTGCAAGGCCAACGGCGCCTTCGACCCGTCCACCATGGGCACGGTGCCGAACGTGGGCCTCATGGCGCAGAAGGCCGAGGAGTACGGCAGCCACGACAAGACCTTCGAGATCGCCACCACGGGCACGGTCCGCCTGGTCGACCGGAACGGCACCGCGCTCATCGAGCAGACCGTCTCGGCCGGTGACATCTTCCGCGCCTGCCAGACCAAGGACGCGCCGATCCGGGACTGGGTGAAGCTGGCCGTCACCCGCGCCCGCGCCACCGGCGACCCGGCGGTGTTCTGGCTGGACGAGACCCGCGCGCACGACGCCAACCTGATCGCCAAGGTCAAGGCGTACCTGCCGGAGCACGACACCGAGGGCCTGGACATCCGGATCCTGAACCCGGTCGAGGCCACGAAGCTGTCGGTGGAGCGCATCCGCCGCGGCGAGAACACCATCTCCGTCACCGGCAACGTGCTGCGCGACTACCTGACCGACCTGTTCCCGATCCTGGAGCTGGGCACCAGCGCCAAGATGCTGTCGGTCGTCCCGCTGATGGCGGGCGGCGGCCTGTTCGAGACGGGTGCGGGCGGCTCGGCGCCGAAGCACGTGCAGCAGCTGGTCAAGGAGAACTACCTGCGCTGGGACTCCCTGGGTGAGTTCTTCGCCCTGGTGCCGTCCCTCGAGCAGTTCGCCAAGGTGACGGGCAACGCCCGCGCCCAGGTCCTCGCCGACACCCTCGACCGCGCCACGGCGACCTTCCTCAACGAGGACAAGTCGCCGACCCGGCGCGTCGGCGGCATCGACAACCGAGGCAGCCACTTCTACCTGTCCCTGTACTGGGCGCAGGAGCTGGCCCAGCAGACCGACGACGCGGACCTGGCGAAGGCCTTCGCCCCGATCGCCGAGACGCTCGCGGCCAACGAGCAGAAGATCGTCGACGAGCTGGCCGCCGCCCAGGGCAAGCCGGCCGAGATCGGCGGCTACTACCAGCCCGACCCTGCGAAGGCCGCCGAGGTCATGCGCCCGTCCGCCACGTGGAACGAGGCGCTGGCGTCCCTGAGCTGACGCCCCGGGCCCCCTCGGCCCCTCCGCTCCGCCCCGGCCGGCGCACCGCCCGGCCGGGGCGGAGTTATGTTCGAAGAGGCCGGGGCTTTCGAGCGAAGCCCCCCCCCCCCCCGACAAGCCCGTGGAGCCGCCGCGTGACCGACGACCTCCGGTCCTTCGATGTCCTGCCCGGCGCCGGGCACTCCCCCGTGATCCTGCATGTCCCGCACTCGGCACGGGAGATACCGCCGTCGGTGCGTGCGGACATCGTGCTGGGCGACGACGAGCTCGCGCGAGAGCTGGACCACATCACCGACGCGCACACGGCGGAGATCGCCGAGGCGGCGGCCGGGACGGCCGGCGTCGTCCCGTGGCGGTTCGTCAACCGGCTGTCGCGGCTGGTCGTCGACCCCGAGCGCTTCCCCGACGAACGGGAGGAGATGCGTGCCGTCGGAATGGGCGCGGTCTACACCCGGACCACGCACGGCGCCGTGCTGCGGTCCGGGGACGTCGAAGCCGGGCCGCTCGTCCAGCGGTACTTCCTGCCGTACGCGCGGGCGATGACGCAGGCCGTGGCGGACCGGCTGGCGGCCACCGGGCGGGCCGTGATCATCGACGTGCACTCGTATCCCCGCGCCCGGCTGCCGTACGAGCTGCACGGGGAGGGGGCCCGTCCGCCGGTGTGTCTCGGCACCGACTCCTTCCACACCTCTCCCGGGCTGCTGGACGCCGCGCGGCAGGCCTTCGGGGAGACGGAGCGCGACAGCCCCTTCAGGGGGGCCTATGTGCCGCTGGAGTTCTACGGGACCGACCCGCGGGTCGAGGCGCTCATGGTGGAGATCCGCCGGGACACCTACATGACCGAGCCGGGCGGTCCCGCCGGTCCCGGACTCGAGCGGCTCGCCGCCGCGCTGGCCCGCCTGGTCGACGCCGTGTCCGGCTGACCGTCACCGGCTGGAGCACTCCCGTGCGACCAGCGGCGGGGGCGCGGTGAGGGCGGGGGAAGGACGGAGGAGACCGCTTCCCCCCGGTACGGGACCGGTCCGCCCTCTGACCCGATCCGGCTGCCGTACGGCGAGGGGCGGGCGTGGCTGACCATCCGGCACGACGACGTGAAGCTGATCACCGACGATCCGCGGTCCAGTCGCGCGGAGGTGACCGGGCGTCACGCGGGCCCATCGTTTGGATCAGGTCGCGGGAATCGACGGCATCTCGCCCGCGTCTGCGACCTGATCCCCGACGACACCCCCTAGGCCCGCAGCCACTCCGTCACCACCACGTCCCCGCCGGTCCGCAGCCGCAGGGCGAACGGGCCCGACGGCGGTGCGTCGGCGGTGAAGCGGCCCAGGTCGTCGGCCGTGAACGAGGAGCCGGGGCGTGGTCCGTCCAGGACCTCGATCCTGACCGGCTGCGGCGGCAGCACCTGGCCGATCAGCCCGTGTGCGGTCACCTCGATGTCGACGGTCATCTCGCCCGCCCGGAAGGTCAGCATCCGGGGCGCGTCGCCGGCTCCCCGGACCGGGAGGGCGTCGACCAGCGAGTCGAAGGTGAGCTCCGCGACGCGGGCCTCCAGGTCGTGCAGTGCGTAGGCGTCGACGGCGATCTGCTGGAGCTCCGCCGGCACGGGGTCCAGGACGGCGGCGGCCTGCCGGAGCTCCTCCTCCAGCAGCCCGGCGTCGAACTCCTGGTCGCCCCGGTCGTCTTCGTCGAACATGTCGTCGTTCATGTCGCTCACATCGCCCCCCGTGCCTCGAGCCGGGCCCGCAGGCGCCGCAGACAGCGCTGGCGCAGCGGCCCGATACTGCCCACCGCGATCCCGAGCGCGGCGGACACGTCCTGGTAGCTGGGCGGCTGCGTGGCCATCAGTACCCGCAGCAACTGCCGGCACCGCTCGCCCAGTTCCTCGAACTCCTGCCACAACCGCCGTACCCGTTCGCTCTGGGCGGCTGCCTCCTCGGAGTCGAGCAGCGACTGTTCCGGCGTGCCGTCCTCGCTGACCCGGTCCAGGAGCTGTGGATCGTCCGTCAGGGTCAGCCGTTGCGAGCTCCGGATGACCTTCAGGCACTCGTGGCGCGCGGTGCTCGCCAGCCATGCGCCCGCCTTGCCGGGTTCCCGGATCCGTCCGAGGTGCTGGGCGAAGCGGAACCACGCGGTCTGGTACACCTCGTGGGCGTCCGCGTCGGACAGCCGGTAGGCCCGCACCACGGACCACACCAGGGGGCTCAGCCCTTCCACGAGCGCCTTCCAGGCCGCCGCGTCGCCGTCGGTGGCGGCCTGGACGAGCGCGCCGGCATCAGTACGGTCCACGGCAGCCCCACCCCTCGAGTACGGCACGTCATCGTACGCCGTGGAGAGGGCGGTTCCGGCCCTCACAGCCCGGGGGCCAGACGTACGACCGGGACAGGGCGCCAGGTGGGCGGGCGCAGCGCGGGTACGTGCGCCCCGCGCACTTCCGCGAACCCGGCGCCGGTGGCGAGCAGTTGCCGCCGGGCCGCGCGCGGGTCGGTCTCCTTGTGCGCCGTCATGTGGGCGGCGACCAGGCCGGCGGTCACGGGGGTGGCGAAGGAGGTGCCGCTCCACTGCGCGTACCCCTCGAACATCACCTGGTCCGGCTTGGCGCAGGCGTTCTCGTCGCTCAGCACGCCGGTGTGGCGGGGGTGCTGGCAGGTGCACCCGTAAGTGAAGCCGTAGCGGCAAGCGTCGTACGTGGAGTGCTGGTAGATGTACGGGACGGGCGTCCCGAAGCCGGTGAAGGCGCTGGTGAGGCGCTCGCCGGGAGCGTAGACCTTCACCCACGGGCCGTGGTTGGTGAAGCAGGCGCCGAACTCGCCGTCGCTGCGCAGCGCGCCGACCGACAGCACGGAGTCCTCCCAGCCGGGAAGGTCGGCGTAGGCGGCGGGCCAGAAGGGGGCGGCGCTGCCGTTGTTGCCGGCGGCGGCGACCAGCAGGGTGCCCTGCTCGCGCAGTTCCCGCATGAAGTTCTCCACGCCGAGCAGGCCGTCGGTGCGGCCGTTGGAGGTGCCGGCGGAGAGGCTGAGGACGTCGGGCCAGCCGCCGGCGTCGACGGCCTCGAAGAGCTTCTCGCCGAACTCCGACTCCAGGACGGCGCCCGCGTCGTTGAGGCTCCCGCGCACGGTGATGTCGGTGTTGGGCGCGACGGCGGCGACGAGACCGGCGATGAACGTGCCGTGCCCGACGTACTGCTGGAGGATCCCCTGGTCGTCGCACTCCTGGACCTGGGCGTCGCCGTCGGTGTGGGCGAGGAGCGTGCAGGAGCGGTAGTCGTGCATCAGGCCGGTGTCGACGACGAGGACGCCGACGGCGGTGTCCGGGTCGTACGCGGTGTCCGCGGCCGCCGGGTTGGACGGCTCGCTCACCGGGACGGGTACGGGTTCGTCGCCGGGGCAGGCGTTGACCGCGATGTGCACCACGTGGTTGCGGGCGACCATCCGGTGCCCGGCCCGCGCCTCGCGCTCGCGTACGGATCGCAGGGCCTGTGCGACAGCCCGGTCCGCTTCCCGGCTCCCCTCGCCGGGGTCGCCGACCCGGATCCGGGTGACGCCGCTGCGGTTGGTCTGCGGGCCCGCCCGGCGGACCTGGTCCTGGTCGAGGTCGGCTGCCGCCGTGAAGTGTGCCCGTACGGTGTCCTCGACGATCCGGGCCTCCTCGCCGTCGCGGACGAGGACGACGCCCTTCTCGTACATGAACTCGGCCGAGTCGTCCGGTCCCATCGCCAGGGGTACGTCCGGCATCGAGCGCTGGATCTGGTCGAACTGCTCGTGGAATCGCTGAGGTGCCATGCGGGTCCTCCCACTGGGCGACGGCGTCGGTCGGTGCGGCGAACGGTCGTCGGTACTCGTCGACAAGAGCCGCGAGGCGGTCTTTTGATACAGCGCCAAACCGTGTGGTGCGGTTCGGGGGCCACTACCATCCGTGGAGTGACAGCGGGAAGCGACTCGGTGCAGGAACTGCTGCCGATGGTGTTCGCCGACCCGGGCGAGGCTCTCGCGAGGGCCCGGGCGCTGCTCGACGCCGATCCCTCCCCGCTGCACGCGTCCGTCGCCCACCAGGTGATCGGCATCTGGCAGCGGGACTTCGGTGATCTGCGGCTCGCGCTGCACCATCTGCGGCGGGCCCGGGAGTTCGCGGCGCGTGCGGACTCGGCCGACCGCGAGGCGGACGTGCTGGCCACCATGGGCGTGGCGCTGGTGCACGCGGGCCGTACCCGGGAGGGCCTGGCGGCGTTCGAGCGGGGGGTCGCGCGGGGCGGTGGGCACACGCGGGCGCGGGTGCTGTACCGGCGGGCTTATGTGTGGTGGGTGCTCGGTCACCATCGCGAGGCGCTGGAGGACGTACGCCGGGCGATACCGGTGCTGCGGCAGGCGGAGGACGTGATCTGGACGGCGCGGGCGCTGACCCTGCGAGCGACCGTGCATCTGGCACTGGGGGCGGTGGAGCGGGCCGAGGCGGACTTCACCGCGGCCGAGGCGCTGTGGGACACCACGGGCCAGGAGCACGACAAGGCCGACGCGGTGGAGAGCCGGGGACTTGCCGCGTTCCGGTCCGGTGACGTGCCGGCGGCACTGCGGCTGCTCGACGAGGCGGAGGAGCGGTACGCCCGGCTGGGCACGCCGACGTTCATGCTGAACATCCGGCGCTGTGAGGTGCTGATGGCGGCCGGGCTGGCTCCCGAGGCGCTGGCCGAGGCGGACGCGGCGATCGGGAAGCTGGACGGGATCGGCGGTCAGTCCACCCGCAAGGCGGAGCTGCTGCTTGCCGCCGCGCGGGCCGCACGGCTGGCCGGGGACCCGCACACCGCGATCGCCCGCGCCGCTCTGGCGGTACGGCTGTTCGCCGGGCAGCGGCGCACCTGGTGGGAGACGCACGCCCGGCTGGTGCTGATCGAGGCGCGGCACGCGGCCGGGCGCGGCTCGGGGCGGCTGGTCGCCGACGCCGCCGCGGTGGCCGGGAAGCTGGCCGCCTTCGGCGCGCCGGCCGCGCCGGAGGCGTCACTGCTGGCGGGCCGGATCGCGCTGGGCCTGGGCTGGACGGCGGACGCGGAGCGGCATCTGGCCGTCGCCGCCCGCAGCCGGCGGGGCGGCCCGCCGCTGGCACGGATGACGGGCTGGGCGGCGCAGGCGCTGCGGGCCCGGGCCGCCGGATCCACCCGGGGCGTCCTGGAGGCGTGCCGGCGTGGCCTGGACGTGCTGGACGACCACCGGATGACGCTGGGCGCCTCGGAGCTCAGGGCGCGCGCCACCGAACAGGGCGCGGAACTGGCCGCGTTGGCGCAGCGGGCCAGTCTGGTCTCCGGCAGCCCACGGCGGCTGCTGGTGTGGAGCGAGCGCTGGCGGGCCACCGTGCTGTCCACGCCGCCGACCCGGCCGCCCGCCGACCCGGAACTGCTCAGCGGCATGACCGCCTTCCGCGAGATCGCCTCCCGCGCGGAGGCCGCCCGGATGGAGGGCCGGCCGGTTCCGGCACTGGAGCGTGAACAGCGGCGCCTGGAGCGGCAGATCCGCTCCCGGACCCTGCACATGCGCGGCGAGGCCCCCGGGGACGGCGACCGTTTCGACGTCGGCCGGCTGCTGGAGCGGCTGGGTGACGAGGTACGGCTGGTGGAACTCGCCGTGCTCGACGGGCGGGTGCAGGTGCTGCTGTGCGGGCAGGGGCGGGTGCGCAGGTTCGAGGCCGGGCTGCTGGCCGACGCGGAGACCGAGGCCGAGCACGTACAGGCGGGGCTGCGGCGGCTGGCGCATCCCGGGGCCGAGGCGCGGCTTCCGGTGGTGGAGGCCGCGGGGCGGCGGCTGGAGGAGCTGCTGCTCGGACCGGCCGCGGCGCACCTGGGCGGCGGCCCGGTGGTGATCGTGCCGCCGGGGCGGCTGCACCGGGTGCCGTGGGCGCTGTTGCCGTCGCTGCGGGAGCGGGTGCTCAGCGTGTCGCCGTCGGCGGGCAGTTGGCTGCGGGCCCGGGAGACCGCCCCGCCGCCGGACGGCCGCCATGTGCTGGTACGCGGCCCGGGCCTGGCCACGGGCGGCGCGGAGGTGCCCGAGCTGGCCGGCCGGTACGCCTGTGCGACCGTCCTGGAGGACGACGGGGCGCGGGTGCCGCGCGTGCTGGAGGAGCTGGACGGGGCCGCGCTGGCGCACATCGCCGCGCACGGCACGTTCCGCGCGGACAGCCCGCTGTTCTCCTCCCTGCGGATGGCCGACGGCCCGATCGTCGTGCACGACTTCGAGCGTCTGGACCGCAGCCCCCACCGGATCATCCTGTCCTGCTGTGACACCGCTCTTCTCGCCTCCGTCGGCGCCGACGAACTGCTCGGCCTGGTCACCGCGCTGCTGCCGCTCGGCACGGCCGGGGTGGTGGCGTGCAGCGCGCCCGTCAACGACGCCGCGGTGGTGCCGCTGATGCTCGCGCTCCACAAGGGCCTCGGAGCCGGCCTGTCCCTGGCGGAGGCGCTGCGCGACGCCCGGACCGCCCTGCCGGGCGACGCGCTGCACCAGGCCACGGGCTGGGCGTTCTCGGCGTTCGGGGCGGCCTGACCCGTCCCCTGTTCGGGTCAGGCCGCCGGTCCTGGTGCGGCCTGGGGCTTCTTTCAGAAGCCCTTAGGCCGGCTGGGCTTGCGGGACTTCCGTCAGCCAGGGCAGGGCGCCGCGGTCGCTCGCGCCGAGCCGGGCGTAGGCGCTGTACAGATGGTTGCCGACGGTCCGGATGGACAGGGTGAGGCGTTCGGCGATCTGCCGGTTGCTCAGGCCCGCCGCCGCGAGCGTGACGATCTGCCGCTGGCGGGCGGTGAGTTCGCCGAGGACCAGCCCGGACAGGGCGGGTGTGCGGGCGCCTTGGCAGCGCCGGGCCAGGGCGACGGCCCGGGTCCGGGAGTGCCGGGCGGCGCTCGGATCGCGGTGGGCGCGCACGGCCTGGGCGTGCGCCTCCGCGGCGAACAGCGTGAAACCGCGCCGCTCCAGCTCCTCGGCCACCTCGTCCAGGGCCGGGCCGTCGGCACGGGTGAGCGCGTCGGCGTGCCGGGCGAACACACCGGTCAGCCGGTCGATGACCTTCTCGGGGGCGCCGAGACGGACGGCGTCGTAGGGGTCGGTGAGAGCTTCGAGGTCCAGGTGCCCCCGGCTGTCCACCGGTGCGGACGCGCAGGCGAGTTCCTCCCGGCACGACGCGCCCCCGGGATCGCCCCGCAGGCCCTCTCTGGCCCAGGCCGCCGCTTCCCTCAGCTCCCCCCGCAACCGGGCGAACCGGGCGCGTACGGCGGCGTACCGGGCGGGCAGCGGACCGCCCTCGGCGACGAGCCACTCCCCCACCGGCGTGGGCATCGCCCGTACGTCGTCCTGCTCGATCCGGCGGGCCAGGGCGGCCGACTCGGCGTCGAGCGCCGAGGCGTACGCGTCCGGCGTCCGGGACAGCCGGCGCGCCCGCAGCCGGCCGGCCGCGGCCCTGAGCACCGAGCCGTGGAGGGGGTGGGCGAGGCGGACGCCGCCCAGGTCGTCGACCTCGATCAGGCCGTCGGACTCCAGGACTTCGAGGGCCCCGAGGTCCAGATCGTCCAGCGTCGGCGACAGAGGTTCGGCGAAGGCGAGGCGGTCGAGGGTCTCCCGTTCGAGCGGGCAGGTGCGGCCGAGGACATGGGCGGTGCGTTCGCGGACGGCCGTGGTCAGCGGCACCGGACCCCGCCACTCCCGCTCGTCGGCGCCCGGCACGGGGGTCAGCAGTCCGCGGACGGCCCCCAGCAGGTCGCGCAGCAGCCGCAGGTCGCCCTGGCTCAGGCGCCGCAACCGGTTGACGGTCAGCGGTTCGAGAGGGCCGGCCCCGGCGGTGAGCAGCTGCTCGGTCTCCTCCTCGGGCAGCCGTTCCAGGGCGAGACGCGGCAGCAGCTCACCGGTCCACAGACGGGAGATCGCCCCGGGCACCGGGGTGCCGTCCGTCGCGACGACCAGCAGGCGGGCCCGGCCGTACAGGGCGAGCTGGTGGACCAGGGCGGCGGAGGCGTCGTCGAGCAGCTGGGCGTCGTCCACGACCAACGTCCGTACGCCCGACAGGAGCTGGACCGCCCGGTGCAGGGTTACCGACTCGGGCAGCAGATGGGCGAACGCGGCGAAGGGGATGGCCCGGCTCTCGGGCGTACCCGCCGCCCGGGCGCAGTCGGTGCCGCGGACCGCCTCGGTGACGAGGCGGGTCTTGCCGCAGCCCGCCGGGCCCGTCACCACGATGCCGCGGCGTCCGCCGGCCAGGGACCGGCGGACCAGCTCCAGTTCGTCCTCCCGCCCGGCGAACGGCCAGGGCAGCTCCAGCGTCGTCGCGTCCCGCTCGTAAGTCGTCACACAGACATGAGCGCGGCTACTCACTTCTGATACAGGGCGACTTGAGTAGCCCCCGACTCAGGCGCCCGGCACCGGCCGCAGGGCAGGCTGTCGCCATGACCGCACGCTACTGCTCGCTGGCACAGGCGCCGGCGCCCGCCTTCGCACCTGGGCTGGCAGCCGAGCGGCTGAGCGCGCTCGCGAGCGGGCGGCGGATGTGGGTCAACGGCACGGTTCTGCACTACTGCTTCTTCGACCGTGACACCGATGCGTCCGTCATCCCCGTGCCGGGGACGGGGATGACGCGACGGGTGTCGTGGGTCGGCAGCAAGGAGCAGCGGGACGTGGTGCGCGAGTGCTTCACGGAGTGGCAGGAGCTCGGCATCGGGATCGCCTTCGCCGAGGTCGACGACCGCTCGGAGGCCGAACTGCGCATCGGGTTCCAGCTCGGCGCCGGCTCCTGGTCGGCGGTGGGCCGGGACGCGCTGCTGGCCGGCCGGCACGAGCGCACCATGAACTTCGGCTGGGACCTGACCGCGCCCGGGGAGCGCGGGACGGCCCTGCACGAGATCGGGCACGCGCTCGGCATGCTGCACGAGCACCAGAGCCCGTTCGCCGGCATCCACTGGGACGACGAGGCCGTGTACGCCGAACTGGCGGGCCCGCCCAACCACTGGGGCCGGGAGCGGACGCACTACAACATCCTGCGCAAGCTCGACCCGGACGAGGTCAACGGCTCCGTCTGGGACCCACAGTCGATCATGGAGTATCCGTTCTCGTCGGGGCTGGTCCTGGAGCCGGAGCAGTACCGTGCGGGCCTGAACCCGCCCGGCACCCTGTCCGCCGCCGACAAGGAGTTCGTGCTCCGCTGGTATCCGCCGACGGATCTGCCGGATCCGCCCGCGCTGGTGCCGTTCCGCTCGGCACCGCTCGGTCTCGGCCCTGGCGAGCAGGCCGACTTCGTCGTCGACCCGCCGGAGACCCGCACGTACACGCTGGGCACCTTCGGCGACAGCGACGCCGTCGTCGTGGTCTTCGAGGAGCGGGAGGGGGAACCCCGCTACCTCGCCGGGCGGGACGACGGAGGAACTCCGCACAACGCCACGATCAGCGCCCGGCTCGTCAAGGGCCGCCGCTACTTCGCCCGCGTACGCCTGTACTCCGCCTGGGGTTCCGGCGAGACGGCGGTGATGTGCTGGTGACGGCACGGGCCCGCCGCGCGGACATCTGAGCCACAGTCCGGCACCGGGGGAGCGGTCGAGGACGTCACCTCATCGGGGGTGGGTGACGTCCTCGACCAAGCCATGCGTCGTCGAGCACGCCGTCCTGAACTGCCCGTGCGCGGCCCGCCGGCGCGTGCGCCGCCATCCGCTCGTTCACGCCGATGTCCGGCCGGGGCGAGGGGCGCACGGCCGACGGACGATGTGCCGTCGAGGGCGGCGGGGCGGGCGCGGGGCGCACCGGCCGCGACGCCGTGGATCCACCCCAGGGGTGAAGAGCGTTCAACAGCGGTCGCCGCCGGGCATCGTGCAAGGGAACGGCTGGCAATGGCGTTACGCCGTCCGGATGATGACGCCTACGCTTGATTGCTCTCGCGGTTGCACGTCCGTACCAGAAAGCGCACGAGGTGCCGGCGGCCCGACTACGCTCGCGGCGTAACACCGGGGGATGGGGGGAGCCAGTGGAGACGTCCCAACGCAACCGTGCCTGGCGGCCGAGACTGCCGGAGGCGGTTCCGGCCGTTCTGCTCGGCGCCCTCGGCGCTCTGGTCCTCGGGACGGTGATCGGCCTGGCGACGGATCCGTCGCGCATGGTCGGCACCACCGGATACGTCTTCGCCACCGGGCTGCTGCTCGCCGTGGGCCTGTACGGCAGCACGTTCGGCATCGACCTCGCCGACCTGCGCCGTGATCTGCGCGGTGTGGTGGCGGCCGTCACCCTGGGGGTCGTCCTCAAGGCGGGGATCATCTCGGGTGTCATGGTCCTGGCCTTCGACCGCCCGGAGTACCTGATCCTCGGCATCGTCGTCGCGCAGATCGACCCGCTGTCGGTGGCCGCCCTCAGCAGGGACGGGCACATGTCGCAGCGCGCCCGGTCCCTGCTCACCGCGTGGGCCTCCTTCGACGATCCGATGACGGTCCTGCTGACGCTGTACGTCGCCGGATACGCCTACACGGCCGCGGGGCACGCGGGCACGCCCTCGATGGTGGGCGGCGGCACCCGCGGCTACGCTCTCGGACTGGTGCTCAACGCGCTGCTGCTGGCCGGTGCCCTGCTGCTGTGGCGGGCGGGCGGCAGGCTGTGGCCCGCCCGGAAGGAGCTCGACGCCGGCGGGACCCGGCGGCCGGCGACACCGCTCGCCGCCCTGCTGGTCGTGGCCATGCTCATGCTCGCCGCCGCGAACATGCTGATGCTCGCCGTGGCCGTCGCCGGACTGTTCCTGCGCACGAAGACGTTCACCCGGCCGCTCGCGCGGGCGGTCTCCAGTGCCTTCCTGCTCGCCACCGCCCTGCTGGGGCTGTTCGTCGCCCAGGGCGTGTCCCCGGCCCCGGGTGTGCTGCTCGGTGCCACGGCGTTCGTGGCGCAGGCGGTGGTGGCCGTGCTGCTGATGCCTCTCTTCGTCCGCGGTCTGTCGGGAAGAGACCGGTTCCTGCTGGGAATCGGCCAGCAGAACGGCCTCACGGCCGTGCTGCTCGCCCTCACCCTCGAACGCGACTTCCCGAAGACGGTCGGCATCGTCGCCCCGGCGGTGGTGACGGTCAACCTGCTGCACTACGGGGCACAGATCGGGTTCGGCTGCTGGTCGCGCCACCGGTCTTGGAGGAACCGGCAACCCGAGGGCGGGCTGGAGCGTCTCCCCGAGCGTCCGGCGGGCGAGGGCGGCGGGCCGTCGGCCCCTCCGGCCACGGCCGACGGACTGCGGTCCTCCGCATAACCGGGTGGTGTGCGGCGGCCGGGCGCGGCCGCGGCCAGGGGCACGGGGAGGCCGGATGGGCGAACGGAGAGGGAGCGGGGGCGGGCAGCGAGCTGTGCTCGGCGTCCCGGCCCTCGCCCTGCTGCTGCTTCCCGTCACCGCCGGGCCGGCCGTCGCGGACACCGGCAGGAGTGATGTCCGGCTGGTGTACTGCCTGGCCGACGAGCACCGGGACGAGCTCAGGGACGCGGCGCTGCGGATCGGTGTGGTGCGGCGGCCCGCGGGGACCGGCGGCGGTGTGGCTGCCGTCGAGGTTCCCGGGCGGAAGGGCGGCGTGCTGTCGCTGGACGAGTGGGCCGAGCGGCACCGGGGCGATTTCGAGCGGGTCTGCGACGCGCTGCTGGCCGCCGCGGGCGACCCGCCGGGGGCGTCGGCTGACAAGGGCGGTTCAGGTCAGGGCGGGTTCCTCGACGGGGCGTACCTGCTGGCGGCGGGAGCCGCGCTCACCCTCGTCGGGCAGATGACGGAACGGATCTCGGCGGAGCGGCGCACGCGCAGCCGGCAACTGACGGCGGCGGTGCGGGAATTCCGGAGGATCGCATGGCTGTATCTCGCGGCGTACGAGCAGGATCCCGATGCGGACCACACCGAGGCGCTACGGGCCAGGGAGGCGCTCTCCGGCCTGCTGGCCCTGGTGCCCGGCCCGGCTCCGCGCAGCGAAGCGGCCCGCCGGCTGGCCGACTCCCTGCCCCTGGCGGAGGCACTGCCAAGCAGCCGGGACGGGCAACTCCTGGGACCGCACGAGAGAAAGAGCGAGGCGAGCGCCGTGCGCACCACCTGGGACCGGCAGACACGGGACGTGGGGGAACTGCTGCGCCCCGCGCCCCTGTGGTGGCTGCGGAGCATACGCGGCAACGGCCGTCCCACAAGCCCCGGAGGACACCACGGATGACCAGCTCCGACTGGGCGAACCCCTACGGAGTGCGCAAACCGTACGGATCGAACAGCATGAACAACGGTCACGGCGGTGAGGACGGCGCGAACGGCGCCGCCGCACTCAGTGCCGACCACCCCCTGGTGCCGTGGAGAGAGCCGGACCACGTGCACCAGTGGGTGGACGTGGACCACTCCCGGGAGGCACTGGACCGCTTCGACAGGAGCTGGCCCGAACTCGGTGAACTCCTCGACTCGAACGTGGGGTCCGGCCGTGTCGTGATCGTCAGCGGCCCGCCCGGCATGGGCAAGACGACGCTCATCCACCGGTGCATCTACGAGGTGAAGCAGCGTGTGGCGGCGGACGCGGCCGCGGTGGGGAACCCGCTCCCCGTGTTCGTGCCGACGGCGGGGCTGGAGAACGACGGCCGCCGGATCAGTGTCGACCCGGACGGCGAGTCGTTCGCGCCGACCAGGCTGATCAACGCCCGCATACGCCGCGAGCTCGCGAAGAGACTCCGGCTCCACGACTTCCCCGAGTCCCGGGTCAAGGCGATCATCGAGGAAGAGGATCCGTACCAGGCCTACGGCGAGATGAGTGATCTGCTGGTCCAGCGCAACGCGCTGCTCTTCGCCGTGATCCCGCACATCCGGTGGAACGACGCACACCTCAGGGCGGCGTTTCTGCGCACCTGTCTGAGCCATGCGCACCCGAGGATCGTACTGTTCGTCGAAGTGAGCCAGGGCGCGGCGGAGACGGCGAAGGAAGTGGCCGCCGCCCTCAGCGGATCGGCGGCGGTCACCCATCTCGCGCTGAGCGAGCTGAACTGCGAGGACATCTGGCGGTTCAGCCGCAGCGCCCGGCCGGGCCACGGCGGACCGCACGTCCTGGTCGAGCCGGACAGGAGCTCTCTGATGGCAGCGCACCGCGAATGGAAGCCCCGCGACGTCCGCGAACTGCGGAAGGTCTTCCACTCGGCGGCGGACGCGCTGCGCTGCGCGCCGCACCCCTGGCCGATCGACGCCGACGCGCTCAGACCCTACTGGGAGCAGCGTCGGGCGGGTCGCGACGCCCTGCTCCGCGATCCGATCCGGCCCCGCCCCGGCGGCTGACGCCCGCCACGCCACCCCGACCGCGCCTGACAGGACCCGCAAGGAGTGCCATCGTGGCCGCAAGCAGCGCAGACACCTGGTACAGCAACCCTTTCCCCCTGGTGCCGGTCGTGCGGCTCGGCCCCTCGGCCGATCTCGGTGACGCCCCGGTCGAGGCCGCGGACTCGGGCAACGCCCATGTCCCCACCCGGATCCTGGATGAACTCCAGGACCTGGTGCGCGACTACCTCCGCGACCGGCCCCGGGGCGGCCGGCGCGGCCGGGCCATCGCCGTGGTGGGAGAGTTCGGCCTCGGCAAGAGCCACGCGGCACGGGAGGTGTGCAACGGGCTGGCCCGTCCGGACGGCCCGGCCATGTGGATCGTCGACGAACCGGCGCAGGACTTCGGCCGCATGTACCGCGACCGGCTGCGCGGCCCCGCGGACACCCCGGAGGGCCGGGCCGCGTTCGAGGAACTCGTCCGGGACTACTACGCCTATGTGACGGCGGTCCGGGTGGGCGAGCAGAGCTCCGGCCCGCGGCCCGGCCGGACGGACGACGTCCCGCTCGACGACATCGCCCTCGACGACATCGCCACCGGGCTGCGCGACCGCGTGCTCGACCCGGACAAGGTGGTCTCCGCCCTGCGCTACGACCCCGAGGTGCTGCACGCCGATCTGCGGGTCACCCTCGGCGAGGTGACGGAGCACCGGAGGTTCGCCACCGCGCTCGCCCTGCTCCAGGACCCGCGGTTCACCTCGATGGTGTGGGCGTGGCTGACCGGCGACGAGCCGGCGCAGCAACTGAAGGAACGCGGCATCAAGGACGCCGTCACGGGCATCGACCCGGTCTTCGACGCGCTGGCCGTCCAGGGCTTCCTGCACGGCCGGGTCGGCAAACCGTACGTCCTGCTGATCGACTCACTGGAGAAGGTGCTGGACTGGCCGGAGGAGTCCCGGCGTACGTTCGTCGACGCCTTCGAGCGCCTGGTCAACGTCTATGTCAGCCGGGGCGGTCTGCTGGTGTTCTGCACCTCGCCGCGCGGGCTCAACGCGTTCCGCCCGAGCCTGCACGAGCGCGTGGTACAGCTGTGGCCGACCCGCTTCACCGCGGAACTCACCGCCGAACTCGTCGCCGAGTACGTCGGTTCGGGTGCCCGTCCCGCCTCCGCCGAGGGTACGGACGGGATCGAGCGGTGGCCCGCGCCGTTCGGCGCCGAGTCGGTGGCGATCCTCCAGGAACTCACCGGCGGAGTGCCCCGCGAGATCCTCAAGACCTGTCATCACGCCTGGCAGTTGAGCGAGGACGGCGGCGGCGCGGTCCGGGAGGTGACCGCCGCGACCGTGCTGAGGGCCGTACGCGGGCTGCACGACAACGTGTCCGAGGACCAGGTGCTCGCCACGATCCACGACGCGCTGGCCCTCGGGCAGTGGCGCATCGCGTCGCGCGACCCGGTCCCGGCGCGGGCGTCGTCCGACGACGGGTCGCTGGTGGTGGCGTACTGGCTGGAGCCCGTCCCGAACGCCTACATCGCGATCGTGGTCACCGGTTCGGTGCTCGTCGCGGACGACCAGGAACGCATCACCGCGCGCGTGCGGGGGCTGCGCAGCGCGCTGCATCCGGCCCAGGCCGAGGTGCTGCTCGTGGTCAACGGCCATGTGTCGCGGACCATGCGGGACCGGCTGGCGCGCTCGCTCGGCTCGCAGCCCCTGATGTACCGCCCGGGCGACTTCCCGAGGGCCGTCAACGAGGCCCTGGACCGGCTGCGGGCCCGCCTCACGGATCTGCGCCAGGAGGCCGATCTCGCAGACCTGACCAGCGAGTTGCGCGGTGCGCTCGGCGAGCACAGCGCCCAACTGGGCCAGCTGCGCAGGACGGTGAGCGATCTGGCCCGGCGCGATCTGGTCGCGGTGGCGCCCGGCCCGGCGCGCTCGTCGCTGCCGGAGCCCGTCGAGGGGCGGTTCGAGGAGGTGTTCGCGCTCCTCGACGCGGCCGTGGAGCGGCTGGCCGGCCGCCCGGCCGACGCGGGCGAGGGCCCGCCGCCACGGGCGGGGCGGGCCGATCTGACGGCGCTGGGGTGCGCCACCCTGGTCCGGCAGCTGACGGAGCGGTTCCGTACGGGCGCCGACGCCTGGTTCCGCTCCGCCGCGCCCGGCGCGCCGACGGAGGAGCAGTGGGCACGGCTGCGCCGGGTCTGCCGGGAGTACGAGACGGCGGTGGAAGTGCTGCCCGTGCAGTCCCTCGGCAGCCCCGGCCCGGCGCACCGGCCCACGGCGGCGCGCGCCGTGGAGGCGCTCGCCGACGAGGTGTGGGGCGCGCTGGTCAGTGCCGTTCGGGCACCGTGAGCTCGCGCAGGGCGCCCGCCAGGTCGTGCAGGCGGCGCTCCGCGTGCCCGACCTGCCGCTGGTCCAGCGTCACCCCGAGGACGTAGTCCCGCGGCGACAGCCAGGTCACGAACACGGCGCCCTCCTGGACGTCCAGGACCAGGCGGTCGGCGGGCGGCTGCACCACCAGTCGCAGGGCGTCGGTGAGCCGGGCGAGATGGCCGCGCAGGCTCTGGGCGAGGTCGCGGTACGCGGTACGGCGTGAGCGCACGCTGACTTCGAGGAAGCGGGGGCCGAGCTCGGGGTTCTCGAAGACGTCGCCCGCGCAGACGAGCCTCCAGTCCCGGTAGAAGGCGGCGTACTGAAGGTCGAGGGTGTTGACGTGGCCGCCCCACAGGGCCCGCAGCCGCATCTCGGACAGGCCGTCGTGTTGGGCCGTCGCCGTCCCGAAGTCGATGCGCAGCCGCTCCTTGTGTTCCGGCAGCGGTTCCGGAGGGTCCGTCAGGCCACCGGGCAGTTCGTCGGGGAGGTGGTGCACCCGGGTGCGGATGGCGGAGACGAGGCCGTTCATGGCCGCGTCCGCGGCGCGCATCCCGCCGGGCGTGTCGGTGAGGGCGGACAGGTACTCCCCCGCCTTGACGCGACCGCCCCACAGGCCGCCGCGCGCGTTGGCGAGCACGACGCGCATCAGCTCGCCCGTGCCCAGTGGCCGCATCAGGGCGTTCAGGTCCTGGGTGCACAGCAGGAGCCGGCTGCCGGGCAGGGACTCGTTCGCGATGTCCTCGCCGCGCTCGGTGACCAGACTGCTCAGCGGAGGACAGTCGCCCCTGCGGACGACGAAGTCGATGATTCCGTTGCTGTAGTGCGACACCGACCTGAGGGCGGGGACGCCGGCGAAGGCCCCTTGGCACAGCTCGGTTATTCGGCCGTGGGCCTCCGGGGACCAGTGGGACTCGGTGAAGAGCTCGGTCTCCGGGTGCGGGGCTGCTGCCACGTACGCTCACCTTTCCGTCGGGGAACCGTCGTCCGGGCGACGGCGCCGGGCCTGGCTCTCGTGCCCGGATGTCGGGCCTAGATGCCGGGCAGTTCCAGATCGATGTCGAAGTCCCTGGCCGGTGGGGCGGATCCGGTGCTCCGGGAGGCGAGCCAGGTGTGGTGCGCACCCACCCGCCGCCCGTCGGGCCGATGCCCCATGTCCAGGTCCCGCAAACGGCGCAGGGCGCGCTCGGTGAGTGCGACCGCCTCCTCGGTCCGCCCGGCCGCGGCGAGGGTCGCCGCGAGGGAGTTCTCCGCGGCGGACACCCAGGCGTGGCTGTCTCCGAGCCGGTCCTCCAGGAGGTTGAGCGCGGCCCTGCCGGTGGCCTCGGCCTCCTCGACGGCTCCCGTGGCCCTCAGGTACACCGCGTGCCGGACCCCGGCCAGCCCGGCGTAGGGATGCCAGGCGCCGAGCGTGCTCTCCAGTACGCGGCTGCACTGGTGGGCCTCGTGTTCGGCCTCGTCGTGCTTGCCGAGCGCGTGCAGGTCGGCCGCCAGGCTGAAACGGCAGCGCACGGTGTCGAGCTTTTCGGCGCCGAACCGGCTGATGGACTCGGCGAGCACCCGCCGGTCGCGCTCCAGGGCCTTCTCGTAGCCGTAGACGGGCTCGTGCGAGCGGGCGGAGTTGTAGGTGATGCGTCGTTCGCTGATGGCCAGGCCGCGTTCGATGCCCAGCCGGGCGCTGGTGGCTACGTCGCCGTGCCGGTGCAGCCACTGGCGCAGCAGGTCCTGGGACTCCGCGTCGCGGCCCAGGGTCCGGTAGACCCAGGCGAGCAGGTCGGCGGATTGCCAGACGGCCGGGGCGTCCTCGCCGCCGACGGCCTGGCGGAGGCGGAACCGGGCGAGGAGCCGGGCCAGTGCGTCGGGGGCGCGTCCGCTCAGTGCCTCCGTGAAGGCGAGGTTGTGCTCGGCCTGCACGGTCGCGCTGTGCTGCGGGCCGAGCAGCAGCGTCAGGCCCTCCAGCACCGGGCGGGCCTGGAACAGCGCGTCGGAGAACCTGCCGAGGGAGCGCAGGACGGCGCCGTAGGAGTCGGCGGACAGCAGTGTTCTCGGGTGCAGCGGGCCCAGCAGTCTGCGGTGGCCGCGCAGGGCCTGTTCGGCCAGCTGACGGGCCTGTTCGTAGGCGCCGTCGAGGCGGTGGGCGCGTGCCGTGAGGTTGAGCAGGCGCAGGTACTCCGGCGACGGGTCGTCGTCTTCCGGGCGCCAGGCCGCCTGCGCGCGGTCGGAGATGTCGAGCAGACGGGCCAGGTCGGCGGTCTCGCCGCGCTGGCTCAGGGCGTTGATGTGGCGCAGCAGGGAACGCCGGACGCGGGGCCGTTGGTCCTCCCACAGCCGCAGCGAGTACACCTCGCGCGCCCAGTCGGCGGACAGGCCGCGGTCCTCGTCCGGGGTGAACTCGGCGAGGGTGCCGCGCAGCACCTGCTCGATGTGGGCGCGCTCGGCCGGTTCCATGCCGGCGCGGACGGCGTCCCGTACGGCGTGGTGCTGGCCGAGGGGCTGGTCGGGCCGGTCGAAGTCGACCTCCAGGAGACCGACCCGGGACAGGGCCCACAGGGCGACGCTCACCATGTGCTCGTCGGGCAGCCGCGTGTCGGCCGGGGGCCGGCCCACGCCGGGGTTCCGGGCCGCGACTCCGTCGCGGGCCAGCTCCGCGAGGATGCGTCTCGACCTCAGGAGTTCCAGCCCCATGCCCCGCCCGGTGAGCAGGGATGCCGCGTTCAGCAGCCAGCCGAGGGCGTCGCTGGTGCGGCTCTCGGCGCGCCAGGCGGCGGCACCCGGGGTGTGCAGCACCGTCTGCCGGGCCACCCGCACCATGACCGTCACGGGCGGGGCCGCGCCCTCGCGTTCGAGCAGGGCCTGCTGGGCGGTGCGGTACTCGGCGAGGAGGTGGGCGACAGCTGCCCGGGCGGCGGCCCGGTCGCCCATGCTGTCGTCGCGCCGGTGTGCCGCGGCGCGCTCGGCGAGGCAGAGGGCGGCGATGCGCACGGCGAGCGGGACGAAGCCCAGGATCTGCCCGACCCGCTGGGCCTGTTCCTCGTCGATCTCGGCGAGTTGCTCCCCCAGGACGGCCTGGCATTCGGCGGGCGACATGGGCGGCAGGGCGAAGACCGCCATGCCTGCCGTGTCCGGGGCGGTGCGGCTGGTGATCAGTACGTGTCCGCGGGTGTGCGGGGTGGGCAGCAACTCCTCCAGACCGTCGGGGTTTTCGGCCCCGTCGTAGACGAGCAGCCAGCTCTGGGTGTCGGTGCGTGAGAGGTGCTCGAACAGTTCCGGGGAGGCGCCGTCGCCCGTGGTGACCAGGTCCAGCCGGCCGGCGAGCCGGTTCAGGCCGCGGCGGGCGCGCGGGATCTCCCAGGAGCGCACCCACCAGACCACGTCGTAGGCGGAGCCGAAACGGTGGCAGAGCTCCCGGACGGTCTCGCTCTTGCCCCAGCCGCTCGCGGCGTGCACGACCAGCGGGGTGCGGTCCCGGCCGGCCGCGTGCAGTTCCTCCAGGAGATCGCCGAGGACATCGTCCCTGCCGACGAAACCGCTGTAGCGGGGGGCCACGTTGGTCACGGCGGGCAGTCGCGGGAACCGTGGGCCGGGGGTGCCGTCCGCCGGGGGCGGGGTGGCGAGGCCGAGTCCGGACCACAGCCGCCGCACGGCCTCGTCCTCGTCGGTCCCGCGCAGGTCGATGCGCTCGTGGTGTGCGGCCCCCGGGTCCGGGAAGGGCTCGTCGGCCAGCACGATCCGGACGTCGGGGTGGGACAGCGCGGCGAGCTGGGCCAGCGCGGTGTGGTCCATGTCCACCGGGGAGAGGAACAGCAGGGCCGTGCCGGGAGCCGGTCGGTCGCCGGAGTAGGTGTCCTGGGCGCGCAGTTCGGTGCGGATGCCGCCGCGCCGGAACTGGTCCTCCAGCCAGGCGGCCCAGGGGGCGTGGCGCTGGGAGTGGACGATGGTGACCCGGTTGAGCGGCACCGGCCGCCGGTTGCGCAGCCAGTCGGCGAGCCGCTCGTAGTAGGGGCGCAGTCCCGTCACGGAGCCTTCCGGCTCGCTCTCCACGGCGAGTCGCCGGGTGTCCAGGTAGAGCGGGTTGTACGGGATCTCCAGGAAGGCCAGCTCGGACGTGTGGGAGGTCCGCGTGAGGGGGCCGAACTTGCGGCGCACCCGTTCGCGGGCGCCGCGCAGCCGGTCGTGCGACTCGACGTTGCTCTTCAGGCCGAGGGCCAGCAGGCGTACGGGCCGGCCGGAGCGGCCTCCGCTCATCTGCTCGCCCAGGGCGGCGGCACCGTCGATGGACCAGGCCGTCATCGCGAAGCAGAGCACCAGCGAGTCGGCCAGGGAGCCGAGCCTGCCCTCCGACGGCGCGCCCGGCGCGTCGGGCAGCGGCGCCTCGACGAGGACGTGGTCGTAGCGCAGCGCGGCCGCGTCCGAGGCGAGGGCGAGGAGGGACGCCGCGTCGGGGCCTGCCACGAGGGCGATCCGCCCGGGCGCGGGCTCGGGCACGGGCGTCGATGTTCCCGCCGGCATACCGCCGGCGGCCCCGGGCGCCTGCGTGCCCGGGGCGCGGCCGTCCACGATCAGCACGCTGCGGTTGCCCGCGGCCAGCAGGTCCGCGACGTTGCGCACGGTCGTGCTGACGCCGAGGTTCTCCGCGGTGGAGCAGAAGAGGGCGAACCGTCCCGAGCGGTCGGCTGCGTGGATGTCGGGCATGGCCACTCCGCTTCGACGGCAGGTGCTGGACGGTGGAGCACGACAGTCAGGGACGGTCAGTATAGGGCGGGTTGCCCCTGATCAGGCAGTTTCGCGCGAGGGTGGCGTCGGCACCCGGAGCCGGTCACTGGCTCTCGCTGAACCCGGTGACGAAGGGGTCGCCCGCGGTGCGCCCCGTCCGCAGCCGGCGCAGGGTCTCCCCGAGCACGGAGGACGGCAGTGCGGCGACATCGTCCAGCGGCACGTCGGTGAGGTCCAGCACGACGGACTCCAGGGTCGTCTCGCCCTGCTCGACACCCGCACCCGCTTCCTCGAGCTCTGCCATGGCCCATCCTCCGCGGTGCCCGACGGACCGCCGTGGCGGGCGGCCTCCCACACCCGGCGCGTCCGTGTCCGGGGACTCGGTGTCCAGTGTTGACGTCCCCACGGGGCGGCTCGGGAAAACGGCTACTTTCGGGCGGTGGCGGCCCGGACGACGGAATCTCGATGTTGACGGTCTGTCACCGGCGCCGAATACTGAGCCAAATGGCGTGGGCCGGCCGGGCGGGCACCGGGCCGGTCGGCATGCGAACCGGGGGGTACGTATGAATCGACTGCGCCATGCGGAGCCGCCCTGGCCGGTCGCTGCCGACGTCGCGGCGCGGGAAGCGGCCGGATGGTCGCCCACTCCGTTCCACTCCTTCGTACTGAAGGTGCACAGCCGCTGCGACCTCGCCTGCCAGTACTGCTACATGTACCGCTCGCACGACAGCAGTTGGCGCGCGCAGCCGCGCACCATGGCGCCGGACACGCTCGACCGCACGGCCGAGCGCATCGCCGAACACCTGGCGGCGCACGGCGTGCGAGAGGCCGGGGTGGTGCTGCACGGAGGCGAGCCGCTGCTCGCCGGGGAAGCCGCCGTCGGCCGGGCCGCCTCGGTCCTGCGCGCCGCGGCCGGCCCCGGCGTACGGCTGCACCTCGCGCTCCAGACCAACGGCGTACGGCTGACCGAACGCTGGCTCGACCTGTGCGCCGCGCACGGCATCCGTGTCTCCGTCAGTCTGGACGGCGACCGCGCGGCACACGACCGGCACCGCCGTGGCGCCGACGGACGCGGCAGCCACGCCCGGGTCGCCGCCGCCCTGCACCGGCTGGCCGACGGGCCCCATCGCGAGCTGTTCGCGGGCCTGTTGTGCACCATCGACCTGCGGAACGATCCGGTGCGCTGCTACGAGCACCTGCTGACGTACCGTCCGCCCGCGGTGGACTTCCTGCTTCCGCAGGGCAACTGGCACACTCCCCCGCCCGGACTGCGGCCCGGCCTGCCCGGCACGCCGTACGCGGACTGGCTGTGGCAGGTGTTCGAGCGGTGGTACGGGGCCCGGCGGCGGGAGACGCGGGTGCGGCTGCTCGAGGACATGATGACGCTGCTGCTCGGCGGTGCCCCGGAGACGGAGGCGCTGGGCCTGGCTCCCGTGCGGTACGCCGTGGTGGAGACGGACGGAGCGCTCGCCCAGGACGACACGCTGCGCACCGCCTATCACGGCGCCGCGCGGACCGGCCTCCATGTCGAGCGGGACTCCTTCGACGCGCTGCTGCGCCATCCGGGCGTCGCGGCCCGCCAGTGGGGCGCCGACGGTCTGTCCGCGCAGTGCCGCGACTGCCGGCTGCGGCAGGTGTGCGGGGGCGGCCACTACGCCAACCGCTACCGGCCGGCCACCGGGTTCGCCAACCCCAGTGTCTACTGTGCCGACCTGGCCGCTCTGATCGTGCGGGTCAGGGAGCGGCTCGCCGGGGACCTGGACGGGCTGCGCAGTGCCCCGGCGGAAGCGGCATGAGGCCCGTGCCGATCCGTGTGCCCGGCAGGCTCTTCACCGCGCTCGCGACGGGCGGCGGCGGGGCCGAGGCCCTGGACCTGCTCGCCCGCGCCGAGTACAGCCGCCGTCTGGCCTGCGTACACGCTGTCACGGAGGCCGCCCGTGACATCGGCGGCGGCGTGGCCGAGGCGGCCGGGCAGGCCTGGGAGCTCCTCGCGGCCGCCCATCGCGCCGATCCCCGGGCGGTGTCGGCGGTCCTCAGCCATCCGTCGGTGGGCACCGCGCTGGTCGGCCTGCTGGCCCGGCTGGACCGCGTCGTCGCGGGTGAGGCCGAGGCCGGGGCGAGCGGCGAGCCGCCGGTCCACTGGTTCAGCTCCCTCGCCGCGGCGGCCGCGGTCCGCGCGGGCGTGTCCGCACGGGTGCGGTGGCCCCTGACGACGGACCGGGTCTTCCTGCCCGCGCTCGGCGGTGCCGGCTTCTCCGGTGCCGGGCCCGGCGACCTGGCCGAGGTGGAGATCGATGCCGACGGTGAGGCCCGGATCGGGGTGGCGGGGCGGGGATCCGTTCCCGGCCCTGTGGCCGTGCCGAAGGCGCCGTACGCATCGTCGGGACGGTGGCGGGCGGCCCACCGGCTCGTTGTGCTGGACACCGGCGCGCCCCTGCTCCTGGACGACGTGGACCCGCTGCGCTTCCCCGGCGTGCCCGAGCAGCCGCTGGGTCTGACGGCGGACGATCTGCACTGGTGGGAGGTCACGGCCCGGGATGCCTGCCGGCTGCTGCGGGCCCACCACCCGGAGACCTGGGCCGAACTCGCCACCGGCCCACGCACCTTGGTGCCCCTCGGCAGCACGGGCAGCTTCAGCGGCAGCAGTGCGGAGGCGTTCGGCTCCATGGCGCTGTCCCGGCCGCGCACAGGTCGCGGTCTTGCCCTGTCCCTCGCCCACGAGTTGCAGCACAGCAAGTTCGCCGCCGTCCTGCATCTCTTCGACCTGTTCGAGCCCGGCGGCGACGAGCGCTACTACGCTCCCTGGCGCCCGGATCCCCGGCCCCTGATCGGCCTGTTCCACGGGGCGTACGCACACCTCGGGGTGGCGGAGTTCTGGAACCGGCATCG
Organism: Streptomyces sp. NPDC052064; assembly: GCF_055585925.1. Taxonomy (NCBI): domain Bacteria; kingdom Bacillati; phylum Actinomycetota; class Actinomycetes; order Kitasatosporales; family Streptomycetaceae; genus Streptomyces; species Streptomyces sp. NPDC052064. Next base: position 265,707 of record NZ_JBVJJE010000006.1, read on the forward strand.
GGCCGTGGAGCAGGACCCAGAGGAACTCGCGCGGGCGCACGCCCAGTTCGCGCGCTGGCGCACGGGCGCCCGGGAGGCCACGGAGGTCCTGCTGGCCTCCGGCCGCCTCACATCCCTCGGGCAGCACTTCGCGGAGACGATGCTGAACACCCTCGACGGCCTGTGCCACCTCCCGATCCCTGCCGAGGCCCACCGCCGGGGGCTGGCCCTGGCGGCCGGGCATCGAGCGGAGTGGGTACGGAGGAACGGGGTGCCGGAGGCGCTGCTGATCTGAGTATCTGCCCATATCAGGCAATGATGGGTGTGCAGGACGTGCGTCCCCGTCGCATCGTCGCGGACCTGGACGTGCTCGAGCAGCCTCGCCCAGGTCCCGTCCCGCTGCCAGCGGGCGAAACGCTCGTAGACCGTCTGCCACGGGCCACAGCGCTCGGGCAGGTCCCGCCAAGGTGCCCCCGTCCGCAACCGCCACAACACGCCGTTGACGACCTGACGGTGATCCCGCCACGGCCGCCCTCGACCATCCACACCCGGCAGCAGCGGAGCTATCCGCTCCCACGCCGTATCCGTCAACTCACCCCGACCAACCGCAAGATCAATTATCAGACACAGCCTGGTCCTCGATATGCGCTCGCCATCTCGCCCACATATGCTCTATTTATGTGATGTTCCCTGTATAGGAGGACTGTCACAGTCGCGAGCCACAGCTGTCGGCAGTGACCAGAAGCCGCCGCGGCGGCTGCACGCTGCATGAGGAAGAGGTCGACTTCGTCCTGCTTCTGTGGCATTGCGTCGACGAACAGTAGGGCTTCCCGTCGAAGACGCTCCAGTGGATTGGCAGGAGGACAGCGCCTCCTCTGCCCATTGCCCGGCGGCCATCCTGAGCCAGGAGCGTCGACAGCCTCAGGCACCTACACAAGATCATCAACTTTGCCGACCCCTTGGGGAAGGAAGCACTCGCCATGACCAACCTGACGAATGACGACACCGCGGAACCGCTGACACTGGAGCAGTTGCTGGAAATGGACAACGACCCCGTCTCCGGCGAGATGATCCCGGCTGAGATGCGGGAATCGATGTCCGACAGGGTGGTGCACCTCTCCAGCCCGGACGGCAGCGAACGGGCCAGGTTGCCGGATCTGGGAGCCGAGCTCGCACGAAACGGGTCGTTCCAGTTGCCAAAGGGTGCGTTCCTGGGGCGGCTCGGAGGTGACGGTCGGACACAGGAGGGGGTCGGAGATTCCTGGGCGTCCACGACGCAGCCTCATCGGCCCGATTGGCGACCCCGCGTCTACCATCCGAAGGTCGCACCCACGGAACCGCCGCCGTGGCGGGTCAAGAACGGCAAAGACGTGCGGTTGCACAAGGTGTACGGCCCCGAGAATCGCACCCCCTTCCGTCCTGAGGGCTACCCGATGACTTGTATCGGCCGCATCGAGGTCTTCGAGTTCGGCGTGAGCAGGCGGTTTGGGACGGCCGCGCTCGTCGGACCACGCCATATCGCCACCAGTGCGCATCTCATGCCCCGGGACGGGGGCGCCGGACGATGGGCCGTCAGGTTCATCCCCGGATTCTTCAACGGCGTGTCGACGGTGGGCCTGGAGTCGTTTTGCGAGGCGTACCGCCACGTCGTCCACCCGAACAACGTGGGTGACTCCACTCAGGACCGCGACTTCGCCGTCCTGAAGCTCTACAACCCCCTGGGAAACCCCCTCGGGTGGTTCGGCACCAAAACCTACGACGACGACTGGGAGGACGAGGGACGCTGGACGCTGGTCGGGTATCCAGGCAGCATCACCGGCGCGGAGCGACCCACCTTCCAGAACGGCATCCCCGTGATCGACGACGACCCCTCGGGGGAATGGAATGAGATCGAGCACCGCGGGGACGCGTCCGACGGGAACTCCGGCGGGCCGTTGTTCGGCACGTTTCCGGACGGGCTGCCCTACATCATCGGGGTTCACTCCGGCGACGAGCTGCGCATGGCTGGTCCCATCGTCGCGGAGGATAACAACGTCTGCGCGGGCGGAGGTGGGATGCCGCGGATGGTGAACGCTCTGCGTGCCGAGTGGCCCTGAGCACATTCCCCCGCGCAGGACGACCCGGCCGGCCCTACGGCGTAGCAGGTGCGCGACGACGGCTCACGCAACTCAGCGACGTGCCGGTGCCGGTGCCAGCCAATGAACGAGCGCCCTTCGAAGTGATCGAGTCCGAGGCTGCTCTTCAGCTCCCGGTAGCCGTGCTCGATGCGCCAGCGTGACTTGGCCAGCCTCACCGGATCGCGGGCGGGGGTGTCGGCGGGCAGGTTCGAGATCCAGTACTTCACCGGCTCCGCCTCGTCCTCGGGCCACTGGGCGATCGGATGGACAAGCCCGATGACACCGTCCGCGGCAGGCTTGGGAGCTGCCCGGCGACCTGGCGGAGCGGTGCCGAAAGCTGGCGCGTGGGCTCGGCCTCGCCCTCGCCGGTGTCGACCTGATCCTCACCGACGACGGGGAGGCGTTCTGTCTGGAGGTCAATCCCAGTTCCGGCTTCAACTGCTACGGGGCTGAGCGTGGATCTGTCCTGTGGTGCGAGGACCCAGAAATGATCAAGGCCTTGTCTCACGTGATGTGTTCAAGGCCTTGACCTGCGACTATGGAGCGGACTCCAGTCGGGACGACAGGATTTGAACCTGCGACCCCTTGACCCCCAGTCAAGTGCGCTACCAAGCTGCGCCACGTCCCGATGCGCCTCGCGCGGGTGAACCGCGTGATCGCGCAGGTCAACCCTACCGCATGTGCGGAGGGGTGCTCAGCCTCGCGGCCCCGCTGGTGGCATGTGTTCGAGGTGGCGGGGTGCGTGGCGACGGTCGATCCGGGCCCCGGTCCAGCCGGCCAGGCCCACTGTCGAGACGGCGACGGCGAGGACGGCCCACCAGGGGATCTCCGCCTTGGTCGCGTGGCCGACGCAGCCCGCGACGGCCAGGAGCGCCGGGACGGCACCTCCGGTCAGTCCGGTACGCCGGACGGGTCGGTGCCGCGTCTCGCCCACGTCCTGTTCCCCCTTCGCCTGCGCGATCGCATGCCCTGAGGAGCTCAGCCCTGGGCATATGCCGCAAACAATACGCGAGTCGGAGGGAACTCCCCACCAGGGCATACGGGTTGAGACGGACAGTCGACGGTGCATCCCGGTATCGCCCGGACCTCCGCCCGCGCCTCCCGTGGGTCAGCCCCCAGCCAGTGCGCGCCCATCAGCGCCCGGCCCGTGCCCTCGGCGGCCTCGGCCGTCCGCCGGGCCTGCACGCGGGGGACGACCACGACGGCGTCGACGTCGACGTCGACGTCGACGAGGATCCCGTCGCCGGGGCGGATCACCTGGCCGCCGATCGCGATCGGCACGTTGACCGCGCCGCCGCCGGTGGCCTTGACCGTGCCCGGGGTGGAGACGGCGGCGGCCGTCCGCCGTATCGCGTGCAGACGTCTCCGCCGTGAAGCCCCGCAGAGGGGTACGCAGGGGACCTCTAGGACGGCCGGCCCGTCGTACCCCGGATCTCCAGCGTCGGCGCCGCCAGATGGACCCGCCCCTCTCCCCCGGGCCGCTCGAAGCGGTCGAGGAGGAAGCGGGCGGCGCGGCGGCCGACCTCGTGACCGGCGTTGTCGACGGTGGTGAGCCACAGGTGGCGCAGCCGGGAGATGCTCGTGTTGTCGTAGCCGACGACGGACACGTCGTGCGGGACGCGCAGGCCCAGTTCCTCCGCCGCGGAGAGGGCGCCGACGCAGGTGATGTCGTTGACGGCGAAGACGGCGGTGGGTCGGTCGGGCCGGCTGAGGAGGCGGACGGTGGCGCGGTAGCCGCCCTCCTCGGTCATGTCGCCGGTCTCGACGACGGCCCGGTCCGCCAGGCCGTGCGCCCGCATCGTCGCCTCGAAGCTGCGGCGGCGCAGTTCGCCGACGGCTCCGTAGCCCGCGAGGTGCGCGATGCGGCGGTGGCCGAGGCCGATGAGGTGCTCGGTGACCAGCCGGGCGCCCTGTTCGTCGTCGCCGGCGACCTGGTCCACCCCGGGTGGCACGGGCTCGCGGGCACCCGCCAGGACCACCGGCATCCGCTCGGCGACCGCGCCGAGGGCCGCGGGGTCAGGCAGGGTTCCGACCACGACCAGGCCGTCGACGCGGAGGTCCAGGAGCGGATCGGCCGGGTCCTGGCCGGTGCGACGGTTGAGGCGGGCGTCGGCGAGCAGCATGTGCAGGCCGTTGTCGTGCAGGAGGGAGTTCAGACCGTCGAGGAGGTCGACGAACCAGGGATTGCGCAGGTCGTTCAGGAGGACGCCCACCGTGCGGGTGCGCTGTTCGCTGAGGCTGCGGGCGGCTGCGTTGGGGCGGTAGCCGAGTTCTCGCGCGGCCCGGAGCACGGCTTCCCGCTTCTCGGGGCGTACCTGGTCGGAGCCGCGCAGCACCAGGGAGACCAGCGACTTGGAGACGCCGGCCCGTTCGGCAACGTCGCGGATCGTCGGCGGTCTCATGGGATGGACCGTTCCATGCGGGTCGTCGCATTGTCAAAGGGTTGACAGCGCCGGGAAAGCGCGCCCAGGGTGGGCTGAACAGGTTCTGGAACGGTCCAAAGAGGGGCTCTCATGGTGGACACGCTCGGCGTCGCCGTCGTCGGATTCGGCTGGATGGGGCGGGTGCACACCCAGGCGTACGCGCGCGTGCGGCACCACTATCCGCAGCTGCCCCTCGTTCCGGAGCTGGTCACGGTCGCCGATGAGGTGCCGGGCCGGGCGGCGGAGGCCACCGCGCAGTTCGGGTTCGCGTCGACCGCGCGTGACTGGCGCGAGGTGGTCGCCGACCCCCGGGTGAAGGCGGTCAGCATCACCGCGCCGAACTTCCTGCACCGCGAGATCGGCGTCGCCATGGCCGAGGCGGGCAAGCACATCTGGATCGAGAAGCCGGTGGGTCTGACCACCGAGGACGCCCGTGCGGTGGCGGACGCGGTGGCCGCGGCGGGCGTGCAGGGCACCGTCGGCTTCAACTACCGCAACGCGCCCGCCGTCGAGGCGGCCCGCGAGCTGATCGCCTCCGGGGAGATCGGCACGGTCACGCATGTCCGCATCCGGCTGTTCAGCGACTACGCGGCCCATCCCGAGGGCGCGCTGACATGGCGGTACGAGCGGGAGCGGGGCGGCAGCGGCGTGCTGGGCGACCTGGCCTCGCACGGCGCGGACCTGGCCCGTCACCTGCTGGGCGACATCATGTCCCTGACGGCCGACACGGCGATCTTCCTTCCGGAACGGGCGCGTCCCACCGGCGCGACGGCGGGCCACAGCCGCGCCTCCGGCGGTGAACTCGGCCCCGTCGAGAACGAGGACTACGTCAGCTGCCTGCTGCGGTTCGCCTCCGGGGCGCGCGGTGTGCTGGAGGCCTGCCGGGTCTCGGTCGGCGAACAGAACAACTACGGCTTCGAGGTGCACGGCACCAAGGGCGCGGTGTTCTGGGACTTCCGCCGCATGAACGAACTGGGGATCAGCCGCGGCACGACCTACCAGGACCAGGCCGTGACGACGGTGTACGTCGGCCCGGGCCACGGCGAGTTCGCCGCTTTCCAGCCCGGCGCGGCGAACGCCATGGGCTACGACGACTTGAAGGTCATCGAGGCGTACCGCTTCCTCCGGTCGGTCGCCGAGGGCACTCCGCACGGGGCGACACTCGCGGACGCCGTGCACAGTGCGGCCGTGCTGGACGCGATGGCGCGATCGGCGTCGAGCGGTGCCTGGGCGGACGTGGCCGTGGGTGCCTGACGTTCAGCCGGCCTTCTGGAGGCGGCGGCCCAGGACGAATCTCACCGGGACGAGGACGAGCCACAGCCACATGGCCGGGGCCCCGGTCACCAGGGCCAGCGGGACGGTCACGGCGAACACCACCACCATCGAGGCGCTCTCGAGGAGGTAGGGCGTGCTGCCGGTATCGGAGGGGGTGCCAGCGCGGAGCCAGGGGCGCTTCGCCAGGACGGCGGCCAGTGCCAGATGGCAGGCGCCGAGCGCGGCGACCGCCGCCGCGTAGACGGCGACCGACACGGACTCGTCGCCGTACTCCGCGAGCAGCCTGGTCGGGAAGGGCACCAGGGCCGCGACACCCAGGCCGGTGAGGGACAGGATGATCACGTGTCCGTCAACCTCCCGTACGTCACGGAAGATCCTGCGGTGGTCGCGCCAGAAACTGCCGAGCACCACCACGCTGAGCGCGTAGGCCCCGAGATCGGGCAGCACCCGGCGCAGGGCCTCGTGGTACTGGTCGGGCTCCAGGCCCCGCGGCACATAGAGATCCAGGACGAGCAGCGTGATGGCGATGGCGAACACGCCGTCGGCGAGCGCCAGCAACCGGTCCGGCCCGCCGTCCGGGCGTGATGTCCACATGGGCTCGACGGTAGGGGCCGTGGAAGCTTCCCTTCCGGATCCACACCCGGTCACGCCCCCGAACGCCTCCGGGATCACACGGCCGTCGCCTGCGGCGGCATGTTGTACGGCGTCACCACCTGGATCGCCGACGGCAACGACGGCCCGGCCGGCGGCAGCGCGCCGTGTGCCCGCATGACCGTGTGGCAGGCCTCGCGCACGTCCTGGCGCAGGTCGTGGTGGAGCACGGCGGACAGGCGGTGCGCGCGCAGCAGTCGGGTGTTGTCGTGGTCGAGGTCGTGCGCGACGAACACGGCGCACTCGCGGCCGAGGTCGTCGAAGGCCCGGAGCGTGGCGATGTTGCCGCCGCCGATCGAGTACACCGCGCGGATGTCCGTGTCGCGTTCCAGCGCGGCCCGGACGAGGTCGTACTGGGTGGCGTCCAGGCCCTGCCCCTCGGCGATCTCGACCAGCGTGCGCTCGGGGTGCCGGGCCCGCATGGCGCTGCGGAAGCCCATCTCGCGCTCCTCCTCGTTGCGGAAGAAACCGCTGCTGAGGCTGGTCAGGATGTTGCCCGGGCGCTCCCCCAGCCACTGCCCCATCAGATACGCGGCCGTCGCGCCCGCCGCCCGGTCGTCGATGCCGACGTAGGCGAGGCGAGCGCTGGCGGGCAGGTCGGTCACCAGGGTCACGACCGGGATGCCGGCGGCTTCGAGGCGGCCGACGGCGGCGGTGACCTCGGGGACGTCCGGGGCCTTGAGGATCACGCCCTGCGAGCCGCGCCGGGCGATCCGGTCCAGGATCCGCACCAGCTCGCCCACCGGGCCGGTCTCGCGGAAGTGGAAGCGGGAGCGCAGCACCGCCGGGTGCAGGGACGGCAGCTCGGCCTCCAGGGCGGCACGGATCGCGGTGGTGAAGCGCTCGGGCGCCTGCATCACGATGTCGACCATGAACGTCCGGCCGACGAGCCGGACCTGGGTGCGCTGCCGGTCCAGGTCGGCTATCGCCCGGTGCACCTCCTGCGCGGTGCTCTCCCGGACCCCGCCCCGGCCGTTGAGGACCCGGTCGACGGTCGCCTCGCTCAGGCCCGCCTGACGTGCGATCTCCCGGATCGGGAAGGGGTGACCCATGCGCCGGCTCCTTGAGGGGTTTTTGATGGCTGCCTGCTGGTTGTTCGAGGGGTTTGTACTGACAAGAATGACAGGGCTCCGTCGCTCCGTGACCCCGAAGGGACGACGATGTCCTTCACTCCCGTACACCCCCGCGTCTGGCTGTCCGAGCAGGACTGCGATCTCGACGCGTTCCGCGCGCTGGTCGAGCGGGCGACGGACCCCGCCGACTATCCGCACGCCTCTGCCGTGGAGCGGAACGTGCCGGTCTACGACGCCGGTCTGCTCGAGGGCGACCGGGTGGTCCAGGCCGAGCTGGTGCGCGCGCTCGCCGAGGGGCCCGGCATCGTCGTCTTCCGCGGTGCCTTTCCGGACCCGGAGGTCGTGGACCGGGCCACCGCCGTGTTCGACGCCCTGATCACCGAGCAGCGCGCCTCGGGCGCGACAGCCGGTGACCACTTCGCGAAGCCGGGCGCCAATGACCGGGTGTGGAACGCGCTGGAGAAGGCGGCTCTCTACGACGCGGAGGCGTTCGCCGACTACTACGCCAACGACGTCCTCGCCCTCGTGGCGACGGCCTGGCTGGGCCCCGGCTACCAGGTCACCTCGCAGCTCAACGTGGTCAACCCGGGCGGCGCCGCCCAGACCGCGCACCGCGACTACCATCTGGGCTTCCTGTCCGACGAGGTCGCCGCCGCCTACCCCGGGCACGTGCACCGCCTCTCCCCCGTGCTGACCCTCCAGGGCGCGGTCGCGCACTGCGACATGCCGGTGGAGTCCGGGCCGACGATGTACCTGCCGCACTCGCAGAGGTACGAGCCGGGCTATCTCGCCTGGCGGCGCCCGGAGTTCCGGGCGTACTTCGAGGCGCACCAGGTGCAGCTGCCGCTCGCGAAGGGCGACGCGGTCTTCTTCAACCCGGCCCTCTTCCACGCCGCCGGCACCAACCGCTCTGCCGGTATCCGGCGCATGGCCAACCTGTTGCAGGTGTCGTCCGCGTTCGGGCGCGCGATGGAGACGGTGGACCGGGAGGCCGTGGCGAACGCGGTGTACCCCGTGCTGCTGAAACGGAAGGCCGAAGGCGCGAGCGACGCGTGGCTGGCCAACGTCATCGCGGCGAGCGCCGAGGGCTACCCCTTCCCCACCAACCTCGACAGCGACCCGCCGGTCGACGGCCTGGCCCCGCCCTCGCAGGCGGATCTCGTCCGGCGGGCACTGTACGAGGGGTGGACGCCGGAGGCGCTCCGGGCGGAGCTGCGGGCCGGTACCGAACGACGAGAGAGCTGAGGAACCTCGTGGGACTTCTCGACGACAAGGTCGTCCTGGTCAACGGCGGCAGTCAGGGGGTCGGCGCCGCCATCGCGCGGGCCGCGGTCCGCGAGGGGGCGGTCGTGGCCGTCACCGGGCGGCGCCCCGAACCCGGCGAGGCGCTGGTGGCGGAGCTGACCGCCGCGGGCGGCAAGGCCCTGTACGTGCGGGCCGACCTGTCGGACGCGGCGCAGGCGAAGGCCTCCGTGGCCCGGGTCCTGGAGACGTACGGCCGCGTCGACTGCCTCGTGAACTCCGCCGGGCTGACCTCCCGGGGGACGCTGCTGGACACCACGCCCGAGCTGTTCGACCAGCACATCGCGATCAACCTCAAGGGGCCCTTCTTCGCCATGCAGGCGGCGGTCGCGGACATGGTCGCGCGGGAGGCGCCCGGCACGATCGTCAACATCATCACGTCGTCGGCGCACGGCGGGCAGCCGTTCCTGGCGCCGTACGTCGCCGCCAAGGCCGGACTCATCGGCCTGACCCGCAACGCCGCGCACGCGCACCGCTGGGACCGGATCCGCATCAACGGCCTGAACATCGGCTGGACGGCGACGGAGGGCGAGGACGCGACGCAGCGGGCCTTCCACGGCGCCGGGGACGGCTGGCGTGAGCAGGCCGCCACGAAGTTGCCGATGGGCAAGCTGGGCCAACCGGACGAGATCGCCGACTTCGTGGTGTTCCTGCTGTCGGACCGGTCCGGGGTGGTCACGGGATCGGTGATCGACTGGGACCAGAACGTGCTCGGCGGCCTCGACTAGCCCTTCTTCCCCCCTCGCAAGACCCGCACACTAGGAGCGAACACCCCCATGCGTATCGGAATCCTCGGCCTCGGCCGCATCGGCGCCTTCCACGCCGAGACCCTCTCCGGGCTCGACGCCGTCGAGTCCCTCGTCGTCACCGACCCGTTCGCGGACGCCGCCAAGGCCGCCGCCGAACGGTTCGGCGCCGAGGTCGTGGACTCGCCCGAGGCCCTGCTGGCCGCCGGCGTGGACGGCATCGTCGTCGCGGCCGCGACGGACGCCCACCCCGCGCTGATCCTCGCCGGGGTCGAGGCCGGCATCCCCGTCTTCTGCGAGAAGCCCGTCGCCAAGACCATGAGCGAGGGCGTCGAGGTGTTGAAGGCCGTCCAGGGCAAGGGCGTGCCGATCCAGATCGGCTACAACCGCCGTTTCGACACCGGTTTCGTCAACGCCCGCGCCGCCGTGCGGAGCGGCGAGCTCGGCACGCTGCACACGGTCCGCTCGACCACGCTCGACCCGGCACCGCCGCCCGCCGCGTACATCGCCGCCTCCGGCGGCATCTTCCGCGACTGCTCGGTGCACGACTTCGACATCATCCGCTGGGTGACCGGCCGTGAGGTGACCGAGGTGTACGCCGTGGGCGGCAACCGCGGTGCCGACTTCATCAAGGAGGCCGGTGACGCCGACACCACCGGCGCAATCCTCACCCTGGACGACGGCACCATCGCGGTGGTGTCCAACTCCCGCCACAACGCCCGTGGTTACGACGTCCGCATGGAGATCCACGGCTTTACGGACTCCATCGCCGTCGGCCTGGAGGACAAGCTGCCGCTGCGCTCGGTCGAGCCGGGCGTGACCTTCCCGGCGGGCACCCCGCACGACTTCTTCATGGACCGCTTCACCGAGGCCTACCGCGCCGAACTGACCGCGTTCACCGAGGTCGTCGCCGGCACCCGCCCCTCCCCCTGCACGATCGAGGACGCCCTGGAAGCGGGCTGGATCGCCGAGGCGTGCACGCTGTCGCTGCACGAGCACCGGCCGGTGACGATCGCGGAGGCGCGGGAGGCCTGACGGGCGGGCCTGCCGACGAAGGCCGGGCCCGCCCGTGGGAGGGGCGCGGACCTGCCGTCAGCCGTCGAGAAAGCCCCTCAGCTCCGCGGCCAGGCTCCGTAGCCCGGCCGCGGCCGCTGCCTCCTCGCAGCGTTCCATCAGGGCGTGGGCATGGCCGAGACGTCTCCGCGCCCAGCGGCGGGAGCCCGTGGAGGCGGCCGAGTTCGGCCGCCGCGTTCTCCGACAGATGCTCCATCAGGAACAGCGCCCGCACCAGAGCGAACGACTGGTAGGCGGGGAGCACGTGCGCGGCGGCGACCGTCGCCGGGTAACCGAGGTGCGCCAGCTCGTCCAGGTACAGCCCGCACAGAGCCTCGCGTTCCGGCCAGTCGCTGTCCTTGAGGCCCAGGGCGGCGTGGTCCTCGACCAGCTGAACCACCTCGTAGAGCAGGGGAAGGTGGCCGTGGGGTTCGAGACCGAGGGCGACCATCTTGCCGTTGTCGGTGACCAGCCAGTTCTCCGCGTGCGCGTCGCGGCCCGGAACCGGGGGAAGCTCGGCGGGCGTGACCGCTGCCCAGCGGGCGGCGAGTGCGTCCGCGCGAGGGACGCCGAGTCGTCCGGCACGCTTGGCCAGGTCGCCGGCGACCCTCTCGTAGGCGTCCGTCGCGGTGGAGGCCTGCCCCGACGGCGGTTCCGACACCTCCGTGGCCCAGACGTGGATGCGTGCCAGGTACCGAACCGCCTGGGCGAGCGACGCGAGCGGGTGCCCACCGCGTCCTTCGTAGGCGTCCGCGATGGCCGCCGCCAGGCTTCGGCCCACCGCGCGACGCGACGCCAGGGCGGTGTCCGGCGCGGGATCGCGGGACGTCGGCCAGTCCGGGGGAAGTTCGACCATCGCCAGGGGGCGGGCAGCAGCATCCAGTCCGGTGCCCCGGTGTCTTTGAGGTAGCGGCGCAGGGACGCCAGCTGATCGCGTTCCGCCTCGGCCTCGCCCCGGCTGGTCGGCTTCAGTACGAGCGTCGCGGACAGCAGCCGCTGGGGGTCGTCGAGTACGTAGGTTTCCGACCGTCCCCCCAGAATCTCCTGGCGAAAGGGCTGGGCGCGTGGACGGCCGTCCACGCCGCTTCCTGGTAGAGCCAGGCCTGATCGCCTTCGCGGACCGCACGCCGGATCTCGGACACCCTCGGGTCCGCGTGCTCCTCGTCCCCGAGTTCCGGCGTCCCGCTCCCCTGCGGGGTCACGGCCGATACGCCCTTCCGCGCCCGTGGGGCCGCGAATTCCGCCAGTTGCATCAGCGGCCAGGGCCAGTGGGGATCGAGTTGCCACGCCCTGCCCGCAGGTCCTTCTCACTGCCCGTACGGGCCCGCCGCAGGTATGCCTCACCCAGCAGGCCGTGCACGTTGTCCGGGGCCTGGTCGTCCTGGGAGACCGCTTCGAACCAGCTGATCGCCTCGGTGAGGTGGTGGAGCATCACCGCCTCGTCGTCCTTGCCGCCGGCGAGCTTCATGACCTTCGCGTAGTGCAGGGCCGCCCGCCCAGCGCCACCTGGGCTTCCCGGCTCTCCTCACCGGCCGGCACGAGGTCGGTGCGCAACTGCCCGTACAACGCGGAGGCCGACTGGACGTCGAGCCCGTCGGCGGGGCGGCCGTGCGGTGACTGCGCCCTCTTGAGCCGGTGCTCCCCCAGGGTGACCAGCCAGCGGGAGGAACCGGCGACGTGGGGGACCGCCCGTTCGATCAGGGCGTCGGCCGCGTCCCAGAGTGCGGGAAGTCCCGCCGGATCGTCGGACAGCCGGCTGAGCACCTCCAGCAGGAAGGTGAAGTGACCGGCGCTGGTGTCCTCCGCCGCTTCGGCGTACTCCAGATCCGTGCGGGCTCCCCGCAGGAGGTCGAAAGGCCGCCGCGTGTTGCGGGCCAGGTAGAGCCGGGTGACTCCGCGTTTCCCACGGCAGATGCGGCGTGCCTTGCTCTCGGGGGCCAGCAGCCGGTCCGCGTCCGGTTCGACGATCTCCCAGCAGCGGATGGCCTCTTCGAGCATGGGGCGGACCAGACGGCTGCGCCCCCGGGCCATCTGTTCCGTGGCGTACTCCTGGAGCGACCCCGCCAGGTACAGGTGTACGTGGAAGAAGGTGACGTCCCAGCGCAGCCCGGCGAAACGCGTCCCGACCACGGCAGGTCCCCGTCGCAGGACGTTGCGCACGGCGAGACAGACGAGGATGGCCCGCTCGGGGTCGAGTTGGTTGTAGGAAGCGCGCCAGACCACCGGTAAGGCGCTCAGGGCGGTCCGAGGGTCGAACAGCTTCTGGAACGTACGGTCCGGCAAGAAGTCCGTCACCGTCGACCACCCGGCGGACGAGGGTGAAGTTGACGGACGGCACCCATGGGGTCAGTTCGGGGTGGCCGACCTCGGCCAGTTCCTCGACGAGTTCGCGGCGCAGACAGTCCGTCGCCGGCTCACGGTCGGCGCCGCCGTGCAGCCAGCGTGCGAAGCCCGGGATTCTGGCCGCTCGTACGAAGCCCCGCAAATCGCACCTCATCACCTCCTGGCTGCGTTGCTCGCACTCGAAGCCGAGCTTGTCCAGTTTGCGGCGCTCGGTCTCGTGATACTTGACCACTCCGCCGGGCGGGCCGAAGGCCGCCGGCCGTGTGGGCGAGTCGAACAGGATGTAGCGGTCCTCGTCGTCGAGCCGCAGGAGCACGGCCACCGAGACACGTATGCGCCGCCACGGTGTGAACAGGAGCAGAAGCAGCCGTAGATGCCGCCGGTTCTGCCAGAGTGTCTTGCCGATGTAGACGACCAATGCCGCTGCTACGGTGACGGCAACGCGAACAGCGATGTCCGCGAGCACTGAATCCCCCTCTTCGAGGAGTGGATCCTAGCGGCCGCTGTGTCCTGTTGCGCACCGTTCTGGTACGACGATCCCAAGAGGTGACTTCAGGGGATCGGAGGTTCCCGGTTTCCGCCGGGCAGCGCTCGTCACCGGTACATGGGCGGCCGCTCCACCAGCTCGACCTCCACCCGCCCGCCGTCCTCCAGCGCCCGCACGCCCCCCTCGCACACCGCCGCCGCGGCGTAACCGTCCCAGACACTGGGGCCGGTGACCTCGCCGCGGCGGGTGGCGTCGACCCAGGTCTGGACCTCCCGGTCGTAGGCCGTCTCGAAGCGTTCGGTCCAGTCCTGGGCGATGGTGCCGCCCCAGCGGCCGGCCATGTTGGTGACCAGGGCGTGGCCGTCGCCGATGCGGGCGGTGCCGCGTTCGCAGACCACCTCGGCCTGCACCTGGTAGCCGAAGCCGCAGTTGACGAAGATCTCCACGTCGGAGAGTGCGCCGCCGTCGGTCTCGAAGACGACGAACTGCGGATCGCGCAGCCCGTCGGGGGCGTTGGCGGAGGGGGCCGGGCGCAGGACCGTGACCGCCGTGATCTCGTGCCCCAGCAGCCAGCGGGTCGCGTCCGCCTCGTGGGCGACGGAGTCGCTGATGAGCATGGAGCTGGTGAAGAAGGGCGGACTGGCCACGTTGCGATGCCGGTTGTGCAGCATCAACGGGCGGCCCAGCTGACCCGACGTCAGCAGGGCCTTCAGCTTCGCGTATTCGGGGTCGTAGCGGCGCATGAAGCCGACCTGGACACGGCGGTGGCCGAGGCGCAGTTCGGCTTCGAGGACGCGCAGGGCGGAGGCCGCGTCGGGGGTGAGCGGCTTCTCGCACAGGACGGGCAGGTCGCGCTCGAAGGCCGCGAGCAGCGTGGCCTCGTGGGCCGGGCCCGGGGAGGCGATCAGGACGGCGTCGACGTCGGCCGCCGCCATCGCGGCCGCCGGGTCGGTGTAGGCGGTACAGCCGTCGACGCGAGCGGCGACGGCCTTCGCCCGCTCCGCGTCGACGTCCACCACGGCCACCACCCGTGCTCCGCTGGTGACTTCGTGGATGCGGCGCACGTGGTCGGCGCCCATTCTCCCGGTACCGATGACCGCGACTCCCAGGGTGGCGCGCTCAGTCATGGCCGTCCTTTCGGATCGTCAGGCGCCGCAGGACCTCAGGAACTTGCGGGTGCGCACCGCGATCGGCAGCGGCTTGTCCGGCTCGCAGGGGTACATGTCCTGCTCGACGATGGCGAACAGGTCCACGCCCAGCTTCTGGGCGGCGGTGAGAACCGGACCCAGCTCGGGCACACCGGCGGGCGGTTCGCACATGACTCCCCGCGCCACGGCGGGGCCGAACGGGACCTCGTTCTCGACCACGTCGGCGAGGATGTCCGGGTCGACCTGCTTGAGGTGCAGATAGCCGATGCGCTCGCCGTACGTCTCGATCAGCTTGACGCTGTCGCCGCCGCAGTAGGCGTAGTGCCCGGTGTCCAGGCAGAGGTTGACCGCGCCGGAGTCGGTGGAGTCGAGGAACTGCTCGACGTGCTCCTCGGTGTCGATGTGGGTGTCGGCGTGCGGGTGGACGACGATGTCCAGACCGTACTTGTCCTTCACCTCACGGCCGAGGCGCTCCATGCCCGTGGTGAGGTTGCGCCACTGCTCGGTGGTGAGCTCCGGGGGCTCCAGGATCTCGGCGGTCTTGTCGTCCCGCCAGAAGGACGGGATGACCACGAGGTGGTTGGCGTCCATGGCCTGGGTGAGGGCGGCGACCCGGCTGACCTGCTCCCAGGTGGAGTCCCACTCGGAGGGGCCGCGGTGCAGGCCGCAGAAGATCGTGCCGGCGGAGACCTTCAGGTTCCGCTTGGTCACCTCGTCGGTGAGCCGGGCCGGGTCGGTCGGCAGGTAGCCGTACGGGCCGAGTTCGATCCACGAGTAGCCGGCCTCGGCGACCTCGTCGAGGAAGCGTTCCCAGGGCACCTGCTGGGGGTCGTCGGGGAACCAGACGCCCCAGGAGTCGGGGGCGGAGCCGACCCGGATGCGGTCGAGCGCGAGGGCCATGTCAGGACTTTCCTTCCGAAGACGTGGCTACGGGGGCGGTGAGGTCTCCCTCTTCGGGGAGCTCCTCGACGTCGACGCCGCGCACCTGGGCCAACTCGTGCTTGAGCGAGGCGAGTTCGGTGCCGCCGGCCATGTGGTTGGTCAGCTCCTCGAGGCTGACCTCGCTGCGGGAGGCGGACAGTTCCATGGTGCCGAGGCGCAGCACGCTGAAGTGGTCGCCGACCATGTAGGCGTGGTGCGGGTTGTGGGTGATGAAGATGACGCCCAGGCCCTTCTCGCGGGCGGCGGCGATGTACTTCAGCACCACACCGGACTGCTTGACGCCGAGGGCGGCGGTCGGCTCGTCCAGGATGAGGACGCGGGCGCCGAAGTAGACGGCCCGGGCGATCGCGACGCACTGGCGCTGGCCGCCGGAGAGCGTGCCGATGGGCTGCTCCATGTCGTCGAGGACGATGCCCATGGCGCGCAGTTCCTCGTCCGCGGTCTTCTTCATCTTCTCGATGTCGAGACGTCGGACCGGCCAGGGGCCCTTGGTCATCTCGGAGCCGAGGAAGAAGTTGCGCCACACCGGCATCAGCGGGACGACGGCGAGGTCCTGGTAGACCGTGGCGATGCCCTTGTCGAGAGCCTCGCGCGGGGTGGAGAAGCGCACCGGTTCGCCGTCGACGAGGAACTCGCCCTCGGTGTGCTGGTGCAGACCCGAGACGATCTTGATGAGGGTGGACTTGCCGGCGCCGTTGTCGCCGAGGACGCAGGTCACCTTGCCGGCGTGCACGGACAGGTCGACGCCGTGCAGGGCGCGGATGTTGCCGTAGGACTTGCCGGCGCCCCGCAGCTCGACGACGGGCCGCTCGTCCGTGGTCTGGGTGTCCTTCAGAACGGCCCCGTGGGTGCCCGTGGAATTGCTTGTCATTGCGATCACCTCCGGGTCGCTTGCTTGCGGACCCACAGATTGACGAGGGTGGCGCCGACCAGCATCACGCCGAGGAAGGTCTTGAACCAGTCGGGGTTCCATCCGGCGAACACGATGCCCTGGTTGACCATGCCGAACATGAACGCGCCGAAGACCGGGCCGATCACCGTGCCGTAGCCGCCGGTCAGCAGACACCCGCCGACCACCGCCGCCGCGATGTAGATCAGCTCGTTGCCCACACCCTCACCGGACTGCACCGTGTTGAAGGCGAACAGGTTGTGCATACCGACGAACCAGGCACCGAAGCCGACCAGCATGAACAGCGAGATCTTGGTGAAGTTCACCGGCACACCGACCGCGCGGGCGCTGTCCTTGTTGCCGCCGACCGAGAAGATCCAGTTGCCGTACTTGGTGCGCAGCAGCACCCAGGAGGCCAGGGCCGCGAAGACCAGCCACCAGATGATGGTGATCTTCACCTCGACGCCGCCGATGTTGAAGGACGACGCGAAGATCGCCTTCGCCTGGTCGAAGCCGTCCATGTCGCTGATGTCGTCGGTGGCCACGTTGCCGGTGATCAGCTTGGTCACCGCCAGGTTCACGCCCTGCAGGCCCATGAACGTGCCCAGGGTGACCAGGAAGCTCGGCAGCCCGGTCTTCACCAGCAGCCAGCCGTTGAAGAAGCCGATCGCCAGCGACACCACCAGCGCCACCACCACGCCGACCCACACGTTCAGGGTCAGCTGGAAGGCGGTCATGCTCGCGGTCAGCGCCGAGGCGATCGGGGCGACGCCGGAGGACAGGTCGAACTCGCCGCCGATCATCAGCAGCGCCACGGGCACGACCATGATCCCGATGGTCGACGCCTGGTAGAGGACGGTCGCGATCGAACTGCCCTGGCGCAGCGACGGCGCCGCGATCAGGAAGAAGACGAAGACCGCGACGGCGCCGAGGAAGACGCCGACCTCGGGCCGGGAGAGCAGTCTGAGCGCCAGGGGGCGCTGTGCCGTTCGCCCGTCGGTTTCCTTGGGGCCGGAGGCCGGCGGTGTGTCCACCGCCGGCGTGGCCTGCTGGGTCATGCTCATCACCGGGTGCCCTTCGCGGCGAACTCCCCGATCTTGTCGACGTTGGACTTGTCGACGAAGGCCGGGCCGGTCAGCACGGGCTGCTCGCCGCCACCGCTGTAGTTGCCGTTGTTCTTGTAGAGCCACAGACCGTCGACGGCCAGGTAGCCCTGGAGGTAGGGCTGCTGGTCGACGGCGAACTGGATGGAGCCGTCCTGGATGGCCTTGATGAGTTGCTTGTTGAGGTCGAAGGTCGCGACCTTCGCCTTGCTGCCGGCGTCGCCCACCGACTGCACCGCGGTCAGCGCGAACGGGGCGCCGAGCGTGACGACGTAGTCGATGGAGGGGTCCTGCTTCAGCTTGGCGGTGATCGTCGACTTCACCGACGGCATGTCCGTGCCGTTGACGTTGTCGGGGGTGGTCTTACCCTTGAAGGTCTTCGCCACGCCGTCGCAGCGCTCGGTCAGGCCGACGTTGCCCTGCTCCTGCATGACGCACAGGACGTGCTTGGCGCCGACCTCGTTCAGCTTCTTGCCGAAGGCCTCGCCCGCGACGGACTCGTCCTGGCCGAAGAACTCCAGCAGGTTGAGGTTCTTCCAGTCGCTCAGGCCGGAGTTGAGTCCGACGACGGGTATGCCGGACTTCTCGGCCTTGCCTATGACGCCCTTGAGGGCGTCGGGCTTGGCGAGGGTGACGGCGATGCCGTCGACCTTCTGGTCGATCGCGTTCTGGACCAGGTTGGCCTGGTTGCCCGCGTTCGGGTCGGCGGAGTAGATGAGCTTGATGTTGTCCTTGGCGGCGGCGGCCTCGGCGCCCTTGCGCACGGTGTCCCAGAAGGTGTCGCCGGGCGCCTGGTGGGTGACGAGGGCGACGGTCATGCGGGGCGTGGTCGCCTTGCCGGCGGAGGCGTTCGCGGCGCCTTCCTCGGACTTCTTGCCCCCGGAACTGCTGGAACAGCCGGCGAGGGTCAGGGCCGCTGCCGCGGCAACGGCGACAACCGGCGCGATTCTGCGGGAGCGGGGGTGAGAAGAGCGGTCCATCTTTCCTGGCACCTCACTGTGCTACTGCGGGGGAAAGGAGGGGATCACGAGGGATCCGTGGTCCCGGAGCCTTACGGAGTCCGGATCATGATGCCGCAAACAGACTGTTGCGATGCCACGGGATACAAGTCCCTGCCGCGCTCGCTGTCAATACTTTGTTAAGACATCATTTCACAAGCAGGTCCGAATGTAAGTACAAACTATTGACAGGGCCCTGCTCCGGCACCTACACCTGTTGAGCGGCAGGTCCCAGGTCACCCACGCCCCACGGTGTCAGGGCGGCTCCGGACCCGCATCCCCAGCTTCCCGAGGAGGTCGTGCATGGCCGGGCCAGCCCAGTATTTCGACTTGATCACGATGGGCCGCATCGGGGTCGACCTCTATCCCCTCCAGACCGGCGTCCCGCTGCCACAAGTGGAGACGTTCGGGAAGTTCCTTGGAGGTTCGGCGGCCAATGTGGCGGTCGCCGCGGCGCGCCTCGGACGCCGTACGGCGGTCATCACCCGGACGGGCAACGACCCCTTCGGCACCTACCTGCACGAGGAGCTGAAGTCCTTCGGCGTCGACGACCGCTGGGTCACCCCGGTCGACGCCCACCCGACGCCGATCACGTTCTGCGAGATCTTCCCGCCGGACGACTTCCCGCTGTACTTCTACCGCCGCCCCAAGGCCCCCGACCTGGAGATCCACACCGACGAGCTGGACTTCTTCGCGATCCGCGGGGCCCGGATCTTCTGGATCACCGGGACCGGCCTGAGCGAAGAGCCGAGCCGCTCCGCCACCCTCGCCGCCCTCAAGGCCCGCGACAAGGCGGGCATCACCGTCTTCGACCTCGACTGGCGGCCGATGTTCTGGGCCGACCCCGAGGAGGCCCGCCCGTACTACCGCGAGGCACTGCGCCACGCCACCGTCGCGGTCGGCAACCTGGACGAGTGCGAGGTCGCCACCGGCGTGCGCGAGCCACAGGCCTGCGCCGACGCGCTGCTGGAGGCAGGCGTGGAACTGGCCGTCGTCAAGCAGGGCCCCAAGGGCGTCCTGGCCGTGCACCGCGACGGCACCAGGGCCGAGGTGCCGCCGGTGCCGGTCGAGGTGGTCAACGGCCTGGGCGCGGGCGACGCCTTCGGCGGCTCCCTCTGCCACGGCCTCCTCGCCGGCTGGGACCTGGAGAAGACCATGCGGCACGCCAACGCCGCCGGCGCCCTCGTCGCCTCACGCCTCGCCTGCTCCTCCGCGATGCCCGCCGAGTCCGAGGTCGAGGACCTCCTCGCCGAAGTGCCGTCGCCGAGCACGAGTCACTGAACGGAGCCTGCATTGAACATCGGCATCCCCGACCTCACCACGGTCCGGGCCCGCAATCCCGAGGCCGTCGCCGAGGCGGCGGCCCGCCGGGTGCGCCGCCCGCTGATCGGCGACAGCGGCCGGCTGATGATCGTGGCCGCCGACCACCCGGCGCGCGGCGCCCTCGCGGTCGGCGACCGGCGCCTGGCCATGGCCAACCGCGCCGATCTGCTGGAACGGCTCTGCGTCGCGCTGTCGAGGCCCGGGGTCGACGGGGTGCTCGCCACCGCCGACATCCTGGAGGACCTGCTCCTGCTCGGGGTGCTGGAGAGCAAGGTCGTGATGGGCTCGATGAACCGCGGCGGCCTCGCCGGCGCCACGTTCGAGATGGACGACCGTTTCACCGGCCACCGCGCCGAGGACATCGCCCGGCTCCGCTTCGACGCGGGCAAGCTCCTGGTGCGCATCGACTACGACGACCCGGGCTCGCTCACCACCCTGGAGTCCACCGCGCGGGCGATCGACGCCATGGCGGCCCGGCAACTCCCCCTGTTCGTCGAGCCGTTCATCTCCCGGCGGGTCGACGGCAAGGTGCGCAACGACCTGTCCGCCGAGGCCGTCACCCGGTCCATCGCGATCTCTGCGGGCCTGGGCGGCACCTCCGCCTACACCTGGCTGAAGCTGCCCGTCACCGACGACCCGGACGACATGGCCCAGGTCCTGGAGACCTCCACGCTCCCCGCCGTGCTGCTCGGCGGGGAGGTCGGCGGCGACCAGGAGGGCGCGTACGAACGCTGGCGCAAGGCCCTGCGCCTGCCCACCGTGCAGGGCCTGGTCGTCGGGCGATCGCTGCTCTACCCGGCCGAGGGCAGCGTGGAACAGGCAGTGGACACGGCCGTCGGTCTGCTGTGAACCGGTCTGCTGTGCATCGGTCTGTTTGTGAATCGGTCTGTTGTGAGTCGCTCCGCTGTGACCCGAAAGGCACACGATGACGTATCACCTCCCCGCGGGTAAGGCCCTCGGCGGCCCCTACATCGTCGACGTCACGCCCGAGAAGGCCGGCTGGGACCACTCCAGCCTGCGGATCGTGGAGCTGCCGCCGGGCGGCACGCACTCCTTCGAGGCCGGCGACAGCGAGTGGATCGTCGTCCCGCTGAGCGGCGGCTGCACAGTCGCCGCGACGGACGACTTCGGCCAGGACACCTTCGAGCTCCACGGCCGCCGGGACGTCTTCAGCGGCGTCAGCGACTTCGCGTACGTGCCGCGCGACGCCCGGGCGACCGTGACGTCCGCCGCCGGCGGCCGGTTCGCGCTGACCGGCGCGCGCTGCACCCGCCGGCTGCCCGCCCGCTACGGGCCCGCCTCCGAGGTGCCCGTGGAGCTGCGGGGCACCGGGAACTGCTCCCGGCAGGTCAACAACTTCGGCGCGGCGGGCGTGTTCGAGTGCGACAAGCTCATCGCGGTCGAGGTGATCACCCCGGGCGGCAACTGGTCGTCGTTCCCGCCGCACAAGCACGACGAGCACCGGCCGGGCGAGGAGTCCGTGCTGGAGGAGATCTACTACTTCGAGTTCGCCGGCCACGACGGCATCCCCGGCCTCGGCTACCAGCGCGTCTCCCCCTCCGGCCCGGGCCGCGAGACCGACGTGCTGGCGGAGGTCCGCGACGGCGACGTCGTCCTGATCCCGGACGGCTGGCACGGGCCGTCGATGGCCACGCCCGGCCACCACATGTACTACCTCAACGTCATGGCGGGCCCGGAGGCCGAGCGTGCCTGGCTGATCTGCGACCACCCCGACCACGCCTGGGTCCGCGACACCTGGCCGGACCAGCCGGTCGATCCCCGACTCCCCCTCTACACCGCCCCGGAGACCTCCGCATGAGCGCCCGCACCCGCCGACTGACGACCGCCCAGGCCCTGGTGCGGTTCCTGTCCGCCCAGTACACCGAACGGGACGGCGTGCGGCGCCGGCTGATCGCCGGGACCTGGGGCATCTTCGGCCACGGCAACGTGGCCGGCGTCGGTCAGGCGCTCCTGGAGGCGGGCGAGGACGTCATGCCGTTCCACCAGGGCCGCAACGAGCAGTCGATGGTGCACGCGGCGGTCGGCTACGCCCGGCAGCTGAACCGGCTGTCCGCCCAAGCCGTGACGACCTCGATCGGCCCGGGCGCCACCAACCTGGTCACCGGTGCGGCCCTGGCGACGATCAACCGGCTGCCGGTGCTGCTCCTGCCCGGCGACTACTTCGCCACGCACTCCGCCGACCCGCTGCTCCAGCAGCTGGAGCACCCGGTCGAGGCCGACGTGTCGGTCAACGACACCCTGCGCCCGGTGTCCAGGTACTTCGACCGGATCACCCGCCCCGAGGCGCTGATCCCGTCGGCGCTCCAGGCCATGCGCGTGCTGGCCGACCCGGCCGAGACCGGCGCCGTCACCCTGGCCCTGCCCCAGGACGTGCAGGCGGAGGCGTACGACTGGCCGGAGGAGTTCTTCGCCGAGCGCGTCTGGTACGTACGGCGTCCCGCGCCGGACCCGGTGGAGCTGACGGCGGCCGTCGAGGCGAT
This sequence comes from Streptomyces sp. NPDC052064, assembly GCF_055585925.1. Taxonomy (NCBI): domain Bacteria; kingdom Bacillati; phylum Actinomycetota; class Actinomycetes; order Kitasatosporales; family Streptomycetaceae; genus Streptomyces; species Streptomyces sp. NPDC052064. Next base: position 288,060 of record NZ_JBVJJE010000006.1, read on the forward strand.
CCGGTCGGCCGAGCGGCCCCTGATCGTCGCGGGCGGCGGCGTCCACCACAGCGAGGCCGAGGCGGCGCTGAAGGCGTTCGTGGACGCCACCGGCATCCCGGTCGCCTCGACCCAGGCGGGCAAGGGATCACTCCGCCACGACCACCCCGCCGACCTCGGCGGCATCGGCCACACCGGCACGGCCGTCAGCGACGACCTCGCCCGCACCGCCGACCTCGTCATCGGCGTCGGCACCCGCTACACGGACTTCACCACGGCCTCCGGCACGCTCTTCCAGAACCCGGACGTGCGGTTCCTCAACCTCAACATCACCGGCTTCGACGCGCACAAGCTGGCCGCGCGCACGCTCGTGTGCGACGCGAAGTCGGGCCTCGAAAGGCTGCTGGAGGCGCTCTCCGGCCACCGGGTGAGCGAGGCGTACGAGGCCGGGTACCGCGCCGGCAAGGAGCGCTGGGACGAGGTCGTCGAGGCGGCCTTCCGCGCCGACGACGAGAGCGCGGTCCCGACCCAGACACAGGTGCTCGGCGCGCTGGACGCGGCCGTGGGCGACGACGACGTGGTGATCAACGCGGCCGGTTCGCTCCCCGGCGACCTGCACAAGCTGTGGCGCTCCCGCAGCCCGCGCCAGTACCACCTGGAGTACGGCTACTCCTGCATGGGCTACGAGATCCCGGCCGGCATCGGCGTCCAGCAGGCCGCTCCCGGTACGCCGGTGTGGGCGCTGGTCGGCGACGGCACCTACCTGATGATGCCGACGGAGATCGTCACGGCCGTCCAGGAGGGCCTGCCGCTCAACATCGTCCTCATCCAGAACCACGGCTACGCCTCCATCGGCGGTCTGTCGGAGGAGACCGGCGGCGAGCGCTTCGGCACCGCCTACCGCTTCCGGGCCGCCGACGGCACCTTCACCGGCGCCCCGCTCCCCGTCGACCTGGCCGCCAACGCGGCCAGCCTCGGCATGGACGTACTGCGCGCCAAGACGGTGCGCGAGTTGCGCGAGGCTCTGGCCACGGCTCGGGCCTCCGACCGGCCTACGTGCGTGTACGTCGAGACCGACCCGGCCCCGACCGCTCCCCCGGCCGAGGCCTGGTGGGACGTGCCGGTGGCCGAGACCGCCTCCCGCGAGGCCGCCGTCGAGGCCCGCGAGCGCTATGACCGCCAGGTCGCCGGACGCCGTCGCCACCTCTGAACACCCGCTGCACTCCAGGCTTGAACTCCAGGCTCACGAAAGGCCCTCGCGCACCATGAAGACCATCACCCACTGGATCGACGGCAAGCCCGTCGAAGGCTCCTCCGGCCGCTTCGGCCCCGTCTACGACCCCGCCACCGGCGCCCAGGAGAAGCAGGTCGCGTTCGCGACCGTCGACGAGGTGGACGCCGCCGTCGCCTCCGCCAAGGCCGCCTTCGAGTCCTGGGGGGAGTCCTCGCTCGCCAAGCGCACGGCGGTCCTGTTCAAGTACCGCGAGCTGCTGGACGCCCACCGCGACGAGATCGCCGAACTGATCACCGCCGAGCACGGCAAGGTGCACTCCGACGCGCTCGGCGAGGTCGCGCGCGGCATGGAGATCGTCGAGCTCGCGTGCGGGATCAGCGTCCAGCTCAAGGGCGAGCTGTCCACGCAGGTCTCCACCCGGGTCGACGTCGCCTCGATCCGCCAGCCGCTGGGCGTGGTCGCGGGCATCACGCCGTTCAACTTCCCGGCGATGGTGCCGATGTGGATGTTCCCGCTGGCGATCGCGTGCGGCAACACGTTCGTGCTGAAGCCCAGCGAGAAGGACCCGTCGGCCTCCTTCAAGCTCGCCGAACTGGCCGCCGAGGCCGGGTTGCCGGACGGCGTCCTGAACATCGTGCAGGGCGACAAGGTGGCGGTCGACCGCATCCTGGAGCACCCGGACATCGAGGCGGTCTCCTTCGTCGGCTCGACCCCGATCGCCAAGTACATCCAGCTCAAGGCCGTCGAGCACGGCAAGCGGGTGCAGGCCCTGGGCGGCGCCAAGAACCACATGCTGGTCCTGCCCGACGCCGACCTGGACCACGCCGCCGACCAGGCGATCAACGCGGCGTACGGCTCGGCGGGCGAGCGCTGCATGGCCGTGTCGGTCGTGGTCGCGGTCGGCGACACCGGTGACGAACTGGTCGGCAAGATCGCCGAGCGGGCGAAGAACCTGAAGATCGGCCCCGGCAACGACCCGGCGTCCGAGATGGGCCCGCTGATCACCCGCGAGCACCGCGACAAGGTGGCGTCCTACGTGTCGTCGGCCGCCGAGCAGGGCGCCGAGGTGGTCGTCGACGGCACGGGTTTCTCGGTGGACGGACACCCCGAGTGCGCGGACGGCTTCTTCCTCGGCGTCTCCCTACTGGACCGGGTGCCGCTGACGGCGGACGCGTACCGGGACGAGATCTTCGGCCCGGTGCTGTGCGTGGTCCGCGCGGAGACGTACGAAGAGGCCATCAAGCTGATCAACGACTCCCGCTGGGGCAACGGCACCGCGATCTTCACCCGGGACGGCGGCGCCGCCCGCCGCTTCCAGCTGGAGGTCAAGGCGGGCATGGTCGGCGTCAACGTGCCGATCCCGGTCCCCGTCGGCTACCACTCCTTCGGAGGCTGGAAGGACTCGCTCTTCGGCGACCTGCACATCTACGGCAACGACGGCATCGCCTTCTACACCCAGGGCAAGGTGATCACCACGCGCTGGCCGGACCCGGCGGACACCGGCGGTATCAACCTCGGCTTCCCGAGCAACTCCTGACCCATGGAGGGGGGTTCATCCATGGCGAAGAGCGGTGACCGGGCACGTGCCGCGGCCGCGCCTGCGCTCAGCTCGCTGGACTTCGCCCTGGACCGGGGCAGTCCCGTTCCGCTGTACTACCAGCTCGCCCAGCAGCTGGAGGCCGCGATCGAGCACGGGGTCCTCGCCCCGGGGAACCTCCTGGGCAACGAGGTCGACCTCTCGGCGCGCCTCGGTCTGTCCCGCCCCACCGTCCGCCAGGCCATCCAGTCCCTCGTCGACAAGGGGCTGCTGGTCCGGCGGCGCGGAGTGGGCACCCAGGTGGTGCACAGCCAGGTCAGGCGCCCGCTGGAACTGAGCAGCCTCTACGACGACCTGGAAGAGGCCGGGCAGGGGCCCACCACACAGGTCGTGCGCAACGAGGTCGTCCCGGCCTCCTGCGACGTGGCCGCCGCCCTCGGGGTCGCGGAGGGCAGCGAGGTCACGGTCCTGGACCGGCTGCGCTGCACGCACGGCCAGCCGGTGGCCCTGCTGTGCAACTACCTGCCGGCGTCTCTCATGGACCTCGACGACGCCCGCCTGGAGTCGACGGGCCTGTACCGGATGATGCGCTCGGCGGGCATCACCCTGCACAGCGCCCGGCAGCGTGTCAGCGCCCGCGCGGCCACCGCGGAGGAGGCCGCGCGTCTGGACGAGGAGGAGGGCGCGGCGCTGCTCACCATGCAGCGCACGGCGTACGACGACACCGGGCGGCCGGTCGAGTACGGAACGCACGTCTACCGGGCGTCGCGGTACACGTTCGATTCCCAGTTGCTGGTGCGGCCTTGACCGGACCCGAACCCGGGCGCAGAGCCGTCCGCGCTCGCCGAGCAGGGCACCCCGAGGGCCTCGCGGCCGGCCTCGTCGCCCTGCTCGGCAGCTTCACGAGCGGCTCCCCTTCCGCAGCATCCGGCTGAACGGCGTGTCCGGGCGCTCCAGGCGCTCGCCGTCCAGCGTGATGTCGACGGCCTCGTTGAAGAAGGCGACGCGCCCCTGGATCGCCGCCACCGCGGGCAGCGGGTCGGGGTAGCTCCAGACGATGTTGGGCGGCACACCGCCCTCGCCGCGCCAGGACCAGTACTCGGCGGTGCCCTTGTAGGGGCATCCGGTGCTGTGGTCGGTGGCGGCGAAGAGGTCCAGGCGGACGTCCTCGCGGGGGAAGTAGTACCGGGTCGGCAGGGAGGTCTCGAAGAGCAGGACGGGGGCGTGGGTGTCCGCGACGACCCGGCCGTCGATCTCGACCCGGACATGGCGGCTGCTGGACAGCGCGTCCACGCGTTTGTGCGGGTCGCGGGGGTGGATGAAGATCTCTTCCTCCTCCTCGTACCAGTGGTCGAGGCCCGTGTCGGTGCGCCGGAACCACTCGAAGGCCATGTGGCCGGCCAGGTCGTCGGCGGGGAACGTCCAGGCCGCGTTCGCGCGCACGTCGCCGTCGGCGTCGAGGTCGTAGAAGATCCGGGAGCCGGTGTGCGCGCCGGTGGGCGGGTTCTGTGCCGGGCGGAGGAGGTCGATGCGGACCTCGTCGTGCGGGAAGGCGTACTGCGGTACGGGCAGGTGGGGTTCCCAGACGAGGACCGGGTGCCGGCTGTCGACGACGGTGACGTCGCCCTTGCGGCCGCGCACCCAGCGCTCGCTGGGCTCCCACATGAGGCCTTCTGGGGTGGTCCTGATCGACCGGGCGGTGGGGTGGGCCGGGTGGGTGGTCATGGCCGGTGCTCCTTCCGGAGGTCCGGATGTCCGGTTCCCCTCCACGGTCCCACGCGCTCAGTGCGCCGCGTCGAGCCGGGCCCGCTGCTCGGGGGTCAGTTCCAGGTCCACGGCGGCCAGGTTCTCCTCCAACTGGGCCAACGACGAAACCCCGGCCAGCGGGACGATCGGCAGCTCGCCGCCGATCTGCCAGGCGAGCACGACCTGGTTGACGCTCGCCCCGGTCTCCCGGGCCACCTCCCGCAGCACCGCCAGCCTGGCCGGGGTGCCGGGGTGGTCGAAGTCCGCGGGCAGCCGGTCCGGGTGGGTGTAGGCGCCCTTCAACAGGGGCGAGTAGGCGATCAGGGTCATGCCCGGCTCGGCCCTCAGATAGCTCAGCAGGTCGGGGCCGGCGTGGCCGAGGCTGCCGTCCGGGAAGACGTCGTCGGGTACGTCGGTGCGAGGGCGCAGGTGGCTGTGCGCGTACTGGAGCACCTCGTAGCCGGGCAGTCCGGCCGCGGCGGCGAGGGCACGGGCCCGCTCCACGCGCCAGGCGGCGTGGTTGCTCACGCCGAGCAGTCCGACGGTGCCCTCGGCGACCAGGGCGGCGAAGCCCTCGACGGTCTCCTGGAGGGGGACCCTGGGGTCCTCGATGTGGGCGTACAACAGGTCCAGCTTCGCCACGCCGAGCCGCTCGCGGCTGCGTTCGGCGGACTCGCGGATCACCTTCGCCGAGAGGCCTTCGGGGTTGTCGACGTAGCTGGTGCCGGGGGCCAGGGGGCGTGCGCCGAGCTTGGTCGCGATGACGATCTCGTCGCCGACGCCGCGGCTGCGCCGCCAGCGGCCGAGGAGTTCCTCGCTCTGGCCGCCCTGGCCGCCGTCGGTCCAGAAGGCGTAGTTGTCCGAGGTGTCGATGAAGTTCCCGCCGGCTTCGACGTAGCGGTCGAGGACGGCGAAGGACGTCTTCTCGTCCGTCACCGAGCCGAACAGCATCGCGCCGAGCGCGAGGACGCTCACCTCGCGGCGGGTGCGCGGGTCCGTGCCGATCGTGCGGTAACGCATGGCTGTTGCTCCTCCCTGCGGCCCCGGGTCTCGGGGCACGAAGGGGAGTCTTCAGCTTGGAGCGCGCTTCAAGTCAAGGGCTTACGGCGCAAAGGGATGTTCGACGAGTGCGTGCCGGCTGTTCCACACCTGAAACGGGCCGGCATCGGCGACGTCGACTTCGGTCTCTTCACCCTCGTTGGGACCCTGACAGCCCGCTCACCCCCATGCCGCTCCGGGGCTCCGGGGCGGCAGGTCCGGGGCTCCGGGGCGGCAGGTCCGGGGCGGCGACTCGCCGGACCTGCGTTGTCTGGCGCGGTCGCGTTCGCTCTTCTACCGGCCTTGGGGCAGTGGCGGCCCGGCCCGTCGTCCGTGCTCAGCCGACGCCACGGGGGGTGGCTTGTGCGAGCAGCCCGTCGACGAACGTGCGGAGCCCCCGGGGGTAGATGTCCCGTGCGGCCAGCGCGGCCCACCGGACGCCGATGGCGGCCAGGTGGGGCAGATGGGACGGGTCCAGGTCGTCGCGGTAGGCGAAGGGCCTGCCCTCGTCCCGTCGGCGGGCGGAGTGGGCGCGGACCAGGACCTCGCCGACGGTGTAGTACCAGATGTTGCGGAAGACGTCGACGCTCTGTTCGGGTGTGCATCCGCCGCCCTCGTCGAGGGCTTGTCCTACGCCCTGCTGGTTCCCGTGCTGCGGGCACTGTTCGGGAGCACACCCGAAGACGCCTGGCCCTGGCTGGTCGCGTTCGGGGCCGCGGTCGCCGTCTACGCGGTGCCGCGTCATGTCAGCGATCTGTCCGGTTTCCGGGTCGGGACCACGCTGTTGCGCGGCACGTACCACCGTCTCGGCGACCATCTGGCCCGACTGCCCATCGGCTGGTACGACGCAGGCCGCGTCGGGGAGGTATCCGTCCTGGCCAGCCGCGGCGCCCTCCGGGCGATGAGCGTGATCGCGCATCTGCTGGCACCGTTCATCTCCGCCTGTGTGACCCCCATGACGATTGTTGCCGTCATGCTGGCCTTCAACTGGCAGATGGGCCTGGCCACGTTGGCCGCCGTTCCGATCGTGGCTGCCATCCAGATACGGACGGGACGCTCGATGGCCGCCACGGACACGGAGCGCCACGAACGCGACCACGAGGCCACCGGGCGAGTCATCGAGTACCTCCAGGCCAGCCGGTGCTGCGCGCCGGCGGCCGGACCGTCGAACGCTGACGGGTGCTCGACGACTCGTTGCAGGAAGTCCAGCGCGCCTCCCGCCGAACCGCGCTGTCAGCGCTGCCCGGCGTGGTGGGACTGGCACTCGCGGTGCAGACGATGTTCACCGTCGTGTTGGCCCTGGGCGCCTACCTCGCACTCCGCGGGAACATCGGTGCGGCGGAGGTCTTGGCGATCCTGGTGCTGGCCGCCCGCTGCGCGGATCCGCTGCTGTCACTGTCGGACATCGGCGGCCAACTACGCGTAGCGCGCTACGAGTTGGCGCGGCTCGACACGGTATTGCGCACCGAGCCGCTGCCGGAGCCGGCCGAACCGATCCAACCGGTACGCCATGACCTGGAGTTCGAGTCCGTCGCCTTCCGGCAGGGCGACCGCACGGTGATCGACAACACGTCGTTGTCCGTGCCGGAGGGACAACGGCTCGCCGTTGTCGGACCGTCGGGTGCGGGCAAGAGCACACTGCTGCAATTGATCGCGCGGTTCTACGACGTGGACGCGGGCGCTGTGCGCGTGGGAGGGGTGGACGTGCGGGCCATCAACACGGAGGTGTTGATGGCGCAGATCGCCATCGTCTTCCAGGACGTCTTTCGGACCCGGTGAACGAGGCAGCCGTCCACGAGGGCATCGAGCATCTGATGGCCGGCCGGACGGTGGTGATGGTCGCGCACCGGATGCGAACCGTCCAACGCGCCGATCGCGTCGTCCTTCTGGACGGCGGCCGGATCGTGGAGAAGGGCACCCACGACGAGCTGCTGCACCGCGGCGGCCGCTACGCCGATGTCTGGAATGCAGGGCGCTGCTGTGGGACCACCTCGCTGACCAGGTGAGAGTGGCAGCGACGTGGAGCCCAACAAGGTGGACGGCGCACTCAGTTCCGGTTGGATCCGCTCGACGGACTCGCCGCTCGCGCGGCGACGGAGCACGGTGCGCGCGTTCCCCGCCTCAAGGTCGGCTCGACCGAGATCATCGCTCTCGCCGACGGCGAGGGGCCGTTCTTCTCCCCGCGCGCCGAGGCCTTCCCCGAGGCCACGGCCGCTCAGTGTGCCGAGGCCGACCGCTACGACCCGGGCGCGGTCGACGCCGAGGGCCGCTGGAGGCTCCAGTTCCGCGCGTACGCGATCCGCGGCGACAAGGGCCTCACCGCCGGGATCGGTCCGGCGGACAGCCCGGCCGGCTCGTGGGCGCCCGTGCCCGGTGCGCTCCCCGAGTCGCTCGCCGCCGCCCGGTCGCGACCGAGGCGGCCGTCCCTTCAGCGGGCGGCGCGGTGGACGGCAATGCTTCGACCGGCGGCGCGGCCAGCGGCCGCCGTCCTTATTTCCCGAACGCCGAATACCTGCTCCAGCGGACCGAGTTCGACGCCCTCGACGCGCTCAACCCGCAGCTTCGCGAGACCCTCACCGACCCGCTCGCGGCCGCCGGTCGGCTCCGGCTCCTGAACGGGGACACTCCACTGCGCGCCGGGCGCGCGGTCGCCACGCCCGGTCATACGCCCGGACACCAGAGCGTGCTGGTCGCCGACGGGCGCGAGCTGGCGCTCGTCACCGGCGACCTCCTGGTGCACGCGCTCCAGCTGCTCCACCCCGAGCTCGCCTACGCGCACGAGGCCGACCCTGAGGCGGCCAGGCACTCGAGGGAGCGCATGCTCGGCCGCGAAACCGCCACCACGCTGCACCTGGCGACGCCGCATCTGACGGAGCCGTTCCTCTCGGCGTGATCGCGGCCGTTCGGCGCGGGACAGGCCGCGAGGGCATGCTCGCCGAGCGCCTGGAGGCGGCCGGGCAAGACGCGAAGCTCAGTTTCGTGGTTCAGCCGGGCGGCCGGGCGAGCTGAACATCGACCGGCTCGGCGCGAGATTGGTACCCAAAAACGATCAAGAGGTCGTGCCGGATTCCTCCGATACGACCTCTGACCTGCGACTCTCACGAGTCGGGACGACAGGATTTGAACCTGCGACCCCTTGACCCCCAGTCAAGTGCGCTACCAAGCTGCGCCACGTCCCGGTGCGCGACCACCGCGGTGAACCGCGTGATCGCGCGAACAGCACTTTACCCCACACCCCGGGCCTCTCCGAAAGGCGGCCCCCGGCGCGGGACAATCGCCTTATGGGCAGCACAGACAGCAGGGGAAGCTCGGAGAGCACGGGAGACATGGGAAACACGGGGAGCACGTCCGCGGGCGGGCCGGGCGGCGCACGGGACCGCGACAGCGAGGGGCGTGCGCGCAACGCCCGGCCGCGGGACGGTCTCGGTCGGCCCCTGCCGTACGACGCGCCGGGCGTGCCGCGGCAGCCCGAGGGCGTCGTCCGCACCCCGGAGGAGACCGTCGCCGAGGCGCAGCGGCTGCTGGACGAGGGGAAACCGTTCCACGCGCACGAGGTCTTCGAGGACGCCTGGAAGTCGGGCCCCGACACGGAGCGGGAACTGTGGCGCGGCCTCGCCCAGCTCGCCGTGGGCCTGACACACACCGCCCGCGGCAACCTGACGGGCGGGGCGCGCCTGCTGCGGCGCGGCGCGAGTGCGACCGAGGCGTGGGCGTCCGCCTCCGGGGAGGCGGCGCCACATGGGATCGACCTCGGAAGCGTCGCCGCCTGGGCACGGGAGCTGGCCGAGGACGTGGAGCGAGAGGGCCGACCGGTGGACGCGGGCGCGCGGGCGCCCCGGTTGCGGGGTGCGGACGCTGGGCGCTGACCGGGGACGCTGAGCATGAGCGTCCCGGATGCGGGGCCACAGGCGCGGGACGCCGGGGAGCGGGGCACCGCCCGGAACGCCGAGCACGAGCACTCTGGGCCACGAGAGCGAACACGGCGCACCACCCGGCCCCGAGCCACAGCCACCCCGACCACCGGCCACAAGCGCGCAGCCTCGACCCGGGACACCGGGCCCGGGACGCTGCGCAGGAGCAGCCCGGCGCGAGGCGCGAGCCGGGGCGAGCCACGGCCTGCCGGGCAGGCCGACGAGGGTGCCGGCCACGAGCGGGGCCGGGTGAGACGAGCGGGTCCGTGCCGGCGCTAGGGGGTGTCCGCAAAGTCCCGTGCGGTACCCGCGGTGTCCGGTGCGTGGCCTCGGCGTGCCGGGCGCCGCGGGGGCTGTGCAGGACTTTGCGGACACCCCCTGGGGGACGGACGCGGAGGGGCGCGCCCAGCTCCCGGTGGTTATGGTCCGGTCATGGAGTCCGTGCGTGCCGTGCTCGTCGACATCGACGGGGTGCTGACCGTCTCGTGGCGGCCCCTGCCCGGGGCAGTGGAGGCGTTGCGGGAGATCCGGGAAGCCGGGCTCGCCGTGCTGCTGGTCACGAACACGACGTCCCGTACGCGGGCGTCGATCGCCGGGACGCTCGCGGACGCGGGGTTCCCGGTGACCGCCGAGGACATCCTGACCGCGCCCGCCGCCACCGCCGCCTACCTCGCCGAGCACTGTCCCGGCGCCCGGTGCGCCCTGCTGAACAGCGGCGACATCGAGGCGGACCTCGGCGGCGTGACCGTCGTCGACACGGCGGACTCCGGCACCGTGCCGGATGTCGTGCTGGTCGGCGGGGCCGGTCCGGAGTTCGGCTACGCGGCGCTCGACCGGGCCTTCGGGCATCTCCAGCGCGGGGCCCGGCTGGTGGCCATGCACCGCAACCTGTACTGGCGTACGGCCGAGGGGCTGCGGCTGGACTCCGGTGCGTTCCTGGCCGGTCTGGAGCAGGCCGCCCGGGTGGAGGCCGAGATCACCGGGAAACCGGCCCCGGGCGTTCTTCGAGGCGGCGCTCGCCCGGCTGGGCGCCGGTGCGGGTGAGGCCGTGATGGTGGGGGACGACGTCGAGTCCGATGTGCTCGCGGCGCAGCGGGCCGGTGTCACCGGGGTCCTCGTCCGGACCGGCAAGTTCCAGCCGGAGGCGCTCCGGGCCGCCGACGGCACGCCCGACCACGTGATCGACTGCTTCGCGGACCTTCCGGCACTGCTGCGGGGTTCAGCGCAGCAGTAGTTGCAGTCCGCCCACGACCGTCGCCGCGATGACCAGCTGTTCGAACAGCCGTTGGTTGATCTTGTTGACCGCCCACTTGCCGAAGAGCGCGCCGGGCACGACGAACACCACGAGCGCCAGGTCGAGCAGCAGGGAGCGGCCGTCGATCAGGCCGAGGCCGGCGCTGAAGGGCAGCTTGGAGACATTGACGATCAGGAAGAAGAAGGCCGACGTGCCGAGGAAGCCGAGCTTGCGGAAGCCCGCGGACAGCAGGTACATCGACATCACCGGGCCGCCCGCGTTGGCGACCATGGTGGTGAAGCCGCCGAGGACGCCGTAGGAGCGGGCCTTGAGCCGGCCCGCCCGGGTGGTGACCGACTCCGGCTCCTGCTCGGCGTCCGCCGTACGCCTGCGCCAGACCGTGACCGCGGCCATCAGCAGCAGGATCACGCCGATCGAGGTCCGTACGACCGCGTCGTCCGCCCACATCAGGAAGAGCGTGCCGACGACGACGCCCGCGGCGACCGCCGGGAACAGCCGCCACAGCGTGGGCCAGTGGGCGTGCCGCCGGTAGGTGGCGACGGCGAGCAGGTCCCCGGCGATCAGCACCGGCAGCAGCACGCCGGTGGAGGCGCGGGCGGGCAGCACCGCGGCGAAGATGGCGAGGCTGACCGTGTTGGCCCCGCTCACGGCGGTCTTCGAGAAGCCGACGAGCAGGGCCGCGAAGGCGAGGGCGGCGAACTCCCAGCCGGTGATGTGCCAGAGCGTCATGGTGTTCATGCGAACACTGATGCTATGTGCAACGAACCGGTGCGGGTAGCGGCGTCTCGCCTGGTGAGCCCTAGCCCTGGTGCCGTTCGACGAGTACGGCACTCCCCTGCCCGACACCCACACACATCGTCGCCAGCCCCCGCCCCGCCCCCGTGCGCCGCATCCGGTGGAGCAGCGTCGTCAGGATGCGGGCGCCGGAGCAGCCCAGCGGATGACCGAGGGCGATGGCTCCGCCGCTCGGATTGACCAGCTCGGGGTCGATGCCGAGCTGGTCCACGCAGGCCAGGGCCTGGGCCGCGAAGGCCTCGTTGAACTCGGCCTCCTCCAGGTCGCCGATGTCCCAGCCGGCGCGAGTGAGGACCTTGCGGGTGGCGGGGACCGGGCCGATGCCCATCACGTCGGGGTGCACACCGGCCGAGGCGCCGGCGACGTAGCGGCCCAGGGACTCCAGGCCCAGCTCGTTGAGGGCCTCCTCGCTGACCAGGAGGATGCCGGCGGCGCCGTCGTTCATCGGCGAGGCGTTGCCCGCGGTGACCGTGCCGCCCTCCCGGAAGACCGGCTTCAGCCGGGACAGCTTCTCGTACGAGGTGTCCTCGCGGACGCACTCGTCGGTGTCGACGACCACTCCGTCGGGGCGTTCCACGGGCAGGAGTTCGCCGTCGAAGTGGCCGTTCTTGCGGGCGAGTGCGGCGCGTTGGTGACTGCGCAGGGCGAATTCGTCCTGGCGTTCGCGCGGGATGCCGTACCGCGCGGCGACCTCCTCCGCCGTCTCTCCCATGGAGAGCAGGCCGTGCAGGTCCCGCATCCCGGGGTTGACCAGGCGCCAGCCGAGGCGAGTGTCGACGGTCTCGATACGGTGCGGGAGGGCCTCGTCGGGGCGGGGCAGAACGAAGGGGGCGCGGCTCATCGACTCGGAGCCGCCCGCGATCACGATGTCGGCCTCGCCCGCGGCGATGGTGCGGGCTGCCGTGGTCACGGCCTCCAGGCCGGACGCGCAGAGGCGGTTGACGGTGGCACCGGGCACGGACTCGGGGAGTCCGGCGAGCAGCACGGCCATGCGGGCGACGTTGCGGTTGTCCTCGCCGGCCTGGTTGGCGGCGCCCCAGTACACGTCGTCGACGCGGGCCGGGTCCAACGCGGGCACCTCACCGACCAGGGCGCGGACTACGGTCGCGGCGAGATCGTCGGGGCGTACCGAGGAGAGGGAGCCCCTCAGCTTGCCGATGGGAGTGCGGCGGGCGGCCGCGAAGTGGACGGGACGCACGAGAGGACTCCTCACACACCGCGCATGGACAACCGCGCATTAATTAGCACTGCTAGTTTCGGACTATAGACCTTCAGCGGCCGCCTGGGAAGATTTCTGCGGGTCCCAGGGCGCCAGGAGGGCATTTCCGCAGGCCAGGACGCCGCTTCGGTACTGCCCGCGTCCGTCACGCGTCGCGTTTGCACCTGTGCACCCTGGGCACCCGCGCGTTCATGGAGTGGTTGCGGAGCGCCGCCTGTGTGGACGAGGACCCCGAGTTGTTCTTCCCCGTGGGCACGACAGGCCCGGCCCTGCGGGACGTCGCCGCCGCGAAGCGGATCTGTGCGCGCTGCCCGGTGACCGACCAGTGCTTGAGCTTCGCGCTGAGCAGCGGCCAGGCCGCGGGCGTGTGGGGCGGGACCTGCGAGGAGGAGCGCGACGCACTGCTCCGGACCACGAGAAACGACGCGAGGAGGAGAAGCGCCCTATGACGGCTGTGCGGAGCACACTGCCCGACGAGGCCCGCCGGGTCTCGTGCGAGGCACTCCAGGACACCCTGGTGGATCTGCTCGGACTCTCGCTGATCGGGAAACAGGCGCACTGGAACATCGTCGGACCGCGGTTCCGGTCGATCCACCTCCAGCTCGACGAGGTGGTCTCGGCCGCGCGGAACTTCGCCGACACGGTGGCGGAGCGGTCCGCGGCGCTCGGCGTCCCGCCGGACGGCCGGCCCGAGACCATCGCCAAGGCCTTCACCCTGCCCGCCCCCAAGGAGGGCTGGGTGCGCGACTCGGACGCCGTGCAGGTGATGGTGGAGTCCCTCCAGGACGCCATCGGCCGGATGCGCGAGCGCATCGACGCGACCGAGAAGGCCGACCTGGTCACCCAGGACCTGCTGATCAGCATCACCGCCGAGCTGGAGAAGCAGCGGTGGATGTTCGACGCCGAGAACTTCCCCCGCGAAGGCTGACCGACGCGCACGTACGTACGGAAGGGGCATGTGATGACCGACGCCCTTGAACTCGACGCGCTGTGGGAGGACTTCCACCGCGTGGTGAACATGACCTCGCAGGAGCTCGCGGCCTGGTTGCGGATGCGGGACGCCGACGAGGACGCGGAGCCGCTGCCCGATCAGGCGGGTACGGAGACGGGGCAGCACGTCCTGGCGATCCTCCAGAAGCGGCGCACCGACCTGACCGAGGACGACCTGCGCGTGATGGAGAAGGTCGTGGACACGGTCACCTCGCAGGTGGACGTGGAGAACGAGCCGGAGCCCGAGGTGACGGCCGAGGACACGCGCCGCCGGCGCCGGCTGATGACGGTCGGCCACGATCCGCTCAAGGGGTAGCAGTGGACCGGCAGGAGCGCGTCGTACGCGAACTCCTCGACGCGCACGGCCGCACGTACGCGGACGAGGCGGGTATCCGGCTCAAGGACACCCCGCAGCCGCTGTACCGGCTGCTGGTGCTGGCTCATCTGCTCAGTGCCCGCATCCGCGGGTCGGTCGCGCTGGCCACCGCCCGTGCCCTGCACGAGGCGGGGCTGCGCGACCCGCGCCGCATGGCGGAGGCCCACTGGCAGGAGCGCGTGGACGCGCTCGGCCGGGGCGGCTACCGGCGCTACGACGAGCGTACGGCAACACAACTCGGAGAGGCCGCTGAGCTGTTGACCGAACGGTGGGGTGGGGACCTGCGGCGACTGCGCCGGGAGGCGGACGGCAAGGTCTCCGAACTGCGCCATCTGCTCCAGGAGTTCCCCGGGGTGGGGCCTGCGGGCGCCGACATCTTCCTGCGGGAGGCACAGGGTGTGTGGCCGGAGGCCGCCCCTTACCTCGACGCCAAGGCTCTCCAGGGCGCCGAGCGGCTGAACCTGCCGAAGGATCCGGACCGTCTCACCGAACTGGCCGGGCGGACAGACTCGGCCGTCCTCGCCGCGGCGCTGGTCCGGGCGGCGGTGGACAAGGACGTGGCCGAGGACACGCTGCGGCGGGTGGCCTGACGCCCTCGGGCCCGGCCCTCACCCCAGCAACCAACCCCCGTCCACGGCCAGTTCCACCGCGTTGACCGACCGGTTGCGCAGCAGGAAGTCGGCCGCGTCCACCACGTCCGCCATCGTGGCCAGCCGCCCGGTGGGCGTCTCGGTGCGCAGCACCTCCAGCACCTTCTCCGGTTTGGCCTGCCAGTACGGACTGTCGCCGACGACGCCGGGATGCACGACGTTGACCCGGACGGGAGCGAGTTCGACGGCCAGCGAATTCATCAGGCCCCGCACGCCCGCGTTGACCGTCGCCACCGTCGTCGCCCCTGGGTAGGGGCGTTCCTTGGCCTGTCCGCCGAAGAGCACGATGGCGCTGTCGTCGTGCAGCCGGGCCCGCAGCGTGTGCACGACCTCGGTGTAGCCGACGAGCTTGAGGGTGACCAGCCGCAGGGCGGCGTCGATGTCGTACTCGCTCACCTTGTTGTCGTCCCGGGAGACGCCCGCGAGCACCAGATGGTCGACGCGTCCCACGTCGGCCAGCGCCGCCGCGATCTCCAGCGGTCGCGCCAGGTCGAGGGCGATGCCCCGGGCGCCGAACTCCTTGGCGATCAGGTCGGCGCGGTGGGCGTCGCGGCCGGTCAGGACCACCTCGTCCCCCTGCTCGGCACGGGCCCGGGCGAACGCGAGGCCGATGCCCGACGTGCCGCCGATGACAAGGACACTGCTCATGATCCCTCCTCAAGCGCCTGGCGCAGGTACTCCCAGTCCCTGGTGAACCGGTACGAGTGCCGAGCCGGTGGCTGCGGCGCCTGCGTCTCCAGCCAACGCAGGGGCCCCTGCCCAGCGTTCACGAACCCATGCACACAGCCGGCGCCCGCCCACGCGAGGTCCCCGGGCTCCAGCCGGTACCGCTCGCCGTCGAGGGTGGTCTCGGCCACGCCCTCCAGGATCAGGTACGTCTCCTCGAAGGGGTGGTCGTGGGTGCCGATGACGCCGTCGGACGCGTACTGCACCATGAACATCGTCGATCCGACCGCGCCCAGGTCGCTGTCGACCATCATCTTCACGGTGATGCCGCTGTAGACCAGCAGCGCGGTGCGCATGCTCGCCGTGACGGCCAACAGATCCTGGGACTGCTTGCCGGGGTCCATCTGGCCGGGCTCGAAATGGCCGAAGGAGCGGGTGCGCGGATCGCGGACATCGACCCGGACGGGCTCGCGAGCGGGCAGGTCCGGCACCGTCTGGGTGTCGTACCCGAAGCGGGCCCGCGGCACGGGGGCGAGCATGTCCGCCCAGCGGGCGCCGGTGTCCCCGGCGCCGCGCCAGGCGTGCGGTACCCCGATCGGCAGCAGGCCGTAGTCACCCGCCTCCAGCAGGTACGAGCCCTCGGGCACCTCGAGGACCACGGCTCCGTCGAGGACGTGGAAGCTCTCCTCGTACGAGTGCACATGGGCGGGCACACGGCCGTCCGGTCGCAGTTCGCACACGCCGAAGCCGGTGTGCACACTGCCGTCGCCCTCACCGACCAGCGTCCGCCGCCGGTAGCCCAGGCCGTCGTACGGCGGCTCGGGCGGATCGGCCGCGCGGCGCACCAGGTGATTCGTCATGCCGTGGCCCTCTCCCCCGTTTCCCCCTTCTCGCCCTGCTCCGCCGTCGTCTTGTTCATCTCCTTCGTCCTGAGGAGCCGGTCCCGGGCCTCCGCGACGAGCCGCAGCGCACGCCCGGTGTCGGCCGACAACGTGCCGTCGCGCTTGTGGATCACACCGTCGACGAGGACGGTGTCCACGTTGGACACATCCGCGCACAGGGTCACCGCGGCCGCCGCGTCGTGCACGGGCGCGACGTTCAGCGCGGTGGCGTCGATCGCGACGATGTCGGCGCGCTTGCCGGGGGTCAGGGAGCCGGTGCGGTCCTCAAGGCCCGCGACATGGGCGCCGTTGACGGTGGCGATCTCCAGCATCTGACGTGCTGTCAACATGGTGCTGGGAACCGGCAGGTTGGCCTGCCAGCAGTCGGCGTTGACGCGGGCGCGTTCGGCGCCGAAGGCCGCGCGGATCTGGGTGAACATGTCGCCGGGCACGGTGGTGACGACGTCGATGCTGAGCGACGGCCGCAGACCGTGTTCGATCGCCTGCATCACGGGCGGCCAGCCGTGCCCCATCTGGACCTCCACCTGCGGTGCGACGGACACCGTGCCGCCGCTGTCGGCGACCATCCGCCACTCCTCCTCGCTGAGGTAGCAGCAGTGGACATAGGTGGTGTCCGGGCCGAGGAGCCCCATGTCGTGGAGCTGTTTGACCATGCCGAAGCGGCCGGCCAGCCGCCCCATGGCCACGTGCACGGTGATCGGGATGCCGAGTTCGCGGGCGAGGGCCCACTCGGAGGCGACGACGTCGTTGACGCAGAAACCGGGTCCGCGCGTGGCGAGGGCCATGGTCAGCAGGCCGTCGCCGGACGCGAAGTGCTCGGCGCGGATCCGCCGGACGTCGTCGGCCGGTATCGCGATCTTGCTCTCGAACCAGTAGTCGGCGAGAGAGGTGTTGGCGCTGCCGTACGCGTACTGCGCCCGGATTCCGGATTCGGCCAGGCCCTGGATCGCGGCGTCCGGGTGGTCCGGGGTGTTGTTGATGTGCGACCAGTCGACGAGCGTGGTGATGCCGGCGTTGAGGCATTCCAGCGCGCCCGCGAGGTTGGCGGCGTAGACGTCCTCCGGGGTGTACAGGGGTGCGAAGGTGTCGAGGACGTCGACGAAGTAGTCGTCGAGGGTGGCGTCGGGTGCTATGCCCCGGATCGGCGCCTCCCAGGTGTGGCGGTGGGTGTCGACGAAGCCGGGGATCACGATGCGGCCGGTCATGTCGAGCACCTCGGCGTCGGCGCTGATCTCGGGCCGCACGGCCACGATCCTGCCGTCCTCGACGAGGACGTCCCCCTGGGGCAGATCCCCGATGGCGGGGTCCATCGAGATCACGTGCCCGGAGCGCAGCAGTGTTCTTGTGGTCATCGCGCTTCCTCCCATGGGATGTTCGGTGCGTGGGTCGGTGGCTCAGTAGGCGGCGAGTCCGCGGACCGCCGTGACGACCTTGCCGACGGTGGGGATGACCTGTTCCTCCAGTGCGTCGGCGAAGGGCAGCGGGACGCACTCCCCCGCCACCCGCCGCACGGGCGCGTCCAGCAGGCCGAAGCCCTCGTCGGCGACGATCGAGACGACGGTGCCGCCCCAGCCGCCCTGGTACGGGTTCTCCTCGACGGTGACGAGCCGTGAGGTCTTGCTCAGCGAGGCGAGGACGGTCGCGGCGTCCAGCGGGACCAGGCAGCGCAGGTCGATCACCTCCGACTCGGTCCCCTCCCCCGACAGCGCGTCGGCGGCCTTCAGGGCCAGGGGCACCGTGGAGGCGAGCGCGACGAGCGTGACGTCGGCGCCCTCGCGTACGACGGCGGCCCGGCCCAGCTCGACGACATGACCGGCCGGTGGCGGCGGCCCCTTGGTGGCCAGGAGGTCCTTGTGCTCGAAGAAGACGACGGGGTCGTCGCTGCGGATCGCCGCCGCCATCATGCCGATGACGTCGGCGGGCGTGGCCGGTGCCGCGATCTTCAGGCCGGGGACGGTCAGTGCCCAGTTCTCGGTGGCCTGCGAGTGCTGGGCGCCGAAGCCGAGCCCGCCGCCGTTGGCGGTGCGTACGACGAGGGGCACCGTCACCTGGCCGCCGGTCATGTAGCGGACCTTGGGGATCTCGTTGGCGAGGTAGTCCCAGCAGCAGGCCAGGAAGTCGGAGAACATGATCTCCGCGACGGGCCGCATCCCGGTCATCGCGGCGCCCATCGCCGCACCCACGATGGCTTGTTCGGATATGGGCGTGTCCCACACCCGCTCGGGCCCGAACTCCTTCAGCAGACCCACGGTCGTCTTGAACACACCGCCGGCCGCGGCGATGTCCTCCCCGAGACACACGACCGAGGTGTCCCGGCGCATCTCGCGCGCGATGCCCTCGGCGACCGCCTCCCGGTAGGTGATCACGTCCGCCATGCGGCACCTCCGTCCGCCCACACGTCGGTCAGCGCCTCCCGCGGGTCGGGCGGCGGCCCGGCCTTCGCCGCCTCGACGGCCCGCTCCACGACGGCCCGGGCCCGCTCGTCGGCCTCCGCGACCGTCTCCGCCCCGGCCCCCAGCTCGGCGAGCCGTCCCCGCGCGAGGTCCAACGGGTCGTGCTTCAGCCACCGTTCGACCTCCTCGGCCGGACGGTAGGCCGCCGGGTCGGAGCGGCTGTGCCCGAAGTGCCGGTAGGTCTCGGCCTCCAGCACGGCGGGCCCGTCCCCGGCCCGGGCCCGCCGCGCGAGCCGCGCCACCGCCTCCTCGACGGCCACGACGTCGTTGCCGTCGACGACCTCGCCCGGGATGCCGTGGGCGGGCGCCCGGTCGGCTGCGGGCCGGGCGACCGCCGTGACGTCGGCGATCGGTGTGTACTCCATGTACTGGTTGTTCTCGCACACGAACAGCACCGGCAGTTTCCACACGGCGGCCAGGTTGAGCGACTCGTGGAAGGCGCCGATGTTGGTCGCGCCGTCCCCGAAGAAGGCGACCGCGAGCTGCGCCGTGCCGCGCAGCCGGGCCGACCAGGCCGCGCCTACCGCCATCGGCAGATGGGCACCGACGATGGCGTACGAGCCGAGCATGCCGGTGTCCGCCTTGGTCAGGTGCATGGAGCCGCCCTTGGCCTTGCACAGCCCGGTCGCCCGGCTCATCAGCTCGGCGAGGCACTCCTCGGGAGTGGCGCCCCGGGCGAGGGCATGGTGGTGGCCCCTATAGGTGGCGAACACATAGTCGTCCGGGCGCAGGGCGGCGCTCGCACCCACGGCGATCGCCTCCTGCCCGGCGGCGAGATGCGTGGTGCCCTTCACCAGGCCCTGCAGGAACAGGTCGTGGGCGGCCTTCTCCGTACGGCGGATGACGGCCATCCGCTCGTAGCAGGCGAGGAGTCCGGCGGCGTCCATCAGCTCGCCCCGTCGCCACGAGAGGTGTTGAGATGGGACTGCGCCTCCCGGCGGGTGTTCAGTTCGCCACCCACCGTCCAGTACTTGCGCCCGGCCACCAGCAGTTCCTCGGCGGGGAACTTGGTGATGACCTCGCAGCCGTCGGCCGTGACGACGAGCTCCTCCTCGATCCGGGCGGCGGACCAGCCGTCGGCGGCCGGCCAGTAGGTCTCCAGGGCGAACACCATGCCCTCTTCGAGGACTTCGGGGTGATCGAAGGAGACCAGGCGGCTGAAGATCGGCTTCTCCCAGATCGACAGGCCGACGCCGTGGCCGTACTGGAGGGCGAAGGCGGCGGTCTCGTCGGCGAAGCCGAACTCCTCCGCACGCGGCCACACCCGCACGATGTCGGCGGTCGTCGCGCCGGGCCGGACGAGCGCGATCGCCTGGTCCATGTACGCACGGCAGCGCACGTAGGCGTCCCGTTGCGCCCGGGAGGCGCTGCCCACGGCGAACGTGCGGTAGTAGCAGGTGCGGTAGCCGAGGTGGCTGTGCAGGATGTCGAAGAAGGCCGGATCGCCGGGGCGGATCAGGCGGTCGCTGTAGACGTGCGGATGCGGTGAACACCGCTCGCCCGAGATGGCGTTGACGCCCTCGACGTACTCGCTGCCGAGGTCGTACAGGACCTTGGCTACGACGCCGACGCACTCGTTCTCGCGCACGCCCGGGCGCAGATGGCCGTACAGCGCCTCGTAGGCCGCGTCGACCATGGCGCAGGCCTGGGTGAGCAGGCCGATCTCGTCGCCGGTCTTGATCCGGCGGGCCTCCAGGAAGACCTGCTGTCCGTCGACGACGTCGATGCCTTCGGCGCGCAGGGCGGCGAGGACGGGCATCTCGGCGACGTCGACACCGAGCGGTTCGTTCGCCAGCCCGTGGTCGCGCAGCTCCGCGGCGATCTTGGCGGCCACGTCCTCCGCGATGCCCGCGTCCGGGTGGAAGGCGCCGCGAAGGGTGGAGATGCCGGCGCGCGCGCCGGTGGGCGGGCCGCCCTTGCCGTCGCTGTAGTCGAGCCACGGGTTGTACAGCTGGTGGTGGCGGGCGGCGGAGCCGAAGTCCCAGACGACCGGTTCGCCGTCGCGCACCAGCAGGGCGAAGCGGATCAGCTTGTCCATCGCCCAGGTGCCGATGTGCGTGGCGGTCATGTAGCGGATGTTGGCGAAGTCGAAGGTGAGCACCGCGCCGAGCTCGGAGCTGTTCAGGGACTCGTTCAGCCGGGCCAGCCGCTGTCCGCGCAGCCGTTCCAGGTCGATGCGCTCTTCCCAGTCGACGGCGTTGGGCCCATATGTGCGGATCGCCATGGCGACCACCCCCACTTCGGAGTGAACGCCCGGGTGTCATGGGTGTCAAGTGTCACTGAACATCGCCGGAGACGAACCAGACGCCCACTGCCGGTACCTCTCCATCGTTGCGGTAGCGGTGGGGGGTCGTCGACTCGAAGCAGACGGCGTCACCCGGGCGCACGGTGTACTCGTCGAAACCGAGGGTGAGGATCAGTTCGCCGGAGGTCAGATAGCCGTACTCGGTGCCGGCGTGCCGCATCAGGCCGTCGGAGCCGGAGGAGGAGCCGCCGGGCCGGTAGGTCACCAGCAGGAAGTCGACATCCGCGCCCGGCACCCGGCCGAGACGCTCCCATACGACGCCCGAGTCCAGCTCCAGCGCCTCGCGCTCACCCGCGCCGACCAACGGGCCGATCCGCCGCCCCGGGTCGGCGGCGAAGGCGGCGAGGGCGGGCAGGACGGTGCCGGGGACCGCCGTCTGCGGAGTCGCTCCGGCGCTCCCCCGGACGTCGAAGAGGGACTCGACGGAGATTCCCAGGGCCGTCGTGATCGCGTACAGCGTGCTGACGGAGGGCTGGCTCTTGCCGGTCTCGATCTGCGACACGAGGCTGGCCGACACACCGACCTCCCGGGCGAGCGCGCGCAGGCTCGTACCGCGCTCCAGGCGCGCCTGCCGAATACGCGCACCGACGGGCGGCACGACGGCGGGGGACACGGGCGGCTCCTCTCACGAGCGGCGTGTGTGCAGCTTCATTGAACAGCCGGGGCGGTGTGCCGCGCCAGAGACGGCGGTGTGCCACTCCAGAGCCAAAGGGCCCGGCCCCCGTGCCGAACACCCGCGGGGCCCGCCACTCCGCGCTTCCTCAGCTCTTCCCCACCGGGAACGTCGCCGTCACCTGCCACCCCGCCCCCGCCCGCGGTCCGGCGTGCAGTTCGCCGCCCAGCGCCGTCACGCGCTCCGTCAGGCCGACGAGGCCGAAGCCGCCGCCGTGAGCGGCCTCCGGGAGCTGGGTGCCGCCATGGCCGTCGTCCGTCACCGTGACCTCCAGCCGGTCGCCGGGGCAG
The DNA here is from genome assembly GCF_055585925.1 of Streptomyces sp. NPDC052064. Taxonomy (NCBI): domain Bacteria; kingdom Bacillati; phylum Actinomycetota; class Actinomycetes; order Kitasatosporales; family Streptomycetaceae; genus Streptomyces; species Streptomyces sp. NPDC052064. The sequence continues at coordinate 310,079 of NZ_JBVJJE010000006.1, forward strand.
GCCAGGGAGACGGTGACCTCCGTGGCGTCGCCCGCGTGGCGCCGTACGTTGGTCAGCGCCTCCTGCACGACCCGGAAGGCCGCCGCCTGCACCTCGTGCGGCAAGCCGTCGGACACGGTCGGGTCACGGTGCAGGACGGCCCTCTGCACCGGGCTCGCGAAGCTCTCGACGAGGTCCGTGACGGCGGCCAGGTCGCCGACGGGACGGCGGTCGGCGGCTTCCGGGCCGGTGTCCCGGAGCACGCCCACCGTGCGCCGCATGGACGCCAGCGCCTCGGTCGCGGCGCGCTCGATACCGGCCAGCACGGGGTCCAGGTCCTGCGGCTGCCGGGCCGCCATCATGCGGGCCATCTGGGTCTGCACGAGGATCCCGGTGACGTGGTGCGCGACGAAGTCGTGCAGGTCGGCGGCGATGGCCACGCGTTCGGCGCGGCGTGTCTCGGTGACCGTGACGGTGCGCCGGTAGTCCAGGGAGCGCAGGTACGCGGCGAGCCCGGCGGTGAGCCCGACCAGGACCAGGCCCAACACGGCGTACGCCAGCACCTCCTCCTGCAACGACCGGAAGTACCGCACCGGCAGCAGGAGCAGGGCGACCGCGTCGAGCACCGCGCACACCAGGGCCCACGGCCACGGGCAGTGGCGTACGGCGATGAACAGCAGGCTCAGCAGGACCAACACCTCGCCCGGCCCGAACGGCACCCCCGCGCCGTCCATCAGCAGCACGCCCGTCGTGATGAGCGCGGAGACCGCGGCGGGCACGGCGGTGCGCAGCGGCGGGGTGAGCCACGGCGGCCTCCGGTCGACCGGCCACAGCACGGCGGCGAGTCCGACGGCCAGCACCGTCACCGACGGCCAGAAGGCGTTGCCGAGGCCGTCCGCGATGAGCAGGTCGTAGAGCGAGGCGGCCAGCAGGAAGCCGACGCCGAAGCCCCGCACGCAGCCCCGGGGAGAGGTGGATCTCATGCGGATCACGGTAAGCGAGGCCCCTGGGTGGCCGGATCGGCCGAACGGCCGAGGGCCGGCGCCCGGACCTGGCCGTTCGGCGGAGGCGCGGGTCCGGGTCCGCGGGTGAGGGTGGAGCCACATCCATCACATACGCTGACGCCCCTGCCCTGTCCCAGCCCCGTCCCAGCCCTGAGGCATGATCGACCCATGACGACCCCCGTCCCACCCGGCCCGGCCGGCGAGCCCGGCGCCGCCGCCCGCCGCGGCGCTCCCATCCGGGTGCTCATCGCGGACGACCAGGACATGATCCGCACCGGGTTCCGGTTCTTCCTCGACGCCCAGCCGGACATCACCGTGGTCGCCGAGGCCCGCGACGGCGAGGAGGCCGTGGCAATGGCCCGCCGCGAGCGGCCGGACGTGTGTCTGCTGGACATTCGGATGCCGAAGCTGGACGGGCTGGAGGCGACCCGGCTGCTGGCCGGACCGGAGGTCGCCGACCCCTTGCGGGTCGTCGTCGTCACCACCTTCGACCTCGACGAGTACGTGTACGGCGCGCTGCGCGGCGGCGCCTGCGGCTTCCTGCTCAAGGACTCCGGGCCGACCCTCCTCGCGGAGGCCGTCCGGGCCGCCGCCGCGGGCGACTCGCTCGTCTCCCCGTCGGTCACGGTCCGGCTCCTCAAGCACGTCACCGCGCCGACGGCCGCCGAACCCGCGCCACCGCCGGCGCCCCCGGTCCCCTCGGCCCCGCTCCAGGAGCCGCTGACCGAGCGCGAGCTGGACGTGGTCCGCCTGGTCGCCCTCGGCCGGACCAACGCCGAGATCGCGGCCGAACTGTACGTCTCCCTGTCCACGGTCAAGACGCACCTGTCCAGCGTCCAGCTCAAGCTGGCCGCCCGGAACCGGGTCGAGATCGCGGCCTGGGCCTGGCAGAACGGGCACGCCCAAGCCGGAGCGTGAGGCGTTCGCGCCCTGGGCGACGCTCACCCGAACGGTCCGGTGCCGGTGGTGGGCCGTCGGTGCCGGTGGTGCGCTGAGGACACGCGTCACGTTCTCAGGAGGCACTCCCGATGACCCGTCGTCCGTACCGGCTCGGCCGCGTCCTGTTTCCCGTCCTGGCTGCAGGCACACTGCTGAACACCGCCGCATGCTCGGACCACGGCGACGAAGACGGTTCACGGGTCTCGGGCGTCACCGCGTCACAGGTCGCCGGGAAGCGGCAGACGCCCTCTCCCACCGCCACGCTCACCACGGCCGGCGCGCGGACCGCGCTGATCACCGAGGCGGACATCGAGGACGACTGGACCCAGGTCAAGGACGCGGAGGCCGAGAACTGGCACGACAGCCTGCTCCTCGGCACGGTCGACGTCTCCGACTTCCTCACCGCCAAGGCCCAGGCCGCCGACTGCCAGCGGCTGCTCGACTCCCTCTTCGACGACGATCTGCTGGGCAGACCGTCCGGAGCGTCCGAGCTGCGCGGCTTCGAGCAGAGCGACTCGCGCCTGCTGTACCAGGTCGCCTCCTACGAACGGACCGACCCGCGGGACTCCTTGAACTGGATGGCGAACCTGCCGGAGAAGTGCGACCAGTTCACCGTCACCGACGACGGCGAACAGCGCACCGTCCAGGTCGTGGAGACCACGCTGCCCGGCGTGGGCGACGCCCGTGAGGGCCTGCGCGTGACGGTGCGGGGCAGGACCGGCGGCACGGAGGCCACGCTGACCCTGGACGTCGCCGCCGTACGCGTCGGCGACGACGCGATCACCGTCACGGCGGGCGGGCTCGCCGGGGGCGAGAACGACTCCGTCGAGCAGGCGGCGCGGCTCGGCACCCAGCGCCTGAAGGACGTGCTGGCCGGCAAGACGCCCTCCCCGAACCCCGGCGAGGTCGAGTAACACGGTCCGCAGCTCTCCCCCGCCGCGCGCCGACAGCCCTGCCGCCTCTGCCGATTCCCGGGACAGCGTGATCACCGGAACGGCACAATGGCGGCGATGGCCGGTATCGGTCTCGTGCGAGGAGAGGAAGAGACGTGAGTGAGAGCCACACCCCGTCGAGCGGCTCGGCGAGGCTGAACACCGGTGTGGCGCACAACGCGCGCGTGTGGAACTACTGGATCGGCGGCAAGGACAACTACGAGGTCGACCAGCAGGTCGGCGAGCACGTGGCCGGCATGTTCCCGATCATCCGGGACATCGCCCGAGCGGACCGGGACTTCCTGGGCCGGTCCGTGTCGTTCCTGGCCGGCGAGCGCGGAGTGCGGCAGTTCCTCGACATCGGCACGGGGCTGCCGACGGCGGACAACACCCACGAGATCGCCCAGCGGCTCGCGCCCGGCTCACGGATCGTCTACGTCGACAACGACCCGATCGTGCTGGCGCACGCCCGCACCCTGCTGACCGGCACCCCCGACGGCGTCACCGCCTACATCGACGCCGACGTGCACGACCCGGACGCCATCCTCGAACGGGCCGGGCACACCCTCGACTTCGCCCGGCCCGTCGCCGTCATGATGCTGGGCATCCTGAACTTCGTCCTGGACACGGAGAAGGCCCGGGACATCGTGCGCCGCGTGATGGCCGCGGTCCCCTCCGGCAGCTTCCTGGTCCTCACCCACCCGACCTTCGACGACGAGCTCGGCGGCGCGGGGCAGATCCCGGCCATGAAGTTCTGGAACGAGAACGCCACTCCCCCGATCACCGCCCGCAGCGGCGCGGACATCGCCGCGTTCCTCGACGGTCTGGAGCTGCTCGAGCCGGGCATGGTGTCCTGCGGGCAGTGGCGCGCCGACGCCGGCTCGGCCGTGCTGGTACCGCAGTACGGCGCGGTGGCCGTGAAGGCCTGACGCCCGGCGCCCATCCCGTCGAGGAGGACGTATGACGACCCTGGCCGACCCCGTGCCCGGCGGGCGTCCCGGCGATGTCGAGCGGGCCACCGCGCTGAGCGGCGAGCTGTCCGGGCGGGGTGTGCACGGCGTCGTGCTGTCCTACGTCGACACCGCGGGCATCGGCAGGGTGAAGACCGTCCCGACGGCCCGGCTCGCCTCCGCCGCGGCCTGGGGCATCGGCATGTCCCCGGTGTTCGACACGTTCCTGGCGAACGATTCCGTCGTCACCACCGACGTGCTCGGCTCCCCCGACGGCGATCTGCGCCTCTACCCGGACCTCGACCAGCTCGTGGTGCTGGCCGGGCAGCCCGGCTGGGCGTGGGCGCCGGTCGACCGGGTCACTCAGGACGGGGAGCGGCATCCCGGCTGCGGGCGCACGTTCCTGCGCCGCGTCGTCACCGAGTCGGCCGAGCGGCACGGCCTGACGTTCAAGGCGGCCGTGGAGGTCGAGTGGACCGTGGCCCGCGGGGACGCGTCCGGCGACGCCTTCGTGCCCGCGACGAGCGGTCCGGCGTACGGCGCCGCGCGGCAGGTCGAGCTCGGTGACTACACCGCCGATCTGCTGGCGGCGTGCGCGGCCCAGGGCCTCGACGTGGAACAGGTCCATCCCGAGTACGCGGCCGGGCAGTTCGAGATCTCGGTCGGTGCCGTCGACCCGGTGGCGGCGGCCGACCGCAGCGTTCTGGTGCGGCAGACGGTCCGCGCGGTGGCCCAACGGCACGGGCTGCGCGTCTCGTTCGCCCCGGCCGTCGTGGGGCAGGGCGTCGGCAACGGCGGGCACGTCCATCTCTCCGCCTGGCGCGGCGGGGGCAATCTGCACGCCGGGGGCGAGGGCCGGTACGGCATGACGGCCGAGGCGGAGTCGTTCACGGCCGGCGTCCTCGCCCATCTGCCCGGTCTCACGGCCGTGACCGCGCCGAGCCCCGCCAGCTATCTGCGGCTCAGGCCCTCCCAGTGGGCGGGGGTGTTCACCGCCTGGGGCCGCGAGACCCGGGAGACCGCCCTGCGTGTCGTCACCGGCACCACCGGGCTGCGCGACCAGGCGGCGAACCTCGAGGTCAAGCCCGTCGACCTGGCCGCCAACCCCTATCTCGCGATCGGCTCCCTGATCGCCGCCGGGCTGGACGGCCTGGCCTCGTCCGCCGCCCTGCCCGAGGAGACCACCGGGGACCCGGCGCGGCTGGGCGAGGAGGAGGCGGCGGCCCGGGGCGTACGGCGGCTGCCGGTCTCGCTGGCGCAGGCCGTCGAGGAGTTCCGCGAGGACGACGTGCTGCGGTCCGCCCTCGGTCCCGTCCTGGTGGACGCGGTGATCGCCGTACGGCGGGGAGAGCTGGCGTCCGTCGCCGGTCTCGACGACGACCAGGTGGCTGCGGCGTACCGGTGGAAGTACTGACGTGGGCGCGGTCCGCGAAGCACTCGACGCGCTGAGCCTGGTCGACCACCACTGCCACGGCACGGTGGCCGCCGATCTCGACCGGGAGGCATTCGAGCCGCTCCTCACGGAGGGGGACGCGTGGCCGGGCGTCTCGCCCTTCGACAGCCCGGTGGGCGTGGCCGTGCGCCGGCACTGCGCTCCCCTGCTGGACCTGCCGCGGCACGCTCCCGTCGAGCAGTACCTCGCCCGGCGCTCGGAGCTCGGACGGCACGAGGTGCAGCGGCGTTTCCTGCGCGCCTCGGGCACGGACGTCTTCTGCGTCGACACCGGTTACGCCCCCGACCGGCTCACCACCCCGCGCGAGGTCGCCGAGGCCGCGGGCGGGGCCGCGTACGAGGTCGTGCGGCTGGAGAGCGTCTCCGAGTCGGTGCGGGCCGCGGGGGTCGAGCCGGACGCCTACGCCGACGCTTTCCGAGCGGCGGCACTGGACGCCGTACGGCGGCCCGGCGTGGTGGCCGTGAAGTCGGTGGCGGCCTACCGCACCGGCTTCGATCTGGCCCCGGACCGCCCCTCGGACGCGGAGGTCACCGCCGCCGCCCGGCACTGGACAGCCCGCGGCGGCCGCCTGGACGACCCGGTCCTCGTACGGCACCTGCTGTGGACCGCCGTCGACCTCGGCCTGCCGCTCCAGCTGCACACCGGGTTCGGCGACAACGACATCCGGCTGCACCGGGCCGACCCGGCCCGCCTCACGGACTGGCTGCACCTGACCGCCGGGACGATCCCGGTCCTGCTGCTGCACTGCTGGCCCTACCAGCGGCAGGCCGCGTACCTCGCGGCGGTCTTCGAGAAGGTCCATCTCGACGTCGGCCTCACCCTCCACCACGTCGGCCCCGCCCGGGCCGGCGCGGTCCTGGCGGAGGCCCTGGAGATCACACCGTTCCGCAAACTGCTGTACAGCTCCGACGCCTACGGTGTGCCCGAGTTCTTCCACCTCGGGGCGCTCGCCTTCCGGCAGGGCCTGGCGGAACTGCTCCAGGAGCGGGTGGACGCCGACGAGCTGTCCCTGCCGGACGCGCTGCGGATCGCCCGGTGGGCGGGCCGGGACAATGCCCGGCGGGTCTACCGTCTCCCGGACGACTCGCCGGGAGGGGGTTGAACAACGTGTAGCCGGTCACAGTTCCTCCCGAGCGGCTACCCAGGAAGTCCGAACGGCTGAAAGTATGATCAAGCAATGTCTGACATGACCGAAACCACGCCCGGCTGGCTGTCCTCCGACGAACTGGAGATGACACGCGCCCGCATGCCGATCCTGTACGTCGAGGCCGTCCCGGTCCGCGTCGACGACAGCGGCGAAGTCACCAGTGTCGGTGTGCTGCTGCGCATCGGGCCCGACGGAACGGTCAGCCGGACGCTGGTCTCCGGCCGCGTGCTGCACCACGAACGCGTCCGCGACGCCCTCCTGCGCCACCTGGAGAAGGACCTCGGCCCGGTCGCGCTGCCCCGCGTCCCGGCATCGCTCCAGCCGTTCACGGTCGCGGAGTACTTCCCGACGCAGGGCATCACGCCGTACCACGACCCACGTCAGCACGCGGTGTCCCTCGCCTACATCGTGCCGGTGACGGGCGACTGCCGGCCCCGGCAGGACGCCCTCGACCTGGTGTGGTTCAGCCCGCAGGAGGCCGTCTCGGAGGCGGTGCAGAGCGAGATGCCGGGCGGCCACGGAGTGCTGCTCAAGCAGGCGCTGGCCCATGCGGGCTGCGTGATCTGACGGGTGCGGGCCAGCACCGAGGGGTGAGCTGATGAGGCTTCCCGACATGCCGCTGCACGACCCGTTCGTCGTCGCCGACGAACCGACGCGCACCTACCACCTCTACACGTCCAACGACCCCTCCGTGTCGGGCGTGGACGGCACCGGCACGATGGTCTACCGCAGCCACGACCTGCGCGACTGGACGCGCCCCGTCGTGGTGTTCCTGACCGCCGAGCAGGAGGGCATCTGGGCGACGGACGGCGCGTGGGCGCCGGAGGTGCACGCCTGGGACGGCCGGTACTACCTCTTCACCACGCTGCACAACGAGGACCGACCGCTCCCGGTCCCACCGCCCAACCAGTGGGGTCTCCCGTTCCGGACCCCGACCCATATGCGCGGCACGGTCACGGCCGTCTCCGACTCACTGCTCGGCCCGTTCACCGTGCTCGACCCGGCACGCCCCGTCCCGCCCGAGCACCTCATGACCCTCGACGGCACCTTGTACGTCGACCCGTCCGGGCAGCCCTGGATGGTGTACGCGCACGAGTGGCTCCAGACGATCGACGGAACGATGGAGGCGATCCGGCTGGCTCCCGACCTGTCCCGGACGGCCGGCGACCCGGTCTACCTCTTCAAGGCCTCGGACGCGCCCTGGACCGCCGAGCAGATCCCCGCGGGCGTACCGCACCAGCTGCCGCCCTACATCACCGACGGCCCCCAGCTGTACCGCACCCCTGACGGTTCCCTGCTCATGCTGTGGTCGACCTACGAGAAGAACACGGCCGGCCAGGACGGCACCGTCAGCGGCGGCTACGTGCAGACGTACGCCGTGTCGAGATCCGGGGACATCCAGGGCCCGTGGCAGCAGCGTCGCCCGCTGGTCCGCGACGACAGCGGCCACGGCATGCTGTTCCGCACCTTCGAGGGTCACCTGATGATGATCCTCCACCGGCCATTCGAGAACGCACGCGGGAAGCTGTACGAGATGGAGTTCCGCGGTCACGAGCTGGGTGTGCTGCGCCGGCGCGACGACCTGGACGGGGGCGGCTGACCGGCCTTTTCTCCTGCACCGAGCGGCGGTGGATCCAGCCCGGCGTGATCACCACGAGGCCGCGTCGGATCGCTCCGACACGGCCCGGCACTAAGCTGTACCAGGTGAGAAGGCATGCCGTGTCGACATCCGCCGGCCGGCGCCCCGCCGGGGTGGACGCCGCGACAGCTGCCACCCGAAGGTGACATGAGACCGGGCAAGAGGCGCTCGTGATGGCAGGAGAGCGGCAAGGGCAGCATCCGAGGCAGCCGCAGCTGCCCGATCTGCACCTGCGCCTGCGGAGCGAGCTGAGCCGGATCGACGAGCAGCTGCGCGCCCTGCTGGATGCCATGGACCGGATGCAGGGCCTGCTGGACGCGGTGGTGGCCATCACCCGGGAGGTGGAGCTGACCGCTGTGCTGCGCCGCATCGTGACCACCGCCATGGACCTGGTCGGCGCCCGCTACGGGGCACTGGGCGTGCTCAACGAGTCGGGAGAGCACTTGGAGGAGTTCATCACGGCCGGGCTTTCCGAGCAGGAACGCGCCGAACTGGCCGGTACCGATCTGCCTCGCGGACTGGGTGTCCTCGGTCATCTCATCAGCCACCCCGAGCCCCTGCGGATCGACGACATCCCTGCCCATCCGTCCTCGGCCGGCTTCCCGCCCCACCATCCGCACATGCATACGCTGCTCGGGGTCGCCATCAGCGTCCGCGGCGCGATCTACGGCGACCTGTACCTCTCCGAGCGGCGCGACGGACAGCCCTTCGACATCCACGACCAGAACGTCGTCACGGCCCTGGCCAGCGCCGCCGGCATCGCGATCGAGAACGTCCGCCTGTTCGAACAGGTTCGTCTCGGAGCCGAGCAGTTCCAGCGGCTGCTCCTGCCCGCGCTGCCCGACCTGCGACCCTTCACCGCCGCCGCCGTCTACCGGCCCGCCGCCGAGCCCAGCAGACTCGGAGGGGACTGGTACGACGCGATTCCCCTCCCCGGCGACGTCGTGGCGGTCGTCATCGGTGACGTGGTCGGCCACGACCTGGAAGCCGCGGCCGCCATGGCCTCGACGCGCAACATGCTGCGCGCTCTGCTGTTCGACCGGGGCAGTACGCCCGGCGCGGTCCTCGCCCGGCTCGACCGCACGCTCCAGGCCATCACGACCAACCCCGTCACCACCACCGCCCTGGCCCGCATCGAACCCGAGGGGCCGGGCTGGCGCATCCACTGGAGCACCGCGGGCCACGTCCCGCCCCTGCTGCTCCCCCCTGAAGGACGAGCGGAATACCTCTCAGCCGAGCCCGGGCTGCCGCTCGGGGTCGACCTCGAGGAACCCCGCCCCGACCACTCCCGATTCCTCTCCCCGGGCGCCACACTGGTCTTCTTCACCGACGGGCTGATCGAACATCCTGCCCACTGCATCGACAAGAGCCTGAACGAACTCGCCGATCTCGCCACCGTCCACGCGGCTCTGCCCCTGGACGAGCTGGTGCGGGCACTGGCAGATCAGCACCCGAGCGACGGTCACGACGACATGGCCGTCCTCGCCCTGCGCATGCCGCCCGCCCGGGCAGAACACCCAGCTCGACGGTCGCGTGGAGGTTCCGGCGGATCCGGCGGATGATGGTCGGGATGGATGTCGATGCGGAGGTCCCCGATGACTGTCGCGCGGCATGCCTGGCTCCGGCGCGGAGGCTCGGCCGCCCTGGAGATCTGCGTCGTGGCCGCGCTGTACTACGGCTCGGCCGAGATCGGACTGCTCCAGCATCTGGTGCGTGGCCAGGTCACCCCCTTGTGGCCGCCGAGCGGTATCGCGCTGGCCAGCCTGCTCCTGCGCGGCCCGCGGGTCTGGCCCGGGATCGCTCTCGGCGCGTTCCTGGTGAACATCTCGCTGGGGCCCTCGCTCCTGGCCGTACTCGCGATCGCGTCGGGCAACACGCTCGCACCTCTCTGCTCGTACGCGTTGCTCCGCCGTACCGGGTTCCGGCGGGAGATGAACCGTCTGCGGGACGCCCTCGCACTGATCTTTCTCGGCGCCTTCACCGGCATGCTGGTCAGCGCCACGATGGGCAGTGGGACGCTGGTCCTCACCGGTGTGCTGGACATCGGCGACTTCTGGCCGACGTGGTCGGTCTGGTGGACCGGCGACGCGATGGGCGTCCTGGTGGTGACACCGGTCCTGCTGGTGCTCCGCTCGGCCCGCCTGCCCAGGGGCGCTCCGCTGTCCCGATGGGTGGAGGGGGTTTTCCTCCTGGCCGTCACGGTCTGCGTCGGTTTCGTCGAGACCAGTAGCACGCCTCTGCTGTTCCTCGGTTTCCCGCTGCTGATCTGGGCGGCCTTCCGCTTCCAGTTGGCCGGGGCCGCGCCCTGCGCCCTCGCCGTGTCGACCTTCGCGATCATCGCGGCCGGCCAGAAGACGGGTCCGTTCACCGCTCACGATCTGTTCACCAACATGATCACCCTGCAGGCGTTCAACGGTTCCGCCTCACTGACCGCCCTCCTGGTCGGAGCGGCTGTCAGTGAACGCGCCCAGGCCGAGAAGGAGATCACGCTGGCGTGCGGACAGCTCGCCGCGATGGTCACCAGAATCGCCGCCAGTGATCGCCGTCCGACGTTCCCCACGGGTGCGGGAGAGCAAGCGGAGAGGGATACGGCCCCGAAATGACCAAGGGCCCCGTCCCACCGAAGTGGAACAAGGCCCTGAACCGGGGTGACACCCCGGACACTCTGTCGGGACGACAGGATTTGAACCTGCGACCCCTTGACCCCCAGTCAAGTGCGCTACCAAGCTGCGCCACGTCCCGTTGCCCGTCTGACCTGGGGATTTCCCCTCGGTCGAACGCGCAGAGCAACAATACCGCACTCCCGTCGGTGATCGCGCATCCGTTTCCGGGGGCCCACCCCTACTCAGTCCGCTGCCGGCAGACCCAGCCGGGGATGCGCCTCCAGGAGCCGGGTCGGGGCCGCCTGGCGCCAGGAGTCGGCGAGGATGTCCCGCAGCTCGCCCTCGCCCTCGAGAGCGGCGAGCCGGGCCCGCACCCAGGCGAACTGCGCCTCGTGGTCGGCGATCCAGAACTTCCCCGGCTCGGCGAGCACCAGTTCGTCCCGCTCCTCCTTGGGGCAGCGCACGGCGATGGACGTCTCGTCCTCCGGCAGCGTGGCGAACATCTTTCCCGCGACCCGGAACGTGGGCATGCTCCAGGCGATCTTCTCCGTCGTGTCCGGCAGGGACAGAGCGATACGTCTTACGTCTTCGGCATCCGGCATGGCAGGCACGGTATCGGCTGCCACTGACAATCACCTGGTGAGAGCGGTTGCCGGTACGTGCTTGTAGTAGATCGTCGTCGGCCGCAACTCCCCGTCGGGGCTGGCCGCGTAGTCGGGGATCGCGCCGATCGCGGTCCAGCCGGCGGACCGGTACAACTGCTCGGCGGGGCTGCCGCTCTCGGTGTCGAGGTGCAGGAGGGTGACGCCGGCCCCGGCGGCAGCGCCCTCCGCCGTGGTCAGGAGCCTGCGTCCGAGGCCACGGCCCCGGGCGTCCCGGTGCACCATCAGCTTGACGAGTTCGGCGCGGTGACGGCTGTTCGGCTTGCCGGGGAAGGCCAGGCTCACGGTGCCCAGCACCCGTTCCCCGTCGTACGCCGCCCACACGGCGAGCCGTCCCGCTGCCACGTCGGCGGCCCGTCCCTCCCACCAGGCGAGAGCCTCGGCACGGTCGAGCAGGGCGAGGAAGCCGACCGAGGCACCGCCGTTCACGGTGTCGACCAGCAGATCCGCCAAACCTGCCGCATATTCGGCGAGTTGGACTTCGTTCAGACGGTCGACGATCACGGCCGCACCACCGCCAGCAGATACCGGACGCCCTCGGGAGCGGCGCACCGGAACCGGGTCGGGCCCCACACGCGCATGCGCAGACAGTCGCCGGCTCCCAGATGGTGTTCGTTGTCCTGCGCGGTCACGTCGAGGGCCCCTTCCAGGACCCAGATGTGCTGCTCCAGACCGACCACGGGCGGACGGTCGTACGCGATGTCCGCGCCGGCGGTGAGGCGGCCCTCGACGAGCTCACCGCGCAGGGCGGAGTGCGGCGGTGACACGGACCGCCGTACGAAGCCGGAGGCCTGGTCCTGCCACAGGGGCTGGTCGGCGGCGCGCACCACGGGCGCCGGTTCGGCCTCGACCTCGCTGAGCAACTGGGACATGGTCCGCCCGTAGACGGCGCACAGGCGGTTCAGCAGCGAGGCCGTGGGGCTGATCTCCGCCCGCTCTGCCCGGGAGAGGGTGGAGCGGCTCACTCCACTTCGGTCGGCCAACTCACCCAGAGAATAGCCGTGTTCGGTCCGCAGCTCGGCCAGTCGGGCGCCCAGCCGGGTGTCGACCGGGTCCGTGTCGTCGCTTCTCACATCCGGGACGCTATCCCGAATATGGGACGACCGTGTTAACGAGTCCTCACACCTGGGCCGCCGTCCCGAGCGCGTCCAGCACCGGGCGGATCAGGGGATGCTCCTCGGCTCCCCGGCGTACGGCGGCGAAGACCCGCCGAGTGGGAGCCGTGCCGTCGACGGGGCGGACGATCACCCCGGCGAGGTCCATACCGCGCAGCGCCGAACGCGGCACGAGGGCGACGCCCGCGTCGGCGGAGGCGAGGGCGACGACCGCGCGGAAGTCGTCCGAGGAGTGCTCCATGCAGGGCTGGAAGCCGGCGTTCTCGCAGGCCAGGACCACCACATCGTGGCAGGGATTGCCGGGGTACGGGCCGATCCACGGGTCCTTGGCCAGTTCGGCGAGTGGGACCTCCGCCGCCCCGGCCAGACGATGGGTGACCGGCACGACCGCGTCGAAGGGCTCGGCGTACAGCGGCACGTGGGTCAGTCGTGGGTCGTCGGCGGCCGGGGCGCCCCGGTACTCGACGGCGACGGCGACATCGACCTGCCGGTCCAGCACCATCGGCAGGCTCGCGTCGCCCTCGGCGTCCTGGACGCGGATGCGGATCCCGGGCGCCGACTCGGCGAGGCGGGCCACCGCGGGCGCGACGACCAGGGCGATGCCGGTCGCGAAGGAGGCGACCGTGACGGTGCCGGCGGCTCCCGAGCTGTAGGCGGCCAGTTCGGCCTCGGCCCGCTCCAGTTGCGCGAGGACCGCGTTGGTGTGGCTGAGCAGGATCTCGCCGGCGGGGGTGAGGCGTACGCCCTTGGCGCCGCGCTCGACGAGCCGGTGCCCGGTCTCCTGCTCCAGCGCGGCGAGCTGCTGGGACACGGCCGACGGGGTCAGGTACAGCGCGGCGGCCGCCGCCGTCACCGTACGATGGTCGGCCACCGCACGGAGGATGTGGAGCCGCCGCGCTTCGATCATGCGATCGATTCTCTCAGGTCGCCGGTGTTTCTCAGCCGGCCAGCTCCGCCCGTGCCGCCACGAAGGCGTCGACCGCGCGGTTGACGTCCTGCGTCGAGTGCGCGGCCGACAGCTGGACGCGGATCCGGGCCTGGCCCTGCGGCACGACCGGGTACGAGAAGCCGATCACGTACACGCCGCGCTCCAGCAGCAGTTCCGCCATCCGCCCGGCGACCGCCGCGTCACCGATCATCACCGGGGCGATGGCGTGGTCACCGGGGAGGACGTCGAAGCCCTCCTCGGTCATGCGGCCGCGGAAGAGGGCCGTGTTCTCGGCGAGCCGGACGCGCAGGCCGTCCGCCGCCTCCAGCAGGTCGAGCACCTTCAGGGAGGCCGCCGCGATCACCGGGGCGAGCGTGTTCGAGAAGAGGTACGGCCGGGAGCGCTGGCGCAGCAGGGCGACGATCTCGGCGCGTGCCGCGACGTATCCGCCCGAGGCACCGCCGAGCGCCTTGCCGAGCGTGCCGGTGATGATGTCGACGCGGTCCATGACGCCGTGCAGCTCGGGCGTGCCCCGGCCGCCGGGTCCGACGAAGCCGACGGCGTGGGAGTCGTCGACCATGACCATCGCGTCGTAGCGGTCGGCGAGGTCGCAGATCTCCCGCAGCGGGGCGACGTAGCCGTCCATGGAGAAGACGCCGTCGGTGACGATCAGCCGGCGGCGCGCGTCGGAGGCCTCCTTCAGCCGGGCCTCCAGCTCGGCCAGGTCACGGTTGGCGTACCGCAGGCGGCGGGCCTTGGACAGCCGGATGCCGTCGATGATCGACGCGTGGTTGAGGGCGTCGGAGATGACCGCGTCCTCCGGGCCGAGCAGCGTCTCGAACACGCCGCCGTTGGCGTCGAAGCAGGAGGAGTACAGGATCGTGTCCTCCTGGCCGAGGAACGCCGACAGCCGTGCCTCCAGTTCCTTGTGCACCTCCTGCGTGCCGCAGATGAAGCGGACGGATGCCATGCCGTAGCCCCAGCGGTCCAGGGCCTCGTGGGCGGCGGCGACGACCTCGGGGTGGTCGGCGAGGCCGAGGTAGTTGTTGGCACAGAAGTTGAGGACCTCGCCGGGGCGGCCGCCCGCGGTGACGTTGACGGTGGCGGACTGCGGGGTGCCGAGCACGCGCTCGGGCTTGTGCAGGCCGGCGGCGCGGATCTCGTCGAGGGTGGCGCGCAGGTCGTCGCGCACGGAGTCGAACATGAGGGGCTCCTGAAGTGCTTGCGGTGAGGGGGAGTTACGCGGTCCAGTCGAGGATGACCTTGCCGCCGCGGCCGCTCGCCGCGTCGGCGAACGCCGCCTCGTGGTCGCGGAAGCCGTACCGGCCGGTGATCACGGGCGCGAGGTCGAGGCCGCCTTCCAGCAGCACGGACATCGCGTACCAGGTCTCGAACATCTCGCGGCCGTAGATGCCCTTGACGGTGATCATCGAGGTGACGATCCGGGCCCAGTCGACGGGGAACTCCTGCGCGGGCAGGCCGAGCATCGCGATCCGGCCGCCGTGTGTCATGTTGGCGATCATGTCCCGCATCGCCTCGGGACGGCCGGACATCTCCAGGCCGATGTCGAAGCCCTCGCGCAGGCCGAGCGTGCGCTGCCCGTCTGCGATGGTGGCGTCGGCGACATTGAGCGCGAGGCTGACACCGATCTTGCGGGCCAGTGCCAGCCGCTCCTCGCTGACGTCGGTGATCATGACGTTGCGGGCTCCGGCGTGCCGGGCCACGGCGGCGGCCATCAGGCCGATCGGTCCCGCCCCGGTGATCAGCACGTCCTCACCGACGAGCGGGAACGACAGCGCCGTGTGCACGGAGTTGCCGAACGGGTCGAAGATCGCGGCCACGTCGAGGTCGACGGGCACGCGGTGCACCCAGACGTTGGCGGCGGGCAAGGCCACGTACTCGGCGAACGCCCCGTCCCGGCCCACCCCCAGCCCGATGGTGGCCCGGCACAGGTGACGGCGGCCGGCCAGGCAGTTGCGGCATTTGCCGCACACGAGGTGGCCCTCGCCGCTCACCCGGTCGCCGATGCCGATGTCGTTGACGTCCCGTCCGGTCTCGACGACCTCGCCGACGAACTCGTGCCCGAGCACGAGCGGGGTGCGGATCGCCTGCCGCGCCCAGCCGTCCCAGGCCCTGATGTGCAGGTCGGTGCCGCAGATTCCGGTGCGCAGCACCTTGATCAGTACGTCGCCGGGCCCGAGGGCGGGCTCCGGGACGTCCGCGAGCCACAGCCCGGGCTCCGCCTTCTGTTTGACCAGCGCCTTCACCGCTACGGCTCCTGGGGGGGTGAGTCCCGGCTCCGGGCATGCCGAAGGAGCCCCTGGCCGGGAGAGGAGTGGGATCGCACAGCAATCTGCCGCACGCCGGCCGCACCGGTCCATCGAGGTTTTCTTAAGCGCCGCCTCAGCTTTCCTTCACGCCCGCCTGGTGCGCTGCGGAAACCCGGGGCGTGTCAGTAGGGCAGCCGGCCGTCCCAGCCCTCCAGCTGTACGACGAGCTGGGCGGCGTGTTCCTTGATGGCCGTCAGGCCCGGCTTCCCCCACGGCCGGGGCCCGACGTCGGCGACGCTGACCGTGCCCAGCACCAGGCCCGTGCAGTCGATGAGCGGTGCTCCCAGATAGGAACGGATACCGAACTCGTCGACCACCGGATTGCCCGCGAACCGCGGATAGTCGTGGACGTCCTCCAGGACCAGGGCCTTGCGTCGCGCCACCACATGGGGGCAGAAGCCATGGTCGCGGGGCAGAGTACGGCCGACCCGGGGGCTGGACCCGTCGCTCCGCACCACCGGCGTGACGGCTGGAACGTACAGGCCCGCGTAGAACTGGCCCCGCTCGTCCGGGAAGTTGACCATGGCGTACGGCGCCCCGGTGAGCTCGGCGAGGCGGTGCGCGAAGGCGTCGAGTGCGGGTTCGGGGCGCTCCCCCAGGCCCAGCAGGCGCAGTCGGCCGGCACGAGCGGGGGCCTCCTTGTCCTCGGGTGTGAGCAGCAGACGACCGGCCGGGCGCGGCGGGTCGTAGCTCATGGGCGTCCTCCCGGACTGTGGGCATGCGTCATATACGGGCTCCCTGGCGGGTGTTGGGGGATCACATGTGGGCGCCATACCCCGTCGTGGGGGCGGGCGCATGGGCGATGAGGTGACGCACGAGGGTCAGCAGGGTCTGGACCCCGGAACTGGAGATCCGGGCGTCGCAGCACACGACGGGGATCTCCTCCGACAGGTCGAGGGCCGCGCGCACCTCCTCCGGGTCGTAACGGAAGGCGCCGTCGAACTCGTTGACGGCGACGATGAAGCCGAGGCCGCGCTGTTCGAAGAAGTCGACGGCCGCGAAACACTCCTGGAGGCGGCGGGTGTCGGCGAGGATGACCGCCCCGAGCGCGCCCTCGCACAACTCGTCCCACATGAACCAGAACCGCTCCTGGCCGGGGGTGCCGAACAGGTACAGCACGTGTTTCGCGTCGAGCGTGATGCGGCCGAAGTCCATGGCCACGGTCGTCTCGACCTTGTTCTCGATGCCGTCGAGGTTGTCGGTCGCGGCACCGACGGTGGTGAGCAGCTCCTCCGTGCTGAGCGGCGCGATCTCGCTGACCGCGCCGACGAAGGTCGTCTTGCCCACGCCGAACCCGCCCGCCACAAGGATCTTGAGGGCGGTGGGGAACGGGTCGCCGCCGTGGCCGGAAGCGCCGGCGTAGTCAGAGCTGTCGTCGTAGTCCATCGAGCACTGCCTCCAGAAGGGCCCGGTCCGTCGGGTTGTGGTGGAACGCGGGGGGCTTGGTGGTCAGCGCCCCGCAGTCCACGAGGTCCGCCAGCAGCACCTTGGTGACGGCCACCGGCAGCTTCAGATGGGCGGCGACCTCCGCGACGGCGACGGGCACACTGCACCGCTCCAGTGCCTGCGCGTGCTCGGGGCCGAGGTAGCCGAGGGGGGTCGCCCCGGTGGCCATCACCTGCGACATCAGGTCGAGCGCGACGGTGGGACGGGTGCGGCCGTTGCTGACCGTGAACGGGCGCACCAGCCGCCCGGCCGCGTCGTCGAGCCAGGGCCCGTCACCGGCCGCCGC
The DNA here is from genome assembly GCF_055585925.1 of Streptomyces sp. NPDC052064. Lineage (NCBI taxonomy): Bacteria > Bacillati > Actinomycetota > Actinomycetes > Kitasatosporales > Streptomycetaceae > Streptomyces > Streptomyces sp. NPDC052064. The sequence continues at coordinate 327,492 of NZ_JBVJJE010000006.1, forward strand.
CACGCTCAACGCCTCATCGCCGGGGATTCGACGGACTGCTGGCGGGGGGCGGTGACCAGGTACGGGCGGACGCTCTTGACCAGCATCGCCATCTCGTAGCCGAGGACGGCCGCGTCGGCCTCTCGGCCGGCGAGCACGGCCAGGCAGGTGCCGGAGCCGGCGGTGGTGACGAACAGCAGGGTCGAGTCGAGTTCGACCACGACCTGCCGGACGTCGCCGCCGTCGCCGAAGCGGACGCCGGCGCTGCGGCCGAGGGAGTACAGGCCGGAGGCCAGGGCGGCCATGTGGTCGGCGCTGTCCGGGTCGAGCCCGTGCACGGACTTCACGAGTCCGTCGCAGGACAGGAGCACCGCGGCGGTCGTGTGCGGTACGCGCTGCACGAGGCCGCTCATCAGCCAGTCGAGATCGGATACATGGGCGGTCGGCGCATCGCTCGCCATGGTGGATCGACTCCTTGGGGTACGAAGGTCTGAGGGAGCGCTGGGGGTGGGGGTGGAAACGGGGGTGGTCATCCGGCGGGTGCGCTCCCGTCGTGCCGGGTGGTGATGTGGTCGGGGCGGGACGCGGTCACACCGTCCCGGGCGCCGCGCGCCTCGGTTGTGCGGGCCGCGTCCACGGTGGGGAGGGACTCGGTGTGCACCGGCTCCATGGCGATCGGGTCCCTGTGCGCGGGCTCCCTGTGCGCGGGGTCCCCGTGTGGCGGCTTCACGTGTGTCGACCCCACGTGTGCCGACTCCATATGCGTCGGCTCCGTGTGCGTTGGCTCCATGTGTGCCGGCTCGTTGCGCGTCGGAGGCTCCCCGTGCGTCGACGGCTCCATGTCGCCCCACTCCGTGTTCCCGGCCTCCATGTGCTGTTGGGCCTCGGCGAGGCTGATGCCGCGCTGGAAGGCTGCCATCAGGCCGGGATCATGGCCGACGAGGTGGTCGGGGTCCTGACGCGGCGTGGGACCGTCGCGCAGCTGGGGCGCGATGTGTTCCTGGGCGCGGCGGCGGGGCAGTTGGGGCTTGCCCATCGTGCCGCGCACGGTGCCGTTGCGCGGGGTGGGCGGCGCGATCACGTTCTCGGCGAGGATGCGCCGGTCGTCGGGGCTGATACCGGGCCTCGCCTCGGCCGGGTTGGGCCGCTCCCGATGGGTTCCGCGCACGGGCAGGGGCGCGGGCCGGCCGCTCTGCGGGCGTCCGCCCGAGGCCGGTTCGGCCTCCTGCCGGTGCGCCCGGGATGCGGCGGGCAGGACCGACGGCAGCGCATCGGACGGGGCGTCTGACCCGGACGAGAATCCGTACCCCACCGAGGACACCGACGCAGCCGCGGATCCGGCTTCGGGCGAGCTTCCGAGCCCGGCCCCACCGGACACAGCCCCCTCGTCCCGGGACGCCGCTCCGTCTCCTGCCCCGGCCGCGGACTGCCCGAGCTGTCCGTGCTCTCCGTGCTGCCGGCTCTGCCGCAGCGGTACGGCCGGACGATCCGCACCGCCCGCCTCGCCCTCCGGCTGTCCAGTGCTCCCGGGCGCGCCCGCCTCCGCCCCCAGCAGCGCCTGGGGCACGACGAGCACCGCCTGCACTCCGCCGTAGATGTTGGTCTGGAGGCGGACGGTGATGCCGTGCCTCCTGGCCAGCTGCGAGACGACGAACAACCCGATGCGGCCGTCCGCGAGGAGCCGGGCGACGTTCACCTGGTCCGGGTCGGCGAGCAGCGCGTTCATCCGCGTCTGCTCCTCCAGGGGCATGCCCAGTCCACGGTCCTCGACCTCGACGGCCAGCCCGGCGGTGACGAGGTTGGCGCGCAGCAGCACCTGGGTGTGCGGGGCGGAGAACACCGTGGCGTTCTCCACGAGTTCGGCCAGCAGGTGGATGACGTCGGCCACGGCGTGTCCGCCCAGGGTGCCGTCGATCGGCGGCACCAGCTTGACCCGGGAGTACTGCTCGACCTCGGCGATGGCCGAGCGCAGCACCTCGGTCATGGAGACCGGGTTGCTCCACTGGCGGCGGGAGACGGCCCCGCCGAGCACGGCGAGGTTCTCGGCGTGGCGGCGGATGCGGGTGGCGAGGTGGTCGACGTGGAAGAGCCCCTTGAGCAGGTCGGGGTCCTCCATCTCGTTCTCCAGCTCGTCGAGGATGGAGATCTCGCGGTGCACCAGCGACTGCAAGCGCCGGGCGAGATTGACGAACACCTCGAGCTTCTGTTCGCTGCCCGCCTGGCTGGAGAGCTGTGAGGCCTGGACGACGGCGGTGACGGCGCCGTCGTGCACACGGGTCAGGTCGGCGGCGAGGAGTTCGAAGTCGTCGGCGCCCTCGGCGGGGCCACCGCGCTGACTGCTCTGCGAGCTGAGCTGCGGCGGTCCGTCGCCGCGGCGCAGCGTCTCGACCAGGGCGCGCAGGTCGGCCTCGCGCCGTGCGGTGGTGCGGCGCAGGACGCCGATGCGGTCGTGCACGGACCGGGCGGCCCGGTTGGCGGCCACTGCGGCGACGACGATGCCGACGAGGGTCACCGAGACCGCCCCGGCGAGCACGGCCCACAGCGTCGGTTCCGGCCGCGCTCCGGTGGACCGGACGGTGAAGAGGACGGCGGCACAGCCGCTGAGGGCGACGGCGACGGGCGGCAGCACGGCGAGACGCAGCAGCTGGGGCCGTATGTGGGTCTCGGGCAGCGCGGGTGCGGTGCGGGCGGCCGGCCGCCCGTGCCGCCCGCCCTCACGGCGGTCTGCGCGTGCGGTCGGGGCGCGGAGGTGAGACATCGGTGTCCTCGTACTGGTCCGTCGGGCCTGGGTGCCAGGGGGGCTTGCGGTGATACGACCGGGCTCACGGGGTCGCTTCCGCGCGCCCCGAGCCGTCCGCCCGGGCTCGCCCTGCTCCCGCCCGGCACCGCCGCGTCCGGAGTCCGTGTGCTGCCCGGGGCCGGAGGAGGTCACCACGGCGGCGCGTGTACCGGCATCCGTCGTGCGCGGGCAGCGGGAATCCCCCTCGCGTCGACTCCCTCGTCCGCCTTGCGCCTGCACGTGCCGGTCCCCGCTCCCTGATCCGTCTGTTTCCCGACGGACACTGACAGTAGTCGTCAGCGCATCATGTGCGGTGGGCAGTTGACAAACTCATACGGTGAGCGTCCCGCTCTGGTATGAGACCTCGTACGACAGATCGATAAACCCCTCGCGCAAAGCTCCCGCGAAGAGAAAGGGTTCGATCCGACCTGGTCAGAAGCGGTCATGAGCAAACGGCGAGGTCCGGGGGCTCCGCGCTCCCCGGCCCTCGCCGTCTGCCCGTCACTCGTCGACTGTCCGCCCGCGGTCGGCCCGCCGACGGCGTTTCAGCGTCTTCGGCACTCTTCGCCACCCCTCCCTGATCGTCACTGACCGTGTCGGCCTGGGCCATGGCTGCCCGCGCCCGGAAGTCGGGCTCACAGGGAAGCCGGGTGCGCCGGACAACCGGCGCGGGCCGCCAGCTCGGCCACCGCCTCGGCCACCGCCGGAGCCGACTTGAAGCCGGAGCCCGACCAGCCCGCCGCCACCACGGTGCGCGGAAGTTCGGGCACGGGCCCCAGCAGAGCCGTCGGACTGACGTACAGATCGCGGCCGCGCACGCTGGTGAGCGCCCTCGCCTCGGTCAGGAACGGCAGCCGCGGACCCGACGCGGTGCTCTCCCTGGACCGGCCCGGGATGCTGAGGGACTCCTTCGAACTGCGCGAGTTCCAGGGCGACGACAGCTTCGAGATCGGCCCCTTCCGTGTCGACACACGCCTGCTGCCGCCTCGTCCCGAACGCGGGCGTCCGGCTGACCGCGGGCGGCACGTCCCTGGCCTGCACCGGAGACACCGGGCCCAGTCCCGAGGTGACCGCCCTGGGACGGGACGCCGACGTACTGCTGTCCGAGGCCACGTACGTCGACCAAGTTCCGTGCGCTGACGAGGAGTTCCTCTTGAGCGCGCGCCTGGCGGGTGAGTACGCTGAGGTGGCCGGGGCAGCACGGCCGCCTCCCTCCCTCCGCCCGTCTCCACACCTGACCTCTAGGACCCGGCCGGGGCGACGTCTCCCTGATCCGCAGTGACAACCGGGTGACGGTGGACGCCTACCGCTCCGGCTCACTGGACGGCGCCTGGGTTCCCGAGCCGACCGCCGCGATCCTGGTCGCGGAGGGGGCACGCGTGCTGCTGGACGAGGCGGACCTCTGGCCCGGTCGCCGGTTCGTCACGACGAACGTCATCGTCTCACCCACGTTCCTGGCGAAACACCCGGACATGGTCGACGCGGTCGTACGGGCATCCGTCGCTGCCAACGCCTGGATCGACACCCATACCCAGGAAGCCAGGACCGCGGCCGGCGCCCACCTCAAGCGCTTGACGGGCAAGGCGCTTCCGGCTGCCGTGCTCGACGCCGCCTGGCAGGGGATCACGTTCACCGACGACCCGCTGCCGAGGACCCCGCGCGCCCAGGCCCGGCACGCCGCGCGGCTGCGCCTGCTCGAATCGGATGACCTGACGGGAATCTACGACGTGGGTGCGCTCGACAGGGCGTTGCGGTCGGCGGGGCTTCCGCTGGTCGAAGAAGGACCTCCGTGACGATGGCGGGCGTCCGCGCCCCTCACACGCCGCGGCACCACCGGATCACTTCTCGCCCGCGAGGTCGAGATCCCCTGGAGCGGTCGGCGCGGTGGCCACCCTCGTGGTACGGCGCCACGGATGAGCGAGGGGCGCGGACACCGCCCGCCACCAAGGCTCCCCGGGGAGCTTCCCAGCCGGCTCGAAGGGCTCGCCAGGCCGGGGGAACGCCACGTCCTGTCCCGCCTCCTCGGCCACGTCCTTCGTCCACTCCCCCGGCTCGGCCCAGGCATGGGTGGCGAGGTTGAACGTGCCCCAGTGGATCGGCAGCAGCACCCCGTGCGGCTTGCCTCCCTGGAGGTCGAGCTGGGCCTGGAGCCCCTCCGGGGGCGTCATGTGGATGTCCGGCCAGAAGTCGGAGTACGCACCGAGCTGGATCATCGTCGCGTCGAACGGCCCGTGCTCGGCGCCGATCTCCTTGAAGCCGTCGAAGTAGCCGGTGTCGCCGCTGTGGTAGATCCGGTGCTCCTCGCCGGCGACGACCCAGGAGGCCCACAGGGTGTGCTGGGTGTTGCGCAGCCCCCGCCCGCAGAAGTGCCGGGCCGGAGTGGCGGTCAGGGTGAGGCCGCCGATCTTCGTGGCCTCGTGCCAGTCCAGTTCGCGCAGCCGGTCGGCGGACACACCCCAGTGCTCCAGGTGCGCCCCGACGCCGAGCGGCACGGCGAACAGCGTGTCCGTGCCGGCCAGGGCCTTGATGGTGGGCATGTCCAGGTGGTCGTAGTGGTCGTGCGAGATGACCACGACGTCGACCGGGCCGAGCGCGGCCAGCGGCAGGGGCACCGGGTGCAGCCGCTTGGGACCGGCGAAGGGGAACGGGGAGCAGCGCTCGCCCCACACCGGGTCGAACAGGACGCGCCGGCCGTCGATCTCGGCGAGCACGCTGGAGTGCCCCATCCAGGTCAGCCGCAACCCGGTGGCCGGCGGCCGGGCTATGTCGGCGAGGGTGGTGGCGTGCACCGGAACCGTGCCCTTCGGGGAGCGGCGGGGCCGGGTCTCCTTGTCGAAGAAGACCTTCGCGAAGTCCAGGGCCGAGCCCGAGGGGCGGGTCCGCGCGGGGCCGCCGGGGTTCCGGAAGACCCCGTTCTCGAAGTGGGGCGATCTGCGGATGCGCGCCATGCGCTCTCCGCTCGGGTCCGCACCGAACGCCCCGGGCGGGAGCGCGCGGAGCCCGGAGCTCAGGGAACGGAAACCGGCCACGGTACCTCCAGGTGGAGTCAGTCAGGCTTTCCATTATGGTCGGCCCCTCCGACAACACTGGGCCGCAGGGGCCCCGCGACCGTGATACTGAACAGGTATTCAGTAATCCCGGCGAAGGAGCCCGCATGGCCAGCCCTCTGCTGTCCCTCACCTGGACCGACCACATCACCGGCCGCCAGGGTTTCCTGGTCGTCGACCGGCTGGTGCGCGGTGTCGCCAGTGGCGGTCTGCGGATGCGCCCGGGCTGCACCCTGGACGAGGTCACCGGCCTGGCCCGCGGCATGAGCATGAAAGAGGCCCTCCACTACGACCCCGACAGCCGCTACGTCCCGCTCGGCGGCGCCAAGGGCGGCATCGACTGCGATCCGCGCGATCCGGAGGCCTACCCGCTGCTGGTGCGGTACCTGCGTGCCATGCGGCCGTACATCGAGAGCTTCTGGACGACCGGCGAGGACCTCGGGCTCACCCAGGACCTGGTGGACCGGGCCGCGGCCGAGGCGGGACTGGTCTCCTCCATCCAGGCCGTGTACCCGCTGCTGGACGACGAGGCCGAGTCCCGGCGCCGGCTCGGGGACGCGTTCGCGGTCGAGGTGGACGGCATCGGGCTCGACGAGCTGGTCGGCGGCTGCGGTGTCGCCGAGGCGGCCCTCACGGCGCTGGACCGTGCCGGGGTGTCCCGCGCGGGGACGCGGGTCGCCCTCCAGGGGCTGGGCACCATGGGCGGGGCCACCGCACGCTTCCTCACACGCGCTGGACTCACGGTCGTGGCGGTCGCCGACATCAAGGGCACGATCGCCAATCCGGCGGGGCTCGACGTCGAGGAGCTGCTCGCCGCGCGGGATTCCCACGGCACCGTGGACCGCTCCGCGCTGCGTCCGGGCGACCGCGAACTGCCGGGCGACGCCTGGCTGTCGGCCGACACGGACGTCCTGGTGCCCGCGGCCGTCTCGTACGCGATCGACGCCGGGAACCAGGAGCGGATCACCGCCCGCTGGGTCGTCGAGGCGGCCAACATGCCCGTGCGACCGGAGGCGGAGCTACTGCTGGCCGCGCGCGGGGTGACCGTGCTGCCGGACGTCGTGGTCAACTCCGGGACGAACGCCTGGTGGTGGTGGACGCTGTTCGGGGACATCGGCGCCGACGCGGAGGAGGCGTTCGCGCACACACGCCGCTCGATGCGGTCCCTGGTCGAGCGGATGCTGGCCCGCGCACTGGCCGACGGCACGACACCACGGGACGCGGCCCACGCGCTCGTGGCGGACCGGCTGCCGGTCATAGCGGAACGGTTCGGCTGGTACCGCTGACGGACGGCGAGGCAGCCACGGGCCCCACACCGGACCGGCCGGACACGCACGTCAAGAGGGTGCACGCGCGTGTGTAGGGTGACGGCGTGACGAGAGTCCGGTTGAGCGTGGCGGAACGGCGCGGGGAACTGCTGCGGGCCGCCGTCGAGCAGATCGAGGCCCGGGGCGTGGCGGCGGTCAGGATCGCCGACGTGGCCTCGGCGCTCGGTGTGAGCAACGCGCTGGTGCTCTATCACTTCTCGACGAAGGAGAAGCTGGTCGCCGCCGCGTTCCGGCACGCGGCCGAGGCCGACCTCGCCCATCTGCGCAGACTGCTCGGCCGCCGTACGTCGGCACTGCGCCGGCTGCGGTCGGCCGTACGGTGGTACGCCCCGACAGGCCAGGCCAAGGGCTGGCGGCTGTGGATCGAGGGCTGGGCGGCGGCGCTGCGTGAGCCCGCGCTGCGGGAGGTCACCCAGGACCTCGACAGGCAGTGGAAGGCGGCCCTCGCCGAGGTCATCACGGAGGGCGTGGCGGCCGGCGAGTTCCACTGCCCCGACCCGCACGGCACGGCCCTCCGCCTCACCGCCCTTCTCGACGGCCTCGCCGTCCAGCTGATGTCCTACGCGGGCGCGGTGCCGCGGGCACGGGCGCAGGAGTGGGCCGAGGAAGCACTTGCTCGCGAACTGGGCCTGGAGACCGTGGCCTTGACCCTGCCCTGACCGGTCCGGCAACCCAAGACGGCCGCCTATCCGCGATCGACGGTGCCGCCTGAGGTCGTTTCGGGTTTGGTGTGGAGGACCTCGCGAGCCTGCTCCGCGGCGCGGACAAGGCTCTCGGCTACGAAGTCGACGAAGCGGGCGATGTTCTCGAGGCGGGTGGCGGCCGGGGTGTCGGGGCCGAGGACGCCGACGCCCTGCCGCGCGGTCTCGGCGAGCTGAGCACTGGACCGGGCGCTGGCCATCATCCCTTGGTAAAAGACGTCGTCGTCGACGGCGTAGCGCTCGCGGCGGCCTTCTTCGCGTTCCCGGCGGATGAGGCCCTGGCTTTCGAGAAACGTGACCGCTTTGGAGACGGACGCCGGGCTGACCTGGAGGTGGCGGACGAGTTCGGACGCGGTGAGGCTGCCCGCGTCGGTGGTGTAGAGGCAGGTCAGCACCCGGGACATCATCTTGGGCAGGCCCTGTTGCATGAGGAGGGTGGTGAACATCTCCTCGTACTCGCGCACGGCCTCGGCGTCGCGTCCATGGGCCGGCGCGGGCGCCTCGGCCCCCCTTGGCGCGGCCTGCCTGCGCCGGTGGGTGCGGCGTTCGGTGGCGCGGTGGGCCAGGTCGGCGCGGTAGGCGGTGGGGCCGCCGTTGCGCATCACCTCACGCGTGACCGTCGAGGTCGGACGATCGAGACGTCTGCCGATCTCCGCGTAGGCGAGGCCATCGGCCAGCCCCTGCGCGATCTGCTGGCGTTCCTGCTGGGTGAGCCTGCCTCCCGGCATCGCGGTCTCCTTAGTGCTCCTTGGTGCGCTCAGCATAGCGTTCACCCTCTATCCATTGCAACGCACAGGAGCGGCGACCGTTGCGTTGAATGTAAATCCATTGCAACGAATACATGGCGTTGACCTGCCTCTATAGTGTTTCTACGCAACGAATGTGTTGCCGAATCCACGAATGCAACGTAGCTTTTCCATCGCTGGAAACAACGGGTCGAAGGAGAACACGATGCGGAATCATCGCCACCACGGTCGCGATGTGAGAGCGGCGGAACAGACCAAGGTCGAATACGGCGACGGCGTCGGCGCTTCCCGATCCGTCGAGGTGACCGTCCAGCTGCCCGCCGGCTCCCGCATCGCGGCGAATACGGCCGGCGCCGAGTTCCGGGGCATCGGCCGACTGGGCGGCCCCGCGCAGATCAGCACCAGAAAGGGCGACCTCCGCATCGCCGAGGCCGTGCGGGGCACGGTCACGCTGCGCACCGAGCACGGCGAGATCTCGCTCGGCGCGGCCCGCGGAGTCTCCGCCCCCCTGGACGCCGGCACCACGTACGGCCGGACCCACAACACGCTTCGGAACACCGACGGAGCCGCCGACCTGAACCTCCACGCGCCCACCGCCTACGGCGACATCACCGCCCGCAGCCTCTGAGAAGCACGGCCCTTGGCGGTCGGCACAACGTCGTCGCTGCCTGGGCAGCCCCGTCACCGCATCAACCACCCAACCCGTAAGGAGCACACAGCCATGTCCCTCACCGTTGCCGGGCAGGACCGCCCGGAGTTGCAGAAGGCCCTTCAGGAGATCATCGATTCCGGTTTCAGCGGCGTGCAGTTGCGCGTGCACGACGAGCGGGGCGAGTGGGTCGGCAGCGCCGGGGTGCGCAAGCTGGGCGAGAGCGCCAAACCGCCGACCAACGGGCGGTTCCGGATCGGCAGCACCACCAAGGCCTTCACCGCGACCGTGGTGCTGCGACTCGTGGCCGAGGGCAAGATCGGGCTGGACAGCCCAGCGGATGACTACCTGCCCCGGTTCGGGCTGGACCGGCGGATCACGGTACGGATGCTGCTGCAGCACACCAGCGGGCTGTTCAACTACACCGGCGAGTACTACGACGACGGGACGGTCGCGCCGGGGATCCCCTGGCAGGGGCAGGAGTACGTGGACAACCAGTTCCACACCTACCAACCGGAGGAGCTGGTACGGCTGGCGTTGTCCAAGCCGGCGCGCTTCGAGCCGGGGACGGACTGGAGCTACTCCAACACCAACTACGTACTGGCCAAGTTGCTGATCGAGGAGGTCACCGGCCGTTCGTTGGCCGAGGAGCTGCATCGGCTGATTTTGCAGCCACTGGGAATGTCGGGCACCGTGGCGCCGGGCGCCTCGCCGGAGATCCCCGAGCCGCACGCTCACGGCTACTACCGGTACGAGCACGCCGGCCAGTGGAAGGTGGTCGATGTCACCCGCTTCAACGTCTCCTGGATCTCCGCCGCCGGTGACATGATCTCGACCACCGAGGATCTCCACCTGTTCTTCTCCGCGCTGATGAGCGGCAAGCTCCTGCCGGACTCACTGCTTGCCGAGATGCGCACGCCGCATCCCAAGGCCGGCTACGGCCTGGGGTTGTTCGTGGAGGAGACGGACGGCGGCGGCACCATCTTCAACCACAACGGCGGCTTTTTCGGTTGGGGGGCTCTGATGTACAGCACACCCGACGGCGGTACGACCCTGACCGCCTCCCTGACCACCGGGGACGCCGAGCTCGACTTCGCCGCCACGGCCGAGGCGTTCCAGAAGGCGCAGCAGAGGCTCGTCAAGGAGGTGTTCCGCGGCGGGCAGGCCGAGGTCGCTGACAAGACCGAGCCGGCTCAATGAACAGGCAGGACACGAACCGGCTCACGCCGGGCTCACCGAGCTCGACGTGAGCGGATCAGCGGTGGCCGTGGGGCACTTCCAGGTCAGGACCGCCACGCGCATATGGCCTGTCAGATCGTCGAGCCGTTCATCGTCCCGTCCGAGGGGTGGAGAAGACGGCACTCACCAAGCGCGTGACGCCCGAGCACATGGAACTACTGTGTCGCGTCATGACAGTCCTGATCATCGGTGGTAGCGGGTTCCTGGGCGCTGAACTGGTCCGCCGGTCGGCAGCGGCCGGGCACGCGACGGCCGCGACCTTCGCGACCAGGCCCGGCACCACCCCCGGGGTCGCATGGCACGCCCTCGACCTGCGGGACCCCCAGCGCGTCGAAGCAGTCGGGGCTGAGGTCCGCCCGCGCCTCGTCGTCAACGCGACGAGCAGCGAATCCGACTGGGCGGTCACCGCCGAGGGCCCTGTCCGCATGGCGATGGCTGCGGTGAAGTACGGCTGCCGCCTGGTCCATGTATCCAGCGACGCAGTGTTCTCCGGCGCACGCGTCCACTACGACGAGGACTGCCCGCCCGATCCTGTCACCCCCTACGGCGCGGCCAAGGCCGCAGCGGAGACAGGGGTTCGCCTCGTACACCCGGATGCCGTTGTCGCTCGCACCTCGCTGATCATCGGCGACCGGCAGTCCGTGCACGTACGCATGGTGCACGACCTCGTGGCCGGTACCCGAAACGGCGTCCTGTTCACCGACGACGTCCGCTGTCCCGTCCATGTGGCCGACCTGGCCGCCGCCCTGCTGGAACTCGCGGGCTGCGACGCACACGGCGTACACCATCTGGCAGGGTCCGACGCCGTGAGCCGCCACGAGCTCGGAACCCTTGTAGCCAGGCGCGACGGGCTCGACGTCTCCCGGCTGCCCGTGGGCCTGCGGGCCGAAAGCGCGCTCCCCGGGGCCCTCGACGTCCGCCTCGACAGCCGCGCCACCCAGCGCAAGCTGCACACCACGTTGCGCGGCGCCCGCCAGTTCCTCGCGGTGGGAGCTTGAGCGCGAAGCGGCGCGCTCACCAGGGCGGCCACGACGGGCCCGCACCCGCCGACGGCGAGAAGGGGACGTGTCGGGGGGTGTCCGCCCGCAGCGGTTGGCGCGTCAGCGGACAGTCAGTCGGTACTCGACCCCATCGCGCCGTTCCGAGGACGGACACCCCCCGGCGCGGCCCCGACCCACCACCACCGCGAAGGCGCTACGCGCACCCCACCGCACCCGCGCAGGCCGCCGCAGGCACCCGCACGGCACCCGCGCAGGCCGCCGCAGGCGCCCGCACCGCACCCCCGCAGGCCGCCGCAGGCACCCGCACCCGTCCCCCTACGCCACCGAAGCGATCCGCATCCTGATGTCCTCCGGCGACAGAGCCCCCTTGGCCGTCACGTGATCCCCCGACGACTCCCCACGCAGCCGCCGTCCGATCCACGGCACCAGAAACTCCCGCGCCCAGTGCACATTGTCCCGCCGAACCTCAAGCGGCCCCCGCGCCGGCAGCGGTGGCCACGGTTGCTCCGGGTCGGCCGGAACCTCCAGCCCGAGCACCTGCCCCGCACGGAGCGCCACCCGCGTGTGCCCCTCGGGCGACAGGTGCAGCCGGTCGGCGTCCCATGCCCTGCGGTCCTGGACACTGCGCAGGGACCACAGGTCGAGCACCGGGCAGCCGTACCGGTCGGCGATGGCCCGGACATGCCCGTTGTACGTCGCGATCTTGCCCCGCAGGTGCTTGAGCACGGGCATCCCACGGGTGTCGAACCCGGTCGTCACCATCACCGTGCCGGCCACGGCGGTGAGCCGCACAAGGGCCCGCTCGAAACGCTCGGCCACCTCGTCCGGGTCGGTACCGGGCCGGAGGATGTCGTTGCCCCCGGCGCAGAACGAGACGAGGTCCGGGGCCATTTCGGCGGCCCGCGGAACCTGGTCCGCCACGATCTGGTCGAGGAGCTTCCCGCGCACGGCGAGGTTGGTGTACTGGAAGTCGCCTTCGGGCCGGCGGTCGGCGAGCAGGACGGCGAACCGGTCGGCCCAGCCGACGAACGCCCCGTCGGGGCCGGGATCACCGACGCCCTCGGTGAAGCTGTCCCCCACCGCCACGTACGACCCGATCACTGCTCTGCTGTCACTCTTCGAATCGTCTGCCACAGCCGCTCATGATTCACCCTCCAATGTGACCTACGCGACCGTAGGCAGGGGTTGACGGGCGGTGAGATAAGCCACTCCCAAAGTGTTCGCCAACTCCGGAATACGTCACCCGTCAGCGATGTTGGGGAGTCAGTCGCCATACCCGGAAGCCCGTGATCCGGAAGTGGCTCCACACGGTCCGGAAGGCGAAGTGCCCGCCGGTGTACGGCCGCGGGTCTGCGTAGTCGAAGACGAGGCGCCCGTTGTTCCACCACCTGACCGTCGAGCCGTCGGAGACGATCCGGACCCGATTGGGCTCGTTGGGGACCAGCAGCGGCTCGGTGTAGTCGTAGATCAAGGGCCGGACGCCGGGCTCGCCGACGTACCGCCGCAGCCGGGTCGTGGTGTTGTAGTTGGCGCCGTAACCGGAGTAGTACGTCGTCAGGTGGTCGTACTCCTCCAGCGCCCCACCCCGCGGCGTGGCGAAGAGGTCGCCCGGGGAGCGCACGTCGGTCGCGTTCCAGAAGTTGTTGAGATCCGAGACCCGGTCGTTGACCCCGCCCTCGGAGACAGGCGTGGCGGTGTACTCGAGGACGTAAGGGCCTTCGAGCCGCCGCCTGAACCACACGGTCGCCCCGCTCGGCACGTCGATCTCCAGAACGCCGCGAGAGGCGGTGACGGTGCCGCCGCCCTGGAGTTCGGTCGCCCACTGGGCGAGGCCGTGGCAGAAGTCGTCGTGGGCGACGAGGCGGCGGTGCCGGGGCGCGGCGTACGCGGCGCCCGTCGGAACGAGGGCCGTCAGGGCGGCTCCGGCGGACAGGGCTGCGAACGCTCTGCGAGTGGTCGGCACGGGACACGTCTCCTTGGGGGATCCGCCTGGAAGGCTCTAGAAAGCGCTTGCGCTCCGGACGGGATCACTGTCTCCCAACTGCCGCCCGCTGTCGATCCCTTGGGATGACCGGAAGGTGCGCACACACCGAAGGCCGGACCCGGGGATCGGGGTCCGGCCAACGGTCGCGTGTCAGGCAGGTGGTCGTGCGGTCGGTCAGCCGACGGAGATGCCGTGCGAGCGCAGGTAGGCGACCGGGTCCACGTCCGAGCCGTAGTCCGGCGTGGTGCGGATCTCGAAGTGCAGGTGCGGTCCGGTCACGTTGCCGGTGGCACCGGAGAGGCCGATCTGCTGTCCGGCGCTCACGGTCTGGCCGGCCGAGACGGAGAGCGAGGACAGGTGGGCGTACTGCGCGTAGTTGCCGTCGTTCAGCTTGATGACGACCTGGTTGCCGTACGCGCCGCCCCAGCCCGCGGAGACGACCGTGCCCGCGCCGACGGCCTTGAGCGAGGTGCCGGTCGGGACGACGAAGTCGACACCGGTGTGGTAGCCGCTGGACCACATGCTGCCGGACATGCGGTACGGGGTGCCGACGGTGGCGCCGTCCACCGGGAGGCTGTAGCCGCTGGAGGTCGCGGCGGCCGGCTTGGCGGCAGCCGGCTTCGAGGACGACCCGGAGGCGGACGACTTCGAAGCCGAGGACTTGGAAGCCGAGGGCTTCGACGGCTTGAGGGCCGAGGACTTCGACGAGGACGGGGACGAAGACTTGGACTCGCCCGCCGCCTTCTTGCCGATCGACAGCTTCAGGCCCGGGTGGATCAGCGACGGGTCGTCGCCGACGGCGTCCCGGTTGTCCGAGTAGAGCTTCTTCCAGCCGCCGCTGACGTTCTGATCGTCGGCGATCTTCGCGAGATAGTCACCGGCCTGCACGGTGTACGTGCGGGCGCCCGTGGCCTTCTCGGCGGCCTCCTTCTCGGCGACCGGAGCGGACTGGACGGCCTTTTCCGGAGCCGACTGCGGGGTGGCGGCGTGGGCACCGGCGGCCCCCATGAGCGGAAGGGCGAGAGCCGCCCCGCCGGTTCCGGCGACGGCGATGGAGCGGGTGAAACGCTGGGTCTTCGGGCGGCGGTGCTTACCCTTCGCGGGCATGGCGAATTCCTCTCCGTCGCCTGCGAGGTGAGCTGTCGGGTGCGGGCTGGAGATGCCCGGCCGCGCCGAGGCGCGGCTTAACCCCAAGCCGTTCCGGGAACCGGAACAGGCGTCTTACCTGTGGGTCCCCCGCTCCTGCCGTACGTCGGGTCAGTGTGTGGGGCTCCGGGCGGCGGCAGGATTAGGCGTCCGTCCGGATTGGTGTGGAACGTAAGCGACCAAGACGCAAAGGGACAAGCTTGCGGTTGCCTGTGACAGCGTTTTTCTTGACGCATCGGCACATTTTCCGTCACGGAGCGTGGATTTCCGATCTCCCGCTTTCCTCAATGCCCCTGAACAGCACCAAAATTACGTGCACATGGCAACAACACATCGTCACGAATATGACGATGCTCACGCACCCCGACCTCGTTTCCTTTACGATCGGGGCACGTTATGTCGAAATAACCAAAGCGCTCCCTATTCGGGCAGAACGGCTACTTACGCTTAAGCCGGACGACGGTGGCGTCCAGATCTCCGCGCAGGCCGACCCGCAGCCCGTGATGGAGCAGCACGGCACCCCGGTGAACTTCGCCCGTTTCGAGGCATTCGTACGATGCCGTGGGGTCGAGGCCCCGCAGCCGGAGCGCCGGAACGGGCTCGCCGTAGCGCTGCGCCTGGAGCCAGGCGAGGACGACAACCTCGTCGCCGAGGGCGTACTGCACGGCGCTCAGGCCGCCCTCCGGCGGACGCAGCCGGTACAGGTCGCCGCGCTGCACCACAGGCCGGATCTCCTTGTAGAGCTCCACCCAGTCCCGCGCCTCGGCGAGCTCCGCCTCCGTCCACTTCGTGAGGTCGCCACCGACCCCGAGCACCCCGGCCATGGCACTGACGAACCGGAACCGCAGGGAACTGGCCCGCTGGTTGAGCATGGCGTTCGGACTGTCGGTGACCCAGGCGGCCATGACCCGTGCCGGATGGATCTGACTGAAGCCGTACTGGATGGCGAGCCGGTCGAGCGGGTCGGTGTTGTCCGAGGTCCACACCTGGTCCGTGCGGCTCAGCGCGCCGAGATCGATCCGGCCGCCGCCGCCCGAGCAGGACTCGAAGGCCACCCCGGGATGGGCGACCCGCAGCCGGTCCAGCAGGGCGTACAGGCCGTGGACGTGGTCGACCCACAGCCGCTGCGGGTAGGGGTCGTCCGGCCAGCCGGCGTCGGTGAAGCAGCGGTTGAAGTCCCACTTGACGTAGTCGATCGGGGCGCTGGAGAGGAGACCGTCGAGCCGCTCCCAGAGGTACTCCTGGACATCCTCGCGAGCCAGGTTCAGTACGAGCTGATTGCGGAACTCTGTACGCTTTCGTCCCGGTTGATACTGCACCCATTCCGGATGCGCGCGGTACAGGTCGCTGTCCGGGTTGACCATCTCCGGCTCGACCCAGATCCCGAACCGCATGCCGAGGCCGTGCACGTGGTCGGCGAGCGGCTTGAGGCCGCCCGGGAAGCGGTCGGGGTTCGGGGTCCAGTCGCCGAGCCCGGCCCGGTCGCTGGTGCGCGCCCCGAACCAGCCGTCGTCGACCACGAACAGCTCGACGCCCATGGCGGCGGCCCGCTCGGCGAGCGCCCGCTGCTGCTCCTCCGAGATGTCGAACTCGGTGGCCTCCCAGGAGTTGAACAGCACCGGCCGGTCCTGGTCGGCGTCCGGGATCACGTACGCCCGCTGGTAGGCGTGCCAGGCGCGGCTCGCCCCGCCGAAGCCACCGTCGCTCCAGAGCCCGGCGAAGACGGGGGTCGTGTACGACTCCCCCGTGCCGAGCATCAGCAGGCCCGAGTCGTCGTACCCCGCCCCGCCGGTGATCTGCACGCGCGCGTCCGGGAGTTGGGCCACGGCGATCCGCCAGGACCCGGACCAGCCCAGGGCGCAACCGTAGACCTCCCCGCTCTCCTCGGTCGCGTCGGTGTCGAGCGCGACCCACGGCAGGTGCTGGTGACCGGTGTGGCCGCGGCGGCTGCCGATGACCTTCTCGCCGTGGGTGAGGACGGAGCGCTCCAGCCGGGACTCGGCGCCCCAGCGGCCGTGCAGCTGGGACAGCCGCCAGGTGTCGCGGTCGGGCAGGGTCCAGGTGGCGGAGTCGGCGCGCAGCACCTCGACGGCGGGTCCGTGGTTGTCCAGGGTCACCCAGCGCTCGACGACGTCCGTCGAGGAGCGCATCCGGTAGTGCAGCGTGATGGTCAGGTCACCGTCGCGGAAGCGCAGCCGCAGCTCGTCGGCCTCGGCGTCGTGCCCGGCGTAGGTCCACTCGGTGCCGCGCCGCTCCGCGGTGCGGACGGACAGGGCGGGCCGGACGAAACGGGGGCCGCCCTCGACCGGATACTCCTCGCGCCCGTCGAGCGGGGATTCGAAAGGCCAGTAGTCCGGCAGCGGCCGGACGGCGAGGGCCTCGGCGTCGGCGAGGCCGATCCGGGGGCCCCAGTGCAGGTGCAGCAGCTCGTCGCGGTCGGTGACATGGACGGCGTAACTACTGGCCGGACCCGAGAGCACCCACGTACGACCGTCTTCGGAGATGTCCAGCATCAAGCCCTCACAGATTCGTACAAGCCCGACCAGGCGCGACCAGGCCCCAACATCATCGAGGGCTCCGGGTGCTCCGGGCAACGCCTGTGGACAACTCATTGCCCCAGGCAGGGCATGTCGTATCGTCGGGTGATGCCCGTCGACGAGCCGCGCCGGCGGCGCCGAAGGGGAGGAGCCCTCGTGACACAGCAGGTCCCGTCGACCGAGCCCGAGCTGGCCGGAGTGCGCAACTTCCGGGATGTGGGCGGACTGCCGACCGTGGACGGACGGCGGGTGCGGCAGGGGATGCTGTTCCGCAGCGGCCACCTCGCCCATGCGACCGGGGAGGACGCCGCCTTCCTGACCACCCTGGGCCTGCACACGATCTTCGACTTCCGCAACGCGGCCGACCAGAAGCTCGAAGGGCCCGACGTCGAGCTGCCGGGCGTGCGCAATGTGAACCTGCCGCTGAGCGACCCGGCCGACGGCGCCGAGTTCTGGCGGATGGTCCGCGACGGCGACCTGGACCAGCTGCGCGCGATCCTCTCGGACGGCAAGGCGGCGGACCGGATGATCGCCTCGTACCGCACGATCATCCGGCACCGCACGGCCGAGCACTCCCAGGTGCTGCGTGCGCTCGCCGAGGACAGCGTCCCCGCCCTGATGCACTGCGCGGCGGGCAAGGACCGCGCGGGCCTGTCCATCGCGGTGACGCTGCTCGCCCTGGGTGTCGAGCGCGAGGCGATCCTCGACGACTACCTGAAGTCCAACGCCAAGCACCGCCGCTACAAGGTGCACCGCAGCAGCTCCGCCGCCTCGGCCTACTCCCCCGAGGTCATGGAGCTGCTCAGCCCCCTGTTCGACGCGCGCGCCGAGTACCTGACGGCGGCCTTCGACACCATCGAGGAGACCTGGGGCGGCGTCGACGCCTATCTGGAGAAGGGGCTCGGGCTCACCCCGGAGACCCGGGAGCTGCTGCGCGAGCGACTGCTCGACTGAGGAACGCGGCTAGCGTGCCCCTGCCTCGAACAGGAAGTACACGAAAGCGGCGAAGACGTGCCCCACCACGAGGTAGATGAACAGCCGCACCCACAGGGCGCGGGGGAACTTCTCCTCCATGTCCTTCATGGCATGTCTCCAGGGGTGGGACCGAGGCACAGGGCGGCTGTGGGGCTCTGCAGGAGGGTGTGGACGAAGAGCAGCTCGACGCCGTCCGGGTCCTGGGCGGCGATCCGGTGCGGGGTCAGCGAGTCGAAGTGGGCGCTGTCGCCGGGCGCGAGCTGGTGCGTGGTGTCGCCGAGGCTCAGCCGCAGCCGTCCCCGGAGCACGTGGAGCCACTCCTCGCCGGGGTGGACGCGCACGATGTCGCCCTGAGAGCCATGGGGGACGTGGACGCGCAGGGCCTGCATCCCGCGCCCGGGGGCGCCGGCCTGCCAGTACGTCCAGCCCCCCGCCGCGGTCGGTTCCATGTCGGCGGCGCGGATGACGGCGTCCCGGTCGGCGACCGTCTCACCGAGCAGCTCGGAGACCGTCGTACCGTAGATGCGGGCGAGCGCGAGCAGCATCGGCAGGGAGGGCTGACGCTGCCCGGTCTCCAGCCGGGAGAGGTGGGCGGGCGACAGCCCGGCGGCGCGGGCCGCGGCTTCCAGGGTCAGGGAGGCCCGGCGCCGCAGTGCACGCAGCTGCGGTGCGACGGCTGGCAGCGCACCGGCCGCCTGGTCAGCCGACGGGGCAGCCCCGGAGGACCGCTCGGTCTCGGAGGAGCTCATGCCTCCATTCAGCCGGAGCCTTGCCCCCGCGGCAAATTCCTTGCCTCAGAGGCAAAACGCCTACCGGTTGGCCAGCGCCTGCTTGACCAGCGTCTTCCCGAAGTCCCAGACCAGCCCGCCGTCGTGCGCGTCGTCCATCACGGCCGTGAAGGCGTCGACGAACCGGTCCACCTCCCGCTCGCCGATGATCAGCGGTGGGATCAGCTTGATCACCTCCAGGTGGTCGCCGGAGACCTGGGTGAGGATCCGGTGCTTCCGGAGCAGCGGTACGACGACCATCTGGGCGAACAGTCCCTTGCGCGCGGCCTGGAGCATGGCCCAGCGGCTGCGCAGCTTCAGCGCCTTCGGCCGGCCGAACTCGATGCCGATCATCAGGCCCCGGCCGCGGACGTCGGCGAGCATCTCGTACTTGTCCGTCAGCGCCGCGAGCCGGGATCTGAGCCGTTCGCCGGTGGTGCGGACACCTGCGACGATCTGCTCGTTCTCCATCACCGCCAGCACCGCCAGGCCCGCCGCCATGGCCTGCGCGTTGGACCCGAAGCTCGCCGAGTGGACCAGCACCCGGTCCATCGACGAGTAGACCTTCTTGAAGATCCAGTCCTTGCCGAGCGTGGCGCCCACCGGCACATAGCCGCCGGAGAGCGCCTTGGCCACGCACACCAGGTCGGGCTCCACGCCGTCCTCGTGCTGGTAGCCGTAGAAGTCGCCGGTGCGGCCGAGGCCCGTCTGCACCTCGTCGGCGATGAGCAGCGCCTTGTGCCGGTGCAGCAGTTCCTGGGCGGCCCGCAGATAGCCGGGCGGGGCCTCCAGCACGCCCTTGCCCTGAATGGGCTCGACGATCAGGGCGGCGACGTCGCCCTTTCTCAGCTCCCTTTCCAGCGCGTCGAGATCGCCGAGCGGTACGGCCGTGTCGGGCAGCAGCGGGGCGAAGCCGTCGCGGAAGCCGGACTCCCCGTTCACGGAGAGAGAGCCGGTGGTCAGGCCGTGGAAGGCGTGCGCGCAGTACAGGATCCTGGGCCTGCCCGTGACGAACCGGGCGAACTTCAGCGCTCCCTCGACCGCCTCCGTGCCGCTGTTGCCGAAGAACACCCGGTCCAGGTGCGGGCTGTGCGCGAGCAGCTTCTCGGCCAGCAGGCCCGGGAGCGGCTGGCAGTCGAAGCGGGTGAGGTCGGCGAGGCCGGCGTCCAGGACGTCGTGCAGCGCCTTGCGCACCACGGGATGGTGACGGCCGAGCCCCATCACCCCGAACCCGGCGAGCATGTCCAGGTAGTCGTTGCCGTCCGCGTCGTAGAAGTAGGCGCCCTCGGCGCGCTCGTAGACCTTGTCGAAGCCGATGGTGTGCAGCATGCGCGGGAGCTGGTGGTTGAGGTACCGGGTGTGCAGCTCGTAGCGCTCGGCTCCGCGTTCGGCCAGCAGTCTGCCGAGGTCGAACGCCCCGGCCTGCGACGACTCCGACGCGGATTCGGCGGTTGTCATTCCTGTGGCTCCTTGGACAGCTCTTTCTTCACGGTCAGGCTCGCGCTGATCCGTCCGGCGATCTCGACGGGTGTCAGGCCGATGTCGGCGAGCACCTCGCCGCGCTTGGCGTGCGCGAGGAACTGCTCCGGGATCCCGAAGCGCCGTACGGGGACGTCGACTTCGGCATCGCCCAGGGCCAGCGCCACGGCCGAGCCGACCCCGGCGGCGCGGCTGTTGTCCTCGACGACGGCGACCAGGCGGTGCGCGGCGGCGAGGCCCGGGAGTTCCGGGTCGACGGGCTTGACCCAGCGGGGGTCGACGACGGTGCAGCCGATGCCGCGCCCTTCGAGCAGCTCGGCGGCCTGGAGGCAGACGGGCGCCATCACTCCCACGGCCACCAGGAGGACCTGCGGCTGTGAAGAACGGTGCAGCACGTCCAGTCCGCCCACCCGGTCGACCGCCGGGATCGACGGGCCGACGGACTCCTTCGGGAAGCGCAGCAGGGTCGGCGCGTCGTCGACGGCGACCGCCTCGCGCAGCTGGGCGCGCAGCTGGTCGGCGTCACGCGGCGCGGCGATCCTGAGGCCGGGGACGACCTGGAGGACGGACATGTCCCACATGCCGTTGTGGGAGGCCCCGTCGACGCCGGTGACCCCGGCCCGGTCCAGCACGAAGGTCGCCCCGCAGCGGTGCAGGGCCACGTCCATCAGGAGCTGGTCGAAGGCGCGGTTGAGGAAGGTGGCGTAGACGGCGACGACCGGGTGCAGGCCGCCCGTCGCCAGGCCCGCCGCGGACACGGCCGCGTGCTGCTCGGCGATTCCGACGTCCCACACCCGGTCCGGGAACCGTTCGGCGAACCTGCCCAGGCCGACCGGATGGAGCATGGCGGCGGTTATCGCGACCACGTCCTCCCGCTCCTCGCCGATCCTGACGATCTCGTCACCGAACACCGAGGTCCACGAGGGGCCGCCCGCCGACGAGAGCGGCTCGCAGGTCAGCGGGTCCATGACGCCGACGGTGTGGAAGTGGTCCTCCTCGTGGGCGAGGGCGGGTTCGTAGCCGCGTCCCTTCTCCGTGAGGCAGTGGACGAGGACCGGTCCGTGGAAGCGTTTCGCGCGCCGCAGTGCGGACTCCACGGCCCCGATGTCGTGCCCGTCGATCGGGCCCAGGTACTTCAGGCCCAGATCCTCGAACAGGCCCTGCGGGGCGAACGCGTCCTTGAAGCCCTTCTTCGCGCCGTGCAGGGCCTCGTAAAGGGTGGTGCCGACCAGGGGCGTGGCCTGGAGCACGTCCTTGCCCCAGGCGAGGACCCGCTCGTAGCCGTCGGTCGTGCGCAGGGTCGCTAGGTGGTTGGCGAGGCCGCCGATGGTCGGGGCGTAGGAGCGTTCGTTGTCGTTGACGACGATGATCAGCGGGCGGTTCTTGGCGGCCGCGATGTTGTTCAGCGCCTCCCAGGCCATGCCGCCGGTGAGCGCGCCGTCGCCGATGACCGCGACGACATGGCCCTTCTCCCCCTGCACCTGGCGAGCCTTGGCGAGCCCGTCGGCCCAGCCGAGTGCCGTGGAGGCGTGACTGTTCTCGATGACGTCGTGCTCTGACTCCTCACGCGAGGGGTAGCCGGACAGGCCGCCCTTGCCGCGCAGCTTGGAGAAGTCCTGGCGTCCGGTCAGGAGTTTGTGGACGTAGCTCTGGTGGCCGGTGTCCCACAGGATGCGGTCGACCGGCGACTCGAAGACCCGGTGCAGGGCGACGGTGAGCTCCACCACCCCCAGGTTGGGCCCCAGATGCCCCCCGGTCCTGGCGACCGCGTGCACCAGGAACTCCCTGATCTCGTCGGACAGTTCGCCGAGTTCCGCCTCGGACAGCGCCTTCAGGTCGCGTGGTCCCCGGATGGTCTCCAGAATCGTCACGATCGGGCCCCCTTCGGTTCCGTGCTGTTCAGCTCACGGTGACGGCCGGCTCCCCCGACCCCACGCCGTCCTGCTCCATCTGCTCGGCGAGCTTCATCGCCTCTTCGATCAGCGTCTCGACGATCTTCGACTCGGGGACGGTCTTGATGACCTCGCCCTTCACGAAGATCTGCCCCTTGCCGTTGCCGGAGGCCACCCCCAGATCGGCCTCCCGCGCCTCGCCGGGGCCGTTGACCACACACCCCATGACAGCGACCCGCAACGGCACTTCCATGCCCTCGAGTCCGGCCGTGACCTCGTCGGCGAGCTTGTAGACATCGACCTGGGCGCGACCGCAGGACGGGCAGGACACGATCTCCAGCCGGCGCTGCCGCAGCCCCAGCGACTCCAGGATCTGGATACCGACCTTGACCTCCTCGGCCGGCGGCGCCGACAGCGACACCCGGATGGTGTCGCCGATGCCCCGCGACAGCAGCGCGCCGAACGCCACCGCCGACTTGATCGTGCCCTGGAACGCCGGACCCGCCTCCGTCACCCCCAGGTGAAGCGGGTAGTCGCACCGCTCGGCGAGCTGCCGGTAGGCCTCGATCATCACGACCGGGTCGTTGTGCTTGACAGAGATCTTGATGTCCCGGAAGTCGTGCTCCTCGAAGAGGGACGCCTCCCACAGAGCGCTCTCCACGAGCGCTTCCGGGGTCGCCTTGCCGTACTTCTGGAGCAGCCGCTGGTCCAGCGACCCGGCGTTGACGCCGATCCGGATCGGGGTGCCGTGGTCCTTGGCGGCCTGCGCGATCTCCTTGACCCGGTCGTCGAACTGCTTGATGTTGCCGGGGTTGACGCGTACGGCGGCGCAGCCGGCCTCGATGGCCGCGAACACGTACTTCGGCTGGAAGTGGATGTCCGCGATCACCGGGATCTGCGACTTGCGCGCAATGGTCGCGAGCGAGTCCGCGTCGTCCTGCGTGGGGCAGGCGACACGGACGATCTGGCAGCCGGACGCGGTGAGTTCGGCGATCTGCTGCAAGGTGGCGCCGATGTCCGACGTACGGGTCGTCGTCATCGACTGCACCGACACCGGGGCCCCGCCCCCGACCTCCACCGGACCGACCTGGATCCGTCGCGAGACGCGCCGCTGCGCGATCGGCCGGACCGGTACCTCGGGTACGCCCAGCGGGATGGCGGTCATGGCGTCACTCCCGGTTTCCGGAGACCGTCTCACGCATGGCGCGCAGGGACTCCTTCAGCGATCCCATGGTGGCGAGGACGGCGGTGGGCTCGTAGCCGCAGTGCGCCATGCAGTTGGCGCAGCGCGGGTCCTTGCCGCGGCCGTACTTGTCCCAGTCGGTGTCCTCGACCAGCTCCCGGTACGTCGGCACATAGCCGTCGCTCATCAGGTAGCAGGGGCGCTGCCAGCCGAACAGCGAGTAGTTCGGGATCGCCCACGCCGTGCACGGGAAGTCGACCTTGCCCTCCAGGAAGTCCAGGAAGAGCGGGGAGTGGTTGAGCCGCCAGCGGCGCCGGTTGCCGCCCGCGAAGGCCTTCTTGAACAGCTCGCGGGTCTGCTCCACGCCCAGGAAGTGCTCCTGGTCGGGGGCCTTCTCGTAGGCGTACGCGGGCGAGATCATCATCTCGTCGACCCGGAGGTCGTCGTTGAGGAAGTTGAGCACCTCGATGATGGTCTGCGGGGTGTCGGTGTTGAAGAAGGTCGAGTTGGTGGTCACCCGGAAACCGCGCCGCTTGGCCTCCTTGATGGCCTCCACGGCCTCGTCGAACACGCCCTCCTTCGCCACCGACTCGTCGTGCCGCTCCCGCAGCCCGTCGATGTGCACCGCGAAGGCGAAGTAGGGGGACGGCCTGAACGCGTCCATCTTCTTACGCAGGAGCATGGCGTTGGTGCACAGGAAAACGTACTTCCGCTTGGCCACCAGCTGACGCACGATCTCGTCGATCTGCGGATGCATCAGCGGCTCGCCACCGGCGATGGACACCATCGGGGCACCGGACTCCAGCACCGCCCCCACGGCCTGGGCGACCGGCATCCGCTGTTTGAGCACCCCGGCCGGATGCTGGATCTTGCCGCACCCCTCGCATTTGAGGTTGCAGGCGAAGAGCGGCTCCAGCTCGACGATCAGGGGAAACTTGTCCCGCCGGCGGAGCTTCTGTTCAGCCAAGTACGTAGCGACCTTGATGGACTGTCGGAGCGGCATGGCCATCTGGCTCACCTCCTGGGGAGCAGCAAGGAACGGTGCCATTCGAAGAAAGCGGGAAGGACGGAACGAAGGACACGGAAAGCTGATATTCCACCGCGCACCGTGCCGATCCGGACGAGTTCATGTTCTGGAGCGTCCACGACCACCCGGACAGCCGCAACCGGGCGCTCGCCCGCGCGCACAGCGCTCAGAAGCGTGGCTGCCGACTCCATGTCGACCGCGATCGCGCCGATCGCGCGCAGATCGGACCGTTCATGACCGCGCACGACGTGGTCGGAGCCGGTGAGCGGCCCGGTGTGCACGGTCCGCCCGGGCACCGTGCGGGCGAGCTCCTTGACGAGCAGGTCGGTCCCGACGCAGGCGGTCGTCCCGCGCGGGTCGCGGGTCTCCTCGGCGACGACCAGGTCACCGGGGTGCATACCGGGCGCGAGCCCCGCGCAGAAGCCGGTGGCCAGGACGGCGGCGTCGCGCAGGGCCGGGTCGGCGAGCATCCGGGTGACGGACCGCTCGGCCGCCGCCGGCCCCATACCGGTCCGCAGCACGGTGACCGGGCCGCCGGCGCCGCCACGGTCCCCCGCGCGCAGGGCGAGCTGCTCGATGCCGAGCGCGCAGGCGATCAGCAGCGGGGCCGGAGCGGGCTGTGCGCTCATCAGCTGCCCTGGGCTTCGGCGAACGGCTTCCCGGTCTCTCCGCTCCCCTGGTGCCGGTCCGCGAAGGGCTCCCCGTGCAGGTACCGGCCGAGCGCGGTGAGCGGGAACACCTGCCGGTAGAGGTGGTAGTTGATCGAGAAGTCCCACGGGAAGCCCGTCCCCGTGAAGTACGGCTCGTCCCAGGAACCGTCCTCCCGCTGGGTGGCGGCGAGCCACTCGATGCCGCGTTCGACGGCCTTGGAGTCCCGCTCCCCCGCCGCGAGCAGCGCCATCAGGGCCCACGCCGTCTGGGATGCGGTCGAGGCGCCCCTGCCGCTCCACTCCTTGACGTTTTTGTAGGAGCGCAGGTCCTCTCCCCAGCCGCCTTCGTCGTTCTGGACCGACTCCAGCCAGGTCACGGCCCGGCGGATCGCCGGGTGCTCGGCGGGGACGCCCGCGGCCACCAGGGCGGGCACGACGGACCCGGTGCCGTAGACGTAGTTGACGCCCCAGCGCCCGAACCACGAGCCGTCGGGCTCCTGTTCGGCCAGCAGCCACTCGATGCCGCGCCGGGTGCGCGGGTGGTGGGCGAGGCCCTCCACCGCGAGCATCTCGACGACGTGCGCCGTGACGTCGGCGGAGGGCGGGTCGATGACCTCGCCGAAGTCGCAGAACGGCAGCCGGTTCGGGAACGGGCTGGTGTTGTCGACGTCGAAGGCCGCCCACGCGCCGTTCTTCGACTGCATGCCGAGGGTCCAGCGCACGCCGCGCCCGACGGCCTTGTCCACCCGTACCGGGTCGTGGTGGGTGATCCGGCGCAGCGCGAGGATCACCTCGGCCGTGTCGTCGATGTCGGGGTAGTTGTCGTTGTGGAACTCGAACGCCCAGCCGCCGGGCGGCAGTCCGGGCCTCTGCACCGACCAGTCACCGGGCCGGACGATCTCCTCGCCCAGCATCCAGTCCGCGGCCTTCACCAACTGCGGGTGGTCGGCGGGCAGTCCGGCGTCGACGAGCGCGATCGCGGCCAGGCAGGTGTCCCACACCGGCGACTGGCAGGCCTCGATCATCCGGGCCCCGTCCTCGCGCCACACGGCGAACCGGTCCAGCGAGGCGAGTCCCTCGCGCATCACGGGGTGCTGGAGGTCGTAACCGAGCAGGTGCAGGGCGATGATCGAGTACACGGCCGGGGGCTGGATGCCGCCCCAGCAGCCGTCGTTCTCCTGCCGCTCGATGATCCAGCGGGCGGCACTGTTCATCGCGGCTCTGCGCAGCCGACGCGGCGCGACCTTCCGCAGGGCGTGCAGGCCCTTGTCCATCCGCTGGAAGGCGCCGTCCCAACTGAACGCCGGGGCAAGGGGCTTGGCGGGGCTCGGGTGGGCCGGGTCGGTGTGCAGCTCGTCCAGCGGGAAGGGCGCGGGCCGTACCGGCCGCTTCGCGGAGACGATCGTCAGCGGGACGATGGTCTGCCGGGCCCAGCAGCCGAAGTCGTAGATGTTGAGCGGCACCCACTTCGGGAAGTAGATGAGCTCCGGAGGCAGTTCGGGCAGGTCTTCCCACTTCCACCAGCCGAACAGGGCCAGCCAGATCCGGGTGAAGACCCGGGCGGCGGCGATGCCGCCCTGCTCGCGGATCCAGGCGGAGGCCTTGGCCATGTGCGGTGCGCCGGGATCGTCGCCGGCCAGGCGGAGGGCGACGTAGGCCTCGATGGTGGCGGAGAGTTCGCCGGGGCCGCCGTAGAAAGTGGCCCAGGTGCCGTCCTCGCGCTGCTCGCCCCTGATGAAGAGCGCGGTGGCCTGCGTGGTCTTCTCGTCGCGGATACCCAGGAACTGACGGAGCAACAGGTCCTCGGCGTCCATCGTGACGTTGGTCTCGAGGTCACCCTTCCACCAGCCCTGGGCGTCCTGGCGGGAGAGCAGGAAGTCGGTGGCGCGCTGTGCGGCGCGTGCGGCGGCTTCCGGTGCCCCGGCTGCCGGGGGGGTGTCCGTGCTGTCGGTGTCGCTGGCCGCGGCGGCGCGGGGTGGCAGGGCCCCGGTGCTTCCGTCGGTCGTCGCTGTCATGGCTTCCCCTTCGTGCAGTGGTGCAAGGTGTGCAGCTGCTGTGGGTCCGCCGTCGGCCGGTGCTCCGTGGTGTCTCGCGGCACCGGCCGGCGACTACGCGAGGGCTATTCGACCGATAGTGATCATCTCTTTCGTACGACGACGAAGTCCGCGAGCGCCGTGAACTGCTCCCGCACCCGGTCGGGCATGTCGACGGCGTCGAGGGCTTCGATGGCGATGGTGTGCTGACGGCGTGCCTCGTCGGCGGTCCACTCGCGGCCGCCCGCCTCCTCGATGAGGGCGGCGCGGGCCGCGAACTCCTCCTCGGAGAAGTTCTCGACGTCGCTGCTCTTGGCGTCGGCGGCGAGGATCTCGCCGAGCCGCTCGGAGGCGGATCCACCCGCCGCGAGCGCGGCCACGACCGGCAGCGACTTCTTGCGCTGGCGCAGGTCGCTCCAGGTCTGCTTGCCGGTCGAGACCGGGTCGCCCCAGATGCCGAGGAGGTCGTCGACGGCCTGGAAGGCGAGGCCCAGGTGGTAGCCGTACTTCTCCAGCGTGTCGGCGGTGCGGTCGTCGGCGCCGCCGAGGACCGCACCGATGGAGCTGGCGCAGGCGAGCAGGGCGCCGGTCTTGTTGCCCTCCATCTCCAGGCACTCCTCGACGGTGACGCGGTCGCGGTGCTCGTAGGAGATGTCCTGGGCCTGACCGTCGATCAGGGCACGGGTGGCGGTGGTCAGGCGGCGGGTGGCGCGGCCGGCCTCGACGGTGCCGAGTTCGAGGAGCACCTCGTTGGCGAGGGCGAACAGGGCGTCGCCGACCAGGATGGCCTGGGCGGGGCCGTGCACCTTCCAGACCGTGTCGCGATGGCGGCGCTGTTCGTCGCCGTCCATCAGGTCGTCGTGGAGGAGGGAGAAGTTGTGGACGAGCTCCACGGCGACGGCGCCGGGGATGCCGGTCTCGGGCGCGGCTGACATGACCTCGGCGGACAGCACCGCGAGGGCGGGGCGCACGGCCTTGCCGCCGTCCCCCGCCGCGGGCCTGCCCTGGGCGTCGATCCATCCGAAGTGGTAGGCGGCAACAGTGTCCATGGGAGGTGCCAGGCGGTCGATGGCCGCCCGCAGTACCGGAGTGGCCAGGGTCCGGCCGCGCTCCAGGAGCGCGGTCACGTCCACCGCCTCGGCAGTCTGTGAGGCCGGGGGCACAGTGGGCACAGTCTCTCCTCTTGTTGCGGTACCGGGGGTGCGGGGGCCGTCTGCCGCGCTCCGTCCGAGCGTCACGCCGCCTCCTCGAACTCGAAGAGGTGGCGAGGGCGGGGCCGGCCCAGGGCGCCCAGCACGGCGTCCGCCGCGCTCACACCACTGCGGACCGCACTCTCCATGGTCGCGGGCCACCCGGTGGCGGTCCACGCTCCGGCCAGGTACAGGCCGGATGCCTTGGTGCGGGCGCCGGGCCTCAGGCGCCCGACTCCGGGGGTGGGAGCGAACGTCGCGGTGCGCTCCCGGGTGACGAAGAAGTCCTTCACTTCGGCGCCGCGGGTCAGCGGCAGCAGCCGCTCCAGCTCGGGCAGGTACCGCTCGCGCAGCACGGCCACGGGCTCGTCGATCTCGTCCTGGGCCGCCGACTGGGACAGGGCGAGGTACTGCCCCTCGCGCAGCCCGGACGCCTCGGTCCGGTCGAAGACCCACTGCACCGGGGTGCCGAGGGCGGTGAAGAACGGCCGGCCGAGCACCTTCCGGTCGTACACCACATGGACGTTGAGGATGGGCGCGGTGCCGATCTCCAGGAGCCGCTCGGGCGCGTCGAGGGCGCCCGCGGGCAGCAGGTCGTGCGCCTCGCGCTGCGGTACGGCGAGCACCACCGCGTCCGCCTGAATCGTCTCGCCGGGTACCTGGACGCTCCACCCGCCGTTCCCGTCGTGGGAGACGGAGGTGACGCGGGTGCGGACCTCGGTGCGGACGCCCGCGGAGTCGAGCGCCTTGCGGGCCAGCCGGTCGTGCAGGTCGCCGAGCGGGACACGCGCCCAGCCGATGTCGGCCGCGCCCGGGTCGGACAGCAGACCGGTCTTGAAGACCATCGCGGCGAGGCCCAGGGAGGAGTCGCCCGCGACCGCGTTGAGGGTGGCGACCCCGACCAGGTCCCACAGGGCCTCGACGGCGCGCTCCGACTGGCCGTGCGCGGCCAGCCAACTGCCGAAGTTCTGCGTGTCCAGGGCCGGATCGGCGAGGTCGAGCCCCTTGAGCGCGATCGCGGCCCGGCCCACCTTGGCGCGGTCGGCGAGCGACAGATGCGGATAGGTGGCGAGGCTGCGCCCCAGGTGCAGGGGCACGGGCAGCGCGTCGCGCCACAGCCTGCCGAGCCGCCGACCCGAGGGCCGTGCGACGTCCAGGACGGGCACGTCGAGCCGGTCCTGGAGCGGAGCCAGCGCCGCGCCCTCGATGCGGTCGAGGAACCAGCGGTAGGCGGTGCAGCAGCGCAGGTACACGTGCTGTCCGTTGTCGACGGTCAGCTCGCCGCGCTGGAAGGAGAAGGCCAGGCCGCCGAGTCTCGGCCTGCCCTCCAGCAGGGTGACGCGCACGCCGGCGTCGGCGAGCGCGAGCGCGGCGGTGACGCCGGCGAGCCCGCCGCCCACCACGACGGTGTGCCGCCCGTCCGCGACCGGTCCCCGGGATCCCGTGCCGTGGGTCATCGTGCACCCTCCCCTACGCGGCGGCGGTCCTGCTCGAACGGTGCGCGACCGACCGTCTCCGTCAGGGACGCCGTCCCACGCCGGAGGGTTGCCCGCCGCTTGTCTCCGACGGCGTGGCCGGGAGGGACGTCATGGCCGCGCCCGGCCGCCGGGGTCACCCGAGCGGGACCTCCCGGCCCGGCGCCGACGCCTGCGACGCACCTGCGGGCCACGGAGAGCACCGGGTCGGTCTCGTGGCGGGCCTGCGAGGCGTCGTGGCCGCGCCCGGCCGCCGGGGCCACGTGGGCGGAACCGTCCGGCCCAGCGCCGACGACCGCGGCGTGCCCCCGTCGACGATCCAGGGAAAACACCGGCTCGGTCTCATGGCGGGCCTGCGGGCCGCGCGGCGGGGCGCTCTTCGGCGCTGCCTGGCAGCGCAGGCCTGCGCCCGCGCGGCGGGCGTGAGTCTGGTGGCCGGTGGCATCGCCCTGGAGAGGTTCGTTCGTCACGCACGCCTCCTGACGGCCCGTCGGGTCACATGGCGGGCGTCGAGGCCGGACAGACCGCGCACGGCGACATAGGCCTTCTCCCGGCCGGGCAGGGAGACGCGGCCGCGCAGCACGGCCTCCGGGTCGCGCTCGATGCGGTCCAGGAGGCGGCGGTAGATGCCGGCCATGGCGGCGACACAGGCGCCGCTGCGCCGGTCGAGCATGGGGAGCAGCCGGTAGCCCTCGGCGAAAAGAGCGCGGGCCCGCCGCACTTCGAAGTGCACGAGGCCCGCGAAGTCGGAGCCCTCCGGTGGCCGCGGCCCGCTGAAGCCGGCCGAGCAGCCGAACTTGGCGAGGTCGTCGGCGGGCAGATAGGTGCGCCCGCCCACGGCGTCCTCGCGGACGTCCCTGAGGATGTTGGTGAGCTGGAGCGCGAGCCCCAGCGTGTCGGCGTACTCGGGCGCACGCTCGACGCCGCGCGCCCCCGG
Source organism: Streptomyces sp. NPDC052064 (assembly GCF_055585925.1). Lineage (NCBI taxonomy): Bacteria > Bacillati > Actinomycetota > Actinomycetes > Kitasatosporales > Streptomycetaceae > Streptomyces > Streptomyces sp. NPDC052064. The sequence goes on from NZ_JBVJJE010000006.1 coordinate 358,236, forward strand.
CTCGGTGCCGAACACACCGAGCGAGAGCCGCCCGATGGCCCCCGCCACACAGCGGCAGTAGACCTTCAGGTCGTCCCACGTCTCATAGGTCTCGCCGCGTACGTCCATCAGGACGCCGTCGATGAGCTCGTCCAGGCCGCCGAGCGGGATCGGGAAGTGCCCGGCGGCGTGCGTGAGGGCGACGGCGACCGGGTCGGTGTCGTCCTCCGCCACCTCGCCCTCGCGGATCCGGGTGAGCAGCGTCCGGGTCTCCTCCAGCCTGGCCACCTTGACGTCGTCGGCGAGCGCACCGTCACCGATGTCGTCGACCCGCCGCGAGAACGCGTACAGCGCCGACATCGCGCGGCGCTGGGGCGTCGGCAGCAGTCGGATGCCGTAGGCGAAGTTACGGGCCTGCCGCCCTGTGACGGTCTCGCAGTAGCTGTAGGCGGCGAGTACCGGCAGGGATGCGTGTGGTTCCGACTCCACGGTCCGGATCACCCCTCTCCTCGCAGAGTCACGCCCACCTCACGCAGCAACCGGACCTTGCCGGGCTTGGGCGGGCCGGGAAGTACGTCGTAATCGGCGGCGGCGATCGCGCGGACGGCCGCCCTTCCCCCCGCCACGAACCCTGCGAGCAGCAGCTTCAACCTGCCGTGGACGCTACCCACCAGGGGGGCGCCTTCATTCAGGAGATCCCGGGCCCTTTGCGCTTCGTACGCAATCAACGCACGGACCGACGCTCCGGCGGACTTCGTGGCGAGGTCCGCTTCCTGGACGTGAAAGCGTTTCATGTCGGCGGCGGGCAGGTAGATACGGTCGCGGCCGAGGTCCTCGGCCACGTCCTGGAGGTGCTCGACGATCTGGAGGGCCGTGCAGATCATGTCGGAGCGGCGGATCCGCTCGGGCGTCGAGGTGCCGGTGACGGCGAGGACGAGACGGCCGACGGGGTTGGCGGAGAGCTCGCAGTAGGCGAGGAGGTCCTCGTAGGTCTCGTACCGGCCGACCAGCTGGTCCTGGCGGTTGGCGGCGATCAGGCCGAGGAACGGCTCTGGGGTCAGCAAGCAGCGGCGCACGGTCGGCTGGAGGCGGCGCAGCAGGGGGTGACGCGGGGTCGAGTCGAAGACTCTGCGCAGGTCGGCCTCGAAGGCGTCCAGCAGGACCAGCCGGTCCTCGGCCTCCTGCGGGGAGACACCGAGCAGGCGTGCGTCGGCGCCACCGGGGGCCAGGTCGCCGTCGCCGATGTCATCGACGAGGCGGGCGAAGCCGTAGACGGCCATGAGATCGGTGCGCCAGGCCCGGGGCAAGAAGAAGGGAGCCACCGGGAAGTTCTCGCCCGCGGCCTTGTCGAGCGTGCCGCGCTCCGGATCGAGGGCGCGCGCCGTGCCGGTTCCCGTCACCGCCGGCTACCCGGCGCGAGGACGGCACGTGCTGCGTGGAGCTGGGGAGTTTCCGTAGCCATTGCCGTCACATCTCCCGTTCTACACTGCCGACCCAATACACACTATTTCGGACACGCCGCCCAGCCGTCCGCACGGCGGTGCGACGAGCGATGTCGCGCATTATCGACCTGATTGCCGTGTTTCGGGACCGGTACAGCTTACGTTGTACAACGCATGAGGGTTCGCCAGGGCGTCCCACACATCACGACAACACACCGATTGGCGCCAAGCTTCCTGAGAACGACCGGAGTTGACGTTTCTTTTGCGGACGCAGGGCCCCGCCGGAACAGTTCCGGCGGGGCCCTGGCCGGGCCGGGCTACTTGCCGGTGAACTTCTCGTACTCCTTGAGCACCTCGTCGGTCGGGCCGTCCATCCGCAGCTCACCGCGTTCCAGCCACAGGACGCGGTTGCAGGTGTCGCGGATCGACTTGTTGTTGTGACTGACCAGAAACACGGTGCCGGCTTCCTTGCGCAGCTCCCGGATGCGGTCCTCGGAACGCTTCTGGAACTTGCGGTCGCCGGTGGCCAGGGCCTCGTCGATCATCAGGACGTCGTGGTCCTTGGCCGCGGCGATGGAGAAGCGGAGACGGGCCGCCATGCCGGAGGAGTAGGTGCGCATGGGCAGGGTGATGAAGTCGCCCTTCTCGTTGATGCCGGAGAAGTCGACGATGTCCTGGTAGCGCTCCTTGATCTCCTCCCGGGACATGCCCATGGCGAGCCCGCCCAATATGACGTTCCGTTCGCCGGTGAGGTCGTTCATCAGGGCCGCGTTGACGCCGAGCAGCGAGGGCTGGCCGTCGGTGTAGACCTTGCCCTGCTCGGCGGGCAGCAGACCGGCGATGGCGCGCAGCAGGGTCGACTTGCCGGAGCCGTTGGAGCCGATCAGGCCGATGGCCTCGCCGCGGTAGGCGACGAAGGAGACACCGCGCACCGCGTGCACCTTGCGGACCCCGCGTTCCTCGCCGCGCTTCATGATGCGGCTCAGCGCGGCCGTGGCGCTGCCCTTGCCGGACTTGGCGCCGTTGACGCGGTAGACGATGTGCAGGTCGTCCGCGATGACGGTGGGGATCCGTTCGTCCTGCTTGTGCTCAGCCACGGCCGTACCTCTCCTCCGCCTTCCAGAAGTACACGAAGCCACCCAGGGCGAACAGCACGGCCCAGCCGCCCGCGGCCGCCCAGATGTGGTCGGGCAGGTACTTCTTCGAGTCGTAGTCGTCGATGAGGGCGAAGCGCATCAGGTCCATGTAGACCGCAGCCGGGTTCCACTGGAGGACGTTCGCGATCCAGTCCGGCTTGTCCTTGAGGAAGATCGGGATGGAGAACATCACACCGGACCCGTACATCCAGGTCCGCATCACGAACGGCATCAGCTGCGCGAGGTCCGGGGTCTTGGAGCCCGCCCGGGCCATGATCAGCGCGAGGCCGGTGTTGAAGCAGAACTGGAGGACGAGCACCGGCACGATCAGCAGCCAGGACAGGTCCGGGTAGTGGCCGAAGCCGACCGCGATGGCGAACAGCACGATCATCGAGAACAGCAGCTGCTGGAGCTGCTGGAGCGCGAAGGAGATCGGCAGCGAGGCACGCGGGAAGTGCAGGGCGCGGACCAGGCCGAGGTTGCCGGAGATCGCGCGCACTCCCGCCATCACCGAGCTCTGCGTGAAGGTGAACACGAAGACGCCCGTGACCAGGAACGGGATGTACACCTCACGGGACATGCCCCGGTCGGCCTCCAGGAGCAGGCCGAAGATGAAGAAGTACACGGCCGCGTTCAGCAGCGGTGTGGCCACCTGCCACAGCTGGCCGAGCTTGGCCTGGCTGTACTGGGCGGTCAGCTTCGCGCGGGAGAAGGCGAGGATGAAGTGCCGCCGGTCCCAGAGCTGACGGACGTACTCGATGAGGGACGGCCGGGCGCCGCTCACGCTCAGCCCGTGCTTGGCGGCGAGTTCCTTCGCCGTGAGGCCCTCGTCGGGCGCCGCGGGCGCGCTCACCGCGACCGGGGCGTCGTGCGTTGTCTCACTCACTAGTGGAAACTTTCGTCTTCGAGATGCGCGGCCTGTCCGGGCCGGTATGAGCCGGGGGCCAGGGTACGGCCCGAGAGCTCCCGGGTACTCCCGGGTACGAGCTTGTCAGATGACGGGGGGCCGGCCCAGTCGGGTCAGCCGCCACACCGTACGCCACTTCATGGGCCGGCGGCGTCCGCACGGGGTGGTCCAGCCCTCGCGGAATCCGCCGAACCAGGCCCGCAGGGCGGAGCGGGAGGGACGGCGCACGAGGGTGAGCAGCAGCCACACGCCGAGGTAGACGGGGACGAGGAGCGCGGGGAGGTTGCGGCGGGCCAGCCAGACGCGGTTGCGGGCGACCATGCGGTGGTAGACCGCGTGCCGCGAGGGTGCGGTCGTCGGGTGGTACAGCACCATGTCGGACCGGTAGTCGATCATCCAGCCCGCGTCGAGGGCCCGCCATGCCAGGTCGGTTTCCTCGTGGGCGTAGAAGAATTCGTCCGGGAGTCCGCCGACGTCGGCGAAGACCCGGGTGCGGACGGCGTTGGCGCCGCCGAGGAAGGTGGTGACCCGGGAGGAGCGCATCGGGTCGGCGGCGCGCAGCCGGGGGACGTGGCGGCGCTGGGTGACGCCGGTGTCCGGGTCGGCTATGCGGAAGCTGATGATGCCGAGCTTCGGGTCGGCCTCGAAGGCCTTCCGGCACAGCTGGGCGGTGTCGTGGCCGGCCAGCAGACCGTCGTCGTCGAGGAACAGCAGGATGTCGACGTCCCGGCCGGCGGGGCCGAACGCCTCGATGCCGACGTTGCGGCCGCCGGGGATGCCGAGGTTCTCGGGCAGCTCGATCGTGCGGACGCCCTCGGGGACGTCCGGGACGGGCGAGCCGTTGCCGACGACGACCACCTCGACGGGGTCGCCGTCCTGCTTGGCGACCGAGTCGAGCAGGGCGCGCAGTTCGTCGGGGCGGTTGCCCATGGTGATGATGACGGCGCCGACCTTCATGCCGCTCACTTCAGCCTGCTCGAAGCGAGGATGGACACGAGGTGCAGCAGTGTCTGCACCAGCGCGATGCCGGCCAGCACCGCGACGCCGAGCCGGGAGAAGAACAGGTCGCCGCGGACCTGGTCGGCGATCGCCAGGACCAGGATCAGCAGGGACGCCTCGATGCCCAGGATCAGGCGGTGGAACTTGAGCGCGGCGGCGGCCTTGCGGGCCAGCGCCATACCGGAGGAGCGCATCTCGGCGGCGGTCTCCTGGACCGGCGGCTTTCCGGCCTGGTGCCGGGCGACGCCGACGAGGTCGGTCTCGGCCTTGATCAGGATGGCGCCGAGGGCGGCCAGGGTGCCGAGGAAGGCCCACAGCCAGTCGATACGGCCGCTGCCCCACAGGTCGGCGGCGCGCAGGCCGAAGCCGACGAGCACCGCGGCATCGGTGAGGTAGGCGCCGACGCGGTCCAGGTAGACGCCGTTGAGGGAGTACTGCTTCTTCCAGCGCGCGATCTCGCCGTCAACGCAGTCCAGCAGGAGGTACATCTGGACCATGACGACGCCGAGGACGGCGCCCGGGATCCCCGGCACGAGAAGTGCCGGGGCCGCGAGCACACCGAAGACGGTCATCAGGTACGTGAGCTGGTTGGGCGTGACCCGGGTGTTCACCAGGTAACGGTCGACCCGCAGGGACACCTCACGCATGTAGAGGCGTCCCATCCAGTGCTCACCGCTGCGCCGGTCCTTCACCCCCGCGGGGTGAACGACGGGGCGGAGTTCAGCTACCGATGGCCTTGACATAGTCGGCGTAGGTGTCCTTGATCTGTTCGGTGTTCAGGTCGAGGTGTTCGAGGATGGTGTAGCGGCCGGGCCGGGTCTCCGGGGCGAACTCGACGACCTTGACGAACTCGTCCGTCGTGAAGCCGATCTCGTCCGGCAGCACGGGCAGTCCGTGCCGGCGCAGCACCTCGGCCATGTACGCCGACTCCTCGTGCGCCCCGCGCAGCCACATCGCGAAGGCCGCGCCGAGACCGCACTGCTCGCCATGGGCGGCGGCCCGCTTGGGGAACAGCAGGTCGAAGGCGTGGTTGATCTCGTGGCACGCCCCGGAGGACGGCCGCGAGTCCCCGGACACCGACATGGCGATGCCGCTGAGGACCAGCGCCTCGGCGAGCACCTGGAGGAAGTCGTTGTCCCCGATGCCGCCCGGGTGCCGCAGTACGGCCTCACCGGCCTGGCGGGCCATGGCCGCGGCGAGTCCGTCGATCCGCTCGCCCTTGACGCGGTTGGCCAGCTCCCAGTCGGCGATCGCCGAGATGTTGGAGACGGCGTCGCCGATGCCGGCGCGGACGAAGCGGACCGGGGCCTCGCGGATGACGTCCAGGTCGATGACGACCGCGATCGGGTTCGGCACGCCGTAGGAGCCGCGGCCCGCGTCGTTGTCGAGGGTGGCGACCGGCGAGCACAGGCCGTCGTGCGCGAGGTTCGTGGGCACGGCGACCAGGGGCAGGCCGACGCGTGCCGCGGCGAACTTGGCGCAGTCGATGATCTTGCCGCCGCCGAGGCCGACGACCGCGTCGTAGTGGCCGGCCTTTATGTCGCTCGCCAGCCGGACCGCGTCGTCGAGGGTGCCGCCGCCGACCTCGTACCAGGTGGCGCCGGGCATGCCGGGCGAGATGCGCTCGCGCAGCCTGGCGCCGGAGCCGCCGCTGACCGCGACGGCGAGGCGGCCGGAGTGCGAGATGCGCTCGTCGGCGAGGACGCACGCCAGGTCGTCGAGGGCACCCGGGCGGATGTCCACGACCAGCGGCGAGGGGATGAGCCGGGTCAGTACTGGCATGCGATCTCCCGTCCACGGGCGAGATCGTCGTGGTTGTCGATCTCCACCCACTTGACGTCGCCGATCGGCGCCACGTCGATACGGAAGCCGCGGTTCACCAGCTCCTGGTAGCCGTGCTCGTAGAACTGCTGCGGGTCGGTCTCCCACACGGTCTTGAGCGCGTCGGCCAGCTCGGGGGCCGCGTCGCCCTCGATGAGGGTGACGCCGATGTACTCGCCGGTGGCCTCGGCGGGGTCCATCAGCTTGGTGATCTTCGTCATGCCCTTCGCGGGGTCGACGACGACCTTCATCTCCTCGTCGGCCAGGTCCTTCACCGTGTCCAGGGCGAGGATGATCTTCTTGCCGTCGCCGCGGGCGGCGAGCAGCGTCTTCTCGACGGAGACCGGGTGGACGGTGTCGCCGTTGGCGAGGATCACACCGTCCTTGAGTGCGTCACGCCCGCACCACAGGGAGTAGGCGTTGTTCCACTCCTCGGCCTTGTCGTTGTCGATGAGGGTGAGCTTGAGGCCGTACTTCTGTTCCAGCGCTTCCTTGCGCGCGTACACGGCTTCCTTGCGGTAGCCGACGATGATCCCGACCTCGGTGAGGCCGACCTCGGCGAAGTTGGCGAGGGTCAGATCGAGAACCGTCGGTTCGCCCTCTATGCCCGCGGGCCCCACCGGCACCAGCGCCTTGGGAAGGCTGTCGGTGTAGGGGCGCAGACGCCGTCCGGCGCCGGCCGCCAGCACGAGGCCGATCATGCGGGTTCTCCTTCATCGTGTACGGCGGGCGCCCCTGCGGACACCCAGAAGCGGATGCTCTCGACGAGCACCACCAGGGCCACGGCCACGGCGAGAGCCGTGAGCGCGACCGTGAACTGCGAAGCGGTGAGCAGCGCGGCGAGGACGGTGACGAGCAGCGTCCGTCCCTCGTGCCCCCCGATGGAACGCACCAGCCAGGCCGGGGGCGCTCCGGCGTTGCCGCGGATGCGGTACACCGTGTCGTAGTGATGGTAGGCGACCGCGGCCACCAGCCCGAAAGCCGCAGGAAGGGCTCCGTTCACGTCCGCCTTGGCCGCCAGGACGAGCACGGTGCCGTACTCGGCGGCGCGGAGGAACGGGGGAACCAGCCAGTCGAGGGCGCCCTTGAGGGGGCGGGCGACGGCGACGCCGGAGGTGAGGGCGTACGCGAGGGCGGCGACCAGCGGCCAGGGCCCGCCGAAGCCGGTCAGTGCGGCCGTGAGGACGACGGCGAGGCCACCGAGGAGGGCGACGGCGGGAGCGGTGAAGCCCGGCAGCCCGCGTGCGGCCTTCTTGAACGCCTCCGCGAAGCCCTGTGCGAGCGGGCCGCTGTCCGCGAGGTCGGCGAGCGCCCCGGCCGCCCGGTCGGTCCGCCTCGCCTTGCGGGTCAGGGAGCGCAGCACGCGGCCCGCCGTGGTGTAGGTCGCCGCGAAGGCGCAGCCGATGAGCAGCGCGTAGAAGGTGATGCGGGGAGTGGTGGCCGCCGTGAGCACGGCGATCATCGCCCAGCGCTCGCCGATGGGCAGGACGATCATGCGGCGCACCCAGACCGTCCAGCCGACGCTGTCGAGTTTGTCGGAGAGGGCGGCGGTGGGGCTGGTGTTGGCGGTGGCGTCGTGGTTGGCCTCGTTGAAGGAGAAGTCCACGACGTGCCGGCAGGTCTGCAGGACCATGGCGCCGAGGGCGAGGGACCAGACGTCGTCTCCGCCGCGGGCGGCGCCGAGGGCGAGGCCGGCATAGTAGGCGTACTCCTTGGCCCGGTCGAAGGTGGCGTCGAGCCAGGCGCCGAGCGTGGAGTACTGGAGGGAGTAGCGGGCGAGCTGGCCGTCGGTGCAGTCCAGCACGAAGGACGCGATCAGCAGGACGCCGGCCGCGACGAAGCCGCCGCGGGTGCCGGTGGCCGCGCAGGCCGCCGCTATGAGGGCGGTGAGCAGCGAGGCGGTGGTGACCTGGTTCGGGGTCAGGCCGCGGCGGGCGCACCAGCGGGCGATGTAGCGGGAGTACGGGCTGATGCAGTAGGTGGTGAAGAAGCCGTCCCGGGACTTCACGGCCGACTTCAGGCGTACGGCCTCGTCATCTACGGCCGTCACCGCCTGCCGCGCCTCGTTGCGGGCCTGCGGGTCTGCCGGAACGGTGGCGACGAGGCTGCCCAGTTCGGGGCGGTGCACGTCGGCGCCGTCGGCGTCCAGGGCGGTGAGGATGCGGTCGGCGAGGCTGTCGACGAGGGTGGTGCCGGCACCCGCGGAGTTCTCGCGGGCCATCGCCCGGGTCAGGGCCTGACGGCCGGCCGGCTGTGCGGTGACGGCGCCCGGGATCGCGGCGAGCGGGAAGCGGGGGTCGGTGAGACCGAGGCGCAGCGCGTGCACGTGCCCCACGAACCGGGCGTCGACCAGGGCGACCCGCTCCTCGCCCGGCACTCCGGCGAGCAGGGTCTCGGTCTCGGCGGCGTCGGCCGCCACCCGCACGTCGAAGCCGAGGGACCGCAGATCGTCCTCGATCGACGATCCGGGGACCGGCTGACCGGTGAGGATGGCGGTCGACAACCGAATTCACTCCCTGGGGACCGACGCGTCCGCGCCAGTGCTGTACATGGTGGGGGCGCCCGCGCCGGGGTGGCTCCCGGGCGGCATGTCGGCAGAGGCTATCGGATGCCGGGAAGGCCACGTTCACCGCCTGTTCGGCAGATCGATCAACGTGGTTCGCCCAGGCCTTTGCCGCGATCATCATCGTGGATCCGGGGCCCGCCCCACAAACCGCGCCACCCAGACCGGACATCGGGGACATCACACAGGGGGCGGCCCCCGGCCGCATAGGGTGAGCGACCATGACTTGGCTGATCACCGGCGGGGCCGGCTACATCGGGGCCCACGTGGCCAGGGCCATGAACGAGGCCGGGGAGCGGGTCCTCGCCCTGGACGACCTCTCGGCCGGGGTGCCCGCGCGGCTCCCGGCGGGCGTACCGCTCGTCGAGGGCTCGTCGCTCGACGGTGACCTGCTGAAACGAGTGTTCGCCGAGCACGGCGTGACGGGTGTGGTGCATCTCGCGGCGCGCAAGCAGGTCGCCGAGTCCGTCGCGCAGCCGACGCGGTACTACCGGGAGAACGTCGGCGGTCTGGTGACGCTCCTGGACGCGGTCGCCGGGGCCGGGATCGAGCGGTTCGTGTTCTCCTCGTCGGCGGCGGTGTACGGCGATCCGGGGGTGGACCTCATCACGGAGGACACGCCCTGTGCGCCGGTCAACCCGTACGGCGAGACCAAGCTCGCCGGGGAGTGGCTGGTGCGGGCGGCGGGCCGGGCGCACGGGATCTCCACCGTATGTCTGCGCTATTTCAACGTGGCGGGCGCGGCCGCGCCGGAGCTGGCCGACACGGGCGTCTTCAATATCGTCCCGATGGTCTTCGACCGGCTGACGCGCGACGAGGCGCCCAGGATCTTCGGTGCCGACTACCCGACCCCGGACGGCACCTGCATCCGTGACTACATTCACGTCGCCGATCTGGCCGAGGCGCATCTCGCGGCGGCCCGCCGGCTCGCCGGCGGGGGCGTCACGGGTGATCTGACGGTCAACATCGGCCGGGGCGAGGGCGTCTCGGTGCGCGAACTCATCACGGTCATCGGCGAGGTCACCGGCGACCGCCGGCCACCGCTCGTCGAGGGCCGCCGCCCCGGGGACGCGCCGCGGGCGGTCGCCTCGGCGTCGCGGGCGGCGAGGGAACTCGGGTGGACCGCGCGGCGCGGGGTGCGCGAGATGACCGAGTCGGCATGGCGGGGCTGGCTCCTGCACCACGGCTCCTGAGCCACTGAGGGTGCCCTGACCTGCACATCGTTTCCGCAGGTCAGGGCACATGACAACGGTGTTCAGTGCCGCGTTGCACATACCCCCTCCCCGTAGTTCACTGGGGCCCGGGAACGATCGGACCGACACTCGGACGGACACAGGAGGGCGGCTTTCATGGGGGCTGGGCACGATCACGGGCACGCGCACGGCGCGTCCGCCGGCGGTACGGCGACCTCGGCGTACCGCGGCAGGCTGCGGGTCGCGCTGGCGATCACGCTCGGCGTGGTGGTCGTCCAGATCGTCGGCGGGGTGCTCGCCGACTCGCTCGCGCTCGTCGCGGACTCGGCACACATGGCGACGGACGCGCTGGGCCTGGGCATGGCGCTGCTCGCGATCCACTTCGCGAACCGCCCGCCCAGCGACCGGGCCACCTTCGGCTACGCCCGCGCCGAGATACTCGCCGCCCTGGCCAACTGTCTGCTGCTGCTCGGGGTCGGCGGGTACGTCCTGTACGAGTCGGTCCAGCGCTTCGTCACACCGGCGGACACGGAGGGCCACCTCGCTGTCGTGTTCGGCGCCATCGGCCTGGTCGCGAACATGGTGTCGCTGGCGCTGCTGATGCGCGGCCAGAAGGAGAGCCTGAACGTGCGCGGCGCCTTCCTGGAGGTGGCGGCGGACGCCCTGGGTTCGGTCACGGTGATCGTCTCGGCCCTGGTGATCATGCTCACCGGCTGGCAGGCCGCCGACCCGATCGCCTCCCTCGTCATCGCGCTGATGATCGTGCCGCGCACGGTGAAGCTGCTGCGCGAGACCCTGAACGTCCTGCTGGAGGCGGCGCCCAAGGGCGTCGACATGGCGGAGGTGCGGGCCCACATCCTGGCGACCGACGGGGTGGAGGACGTCCACGACCTGCACGCGTGGACGATCACCTCCGGCATGCCGGTGCTGTCGGCGCACGTGGTCGTCAGCTCGGACGTGCTGAGCGCGACGGGCCACGAGAAGATGCTCCACGAGCTCCAGGACTGTCTCGGCGGCCACTTCGACGTGGAGCACTGCACCTTCCAGCTGGAGCCGGGCGGGCACCGGGAGCACGAGGCACACCTCTGTCACTGAGGCGTCCGCTTCTGAGGCGTCTGGGGCTGATGGCGCTGGTGGGGCGCATTGCGCTGGGAGTGCGCCGGGGAAGCCGGCCCTCCGGCGCGCGCCCGCGTGCTGGCTCTCACCGCACCGGCGGGGACGATTTTCGACCCACCGTGCCGGGCACGATCACCTACTGGGTCCCTCTTCCGGGGCCGAGCGGCGCCGTCCGCGTTCCGCGCCGCCGCGCGGGACATGCGGGCGCGTCGCGAAGTGCCGGGAGTGCCGGATTCGTACGGCAGACTTGGGGCGCGAAGACCGATGTGAAGGATGGGTATGCCGATCACACCTGCCACCGCGACGCACAACCCGTCGAACGGCACCGCAGACGCGATTTTGCTGGAACTGGTCGACGAGGACGGCGTGGCGATCGGCACCGCGGAGAAGCTCGCCGCCCACCAGCCGCCCGGGCAACTGCACCGCGCGTTCTCCGTGTTCCTCTTCGACGAGTACGGCCGGCTGCTGCTCCAGCAGCGGGCGCTGGGCAAGTACCACTCCCCCGGCGTGTGGTCGAACACCTGCTGCGGCCACCCCTACCCCGGTGAGTCACCCTTCGCGGCGGCGGCGCGGCGGACCTTCGAGGAGCTCGGCGCCTCCCCGTCCCTGCTGGCCGAGGCGGGCACCGTCCGCTACAACCACCCGGACCCGGAGTCGGGGCTGGTGGAGCAGGAGTACAACCACCTCTTCGTCGGGATGGTGCAGGCCGTGCTGCGGCCGGATCCGGAGGAGGTGGCGTCGACGGCGTTCGTGACGCCGCCCGAGCTGGCGGAGCGACATGCCAAGGACACCTTTTCGTCCTGGTTCATGACCGTCCTGGACGCGGCCCGGCCGGCGATCAGGGAGCTGACCGGCACGTCGGCCGGCTGGTGACGACGGCCTGAGGGCGGGGACTAGGCGAAGCGCACGGGTTTGAGCGGCACGGTGACCCAGATCACCTTGCCGCCGCTCGCGGTGTAGTCGACCTCGCACACCCCGCCCGCCTCCCCGGTGATCTCGCGCACCAGCAGCAGCCCGCGACCGCCGGTCCGGCCGTGGTCGGTCTCCAGCGCGGTCGGCCGGTACGGGTGGTTGTCCTCCACGGACACGCGCAGCCACTCGGCACCGACGGCCAGCTCGACGGCGATGGTCGGCGAGAGCACCGCCGCGTGCTTCACGGCGTTCGTCACCAGCTCCGAGACGATCAGCAGCAGCCCCTGGGCCAGATCGTCCGAGACGGGCACCCCCTGACGCAGCAGCAGGTCCCGTACGGCGTGCCGCGCCTGCGGCACCGAGGCGTCGACCGCCGGTGCGGTGAACCGCCAGACGCCTTCGTACGGCAGTGGATCCGCTGGCCCGGGGCCGAGAGGCGCCGCGCCGCCCTCTGGGCGCGGACCGAACCCACGCCCGTCGTCGTCCATCGTCCGGTCGCCACCCTCGCGCTCGATTGTCGCCACACCTCGAGTGTTGGTAACGATGCGCTCCCTACCCCATGACTGACCAGAAGTCAGCGAGTATCGAACGTTTCTGACCGTTGGCGTATGACACGGTCAGTTGTGGGACTGATCCTGTCCCTGTTGTGCCATCTCGGCGAACTATTCGGGTTGTACGGGTTTGGCGTGCGGATAGCATCCGGCTCATGGAGCCGCAGCTGCTGTACAGCGTGACCGACTCGGTCGCGACGGTCGTCATCCGCCATCCCGAGAAGCGCAACGCCATGACGGCCGCGATGTGGCGCTCCCTGCCGCCTCTGCTGGAAGGGCCGGCGGGTGATCCGGCCGTGCGGGCGCTGGTGCTCACCGGCGAGGGCGGGACGTTCTGCGCCGGGGCCGACATCTCGACGCTGCGTGGATCGCCGGAAGAGGCGCAGCGGCTGGCCGTGGAGGCCGAGGAGGCGCTCGCCGCGTTCCCGAAGCCGACGCTGGCGGCGGTGCGCGGGCACTGCGTGGGCGGCGGGGCGCAACTGGCGGCGGCCTGTGATCTGCGGTTCACCGAGGAGGGGGCGCTGTTCGGTGTGACGCCCGCGAAGCTCGGCATCGTCTATCCGGCGTCCTCGACCAGGCGGCTGGTGTCCCTGGTCGGGCCGGCCGCCGCCAAGTACCTGCTCTTCTCCGGCGAACTGATCGACGCGGAGCGGGCGCTGCGCACCGGACTGGCCGACGAGGTGCTGCCCGAGGGTGAACTGGGCAAGCGGGTCGCCGAGTTCACCCGGGTCCTGGTGTCCCGTTCGCAGCTGACGCAGGCCGCGGCCAAGGAGTTCGCGAACGGGCGCACGGACCGCGACGCCCACTGGGCCGCGCGGGCACGCGAGAGCGCCGACACCGCGGAGGGCGTCGCCGCGTTCCTGGAGCGCAGGCAGCCGCGGTTCGGCTGGAGTGTGCCTGCGTCAGGATGACGTCGGCCGATCCGGCCGGGCAGGGTCAGCCCCTGACGCCGAGGCTCTTCAGGCACTCGAAGAGGACGGCGAGAACGTGCGCCGGCGGGTGCGACCGCAGAGGGCATACCAAGCGGTTGGTAATCTGCCCGGCATGACGACTGCCGCCCTCTCGCCGCTCGCCGGCCGACGCTGCCAGAACGTGCTCAACTCTCTGCACGCGACGCACTACTTCTCGCCGGATCTGGGGCGGGAACTGAGTGCTGCCGGGATAACCCATCCCCACGCCGTGAACTTCGCCGTGCGGGCCGCAGCCCTCGGACCGGTCGGGGCCGGAGCGGTGGCGGCGGCCTTCTACAACTACAAGTACGAGCTCGTGGCCCGGCATGTGCCGGCGGTGTGGGAGACCGCGACGCCCGGCCAGGTGCTGGCGGCACGCGCGCGTGCGGTCGACGCGACGCTGCGCCGCCTGCTCGGCGAGGAGGCCCTGGCGTCGGCCGAGATGGCCGAGGCCGCGCGGCTCGCGCTGCGCGCCGCCGAAGCCTGCTCGCGCGGGGCGCGGCCGCTGTACGCCGCCCATGCCGACCTGCCCGTCCCCGAGGAGCCGCACCTCGCGTACTGGCATGCGGCGACCCTGCTGCGCGAGCACCGGGGAGACGGGCATCTGGCCGTGCTGCTGTCCGCTGGGCTGGACGGACTGGAGGCCATGGTGACCCACACCGCGACGGGCAAGGGCATGACACCGAAGTGGGTGTTCAGCACCCGTGGCTGGAGCCAGGAGGACTGGGACGCGGCGACGGACCGGCTGTGTGAGCGCGGGCTGCTGGACGCGGCCGGCGAGCTCACCGAGCGCGGTGTCGCCCTGCGTGAGGAGATCGAGCAGGAGACGGACCGCCTGGACCGGGCACCGTACGAGCACCTGGGCCCGGAGGGGGTGGCCCGGCTGACCGAGCTGGGGGCGGTGTTCGCGCAGGCGGCACTCGCGGCCGGGGCCTATCCGGCGGATCTCCTCGGCAAGCGCTGATCGGGGCTCGTGGAAGCGGCCGCGCCCCTCGGCTGTGCGCCATGCCGGGCACATGCGTTCGGCCGTGACGCATGGTGAGGCCTTGGCGAGGTACCCGTTCCCTCCCGGCCGCTGCGGTCGGGAGAGGAGAAAGGGGAATTACGTGTTCCGTGCCATTGCAGACGTCCTGCGCCAGATCGGCGGTGCCATCGCCACCGTCGTGACGCTGCCCTTCCGGGCCCTGGCCCGGCTCTTCGGCGGGGCCTCGTCCTCCACCCGCAGCCACAGGGTCTGACAGGAACCCTCCCGACCTGCCGAGGTGCCGCCCTGACCCCCGAGTGTCGGTGTCACCTGCCACAATTGCCGCGCAACCTCAGTGGATAGGCGGTACGGGATCGTGACGACACCCGGGTCCCTCGAAGTAGGGTCCATCGAAGGCAGGATCGCCGAGGAGCTCGGCGTACGGGAGCGGCAGGTCAGGGCTGCCGTGGAGCTGCTCGACAGCGGTTCTACGGTGCCCTTCATCGCCCGCTACCGCAAGGAAGCGACCGAGATGCTCGACGATGCGCAGCTGCGCACCGTCGAGGAGCGGCTGCGCTATCTGCGGGAGCTGGAGGAGCGCCGGACCGCGATCCTGGAGTCGGTGCGCGAGCAGGGCAAGCTCACCGAGGAGCTGGAGGCACGGATCCGGGGCGCGGAGACCAAGGCGCGCCTGGAGGACATCTACCTCCCGTTCAAGCCCAAGCGGCGCACCAAGGCGCAGATCGCCCGTGAGGCCGGTCTCGAGCCGCTGGCGGAGGGGCTGCTCGGCGATCCGTCCGTCGAGCCCCTCGCCGCGGCCGCCGCGTTCGTCGACGCCGACAAGGGCGTGGCCGATCCGCAGGCGGCCCTCGACGGCGCCCGGGCCATCCTCACCGAGCGGTTCTCGGAGGACGCCGACCTGATCGGCGAGCTGCGCGAGCGCATGTGGGTGCGCGGGCGGCTGGCCGCCAAGGTGCGGGACGGCAAGGAGGAGGCGGGCGCGAAGTTCGCCGACTACTTCGACTTCGCCGAGGCGTTCACCGAGCTGCCCTCGCACCGCATCCTGGCGATGCTGCGCGGTGAGAAGGAGGAGGTCCTCGACCTCGTCCTGGAGCCGGAGGAGCCGACCGACGGCCGCTCGTCGTACGAAGGAACCGTCGCGCACCGGTTCGGGATCGCCGACCGGGGCCGACCCGGTGACAAGTGGCTGCTGGACACGGTCCGTTGGGCCTGGCGCACCCGCATCCTGGTGCACCTCGGCATCGACCTGCGGCTGCGGCTGCGCACGGCCGCCGAGGACGAGGCCGTGCGGGTCTTCGCGGCCAACCTGCGCGATCTGCTGCTCGCCGCCCCGGCGGGCACGCGCGCGACGCTCGGCCTCGACCCCGGTTTCCGTACGGGCGTGAAGGTCGCCGTGGTCGACGCCACCGGCAAGGTCGTCGCCACCGACGTCATCCACCCCCACGTCCCGGCCAACCGGTGGGACGAGGCCATCGCCAAGCTGGCCCGGCTCGCGAAGGAGCACGCGGTCGAGCTGATCGCCATCGGCAACGGGACGGCGTCCCGCGAGACCGACAAGCTCGCCGGAGAGCTGATCACCAAGCACCCGGAGCTGCAGCTCACGAAGGTGATGGTGTCCGAGGCCGGCGCGTCCGTGTACTCGGCGTCCGCCTTCGCCTCGCAGGAGCTGCCCGACATGGACGTGTCGCTGCGCGGCGCCGTGTCGATCGCCCGGCGGCTCCAGGACCCGCTGGCCGAGCTGGTGAAGATCGACCCGAAGTCGATCGGTGTCGGCCAGTACCAGCACGACCTGTCCGAGGTGAAGCTGTCGCGTTCGCTGGACGCGGTGGTGGAGGACTGTGTGAACGGCGTGGGCGTGGACGTCAACACGGCGTCGGCCCCGCTGCTCGCCCGGGTCTCCGGCATCACCTCCGGGCTCGCCGAGAACATCGTGGCGCACCGGGACTCCAACGGGCCCTTCACGTCCCGTGGTGAGCTGAAGAAGGTGGCGCGGCTGGGCCCGAAGGCGTACGAGCAGTGCGCGGGCTTCCTGCGGATCCGCGGCGGTGACGACCCGCTGGACGCGTCCAGCGTGCACCCGGAGGCGTACCCGGTCGTCCGGCGCATGGTGAAGACCGCCGGGCAGGAGGTCGCGGGCCTCATCGGCAACACCGGGGTGCTGCGCTCGCTGAAGCCGCAGGACTTCGTGGACGAGACGTTCGGTCTGCCGACGGTCACCGACATCCTCAAGGAGCTGGAGAAGCCCGGCCGCGACCCCCGTCCGGCCTTCAAGACGGCCGCCTTCAAGGAGGGCGTGGAGAAGATCTCCGACCTGTCCTCCGGGATGATCCTGGAGGGCGTCGTGACGAACGTCGCCGCGTTCGGCGCGTTCGTGGACGTCGGTGTCCACCAGGACGGTCTGGTGCATGTCTCCGCGATGTCGAAGACGTTCGTCAAGGACCCGCGGGACGTGGTGAAGCCCGGGGACATCGTCAAGGTGAAGGTCCTCGACGTCGACATCCCGCGCAAGCGGATCTCGCTGACGCTGCGCCTGGACGACGAGGCGGCCCCGCAGGGGCAGGGCGGCGGCTCCGGCGAGCGCCGGCAGCGGGGCGGGCGTCCGCCGCAGCAGCGGCAGGGTGGCGCCGCCGGGCGCCGTGGGGGCGGTGGCGGTTCACGTCAGGCGCCTCCGCCCGCCAACGGTGCGATGGCCGACGCGTTGCGCCGGGCCGGTCTTGTCGACCCGGGGAAGGGTCGCCGCTGACGGCTCCGCCGGGGGGGCGTGGGGAGCTGCGGGTCCATTGGGGCTGGTCGCGCAGTTCCCCGCGCCCCTGTGAAGAGGCGCTTCGCGCCCTTCACGGCCTAGGGTGGCAGGTATGTCTGCTTCGCGTGCCATCACCTGGGAAGTGTCCGCCAGCCGGGGGCTCGAGACCGCCTGGGTCCAGCTCGAGGGCGTCGTGATGCGGGCGCGCGGGCGGGCTGTCGGGACCGTCCCCGAGCCGTACTGGGTCTCGTACGAGCTCGAAACCGCTGAAGGGTTCGTGACCCGGCGGCTGAGCGTCACGGTGGAGACAGAGGCGGAGGACCGCGTCCTCGATCTGCGACACGACGGTCATGGCAGGTGGACCGCGGACGGTGAGCCGCTGCCCGGCGTCGACGGCGCCCTCGACTGCGACCTGGGGCTGTGCCCCCTCACCAACACCATGCCGGTGCTCCGGCACGGGCTCCATCAGGCGCCCGGTGAGCGCGAGTTCCTGATGGCCTGGGTGTCGGTGCCGGATCTGACGGTGCGGCCGTCCCGGCAGGTCTACACGCATCTCGGACCCGGTCGGGTCCGGTACGCATCCGGCGACTTCCGCAGCGAGCTGGAGTTCGACGAGGAGGGGTACGTCGTGGAGTACCCCTCGCTGGCCAACCGTCTGACGGCTCGTTAGCGCTCGGTCACCTTGCCGTCCGCCACCTCCAGGCGGCGGGTGACGTGTACGGCGTCGAGCATGCGGCGGTCGTGGGTGACCAGCAGGAGCGTGCCCTCGTAGGAGTCGAGGGCCGACTCCAACTGCTCGATGGCGGGCAGGTCGAGGTGGTTGGTCGGCTCGTCGAGGACCAGGAGGTTGACGCCGCGGCCCTGGAGCAGTGCCAGGGCCGCTCTGGTACGCTCGCCCGGGGAGAGGGTCGCCGCAGGGCGCAGGACGTGGTCCGACTTGAGGCCGAACTTGGCCAGGAGGGTGCGGACCTCGGCCGGTTCGGTGTCCGGGACGGCCGCGCGGAAGGCGTCCATCAGGGGCTCTTGGCCGTGGAACAGCTTGCGGGCCTGGTCGACCTCGCCGAGCAGGACGCCCGAGCCGAGAGCCGCGTGCCCGGCGTCGAGCGGGACACGGCCGAGCAGGGCGGCGAGCAGGGTGGACTTGCCGGCGCCGTTCGCGCCCGTCACCGCCACCCGGTCCGCCCAGTCGATCTGGAGGGACACCGGGCCGAGAACGAAGCCGCCGCGACGCACTTCGGCGTCCCGCAGGGTCGCCACGACGGCGCCCGAGCGCGGGGCCGACGCGATCTCCATGCGCAGCTCCCACTCCTTGCGAGGCTCCTCGACGACGTCCAGCCGCTCGATCATGCGCTGGGTCTGCCGGGCCTTCGCGGCCTGCTTCTCGCTGGCCTCGCTGCGGAACTTGCGGCCGATCTTGTCGTTGTCGTTGCCCGCCTTGCGGCGCGCGTTCTTCACGCCCTTGTCCATCCAGGAGCGCTGCATCTGAGCCCGGTCCTGGAGGGCCGACTTCTTGTCGGCGTACTCCTCGAACTCGTCGCGGGCGTGCCTGCGCGCGACCTCCCGCTCCTCCAGGTAGGCGTCGTAACCGCCGCCGTAGAGGTTGATCTGTCGCTGGGCCAGGTCGAGTTCGAGGACCTTGGTGACGGTGCGGGTGAGGAACTCGCGGTCGTGGCTGACGACCACCGTTCCGGCGCGCAGGCCGCTCACGAAGCGTTCGAGGCGCTCCAGGCCGTCCAGGTCGAGGTCGTTGGTGGGCTCGTCGAGGAGGAAGACGTCGTAGCGGGACAGGAGCAGGGACGCGAGGCCGGCGCGGGCCGCCTGGCCGCCGGACAGCGATGTCATCGGCTGGTCCAGATCGATCGCGAGGCCCAGGGAGTCGGCGACCTCCTCGGCGCGTTCGTCGAGGTCGGCGCCGCCGAGGCCGAGCCAGCGCTCCAGGCTCGTGGCGTAGGCGTCGTCGGCACCGGGTGCACCGTCGACCAGGGCCTGGGTGGCCTCGTCCATGGTCCGCTGGGCCTCGGCGACGCCGGTGCGTCGGGCCAGGAACGCCCGTACGGTCTCGCCGGGGCGGCGGTCCGGCTCCTGCGGCAGATGGCCGACGGTGGCGGTCGGCGGGGACAGGCGCAGCTCGCCCTGCTCGGGGGCGGTGAGTCCGGCGAGCATCCTGAGCAGGGTGGACTTGCCGGCGCCGTTGGCTCCGACCAGGCCGATCACGTCGCCGGGCGCGACGACGAGGTCGAGGCCGGTGAACAGGGAGCGGTCGCCGTGGCCGGCGGCGAGGTTCTTCGCGACGAGGGTGGCAGTCATCAGACCGCGATCCTAACGGCCGCCCCGGGCGGTCCGCGGACGGGTTTCAGGGGTCGCGGCCGTCACCAGCACGCCGGTGGCGGTGCGCGCCACCAGGAAGGACCGCCCCTGCACCGCCTTGGTGTCGAGGGCGATGCGGTGGCGGCCCGGTTCCAGGACGCCGTCGAAGATCTCGTGGGTGCGGGTACGGGAGAGCCGGTCGAGGCGGTACGCGGTGAGGGTGACCCGACAGGCGGAGGTGACCTCGACGTCGGCCGCGCCGTCGGTGGCGGTCAGGCCGGTGAGGCGGCGCTGCTCCAGCGGGCTGCGGTCCAGGGCGTGTTCGATCTGGGCGACGAGGAGGGGGACGATCGGGGCGAGTCCGTCGACGTAGGCGACCGGGACCCCGGCGTGTGCGAAGGCGCGGCGGACGGCGGCACGTTCCTGCTCGCCGCTCCCGCGGCCGAAGGCGACCGCCCCGTAGCCGCGCAGTTCGTCGGCCGGCACGTGGTCGGCGTCGTGCGCGATGTCGGCGCCGACACCGATGGTGCGCAACGCCGCGGCGAGCTTGGCCAGGACGGCGACGCGAGCGCCGATCAGCAGGACGCGGCGGCGGGTGTCCGGGGCGGAGCCGTTCAGCAGGGCGCTCAGCGCCGCGCGGTACTCGGCGCCGCGGAAGCGGAACGGGCCGATGCCGTGGTAGCCGTTGAGCTCGAGGTCGGCGTGTTCGTCGGTCTGCCAGGCGAAGTCCCGCCAGACGAAGTCCTCGCCGTCCCGGCGGATGACCGCGGTGACGGCGCCGCAGGCCAGGTCCTCGCACTCGGGGCAGCCGTAGACGACGTACCGGCCGCCGGGCAGCGGTGCCGCGCTCTCCAGGAGCAGGCTGCGGACCTGCGCCGTGAAGATCGAGGGGGGCACGTCGGAGGCGAGCGGCGAGACCGCGTCGAGGTCGGAGAGCCGGAACAGCAGCGGGCGTCCGTCGACGATGAAGTCCACGAAGTCCCGGTGGAGCTGGTAACCACCGTCTGTGAGGATTCCGCCGGCCCGCATCGCGGGTGCCAGGCCGAAGGTCGTGTACTCGGCGCACATACTGTGAGTATCCCCACACTGCGCGTGATGTGAGCACGGCGTGACACATTCCGCTACGGTCCGGGCATGGCTGGTGAGCGCGGTGACGAGATCGTGGTGGTCGGTGGCGGGGTGGTCGGGCTGACGACCGCGGTGGTTCTCGCCGAGCGGGGGCGGCGGGTACGGGTGTGGACGCGGGACCCCGTCGAGGCGACCACCTCGGCGGTTGCGGGAGCGCTGTGGTGGCCTTACCGGATCGAGCCGCTCGCGCTGGCGCGGGTGTGGGCGCTGCGGTCGCTGGATGTGTACGAGGAGCTGGCCGCGAGGTCCGGGTCGAGCGGCGTGCGCCTGGTCGACGGGGTACTGGGCGAGACGCGTCTCGACGAGGTCGACGGGTGGCTGACGGAGCGGATGCCGGAGCTGCGGGCGACCACGGCCGGGGAGTACGCGGGGTCGGGGACCCGGGCGCGGTTGCCGCTCATCGACATGCCGGTTCATCTGCCGTGGCTGCGGGAGCGGTTGGTGGCGGCGGGCGGTGTGGTCGAGGCTCGTACAGTGTCCGGGTTCGCGGAGGCCGACGCGCCGGTCGTGATCAACTGCACGGGGCTCGCCGCCCGGGAGCTGGTGCCGGATCCGTCCGTGCGGCCCGTGCGCGGGCAGTTGGTCGTCGTGGAGAACCCGGGGATCGACACCTGGCTGGTCTCCACCGACGCGGCCGGCGAGTACGCGTACATGTTCCCGCAGCCGGGCGGGCTCGTCCTCGGCGGTACGGCGGAGGAGGACGCGTGGTCGCTGGAACCCGACCCCGCGACGGCCGAGGCGATCGTCCGCCGCTGCGCGGCCCTGCGGCCGGAGATCGCCGGGGCGCGCGTCCTGGAACACCGGGTCGGGCTGCGCCCCACCCGGCCGGCGGTCCGCCTGGAGCGCGACACCCTGCCGGACGGCCGGCTCCTGATCCACAACTACGGCCACGGCGGCGCGGGGGTGACGGTGGCCTGGGGGTGCGCGGAGGAGGCGGCTCGGCTGGTCGGCTAGGACCGCCTGCCGTGGGCTGCTTGACCTTGGCTGCTTGACCTTGGCTGCTTGACCTTGGCTGCTTGACCTTGACGCCCCCGGCCGATGGCGGCCGAGGGCGTCGAGGTCAAACGGCTGGGGCGGTCGGGTCAGTGCTTGCCGATCGGGTCTCCCTCCACGTCCGGGCCGCGGCCCGGGCCGACGCGGAACTCGAACTCGCCGTCGTACTTCTTGTGGCCTTCCATGACGGCCATTTCGACGGCCTCGGATCCCATCTGCTCACGCACGATCACCGGGTCGCGGCGAAGGTCGCGCATCAGGGCGATGCACATGAAGATCATCACGATGACGAACGGCGCCGCCGCGAGGATCGTGAGGTTCTGCAGACCGGTCAGCGCGTCGCCCTGGCCGCTGCCGACCAGGAGCATGATCGCGGCCACCGCACCGGTGACCACGCCCCAGAACACCACCACGAACCGGCCCGGTTCGAGCGCGCCCTTCTGCGACAGGGTGCCCATGACGATCGAGGCCGCGTCGGCACCCGAGACGAAGAAGATGCCGACGAGGACCATCACGAGCAGGCTCGTGGCGGTCGCGATGGGGAACTGCTGGAGCACGCCGAAGAGCTGCCCCTCCGGGGTGGCCTCCTTGCCGAGCTGCCCCTGCTCCTGCATCTTCATCGCCGAGCCACCGAAGATCGCGAACCAGATCAGGCTGACGGTGCTGGGCACGAGGATGACACCGCCGACGAACTGGCGGATCGTGCGGCCCCGGCTGATGCGGGCGATGAACATGCCGACGAACGGCGTCCAGGAGATCCACCACGCCCAGTAGAAGACCGTCCAGCTGCTGAGCCAGTCGGCGACGCCCTTGCCGCCGCTCGCCTCGGTCCGGCCGGCCAGCTGGGGCAGGTCGCCGAGGTAGGCGAAGACGGAGGTGGGCAGCAGGTCGAGGACGATGATGGTCGGACCCGCCACGAACACGAACAGGGCGAGCACCAGCGCCAGCACCATGTTGGTGTTGGACAGCCACTGGATGCCCTTCTCCACACCGGAGATCGCGGACGCGACGAAGGCCAGGGTCAGCACCGCGATGATCGTGACGAGCAGCCCGGTGCTCACCTTGTCCATCCACTTCAGCTCCTGCACACCGGAGCCGATCTGGAGCGCGCCGAGTCCCAGGGAGGCGGCCGAGCCGAAGACGGTCGCGATGATCGCGAGGATGTCGATGGCCCGGCCGATGCCGCCGTTGGCGTTCTTCTTGCCGATCAGCGGGGTGAAGACGGCGCTGATGGTCTGCCGGCGGCGCCTGCGGAAGGTGCTGTAGGCGATGGCGAGGCCCACCACGGCGTAGATCGCCCAGGGGTGGAGTGTCCAGTGGAACAGGGTGGTGGCCATGGCCGTCTCCATGCGATCGCCGGAGTCGGCCGGGTTGGATCCCGGCGGAGGCGTGCCGTAGTGCGACAGCGGCTCGCTCACGCCGTAGAACATCAGGCCGATACCCATGCCCGCGCTGAACATCATCGCGACCCAGGACACCGTGCGGAACTCGGGCTCCTCGCCCTCCGCGCCGAGGTGGATTCGGCCGTAGCGGCTGATCGCGAGCCACAGGGCGAACACGACGAAGCCGGAGGCCGCGAGCATGAACGCCCAGCCGCCGTTGTGCATCAGCCCGCCGAGCATGCTGGTGGAGACATCTTCGAGCGAGTCGGTCGCCGCGGCTCCCCAGACCACGAAGGCGAGGGTGAGCACGGCCGTAACCCCGAAGACAATTCGGTCGGTTTTAGGACGTTCCTGACCGGGGAGGCCCGCTTCCGAACCCGGAAGCGCGGCCCCCACTTGGTCGTCGCTCTCACTTGGTCGGTCGTGCGTCACAGGCGGCACCTTTCATCGGGTCGTAGGAGGAACCTAAGTCCTCCGTAACGCCCCTACCACGTGTGGCGCAATTTCACCCCCCTCAACATTGCGTTTCCGGTTTCGCTGCCGTCAGGTGGTACGTACCGCGCTCGTCGAGCAGCAGCGGCACGAGCGCCCGCAGGGGCTGACGCAGGGGGACGAGCGCGCCCTCCGCGTCCCGGCGTACGCGCACACCGTGCAGCGCGAGTTCGTCTCCCACCTCGGCGTACTGCGCGGCCGTGAGCCGGTAGCCGCAGGGCGGGTCCTGGATCACCTCGGCGGGTTCGGGTGCGTCGTTGTCGGCGCCGCCGACGTAGACGGGGCCGGCGGTGGCGTACCCCGCGAGCCGGGCCCTGCCCGTCGCCGCCTCGACCGCACCGCGGCGCTGGTCGGCGTATCCGAACAGGCCCCCCAGCGCGTCCAGTTGAGAGGTCACCCGGCGGCGGTTGTTCAGCGCCTCGTCCGCCTTCTCGGCATCGGTGAGCGGGTCCACGCGACTCTCGATGAGCAGTCCGATCCCGTGTTTGATACCGGACATATTGCGCAAAATGCGCTCCTGGCCGTCTCCCGCGACCTGCTTGATCGGCTCGCCGGTCTCGGGGTCGGTCCAGATGCCGTAGGTGCCGGTCGAGTGGCCTGCCCGCTGCGCCGCGGGGCGGACGTACGCCTCGGAGAGGGTCTTCGCCTCGTCGTGGACCGCCTCGTGGGTGTTGAGGTTGCGCGGCCACAGGTCGAAGAGGTCCTTGTCGTAGTACGGGGGCGTGGCGCCGTACTCGTGCAGGTCGTAGACGAGGTCGGGGCGCTGGTCGCGGATGAGCTCGGCCAGCGCCCGGCCCTCGGCGGTCCGGAGCGCGAGGTGGTCGCGGTTGATGTCCACGCCGTCGCTGTTGCCCCGGGTGCCGGCGGCCCGGCCGTCGGGGTTGGCGGTGGGTACGACGAGGACCGTGGTGCGGTCAAGGAAGCGCCGGGTGCGGCTGTCGCGGGCGTACGCGAGGTCGCGGACAGTGGTCAGACAGGCTTCGCGGCCGGAGGGTTCGTCGCCGTGCTGGCTGCACACGAGCAGCACCTTGTTGGGCGTCGGTCGGGTGCCGATCCGGACCAGTTGGAGCGGGCGGCCCTGCTTCGTCGTACCGAAGCGGGTCATGGAGACGCGGCTGCTCGACCGGTCGACGGCTTTGAGGAAGTCCTGTTCCTCGGGCTGGGTGGTCCAGCGGGCGCCGTTCGTCTGCTCGAAGCCGGTGCGGGGCGGGGAGTCGGTGGCGGCCTGGGCCGGGAGGGCGACCAGGGATGCGGTGACGGCCGCGGCGATCAGGGTCAGGGCGCCGACTCGGGTCGTGCAGCGGGTCACTGGCTTCCCTCCGGGACGCGGTGAGCGGTGTGCGGATCCCGTACGCCGTCCAGGAGCGCGGCGTCGGGCGTGGCGGTCGCGGCGCCCGCGGTGGCGCGGGCGAAGGCGGTGGCCCCGCCGACGAACGGCACGCGAGCCGAGGTGCGGGACAGGTCGACGGTCAGCTTGGGCTTGTCCGCGGGAGGCTCGATGAGGCCCTTGTCGGTGCCCGCGACGATCAGCGCCAGGCGATGGCCCTTGGGGACGACGTGGTCGGTCGCCGCCAGGTCGAGGGTGATCGTGTACCGCTTGCCCGGGGTGAGCGGGGCGCCCTTCAGGTCGGAGGCGTGGTTGCCGAGGTCGGCCCAGCCGCGGCTGACGATCGTGTAGTCGACATCGGCGGTCTTCGCCTTCGTCTCCTTGAAGCAGGAGCTGTCGCCGGTGGTGCTCGCGCCCCAGCAGGTGCGGCCGGTGAGGGTGGTGATGCCCTCGCCCGCGTCGGCGTAGTCGCGGATGGTGGCCGGTCCGATGTCCACGAGGACGGCGGAGAGGTGGGCCGTCGGGGTGGAGGGCGTCGCGGTGACGGTGACCTCGGAGGAGCCGGACAGGCGCAGGTCACGGGTGAGCGGCCGGGTGACGAAACCGGCCTTCTCCGGTGTCGACTTGTCGATCTGCGCGGCCCAGTCGGTCTCGCTCAGCTTCGGGTCGTCGGTCAAGGTCTCGGTGCCATGGCCGCGGTGCAGGCCGAGGGCGCCGACCCCTGCCTGGGAGCCTCGGTCGGGGCGCAGGGTGGCGGCCCGGGTACCGTTCGGCGGCCAGGTCTTCGAGGTGGTCCACTGGTCGGGCCGGCGTTCGATGTCGGCCATGGGTTCGCGGTCGATGCCGTTCTCGTAGCCCATGAGTTCGTGGTCGAACCAGCGGTGGAGGGTGTCGACCCAGGTGGCGCGGCGGAAGTCGAAGGGGTCCACGTGGCCCGTCCGGGAGAGCCAGATCTTGCGCTCGACGCCGTTCTTCGCGAGGGCGTCCCACCACTGTCCGACGTGCTTCATACGCACGTTGAGGTCCTGCACGCCGTGCACGAGGAAGACGCTGGCCTTGACCTTCCGCGCGGCCTTGACGTAGTCGCGCTCGCTCCACAGCGGGGTCCAGTCGCCGGTGCGCGGGGCTCCGTCGACGAGCTTCTGCTGCACGGCGGCGCACTTGGCGCGGGCGTCGGGGCTGTTGACGTAGTCGGACAGCCATTCGGGGCCGGAGTCGTAGAGCGGGGCGCCCTGCTGGAAGTAGTAGTCGTACCAGGAGGAGATGGCGCTGATCGGGACGATGGTCTTCAGGCCCTCGACGCCGGTCGCGGCGACGCCGTTGGCGATGGTGCCGTCCCAGCTCTTGCCGATCATGCCTGTCCTGCCGTTGGTCCAGGCGGCCTTGGCACGGGTGGTGCCGGTGCGGGTCGTGTAGGCCTTGGCCCGGCCGTTGAGCCAGTCGACGACGGCCTTGGCGGACTGGATGTCGGAGCGGCCGCCGACGTCGACACAACCGTCGGAGCGATTGGTTCCGGCCAGGTCGACGCCGACGAAGGCGTAGCCGCGGGGCACGAAGTAGTTGTCGTAGTACAGCGGCATCTGCTTGACGTCGCCGTTCGCGTCGTACGTCTTCTTCTGGCTCTCGTTGCCGCGCCCGCAGCAGGAGTAGTACGGGCTGGCGTCCATGATGACGGGGACCTTGCGGCCCTCCTGTGCGGGTTCGCGGGGGCGGACGATGTCCACGGCGACCCGGTCGGCCGTGCCGTCGCGGTCGCCGTCGAGTCCGGTGTCCACCCAGACGGCCTCACGGATGGCGTGGTCGTACGAGTGGACAGGACGGCTCTCGCGCGGGGCGGCGTCCGCCACGGCGGGGGTGAGCAGTGAGGCCAACAGGGCGGCCGTGGCCGCCGTCGCGAGCGGTCTCCAGGTCGTGAAGCGCGTGCGTTTCGGCATGCGGCGGACGCTACATCGGTGAACTCCTGTTCAGAAGAGGGCAGCTGACGGAGCGGCGTGTCCGGCATGGACCCATGGGTCCGGTGTCTCATGTCGGCCGAATGGCGATCGTGTGACATCAGAGGCCATGGACATGATCAGGGGGACAGGAAGTCAATAAGCTCCGGACAGACTCGGGACCCTACGACTTGGAGTTTTGCGTGCACCGCAGAATCATCGCGCCGGGAGCCCTGGCCGCGGCCGTTCTCCTGCTGGCGATCCCGGCGTCGGCCGCGCCCCACTCCCCCGGCGCACCGGGTATCGGTGACCCCTACTACCCGGCCTACGGCAACGGCGGATACGACGTCTCCCACTACGACCTCAGGCTGAAGTACCAGCCGGCCACGGACGAACTCGAGGGCACGGCGACCCTCGTGGCCCGCACCACGCAGGACCTGTCGAGCTTCAACCTGGACTTCCTGCTGGACGTCGGCGAGGTGCGCGTCAACGGCGCGAAGGCGTCGTTCCGGACGTCGGGCGAACACGAGCTGGAGATCACGCCGAAGAACCCGCTGGCCAAGGGCACGCCCGTCACGGTCGTCGTGCGCTACCGCGGCGTGCCGTCGTCGAAGAAGGCGTACGGCTTCACCAGCTGGCACCGCACGCCGGACGGGGGCGTCGCGGCGAACGAGCCCGAGGCGGCGGCGTGGTGGTTCCCGAGCAACGACCACCCGCTCGACAAGGCCACCTACGACGTGTCCGTGCTGGTCCCGGACGGCACGCAGGCCATCTCGAACGGCACGCTCCAGTCGACGAGTTCACGCCTCGGCTGGACCCGCTGGAACTGGCGCTCCGACAAGCCGCAGACCACGTACCTCGCCACGCTCGCGGTCGGGAAGTTCGACATCACGACCGGCACGACCGAGAGCGGCATTCCGGTCCTCAACGCCTACAGCAAGGACCTGGGCGGCCACGCCGGCGCGGCGCGGGCGAGCATCGAGCGGACCGGGGAGATCGCCGACTGGCTGACCGGTTACTTCGGGCCGTACCCCTACAACGCGCTCGGCGGGTACGTCCCCAACACCACCACCGGGTACGCGCTGGAGACCCAGACCCGGCCGTTCTACAGCCCGCGGCAGTTCGCGAACGGGTCGAGCGTGTCCCTCGTCGTCCATGAGCTGGCGCACCAGTGGTACGGGGACGACGTGTCGCTCAAGCGCTGGAAGGACATCTGGATCAACGAGGGCTTCGCGCGGTACGCGCAGTGGCTGTGGTCCGAGCACGAGGGCGAGGGCACGGCGCAGGAACTCGCCGACTACGTGTACGCCTCGCGCTCTGCCGACGACCCGTTCTGGACGGTGAAGCCCGGGGACCCGGGGCCGGAGAAGCAGTTCGACATCGCGGTGTACGACCGGGGCGCGCTGGCCGTCCAGGCGCTGCGCAACGAGATCGGTGACGAGGCCTTCTTCGCGATCCTCAAGGGCTGGCCGCGGAAGAACGCCCACGGCAACGCGTCGGTCGCCGACTTCCAGAGGTACGCCGAGGAGGTGTCGGGCAAGCCCCTGGCCGCCCTGTTCGACACATGGCTGTACCAGCCGTCGAAGCCGGGGGTGCCGGCGGCTCGGGCCGCGGCGGTTGCGAAGGCCGGCGGGGCGGTGGCGCAGCCGAAGTCGTGGAAGAAGATCGCGGCGACGAACGGTGTGCACGAGCACGCGGGTGCGAACCACGGGGAGCACGGACACCACGGGGAGCACGTGCGCTGACGCGCCGCGGCCCCGCCCCGCGGTCTACGGTGGGCCCATGCGCGCCGGGCGCGTGGGCCCGGCCCGGCGTGGACCGACGGCTGAGCCAAGGAGCCGACGGCTGACACGAAGGAGCCCGGCGTGCGGAACGTGGCGATCATCGAGGCACCGTCCGTACTCGGGCTGCGGCCGACCGGCGTCGAGGAGCTGCCGGACGCGTTGCTCGGGGCCGGGTTGGCCCAAGGGCTGGGTGCGGTGCGTGCGGGGCGGGTCGAACCACCCCCGTACGCCCCGGAGCGGGACCCGGACACCGGGGTCCTGAACCCCGGCGGCATCGCCGCATACTCCACCGCGCTGGCAGACACCGTAGGCGGTGTCCTCGACGACGGCCGGTTCCCCGTCGTCCTGGGCGGCGACTGCAGCGTGCTGCTCGGCAACCTGCTCGCGCTGCGCCGCCGGGGCCGGCACGGGCTGCTGTTCCTCGACGGGCACACCGACTTCTACCAGCCGTCGGCGGAGCCGGCCGGTGAGGTGGCCTCCATGGAACTCGCCCTGGCCACCGGGCGCGGCCCGCGCGTGCTGGCCGACCTGGAGGGCCGGGGCCCGCTGGTGCAGGGCCAGGACGTCGTCGCGCTGGGCTTCCGGGACGCGGAGGAGTCCGCGGGGTACGGGATGCAGCCGCTGCCGTCCGCGCTGCACGCGCTGGAGCTGGACACGGTGCGCGCCCTGGGTGCGGGCGAGGCGGCCCGGCGCGCGGTCGGGCTGCTGACCGGCGACGGCGCGGGCGCCGGGTACTGGATCCACCTCGACGTCGACGTACTGGACGACGCGGTCATGCCCGCCGTCGACTACCGGCTCCCGGACGGGCTGACCTGGCAGGAGCTGGAGACCGTCCTGCGCACGGCGCTGTCCGGCGGCGGTGCCGTCGGCCTCGATGTGGCGATCTTCAACCCCCGTCTGGATCCCGACGGGGCGATCGCGCAGCGCCTCAGCGACTGTCTGGTGCGGGCGTTCGACAGGGATGGCGAGGGCTGAACCGGGGCCGGTCAGTCCCCGTGGTCGTACACCGTCACCGGTATCCCCCGCCGTATCAGCCGCTCCTCGATCAGCGGTTCGACCCGGGACCACTTGCCGCCGGCGAGACCGCAGCCGATACGGGG
This sequence comes from Streptomyces sp. NPDC052064, assembly GCF_055585925.1. Taxonomy (NCBI): domain Bacteria; kingdom Bacillati; phylum Actinomycetota; class Actinomycetes; order Kitasatosporales; family Streptomycetaceae; genus Streptomyces; species Streptomyces sp. NPDC052064. Next base: position 387,977 of record NZ_JBVJJE010000006.1, read on the forward strand.
CATGTGGACGGTCGCGCCCAGTTCACCGGCCCGCTCGGCCAGTGTCCCCAGCGCCGTGTCGATCGCCTCGTAGCGGACGGGGACGCCCTTGCTGCCGGTCCTGGTGCCGCGCTGGCCGATCATGTTGGCCACCCACACGTACGGCTCGACCTGCACGAACCGCACCGCGCCCAGCCCGAAGTCGTTCCCCGCGCGGCCGCGGTGCCACGCCCGGTACGCCGCCTCCGGCTCGGGCCAGCGACGCGATATCGCCAGGACGAAACCCTTGCCCCAGCCCCCGAGGTCGTTGCAGACATGGGCGATGACCTTGACGCCCTTCACCGATGGAACGGTGGCGTCACCCCGGACATACCTGATCCCCGACATGACGCCACCGTAGGCCCTGCCACTGACAGCGGCCCCGGCCCGCTACTTCGTGAGCTGCGACAGCTCCTGGTCGGCCGTCTGCGACACCCGGCGGCGGATGCCGAACCAGCCCGCGACCAGCATGGCCGCGATCAGCGGGATGAGCAGCAGCGTCTTGCGGCCGACCTCCGGGTCGTTCCACATCATGCCGAGGCAGGCCAGCAGGAAGGCGATCGTGGTGATCTCCGTGACCGGGCTGCCGGGGAGGCGGAAGGAGGGCCGGTCGACCAGGCCCGCCTTGGCGCGGCGGACGAAGACCAGGTGGCAGATCATGATGATCACCCAGGTGCTGATGATGCCGAGCGAGGCGACGTTCAGCACGATCTCGAAGGCCTGGGCCGGCACGAGGAAGTTCAGGCCGACACCCAGCACGCACACCGCGCAGGTCAGCAGGATGCCGCCGTAGGGGACCTGGCTGCGGTTCATGAGGGCGGTGAACTTCGGCGCGGAACCGGCCATCGCCATCGAGCGCAGGATGCGGCCCGTGGAGTACAGGCCCGAGTTCAGCGAGGACATCGCGGCCGTGAGGACCACCAGGTTCATCACGTCGCCCGCCGCCGGGACGCCGATCTTCGACAGCACCGTGACGAAGGGGCTCTGGTCGGCCGAGTAGACCGAGCCAGGGAGCAGGAGGGCCAGCAGGACGACCGAGCCGACGTAGAAGAGACCGACCCGCCACATGATCGAGTTCACCGCGCGCGGGACGACCTTCTCCGGCTCGGCGGTCTCGCCCGCGGCGACGCCGACGAGCTCCAGTGCGGCGTACGCGAAGATCACGCCCTGCATGACCAGGACGACGGGCATCATGCCGTGCGGGAAGACGCCGCCGTTGTCCATGATCACGCTCATGCCCGGCGTCTGGCCGCCCACCTCGTGCTGGGTGGCGAGCAGGAAGATGCCGATGAACATGAAGCCGACGAGCGTGGCGACCTTGATGATCGAGAACCAGAACTCCATCTCGCCGAAGATCTTCACCGAGATCAGGTTCACGGCCAGCACGACCGCGAGGGCGGCCAGCGCGAGCACCCACTGCGGGATGTCGGTGAACAGGCTCCAGTAGTGCGTGTAGAGCGCGATCGCGGTGATGTCGGCGATGCCGGTGGTCGACCAGTTCAGGAAATACATCCAGCCGGCGACGTAGGCGCCCTTCTCGCCGAGGAACTCGCGCGCGTACGACACGAAGGAGCCCGAGGAGGGGCGGTAGAGGACGAGCTCGCCGAGGGCTCTGACCACGAAGAAGGCGAAAATGCCGCAGACCAGGTAGGCGATCGCCAGCGCCGGTCCCGCGTCGTGGAGGCGACCGCCGGCGCCGAGGAAGAGGCCGGTGCCGATGGCCCCGCCGATGGCGATCATGTTGACGTGGCGGGCCTTGAGGCCCTTGCTGTAGCCGGCGTCGCCCGCGTCCGCGGGCACCTGGGCCGCATCGGTACGCGGCGTGACCGCAGCCGTGTTCACGGCGTCCTTGCTCACGGGTGGTTCCACTCTCTGGATCGCCCCGGACGTCGTGGGCCCGGGGTCCGTACAGTGCAGTGGCCCGTACCACCCTTGTGACGCGGCACAGACCGAGGCAGCACCTTCCCACACCGATTCGCTCGCACACGGTGACGAGCGTCATAGAGCGTCACTCCTTACAAGGTCCACCAGGGAGAGGCACAGCCGCTACCCGACATTCACTTCATGGTCCGAAGGGATGCGGACGAGGTTTCACAGCACTGGTGAGACAGCGATACTGCTGCACATGACGACCGACACCGAGGAACCGACCCTCACGATCGACGAACTGGCCGCCCGGGCCGGTGTCACGGTGCGCACGGTCCGTTTCTACGGCACGAAGGGGCTGCTGCCGCCGCCGGTGCTCGGTCCCCGGCGCGTGGGGCACTACGGGCGGGAGCACCTGGCCCGGTTGGCGCTGATCGAGGAGTTGCAGCACCAGGGCATGACGCTGGCGGGCATCGAGCGCTATCTGCGCCAGTTGCCGCCGGACCTGAGCGAGCGCGACCTCGCCGTTCACCGGGCGGTGGTGGCCTCCTGGGCGCCGGACGCCGTCGAGACGGTCACGCGGGAGGAGCTGGAGCGGCGGGCCGGGCAGCCGCTGGGTGACGAGGATGTCGAGCGGCTGGTCGCGATGGGCGTGCTCCGGCCTGCGGACGGCGGGTACGAAGCCGATCTCGGTCTGCTCCGGCTGGGCGTCGGGCTGCTGGACGTGCCGCTCTCCCAGGAGGCGATCTTCGCGGCGCGCAAGGTTCTCATCGAACACTCGCGCGCCGCGGCACGTGAACTCTCCCAGCTCTTCCGCGGCGAGGTGGCGGAACGTGACGCGCGGGACGTGCGGTCCCTGTCGGCGCACATGCACCCCCTGGTGGTGCAGGCGCTCCTCACGGCCTTTCAGCGGTCGCTGAAGGAAGAGCTGGGCGAATGGCTCGCCGAGCCATCGGAAGAGTCAGGCTGAGTCGCTGAACCGCTCCCCCTTCTCCGCCTTCTCCACCAGCAGGGCGGGCGGCGTGAACCGGTCGCCGTAGCGCTCGGCGAGTTCACGCGCGCGTGCCACGAATCCGGGCAGGCCCCCCGCGTAGCCGTTGATGTACTGGAGCACGCCGCCGGTCCAGCCCGGGAAGCCGATGCCGAAGATGGAGCCGATGTTGGCGTCGGCGACGGAGGTCAGCACGCCCTCCTCCAGCAGCCGGACGGTGTCCAGCGCCTCGGAGAACAGCATGCGCTCCTGCATGTCCTCGAACGGGATCCGATACCCGGGCTTCATGAAGTGCTCACGCAGGCCCGGCCAGAGTCCGGTGCGCTTGCCGTTCTCCCCGTAGTCGTAGAAGCCGGCGCCGCCGCTGCGGCCCGTGCGGCCGAACTCGTCGACCATGCGGTCGATGACGGACTCGGCGGGGTGGGCCGTCCAGGTGCCGCCCGCCTCCTCCACGGCGCGCTGCGTCTCGCCGCGGATCTTGCGGGGCAGCGTCAGCGTCAGCTCGTCCATCAGGGACAGCACCTTGGCCGGGTAGCCCGCCTGGGCGGCGGCCTGTTCGACCGACGCGGGCTCGATGCCCTCGCCGACCATGGCGACGCCCTCGTTGATGAAGTGCCCGATGACGCGGGAGGTGAAGAAGCCGCGCGAATCGTTCACGACGATCGGGGTCTTGTTGATCTGCCGGACCAGGTCGAAGGCGCGGGCCAGGGCCTCCTCCCCCGTGCGCTCGCCCTTGATGATCTCGACGAGCGGCATCTTGTCGACGGGCGAGAAGAAGTGCAGTCCGATGAAGTCGGCCTGGCGCTCCACGCCTTCGGCGAGCGCGGTGATGGGCAGGGTGGAGGTGTTGGAGCACAGCAGCGCGTCGGGCGCCACGACGTGCTGGATCTCCTGGAACACCTTGTGCTTGAGGGACGTGTCCTCGAAGACGGCCTCGATGACGGCGTCGCAGCCCGCCAGCTCCTGCACGTCGGCGGTGGGGGTGATGCGGGCGAGCAGCGCGTCCGCCTTCTCCTGGGTGGTACGGCCCCGGGAGACCGCCTTGGCGCACAGCTTCTCGGAGTAGCCCTTGCCCTTGAGGGCCGCCTCCAGGGAGACGTCCTTCAGGACGACGTCGATGCCTGCGCGGGCACAGGAGTAGGCGATGCCCGCACCCATCATCCCGGCGCCGAGGACGGCGACCCTGCGGACCCGGCGGGGTTCGATGCTCTTGGGGCGGTTGGCGCCGGAGTTGACGGCCTGGAGGTCGAAGAAGAAGGCCTGGATCATGTTCTTCGAGGTCTGGCCGGCGGCGAGTTCCACGAAGTAGCGGGCCTCGATGACCTGGGCGGTCTCGAAATCGACCTGGGAGCCCTCGACGGCGGCCGCGAGAATGTTGCGCGGGGCCGGGTAGGGGGCGCCGTTCGTCTGCTTGCGCAGGGTGGCCGGGAAGGCGGGCAGGTTCGCCGCGAACTTGGGATTGGCCGGGGTGCCGCCCGGGATCCTGTACCCCGGCTTGTCCCAGGGCTGCTGCGACTCGGGGTTGGCGTCGATGAAGGCGCGGGCCTTTTCGAGGAGTTCCTCCTGGGTGGTGGCCACGTCGTCGACGAGGCCGTTCTCCAGGGCGCGGCGCGGGCTGTACTGGGTGCCCTGCAGGAGGACCTTCAGCAGCGCGTCGGCGATGCCCAGCATGCGGACGGTGCGCACGACGCCGCCGCCTCCGGGCAGCAGGCCGAGGGTCACCTCGGGGCAGCCGATCTTCGAGCCGGGCGCGTCGAGGGCGACGCGGTGGTGGCAGGCCAGGGCGATCTCGTAGCCGCCGCCGAGGGCCGCGCCGTTGAGCGCGGCGACGACCGGCTTGCCGAGGGTCTCGATGCGGCGCAGGTTCCGCTTGATGGCCATGCCGCCGTCGAACAGCTCCTGGGCCGTCTCGGGCGTGATCCGGATCAGGTCGCGCAGGTCACCGCCCGCGAAGAAGGTCTTCTTGGCCGAGGTGATGATGACGCCCCGGATGGTGTCCTTCTCGGCCTCGAGGCGGTCGGTGACGGCGGCGAGCGAGTCGCGGAACGCCTGGTTCATGGTGTTCGCGGACTGATTCGGGTCGTCGATGACGAGGGTGACGAGGCCGGTGCGGTCCTGTTCCCAGCGGATGGTGGTGGATTCAGTGCTCATGTGGAGGTGCTCCGTGTGATCCGTCGGGAGGTGGTCAGATGCGCTCGACGATCGTGGCGACGCCCATGCCGCCGCCGACGCACAGCGTGGCGAGGCCGTAGCGCTTGTCCTGGCGCTCCAGTTCGTCGACGAGCGTGCCGAGGATCATCGCGCCGGTCGCGCCGAGGGGGTGGCCCAGGGCGATCGCGCCGCCGTTGACATTGACCTTGTCCAGGGACAGGCCCATGTCCCGCGCGTAGCGCAGCACGACCGCCGCGAACGCCTCGTTGATCTCGACCAGGTCGATGTCGTCGATGGTGAGTCCGGCCTTGGCGAGGGCCTTGCGGGTGGCGGGGGCGGGGCCGGTGAGCATGATGGTCGGCTCGGAGCCGGACACGGCGGCGGAGACGATCCGCGCACGGGGCGTGAGGCCGTAGCGCTCGCCGACCTCCCTGGAGCCGATCGCGACGAGCGAGGCGCCGTCGACGATGCCGGAGGAGTTGCCCGCGTGGTGGACGTGGTCGATCTTCTCCACCCAGTGGTACTGCTGGAGCGCCACCGCGTCGAAGCCGCCGAGTTCGCCGATGTCCGCGAAGGACGGCTTGAGCTTCGCGAGGGAGTCGGCGGTGGTGCCGGGGCGCATGTGCTCGTCGTGGTCGAGGACGACGAGGCCGCTGCGGTCCTTCACCGGGACGACGGACTTCTCGAAGCGACCCTCCTTCCAGGCCGTGGCCGCCCGCTCCTGGGACAGGGCCGCGTACTCGTCGACGTCCCGCCGGGAGAACCCCTCGACGGTGGCGATGAGGTCGGCGCCGATGCCCTGCGGCACGAAGTTGACCTGGAGGTTGGTCATCGGGTCGTTGAACCAGGCGCCGCCGTCGGAGGCCATCGGCACCCGGGACATCGACTCGACACCGCCCGCGAGGACGAGGTCCTCCCAGCCGGAACGGACCTTGGCGGCGGCCAGGTTGACGGCCTCCAGGCCAGAGGCACAGAAGCGGTTCTCCTGCACGCCGGCCACCGTGTCGGGCAGCCCCGCGGCGATGGCGGCGATCCGGGCGATGTCGGAGCCCTGGTCGCCGACCGGGCCGACGACGCCGAGCACGATGTCGTCCACGGCTGCCGGGTCCAGGCCGGGGAAGCGGGCGCGGATCTCGTGGATGAGTCCGACGACCAGGTCGATGGGCTTGGTGCCGTGCAGGGCGCCGCCTGCCTTGCCACGCCCGCGCGGGGTGCGGATCGCGTCGTACACATACGCTTCGGTACTCACGAGGAGGCCTTTCACTGAGGGTTGCGGAACGACGGTAGGGGCCCGGGGAGGTCCCAGTCCCGGGCGACGTCCGCCGTGTCGGCGCCGGGCCGGGCCGGACCGGTGCGGACGGAGGTCGGGGTCGCGGAGAAGCGGGGGGCCGGGGCGGGCTGGGTGATGCCGCCGTGGTCGGTGAAGGTGCCGCGGGCGGCCAGGTGCGGGTGGTGCGGTGCCTCGCGCAGCGACAGCACGGGCGCCACGCACGCGTCGGTGCCGTCGAAGACGGCCGTCCACTCGTCCCTGGTACGGGTCTTGAAGCGGCCGGCGACCTGCTCGCGCAGCTCACCCCATCGGGCGATGTCCTTGCGGGCGGCGGCTTGGTCCTCGATGCCGAGGAGGGCGAGGAAATCCTCGTAGAACTGCGGCTCCAGGGCGCCGACGGCCATGTACCGGCCGTCGGCCGTCTCGTACGTCCCGTAGTACGGGCAGCCGCCGTCCAGGAGGTTGGCGCCGCGGCGGTCCTGCCAGCCGCCGGCGGCGAGCATGCCGTGGATCATCGTGGCGAGGTGGGAGACACCGTCGACGATGGCGGCGTCGACGACCTGGCCGGTGCCGCTCGCGCGGGCGTGGTGCAGGGCGGCGAGGACGCCCACGACGAGGTAGAGGGAGCCCCCCGCGTAGTCGCCGAGCAGGTTGGCCGGGACCGGCGGCGGCTCGTCCGGCCGGCCGATCATGCCGAGCGTTCCGGTGGGGGCGATGTACGCGATGTCGTGCCCGGCGCGGTCGGCGAGCGGGCCGTCCTGGCCCCAGCCGGTCATCCGGCCGTACACGAGGGCCGGGTTGCGGGCGTGGCACGGCTCGGGTCCCACACCGAGGCGCTCGGCGACACCGGGGCGGTAGCCCTCGACCAGGATGTCGGCCCGCGCGGCGAGGTCGAGCACCCGGGCAGGGCCGTCCGGCGCCTTCAGGTCGACGACCACCGAGCGCTTGTTGCGGTTGGTGACGTCGTACGCCGGGTCGATCGCGAGGCCGGGGCCGCCGGGCCGGTCCACGCGCACGACGTCGGCGCCGAGGTCGGCCAGGAGCATGGCGGCGAACGGGCCGGGCCCGATACCGGCCAGCTCGACGACGCGCACGCCGGAGAGCGGGCCGTGTCCTGGCGTCCTTGCCGTGGTCATCCAGCCCCCAGTGCTGTGACACAACTGATGTAACACCAGTGATGCTAAGAACACGTCCCACTCGGCACAAGACCGGAACGAGCAAGCGCTTAGCAATCTGCCCGACGAGTCAGCTCCCGTCCAGCTCCGCTATCAGCCGCTTCGGGGCGATCACCCGGTAGCTCTCCTCCACCCAGTCGCAGAGCACCTCCGCGGCCGGGGCGTCCCGCTGCTCCAGGGGGATGCTCACCCAGCCCGCCTTGCCCAGGCCGTATCCGGCGGGCTCGGCGCCGGGGCAGGCCAGTGCGTGCGCGTGGGCCGTCTCGTCCTTGAGCTTCACCGTCACACCCAGGGGGTAACTGCCGTCCTCGACGCCGAGGAAGACGAACACCTTCTTGTTGACCTTCGCGACGGACTCGCCCCAGGGGAACTCCTCGACGGTACCCGGCAGCCCCAGCGCGAAGGCGCGCACTTTCTCCCACTTCTTCAGGGCATTCCTGGGCACGGCCATCGTCGTCCTCCGGGCTCGTCGTCGGGCTCCGCACTCCTCACGCTAGCCTCAGCCACCGACAGCGGCACGGGCTGCACGACCGAGGGGTGTCATGAGCAGGCTGAACAGGACGGACCGTCCGTACGACATCGTGCTCTTCGGAGCCACGAGTTTCGCCGGAGCGCTCACCGCCGAGTACCTCGCGGCCCACGCGCCCGACGGGCTGCGGTGGGCGATCGCGGGCCGCAGCGCGGAGAAGCTGGAGCGGCTGCGGGAGCGGCTGCCCGGCGGTGCGGAGGTCGGGGTGCTGCGGGCGGACGTCTCCGACCCGGCCTCGGTGCGCTCTCTCGCCGAGCACGCGCGCGTGGTGGCCACGACGGTCGGCCCGTACGTGACGTACGGCGAGGAGCTCGTCGCCGCCTGCGCGGACGCCGGGACCGACTACCTCGACCTCTGCGGCGAACCCGAGTTCGTGGACCTGATGTACGTCCGGCACGACGCACGCGCGCGTGAGACCGGGGCACGGCTGGTGCACGCCGCCGGCTTCGACTCGATCCCGCACGACCTGGGCGTGTACTTCACCGTGCGGCAGCTGCCCGAGGACGTGCCGCTGACCGTGGAGGGCTTCGTGACCGCCGACGCGGCCTTCTCGGGCGGGACCTTCGCCTCCGCCCTCAACCAGTTCGCGCGGCAGCGGGAGATGGCGGCGGCCGCACGGGACCGGCGGCGGCACGAGCCACGGCTGGTGGGCCGGCGGGCGTCGGCACCGGCGGGCGCGCCGCGGTTCGCCAAGGAAGTGGGCGCGTGGGCGCTGCCGATGCCGACGATCGACCCGCAGATCGTGCGGCGCTCGGCGGCGGCCCTCGACCGGTACGGCCCGGACTTCCGCTACCGGCAGTACGCGGCCGTCCGGCACCTGCCCGTCGCGGTGGGCGGGGTCGCGGCCGTCGGAGCCCTGGTGGCGGCGGCTCAGGTGCCGTCGGCGCGGAGCTGGTTGGCCGGCCGGCTCAAGCCCGGGGACGGGCCGACCCCCGAGAAGCGGGCGAAGAGCTGGTTCTCCCTGCGCTTCGTGGGCGAGGGCGGCGGCCGACGGGTGTACACGGAGGTCTCGGGCGGCGATCCCGGCTACGACGAGACGGCGAAGATGCTCGCCGAGTCGGCGCTGTGCCTGGCCTTCGACGATCTTCCGAAGGCGTCGGGTCAGGTCACCACGGCGGTGGCGATGGGCGACGCGCTGATCGGCCGGCTGCGTGCGGCGGGCATCCGCTTCCGCGTCGCGGCGACCCGCTGAGGGTCCTACAGCGGCCACTCGGTGATGGTGTAGATCATCCCGGCGATCCAGCCGAGCCCCGCCAGCACGGCGAGGATCAGCCCTATGGTGACGGCCCGCTCGACGGTCTGGGTCTGGCCGGCAACAGGCTTGGGGGCGCGGTGCGTTGTCATGCCCCCCAGCCTGCCGACCGGGGCGGGGCCGGGCATCCGTACAGGTACTCAGAGCCGGTACTCAGATCTACCGCACCGCCCCGCGCAGGCCCCTCCCCCGGTTTGAGACTTTCTGCCGTCCGCTCCTGCCCACAGCTCGAAAAGTGCCAAAAAGGAGTTCAATGAAACCATTGAAGGCATGAAGTTTCTTCTCGAAGTCAGCATGGACGACGCGCCGTTGACCGAGGATCCGGCGGGCGAGCTGGGCCGGATCCTCAGGTACTGGGGCGGCAATCTGCGCCACTACGCGCTCCGGCCCGGGGACGGGTCTGTCATCTATGACTCGGAGTACCGCGAGGTGGGCCGCTGGAGCGTGACCGATCAGACGGAGTAGGTCTCCCGCAGCGCCTTCCGGCACACCGCGTCCGCCCTGCGCGTGGTCTCCGGGAGGCGGTACTCGGGGGTCAGCGCGAGGGTGTGGGCGCAGGCGTTCGCCAGGGTCACGCGGTGGCCGACGGAGACGAAGACCGGCTTGACGCCGTCGCGCGTGCGCAGGGCGCGGCCGACCTCCTCGGAGCCGGCGAGCAGCGCCGAGGTGCTGCCGCGGGGGGTGTCCGGGTCGTCGTAGGCGAAGGTGAAGGGATTCTTGGCGACGCCGATCGTGGGCAGTCCGGTCAGGACGCCGAGGTGGCTGGCGAGACCGAAGCGGCGGGGGTGGGCGAGGCCGTAGCCGTCGCAGACCACCAGGCCGGGCGGGCACGGCAGGGCGTCGAGGGCGGCGAGGACCGTGGGGATCTCGCGGAAGGCGAGCAGTCCGGGCACGTAGGGGAAGGAGACCCGGCCCACGGCCGTGGCCTCGGCGACGGCGTCGAGGCTCGACGCGTCCAGGACGACCGCGGCCGCCGCGACGACGTCCCGTTCGTCGTCGTAGGCGACGTCGACCCCCGTCACAGTGCCCGTTCCGGGCGGCGGCCCCGGTTCGTCGAGGATCACGCGCTCGCGGAGTTCGTCCTGGACTGCGCGGGCCTGTTCCTCGGTGGCGGGCCAGTCCTCGGGGATGCGTACGGTCGTCATGGTGCCCTGAGCCTATGGGCTGCTGAGCCTTCGGGCCGCGCGAAGGCCGACGGGACCCGGGAGTCCCGCCGGCCTCGGGGGCGTGCGACTCACTTGCCCAGCGCGCGCTGGAGCTGGCTCTTGTTCATGTTGGAACGGCCCTCGACGCCGCGGCGCTTGGCCTCCTGGTACAGCTGGTCGTAAGTGGGGCCCTGGGAGCCCTGGCCCGACCGCCGGCCGCCGCGCTGCCCGGACGACATGTCCTTCGTCGAGGTGCGGCTGGCCGTCTTCGACTCGCCGGAGCGGGCGCGTTCCTTGTTCACCGTCCGCGAGGCGATTTCCTTGGCGCGGCCGGTGCTCTCGCCCCGGTCCTGCGCACTCTTCTTGATGTGCTCGTACTGGCGCTCCCGCTTGGAGCTCGAACCGCGTGGCATGACCGCTCACTTCCTTTCAGCTTCAGTGAACGAGTACCCACACTGCCAACAATCAGGGCATACCGCGCGCTCAATGCTCCAGGCGGGCAACCCGCCCCTTTTCGCCGGCGGCCCAGCACCCTTGGTCCGGGGTGCAGTCGACGGTGTCGTAGGAGCCGGTGTCGACCGTGCGCCAGGTGCGGCCGCCGTCCGTGGTGAGATCGGTGCCGGTGGGGCCGACGGCGAGGGCCGCGGTGCGGCTGTGCGGGAGCCAGGCGACGCCGGAGCGGTAGGCGGGCGGGGGCGCGGCGGCGGGGCGCCAGGTGCGGCCGCCGTCACCGGTGCGCGCGGCGGCGTTCGGTGAGGGCCGGCCGGGGGTGAAGTCGCCGCCGACGGCGAGACCGTGAGTGCGGTCGCGGAAGGCCAGCGCGAAGACGCCGCGGGCCGGGTCACCCGCCGGGAGGGACGTGTCGGTGGCCGTCCAGGTGCGCCCTCGGTCGGCGGAGTGCAGCACGCGTGCGTGCACGGCCCCGCCGGTGGCGAGCCAGACGTCCTTCGGCCCAAAGGTGACCAGACACTGGCCGCTCGCGGCGAATCCGGCCTCGCCCTCCTGCGCGGTCGGCATGCCCTCGTCCGGCAGTACCGCCCAGGTGCGGCCGCCGTCGCGGGTCGACAGGATGCGGAACTTTCCGTCCACCGGGTCGCTCATCGCGAGGCCGTGGCGGTGGTCGAAGAAGGTGAGGCAGTCGTAGAAGGCCTTCGGGTCGGTGTTGCGGAAGGACTCCGTCCAGGTCGCTCCGCCGTCGTCGGTGCGGTACACACGGGACGCCTCGCCCTCGCCGATGGCCAGGACCACGGCCCGGCGCGCGTCGAACGCCTCGACGTCCCTGAACTGCGATTCCGCCGCGCCCGGGGGCGAGACGTTCCGCCAGGTGCCGCCGCCGTCGGTGGTGCGCAGGACGGTGCCGCCGGTCCCGGCGAGCCAAGCGGTGTTCCGGCTGACGGCGGCCAGGCCGCGGAACCGTACCGCCGGGGTGCCGGTGTCCTTGAGTTCCCAGTGCGGCACCCGGCGCTCCGGCTCGTGCGCCTGCGCCGGTACGGCTGTCAGGGCCGCGAGCGCGACCAGTGCCGCCGCGCCCGCCGCCACTCCGGTCGCCGTGCTCCGTGTCCGTCCCGTCCGTCGCGTGCTCCCCAAGCGCCTCATGGCCGGCGAAGCTAGCCCACCGCCCCGGTGCCGTCCAGATGGCCTCGCGGGTGCTCCGGGTGTTTCCGGCGCGCGCCACAAATGCCCTGCGGAGCACACGAGGAGAGCCACGTCACTCCCGTGCATGAACGCGGTGACAGAGGTCACTCGCCATTCGTGTGCACGGATCGGCTGATTCCGTCGTCTCTTCCAGTGCCCCGGTCTCATACGCCCGGAAGTCCGTCCAGCCGTCACAAGGGAGCAAGGCGTTGTCCATCGTCATCGAGCAGCCCGTGGAGGCCCGCCTCGTCGCCGCCGCGCCGCGTATGCCGAGCATTCCCGCGACGCTCCACTACGACCGACGTGATCCGTTCGCCGTCCGCATGACCTTCCCCGCCCCCGCCACGCTGGAGGGCGTCGAGGTCTGCTGGACCTTCTCCCGCGAGCTGCTCGCCGCGGGCCTCAGCAACGCCGAGGGCCACGGCGACGTACGGGTGCGGCCGTACGGGTACGACCGCACGGTGCTGGAGTTCCACGCCCCCGAGGGCACCGCCGTCGTGCACGTCCGCTCCGGCGAGGTGCGCCGGTTCCTGGAGGCCACGAGCGAGCTGGTGCCGGTCGGCCTGGAGCACCTCCAGCTGGATCTGGACCACGGCCTGGCGGAGCTGATGCGGGACGCGTGACCTAACGACCCCGCTCCAGCAGGATGTTGACCTCGCCGTAGTCGAGTCCGTCCGCCAGTGACCGGTACGTCCCCGTGTCCAGCAGCTCCCGCGCGGCCCGGCGGACCAGGGCGTGGGCGGCCTGGGCGATGCCCGAGCCCACGCTGACCCGGGCGACGCCCAGGGCGGCCAGTTCGGCGACCGCCGGTGCGCCGGGCCCGGCCATGACGTTCAGCGGCCCGTCGACGCCGTCCACCAGTTCTTGCACGGTCCCCGGGTCGACGGCCCCGGGGACGAAGATCCCGTCGGCACCGGCGGCGCGGAAGGCGGCGGCCCGCTCCAGGGTGAGGTCCACTCCCCCGGCGCCGCTCAGGAAGGTGTCGGTCCGGGCGTTGACGAACAGCGGCACACCCGCCGCGTCGGCCGCTTCGCGGACGGCGGCGATCCGCTCGGCCTGCTCCCCGACGTCCCGCAGCGGACCGCCCGCTCCGGCGCCGTACAGCGCGTCCTCGATGTTCACGCCCACCGCTCCAGCGGCGAGGACCGCGCGGACGGTGTCGGCCACGCCCTCGGTGTCCGCTGCGTAGCCGCTCTCGATGTCCGCCGTCACGGGGACGGTCACGGCGCCGGCGATCCGGGCGACGGCGGCGAGGGCCGTGCCGCGGTCCACCCGCTCGCCGTCCGGCGCGCCGAGCGCCCAGACGAGCCCGGCACTGGTCGTGGCCACCGCGGCGGCACCCGCGTCCTCGATGAGACGGGCGCTCGCCGCGTCCCAGGCGTTGGGCAGGACCAGCGGGGTCCCGGGGACGTGCAGGGCGCGGAAGGCCAGGGCTCGGTCGGTCTGGTTCGTCATGCGGGCAACTCAACCAGCGGCGACCCGGGGTTGACTGGCAGGAATCCGACAGGGACGTGGGTCAGGGCGGAGCGGTCGCCGTCGCCGTGGCGGCCAGCGCCGTACGGATCTCGCGGACGATCTCCCGGAGCCCGGGCGCCGACGCCACGGCATGCTCCGCCAGCTCCCGCACGCGCCGCTCGTGGGCGCGGACGTCTTCTCCGGGGAACAGACCCGCCGAGGCGGCCAGCGTCACGAGCGCCGCGTCCCGCTCCGAGATCCCGGCGACCGGCTGCGGCCCCCGCAGGACCTGACGCGTCTCCGCCCGGAGCGCCTCCACGGCGGCGACGCGCTCCAGCTCGTACTCCACGGACGGGAACACCCCGAGGACCCGCCTCTTCTCCGCCCGCAGAAACCCCTCGGCCACCAGCTGCTCCCGCACCGCGTCGAGGGTCACCCGCGGGCGCAGCGTCACCCAGGTCCGCCAGGGGTGCGGGCACGACTCGCGGACGAGTTCCAGCAGCCCGTCGAGGACCGCGTCACCCGTGCCGGAGTCCAGGTCGACCGGCGTGGCAATGCCGTCCTCGTCGACGAGCAGGCCGCGCCGGGCCAGATCGGTGAGGGCACCGGCCCGTACCGGGCCGGGCAGGTGGGCGGTGCCGGTGTCCGCCGGCCGCGCCGGCTCCCAGGCCAGCAGGCAGAGCCGGGCCGGCAGCGAGAGCGGACCGTTGGGCACGGGGCCTCCTCGGGGAGGGAAGATCGGGTCTCACGTTAATTCGTTGACAGGCTCGACGCCCCCTCGTACGTTGTACAGCGTCCTGTTGCCGCCGATTGGAGAAGGACGTTGCTCGTCTGAGGTCCTGAGACACCGCGTCACCCACTTCAGGTGTGTGCGCTGCGTGCGACCTCGGCGTTCGAGCCGTCCTCCGGTACAGGGCTTTTTTCATGCCCCTGGAGCCCTCCTCCCTGGTCGCAGGTGTCTCGACACGCGTTTGCCCCTGACCGCATCAAGCAACCGCGAAAGAGGCCCGCATGCCTACTTCCATCACCGTCACCTCCCTCGCCTTCACCTGGCCCGACGGCACCCCCGTCTTCGAGGGCCTGGACGTGGCCTTCGGCCCGGGCCGGACCGGCCTGGTCGGCGTCAACGGGTCAGGAAAATCCACCCTGTTGAAGCTGATCGCCGGTGAACTCGCCCCGGCCGACGGCACCGTCCGCGTGGCCGGCGAGGTCGGGTACCTCCCGCAGAACGTCACGCTCGACACCACCCTGCGCGTCGACGAGGCGCTCGGCATCGCCGACCGGCGGGCCGCGCTGCACGCCATCGAGGCGGGCGACGTGGCCGAGTCACACTTCGAGACCGTCGGCGACGACTGGGACGTGGAGGAGCGCGCCCTGGCCACCCTCGGCGAACTCGGCCTCGGGCACGTCGGGTTGGACCGCACGATCGGCGAGGTGTCGGGCGGCGAGTCGGTGCTGCTGCGGCTGGCGTCGCTGCTGCTGCGCCGACCCGACGTGCTGCTGCTGGACGAGCCGACCAACAACCTCGATCTGTACGCGCGCAGGCGGCTGTACGCGGCCGTCGAGTCCTGGCCGGGCGTGATGGTCGTCGTCAGCCACGACCGGGAACTGCTGGACCTCGTCGACCAGATCGCCGACCTGCGCTCCGGGGAGATCACTTGGTACGGCGGCAACTACTCCGACTACGAGGAGGCCCTCGCGATCGAACAGGAGGCGGCCGAGCGCATGGTGCGCGTCGCCGAGGCCGACTTCCGCAAGCAGAAGCGCGAACTGACCGACGCCCAGGTCAAGCTGGCCCGCCGGAAGCGGTACGGGCAGAAGATGTGGGACCAGAAGCGTGAGCCGAAGATCGTCATGGGGGCGCGCAAGCGCGCGGCGCAGGAGTCCGCGGGCAAGCACCGGATCATGCACGAGGAGAAGCTCGCCGAGGCCAGGGAACGGCTGGACGAGGCGGTGGACGCCGTACGGGACGACGACGAGATCCGTGTCGACCTGCCGTACACGGCCGTGCCGCCGGGGCGTACCGTCCTGACGCTGCAGGACCTCGGGCTCCGGTACGGCGCCCGCGTGGCGGGCGGTTTCGAGCTGCGCGGACCCGAGCGGGTCGCCCTGATCGGGCGCAACGGCGCGGGCAAGACGACGCTGCTGCGCACCATCACCGGGGATCTGGACCCGGAGTCGGGCGTGGTGGAGGCGCACGTCCCGCTGCGGTTCCTGCCGCAGCGGCTCGACGTCCTCGACGGGGAGCTGACCGTCGCCGAGAACGTGGCCCGGTTCGCGCCGGGCGCCACCAACAACCGGGTCCGGGCGCGGCTGGCCCGCTTCCTGTTCCGGGGTGGCCGGGCCGACCAGAAGGCGGCGACGCTGTCCGGCGGCGAACGCTTCCGGGCCGCGCTGGCCGCGCTGATGCTGGCCGAACCCGCGCCGCAGCTGCTCATGCTGGACGAACCGACCAACAACCTCGACATGGCGAGCGTGCGTCAGCTGACCACGGCCCTGGAGTCGTACGAGGGGGCGCTGATCGTGGCCAGTCACGACCTGCCGTTCCTGGAGTCGATCGGCATCACGCGCTGGCTGCTGCTGGAGGAGGGAGAACTGAAGGAAATCACGCCAGAGGCTGTCGGGTTTCCCGCCTAGCGTCGGTGGCATGACCGACTTCACGCACGGTGTCATCACTCTGACCGGAGCCCGCGAGAACAACCTCAAGGACGTCACCCTCCGCATCCCGAAAGGCCGGCTGACCGTGTTCACCGGCGTTTCGGGGTCGGGGAAGTCGTCCGTCGTCTTCGACACGATCGCGGTGGAGTCGCAGCGCCAGCTGAACGAGACGTACCCGTGGTTCGTCCGCAACCGGCTGCCCAAGTACGAGCGGCCGCACGCGGACGGCATGGAGGACCTCTCCCCCGCGATCGTCGTCGACCAGCGGCCGGTCGGCGGCCACTCCCGGTCGACCGTCGGCACCATGACGGACATCTACTCGGTGATCCGTGTGCTGTTCTCCCGGCACGGCACCCCGAGCGCCGGGCCGGCGACCGCGTACTCGTTCAACGACCCGTCGGGCATGTGCCCCGGGTGCGACGGCCTCGGCCGGACGGTTCGGCCCGACTGGGACCGCATCCTCGACCCGGACCGCTCCCTCGCCGACGGGGCGGTCCGCTTCCCGCCGTTCGCCGCGGGCACCTGGCAGGGCCAGGCCTATACGAACAGTGCCGACCTGGACCCGGACAAGCCGGTGGGGCGGTTCACCGCCGCCGAACGCGAGTTCCTGATGCGCGGACGGCCCGGCAGCAAGGTCGCCGTCAGCGGCAGCGGCGGCACCTGGTCCACCGACTACGAGGGGCTGGCCGACCGTTTCGAGCGGCTGTACCTGAAACGGGACCTGTCGGCCATGAGCCAGAAGACCCGCGACCTGGTCCGGGAGTTCCTGGTGGAGGGCACCTGCCCGGCCTGCCGGGGAGCGCGGCTCAACGCGGCGGCGCTCGCCACCCGGGTCGGCGGCCGGAACATCGCCGACTGCACACGGATGCAGGTCACGGACCTGATCGCCGTACTGAAGGAGATCGACGACCCGGTGGCCGGGCCCATCGCGGGAGCGGCCGTGGCCGCACTGGAGCGCGTCGAGGCGATCGGCCTCGGCTATCTCAGTCTCGACCGGGAGACGTCGACCCTCAGCGGCGGGGAGGGGCAGCGGCTGAAGACGGTGAGGCACCTCGGGTCCAGCCTGACCGGGATGACGTACATCTTCGACGAGCCGAGTGTCGGCCTGCACCCGCGCGACGTGGGCCGACTCGGAGATCTGCTGCTGCGGCTGCGCGACAAGGGCAACACCGTGCTGGTCGTCGAGCACGACCCGGACGTCATCGCGCTGGCCGACCACGTCGTCGACATGGGGCCGGGCGCCGGCGCCGAGGGCGGCCGCGTGGTCTTCGAGGGCACACCGGCCGGACTGGCCGCCTCGGACACGCTCACCGGGCGCTGTCTGCGCCGCCGTACGGCGGTCAAGGAACAGGTCCGGCAGGCCGACGGCGAGCTGTGGGTCAAGGGCGCCGGCCGGCACAACCTGCGCGACGTGACCGTGCGCTTCCCGGCCGGAGTGCTCACGGCGGTGACCGGGGTGGCGGGGTCGGGGAAGAGCACCCTGGCCGGGGAGTTCACCGCCGCGCACCCCGACACCGTGGTCGTCGACCAGTCGTCGATCGGGATCTCGGGCCGGTCCACTCCGGCGACCTATCTGGGGATCATGGACACCGTACGGAAGATCTTCGCCCGTGAGACGGGAGCCGGGGCGGGCTTCTTCAGCTTCAACTCCAGCGGCGCCTGCGGCACCTGCGAGGGCCGGGGCATCATCTACACCGACCTCGCCTTCATGGACCCGGTGACGACGACCTGCCACGACTGCGAGGGGCGGCGCTTCAAGGAGGAGGTGCTGCGGCTGACGGTGAAGGGCAGCTCCATCGCCGACGTCCTTCAGATGACGGCCGAGCAGGCGCTCGGCTTCTTCGACGACTCGGGCGTACGGCGCCGGCTACGGGCCCTGCGGGACGTCGGACTGACGTATCTGACGCTCGGCCAGCCCCTCTCCACGCTCTCCGGCGGCGAGCGGCAGCGCATCAAGCTGGCCACGCGGCTGCACCGGACGGGCGCGGTCTACGTGCTCGACGAGCCGACGACCGGGCTGCACATGGCGGACGTGGAGGGACTCGTCGCCCTGCTGGACCGGCTGGTCGACACGGGCAACACGGTCGTCGTCGTGGAGCACAACCTGGACGTGATCGCCCGGGCCGACTGGGTGATCGACCTCGGCCCGGACGGCGGCAGGGACGGCGGCGAGATCGTCTTCGAGGGGACGCCGCGACAGCTCCTGGACGCGAGGGGATCGTTCACCGGGGAGCACCTGCGGCGGGCGGTGGCGGCATCGGCCGTCATAGTGCCGGAGTGAGCTCCCCGGTGAGCGGGACACCCGGGAGCGCCGTGTTGCTGACGACGGCGAGGCGCGGGCCGTCCGGGCCGTGCTGCCACTGCCCGCCGATGTACTCCGCCGGGATGCCGGGGCCGCGGGTGTTGACGCGTCAAGGTGCGGTCCGTGCTGTGGGCCGATGGGGTGGTTTGGCGCTGCGTCGGCCGATCACGCGTGCCGGCCCGCGAAGACTGGGGTGTGTGGGTGGCGCGGGCCACCGGGAGGGGGCGACATGGCCGACAGCACGGTTCTGGTGGCGGTGGCGGAGCGTCCGGAGGACGGGGGCGCGGCCGCCGGGCAGCTGGCGAGGATCGCCGAGGCGATCCGGGGGCGCGGCTTACAGGTCCGGTGGGTGGGGAGCGTCGCCGACGCCGAGGCGGTGCTCAGGACCGAGGCCGGTCTCGCCGCCGCCGTGGTCGCCTGGGATCTTCCGCCCGGGCCGGGGGCCGACGGTGAACCGGGCGGTGCGGCGGTGCTGCGCCGGATCGGGCGCCGCTTCCAGAACCTGCCGGTGTTCCTGGTCATGGCGGACGAGGGGCTGCGCGACCTGCCGTTGTGGGTGTCGCAGTCGGTGGTGGGCTACGTGTGGCCGCTGGAGGACACACCGGCGTTCATCGCGGGACGGATCACCACCGCCGCGCGCGGCTACCAGGACGCCCTGCTGCCGCCGTTCTTCAAGGCGCTGCGCCGCTTCGACGACGCGCACGAGTACTCGTGGCACACCCCCGCGCACTCGGGCGGTGTCGCCTTCCTGAAGTCACCCGTGGGCCGGGCGTTCCACGACTACTTCGGGGAGCGGCTGCTGCGCAGCGACCTGTCGATCTCGGTCGGGGAGCTCGGCTCGCTGTTCGAGCACACGGGGCCGATCGGCGAGGCCGAGCGCAACGCCGCGCGGGTCTTCGGCTCCGACCACACGTACTTCGTGCTGCACGGCGACTCCACCTGCAACCGGGTGGTCGGCAACTTCAGCGTGACCCGTGACGAGATCGCCCTGGTGGACCGCAACTGCCACAAGTCCGTCCTGCACGGCCTGGTCCTATCCGGCGCCCGGCCGGTGTACCTGGTCCCCACCCGCAACGGCTACGGCCTCGCGGGACCGCTGCCGCCGGCCGAGATCGCGGAGGACTCGGTGGCGGCGCGGATCGCCGCGAGTCCGTTGACGACGGACGCCGTGTCATCGCGCGCGCAGTACGCGGTGTTCACCAACTCCACGTACGACGGGCTGTGTTACGACGCGGTGGCGGCGGCCCGGGCCTTCGCCGCCGGCACGCCCCGGCTGCACTTCGACGAGGCGTGGTTCGCCTACGCCCGCTTCCACCCGCTGTACGCCGGGCGCTACGGCATGTCGGTGGACCAGGGGAGCTTCCCCGGGGCCGACCGGCCGACGGTCTTCTCAACCCAGTCCACGCACAAGCTGCTGGCGGCTCTGTCGCAGAGCGCCATGGTGCACGTCAGGCCCGCGCCCCGGGCGCCGGTGGAGCACGAGCGGTTCAACGAGGCGCTGATGATGCACGGCACCACGTCGCCGCTGTACCCGATGATCGCCTCACTGGACGTGGCCACGGCGATGATGGACGGTCCGCAGGGGCACTGGCTGGTCGACGAGGCGGTGACCGAGGCGGTGCGGTTCCGGCAGGAGATGGTGCGCATCGGGCGGCGGATCGGGGCCGCCGGGGACCGGCCGCCGTGGTTCTTCGGCGTGTGGCAGCCGGGTGAGGTGACCGACCCGGAGAGCGGGGCGCGGCTGCCCTTCGACGAGGCTCCGGCGGACCTGCTGCGGACCGAGCCGTCCTGCTGGCACCTGGAGCCCGGCGCGGACTGGCACGGCTTCCCCGGGCTGACCGACGGCTACTGCATGCTCGACCCGATCAAGGTCACCCTGACCTGCCCGGGGATCAGCGCCACGGGTGAGGTGTCCGACTGGGGCATTCCCGCGCGGGTGCTCACCTCGTACCTGGGGACGCGGGGCATCGTCGTGGAGAAGACCGACAGCTACACCACGCTGGTGCTGTTCTCCATGGGCATCACCAAGGGCAAGTGGGGCACGCTGCTGGACGCCCTGATGGACTTCAAGGACCTCTACGACGGTGACGCGCCGCTGGACCGGGTGCTGCCCGCGCTGGTCGCCGAGCATCCGCGACGCTACGCCGGGCTGACCCTGCGCGAGCTGTGCCAGGAGATGCACGACCATCTGCGCCGGCTCCGCATGGTCGAGCTCCTCGACACCGCCTTCCGGCAGCTGCCGGAGCCCGTCGTCCTGCCGCAGCTGTGCTACCAGCGTCTGATCCGCGGCGGCACGGAACGGATCCGTCTGACCGACGCGCCCGGCCGGGTCGCCGCCGCCATGGTCACCGTCACACCGCCCGGCATTCCCGTCCTCATGCCGGGCGAGAGCGTCGGCGCCGCGGACGGCCCCTTGCTGCGGTACCTGACCGCGCTGGAGTCCTTCGATCGCCGCTTCCCCGGCTTCGGCAGCGAGACCCACGGAGTGGTACGCGACCCCGACACCGGCGACTACCTGATCGAATGCCTCCGTCCGGACACACCCGGGCGTGCGGACGCTGCGACGACACCAGCACAGCGAAGCGCCCCGGAGGGCGCCGAGCCTGTGGGGTGAGCCCGGGGCAGGGCGGCTTGACGACCCGACACCAGGACGCCCGGCCGAGTCCCGAGGCCGGTCCGGGGGCTGTCGGCCTGGGGCGGGCCTCCTTGGGCGTGCCGGCGCGGCGCAGGCGCCGGGTGCAGATCGGCTGGGTGCGGGTCCGGCTCGGGAGCTGACCCGAGCCGGGAGCTGGCCCGAGCCGGGAGCTGGCCGTGCCGGCAGCAGAGCCACACCTGGAATCGGCGCTCGCCCGATGCCCCGCTGAGACGCCAGGCCCAGAACCGCCCAGACCAGGTACCACCCGCGCCGGCAGCGGACCGGCCCGGGATCAACACTCACCCGAATGCCCGCTGAGACGCCAGGCCCAGAACCGCCCAGGCCAGAGGCCACCCGCACCGGCAGCGGGCCGGGCCGGGACTCGCCGGGATGCCCTGCTGAGGCCCCGGTCGGGAGCCGACCGGACCAGGTGCTGCCCGGGTCGGCAGCGGGCCGGCCCGGGAACGGCCCCCGCCCACGCCCCCGCCGAGACTGCGGGCCGCGTGCAGGCCAGGCCGGCAGCGGGCCGGGAGGCCGGCGTTCACCCTGCCGCCTGCCGAGGCGCCGGGCCGCCCCACGCCCTCCCTCGCCTCCCCGGGGTGTCGTCTCCCGGTTTCGCCCTGCATGATGGTCGGCTGACGCCCGATGGGTTCCGGCCGACCCCGGAGGCTCCGTCGGCGCCGTCCCGACACGTCCCATCCGATACGGAGTCACGCTCGTGCCCAGCAAGAAGGCCCTCGTCCGCCGCCCCAGCCCGCGTCTTGCCGAAGGGCTGGTGACGCACATCGAGCGGGAGAGGGTCGACGCCGACCTCGCGGTCGAGCAGTGGGAGGCGTACGTGGCGGCCCTGCGCACGCACGGCTGGGAGACCATCGAGGTGGACCCGGCCGACGACTGCCCGGACTCGGTGTTCGTCGAGGACACGGTCGTGATGTACAAGAACGTTGCGCTGATCGCCCGCCCGGGCGCCGAGTCCCGGCGTGACGAGACCGCCGGGGTCGAGGAGGCCGTGGCCGGTCTGGGCTGCTCGGTGAACTGGATCTGGGAGCCGGGCACGCTGGAGGGCGGCGACGTACTGAAGATCGGCGACACCGTGTACGTGGGCCGGGGCGGGCGCACCAACGCCGCCGGTGTCCAGCAGTTGCGGGCCGCGTTCGAGCCGCTGGGTGCGCGGGTCGTCGCCGTACCGGTGAGCAAGGTGCTGCACCTGAAGTCGGCGGTCACGGCGCTGCCGGACGGGACGGTCATCGGGCACATCCCGAAGATGGACGCGCCGTCGCTGTTCGCGCGCTTCCTGCCGGTGCCGGAGGAGGCCGGGTCGCACGTCGTGCTGCTCGGCGGTGACAAACTGCTGATGGCGGCGAGCGCGCCGAAGACCGCGGAGCTGTTCGCGGACCTGGGCTACGAACCGGTCGTCGTGGACATCAGCGAGTTCGAGAAGCTCGAGGGATGTGTGACGTGCCTCTCGGTGCGGCTGCGGGGGCTGTACGCCTGACCGGGGGCACTCCACCTGTGCGGCCCCTCGACCTGCGGGTCCGGGGGACGGTGGTGCGATACGAGCGACG
Source organism: Streptomyces sp. NPDC052064 (assembly GCF_055585925.1). Lineage (NCBI taxonomy): Bacteria > Bacillati > Actinomycetota > Actinomycetes > Kitasatosporales > Streptomycetaceae > Streptomyces > Streptomyces sp. NPDC052064. The sequence goes on from NZ_JBVJJE010000006.1 coordinate 410,624, forward strand.
CCGCTGATCAGCGGCCTTTACAGCGCCCTTAACCTACGGCATCGTAACCTACGGAAACGTAGCCTACGATGCCGTAGGTTATTGCTCACCGCTCGTACGCATGTCCCCCTGGAGAGTCCATGACGATCACCACTCCCCACCTCGGCAGCCCCGCCGGCGCCTGGACCGACGCTCAGCTGCTGTACGCACTGGAGGAAGTGGTCGAGAAGGAACTGAACCGGCATCTGCAGGTCGCCAAGGACTGGATGCCGCACGAGTATGTACCGTGGAGCGACGGGCGCAACTTCCCCGGCCTCTTCGAGGACGGCGAGGCCTGGGAGAAGGAGCAGTCCAAGGTCACCGAGATCGGCCGCATCGCGCTGGTCGTCAATCTCCTGACCGAGGACAACCTGCCCAGCTACCACCACGAGATCGCCAGCCTTTTCGGCCGTGACGGCGCCTGGGGCACCTGGGTGCACCGCTGGACCGCGGAGGAGGGCCGGCACGGCATCGTGATGCGGGACTACCTGCTCACCTCGCGCGCGGTGGACCCGGACAAGCTGGAGCAGTTCCGCATGTCCCACATGAGCGAGGGCTTCGAGTCGGACAACCGCCACTCGATGCTGCACTCGGTCGCCTACGTCGCCTTCCAGGAACTGGCCACCCGCATCTCGCACCGCAACACCGGCCACCAGTCCGGTGACCCGGTCTGCGACCGCATGCTCTCCCGCATCGCGACCGACGAGAACCTGCACATGGTCTTCTACCGGAACCTGCTCAAGGCGGCCTTCGAGCTCGCCCCCGACCTGACCATGCAGGCCGTACGGGACGTGGTCGTCAACTTCCGGATGCCCGGCCACGGCATTCCCGGCTTCGAGCGGGCCGCCGCGCAGATGGCGATCGGCGAGGTCTACAACCTGCGCATCCACCACGACGACGTGCTCCAGCCCGTGCTGCGCTTCCTGAAGATCATGGAGATCGACGGTCTGGGCTCCGAGGGCCGCAAGGCGCAGGAGGAACTCGGCCTGTACATGGGCGGCCTGGACAGCGAGGCGACGAAGTTCGACGAGAAGCTGGCCGCGCGCAAGGCCCGCATGGCGGCCCGGGCCGGCGCCTGACGGCTGACCCGGCGCATCCGGCCCCACGGCTGCGAGGCCCCGACCGCGACGAGCGGCCGGGGCCTCGGCGTTTCACACGCCCCGGCTCCCCGGCAGGCCGGCACCCCACGCAACGCGCGATGGCCTGCGGACGGCGCGGCTCACGGCTGACGCGACGTACGCCGCAGCTCCAGCCGCTCCTTCTCCGACAGACCGCCCCAGACACCAAAGCGCTCGTCGTTGTCCATCGCGTACTCGAGGCAGGCGTCACGGATCGGGCACATGCCGCAGATCCGCTTCGCCTCCCGCACCGAGCTGCCGGGCTCGGGGAAGAAGAAGTCCGCCCCGGTCTGCGCGCACAACGCCTCCTGTTGCCAGGCGAGTTCAGGCGAGATCATGGTGTCGATGTGCATGGCCAGAAGCGTTCCGGAGGGCGAAAAACGTTCGATCAACGCGGGATCAACACCGCATTGACGGGCCTCCGGCCACCTTGATGGTCGCCCGCCGGACGGGCCGACGCACGGCGGCGCGCGGAAACCCGGCATCACGCCCCGGCGGCGCTCCGGCGGCGGTTGCCCGTGGGCGGTGCGAGACTCGGCAGAGCAGACGAACGGGCCCCTGCGCGAGGAGGGCGACGATGCTCACCACCCGTTATGTCACCGGCGCTCCGAACTGGATCGATCTCGCCACACCCGACATCGACGGTGCCGCCTCCTTCTACGGCGGCCTGTTCGGCTGGGAGTTCCAGCCCGGCGGGCCCGAGGTCGGGGGCTACGGCCTCTTCCAGCTGGGCGGCAGGACCACCGCAGGCGGCATGCAGACCACTCCGGAACAGGGCCCGCCCTCCTGGACGGTGTACTTCCAGGCCCCGGACGCGGACACCACGGCGCGGGCGGCCGGGCAGGCGCGCGGCTCGGTGCTGATGCAGCCCATGGACGTGCAGGACCTGGGCCGCATGGCGATCCTCGCCGACCAGGCGGGGGTACCCTTCGGCCTGTGGCAGCCGGGCCGCAACACGGGCCTGGACGTCGTCCAGGAGCCCGGCTCGCTGTGCTGGCTGGAGCTGTACACGGCGGACGTCCCGGCCGCTGCCGCCTTCTACCACTCCGTGCTCGGTCTTGAGACCTTCGGCGTCGACTTCCCCGGCGGCACCTACACCATCTTCGTCCCGGCCGGAGAGGGCGAGGACGCCATGTTCGGCGGCGTCGTCCCGCTGGCCGACGACCCGGCCGAGGAGGAGGCCCACTGGCTGCCGTACTTCGAGGTCAGCGACACGGACACCACCGTCGCCCGGGCCCGGGAACTGGGCGGTACGGTCCGTATGCCCGCCACGGACCTGCCGGGCGTGGGCCGCGTCGCCAAGCTCACGGACCCGTACGGGGCGCGTTTCGCGGTGATCCGCAGCGAGCCGCAGCCGGGCTGAGGCACATCCGCCGGACTACGCGGACGCCCGCCGCACCAGCGTCGTCGGGAGGACGACGCTGGAGGGTGTGTCGCCGACGCTCTCCCGCGGAGTGCCGCGGTCGAGCCCCCGCAGCAGCAGGCGGGCCATCAGGCGGCCCATCTCCTCGATGTCCTGACGGACCGTTGTGAGGGGCGGGTCGGTTTGTTCCGCGACGGGGAGCATGTCGTCGAAGCCGATCACCGCGACGTCGTCGGGGACACGCCGTCCGGCCTCGCGCAGGACGCGTAGCGCCCCCGAGGCCGTGAGGTCGTTGGCGGCGAACACCGCGTCCACGTCCGGACAGCGGTCGAGGAGTTCGCGCATCGCCCGCTCACCCCCGGCCGGGGTGAAGTCGGCCTCGGCGATCAGCCGCGGGTCGGCGTCCACCATGACGTCCCGGTAGCCGTCGAGCCGGTCCACGGCGGACGTCTGGTCGAGGGCGCCGGTGATGTGCGCGATACGGGTGCGGCCAAGGCCGGCCAGGTGGCGGACGGCGTCGCGGGCGCCGCCGCGGTTGTCGCTGTCGACGTACACCACGCCGCGCCGGTCTCCGCTCCAGCCGGGCCGCCCGCCGAAGACGGTGGGGACGCCGGCCCGCTGGATCAGCTCCGGCAGCGGGTCGTCGAGGTGCAGGGAGAAGACGAGGGCCCCGTCGACATGCCCGCCGGCGAGGTACCGGCCGACCCGGGCGTGGTCGTCGCGGCCCTCCGTGAGCAGCAGCACGAGCTGGTTGTCGTGGGCCGTGAGTTCCTTGCTGATGCCGCGCAGCTGGAGCGCGAAGAACGGGTCGGCGAACACGCGGATCTCCGGTTCGGCGACGACGACCGCGATCGCGTCGTGCCGCCGGGTCACCAGACTGCGGGCCGCCTGGTTGGGCACGTACCCGAGCTCCTCCACCGCCTTGCGGACCCGCTCGACGAGGATGTTCCTGACCCCGTCACCGCCGTTGACCACGCGCGAGACGGTGGCCCGCGAGACACCGGCCCGGGCGGCCACGGCCTCCAGGGTGGGACGCGGCGCTGTCTCCGTCACTTCGGGGCTCCTCACCTGCGGTTGCGGATCAGGATAGCCCCGGTCGCACAGGGTGGTGAGAGCGCTCTCGTGCCCGTACGACCGTCAGTGATCGTGCTCGCGCTGGTCGTGCCCCGAGTGATCGCCCCCGTGCTCGTGCGGGTCGTAGCCGGGAATCGTCCCGTCCGGCTTCTTCACCAGGAACAGTCCCACCATCCCCATGTCGGAGTGGCTCTGTACATGGCAGTGGTACATCCAGACGCCTGCGCCCACCCCCTCCCCCGCGATCACCTGGAAGCCGAACGAGTCGGCCGGGCCCGTGATCTTGTTGTCGATGACCTGGCTGGGGTCGTCGGGGCCGGTCAGCATGCCGGTGCGGTTGTCCGCCCAGCGATGACCGTGCATATGGAACGTGTGGTAGAACTCGCCGTGCGTGATCACGACGAACTCGACGCGATCACCCACGGTGGCCTCGAAGTTCGGCCCGGAGTGCGGCGGCCTGTTGTTGATGAGCATGTCGTTGAAGACGACCGTGTGCGTCCGGTCCGGCAGGACGTCGCCCTTGCGGCGGACGACGACCGGGCCGAACAGGCCCTTCTGGAGCCCCTGCGTGCCGTGGTCCGTGCCGACGACGTGGTCGTGGTAGTGCCAGTAACCCGCGCTGCCCGCCCGCCAGGTGCCGTCCTTGCGGCGGCCGGGGGCGTGGGTGCGCCAGGTGTAGGTGCGGGTGCCGCCCGGCTCGACATGACTCCGGTTCAGCCTCGTGCCGTCGCTGGTGATCTCGTAGTCCAGGCCGTGGACGTGCAGGCTCACCGCCACGTCCATGGTGTTCTCGAACTCGATGTGCAGCGTGTCGCCCTCGTTGAGCTCGATCAGCGGGCCGGGGACGGTCGCCTTTCCCTTCTCCAGGCCGTAGCCCATCTGCCCGTCGGCGAGCTTCTCCGCGTACAGCTGGATGCGTCTCACCTCGCCCCCGGCCGGTGCCGTCTTCGCCGGTCCGGTCGCGCTGACGGCCTCCGGCGCCACGGACAACGATGTCGCGACGGCCGCGCTCCCCAGCAGGACCCGCCGGTTGAAGCTGCGTCTGTCCATGCGGAACTCCCCACCCTGGTAAGGCTTTTCCGGAGACGTACCTGTGATGAACCTGTGAGACGGTACCGGCCGCGCTCCCGTTTATCCACACTCAAGACAAAGTTGGTGCCATCCCGGTCATAGGTATTGGCGAGCCGTGCAAAGGGGTTTAGCTTCCTTGGCGGTGTTGCTGTGACCGAGGAGGTGCCCATGCACTTACGAGGGTTGAGCAAGGGAAGACGCGTCTGGGCGGCCTCCGTGGCCGCCGGGGTCGTGACCGCCGGACTGTCGGCGGGGCCCGCCCACGCGGGACCGTACCCGGAACCCCCGCTGACAACGATGTCGATCAAGTCGCCGCCGGGCGGCGCGAGTGTACGGGTGCTGATCTTCCACGGTTCCGCGGCGGCCGGGGAGGAGTCGCCGGTCGTGAACGCCGGGATCGAGGCCATCGAGGACATCGGGCTGTCGGGACCGGCGAACCGTCGTTTCACGGTGCAAGCCACCGACGACGCCTCGGTGTTCACCAACGAGAAGAAACTCGGCCGCTTCAACGCGATCGTGTTCCTGACCGGCGGGGGCGATGTCCTCGACGCCGAGCAGGAGGCAGGCCTGGAGGCCTACATGGAGGCCGGCGGCGGGTTCGTCGGCATCCATGACGCGGCGCGCGCGGAGCCGTACTCGGACTGGTTCACCGGACTGGTGGGGGCCCGTCCGGCCCCGTCGAGCCCTGCGGCCGTTCAGCGTGCGACCGTCGAGGCCGGTGACCGCCGGCACCCGGCCACCAAGGACGTGCCGGTGCAGTGGAAACGCCCTGACAAGTGGCTGAACTGGGTGAAGAACCCGTCGGGTGACGTCCATACGGTGGCCCGGGTCCGGGAGTCGACCTACCAGCCGGGATCGGGTGCCAACGGGTGGGATCATCCGGTCAGTTGGTGTCGGGACTACGACGGCGGCCGCTCCTTCTACACCGGCATGGGCGGCACGGTGTCGTCGTACGACGAGACCGACTTCCGTGCCCATCTGCGCGGCGCGCTGATGTGGACGACCCGGCTGGAGCAGGCCGACTGCAAGGCGACCATCAACGCCAACTACACGGCGGAGCGGCTGACCAAGCCCAACCAGCCAGGGCAGAACGACCAGATCGGCGAGCCGCACGGGCTGGTCACCGCGCCCGACGGCCGCGTGTTCTACATCGGCCGGGGCGGCGCCGACTCCTCGCAGCCCGTGATCACCGACTGGAACAACCCCGACATCGGCAAGGGCAAGGGCGAGATCCACGTCTACGACCCGAGGACCAAGCAGGTCACGCTCGCCGGAGCGCTCACCGTCTTCGGCAACAAGGGCGGCGGCGACGAGCTGGTCAAGGTCGAGGAGGGGCTGCTCGGCATCGAGCTGGACCCGAGGTTCGAGCAGAACGGCTGGGTGTACCTGCACTACACGCCCCACAGCCAGATCAACCGGGACACGCGGATGGCCGAGCGGCGGGTCTCCCGCTTCACGCTCGACCAGGCGACGAACAAGCTGGACCTGAGCAGCGAGAGGGTGCTGCTGAAGTGGCCGGTGCAGATCCACAGTTGCTGTCACTCGGGCGGCGGAATGGCCTGGGACTCCAAGGGCAACCTGTACATCGCCACCGGTGACAACAACTCCAGTGGGTTCAGCGGCGGTTACTCGGGCAACAATCCGCAGCCGAACTACCAGGGCGTCTCCTTCGCGGACGCGCGCCGCACGGCCGGCAACACCAACAACCTCAACGGCAAGATCCTGCGCATCCACCCGGATCCGGACGGGACGTACACGCTCCCCGAGGGCAACCTCTTCACCGGGAAGGAGACCGACGAGGGCGGCGGCAAGACACGCGGCGAGATCTATGTGATGGGGGTCAGGAACCCCGCCCGTATCTTCATCGACAAGTCGACCGACGTCCTCTACGCGGGCTGGGTCGGCCCGGACGCGAGCGCGCCCTCGACGACCTGGGGTCCGGCCAAGTACGACACGTTCGCCGCCATCACCAAGGCGAGCAACCGGGGCTGGCCGTACTGCATGGGCAACAAGCAGCCCTACCGGGACCGCAATCTGCCGGATCCGTCCCAGCCGCTCGGCTGGTACGACTGCGACCACCCGAAGAACGAGTCGCCGAACAACGACGGTCTGGTCGACCTGCCTCCGGTCACCGGCAACAACATCTGGTACTCGCCGCAGGGCGGCGCGCCGGACTACCCGCGGGACGCCAGCGGTGTCCCGTCGTACAAGCCGGAGGAGGCCACGTACCGGCTGCCCTGGCTGAAGGGCGGCGGGCAGGCCGCGATGAACGGGCCGGTCTACCGGTACGACACGGTCGCGGCGGACAGTGCCGTCAGGTGGCCGGCGTACTGGGACGGCAAGTGGTTCGTCGGTGACTTCTACGACGCCGACCAGCCGCGCAACGCGGTGCTCATGGACCCGAAGACGCAAGGAGACGGCGGTCTGCCGGTGCACTCGGAGTCGCTGAAGAAGATCGTGCCGATCGGCAACGACGGCATCAAGAACCTCATGGACTGGAAGTTCGGTCCGGACGGCGCGCTGTACGTCCTCGACTACGGGCGCGGCTTCTTCACCTCGGACTCCAAGTCGGCCCTGTGGCGGGTCACTTACAAGGGCGGCGGGCCGACCCCGGCCGTCGGTCGGCTGGCGAGGGGGACCGAGTGATCAGGCAGCGAAGAATCTGGGCCGCCCTGCTGGCCGCCCTGCTCGTGATGGTCGGCGTGCAGGCGATGCCCGCCGCCGGGCAGACGGAGACACCCGCCGCCGAACAGGTCCTCACCTGGACGGCCGGCAACGACATCGACAAATACCTCGCGACGCCGAAGACGGCGGTCGCCGGCGCGACGACGATCGTGTTCGAGAACAGCGTGGCCACCGGCAACACCACGGGCATGCCGCACACGCTGACGTTCGTGACCAGTGACCCCGAGTTCAACAACGACGTGCAGCTCAACATCCTGGCCAATCCGAACGACGCCCAGGGCGGCAAGCACACCGCCCGGGTCACGCTCACGCCCGGCCGGTACTTCTACCACTGCACGATCCCCGGCCACGGCCAGATGCAGGGCATCCTGGTGGTGACCGAGGGCACCGGCGAGGACACGACCGCGCCCGAGGCGTCGGCGCACGTGAGCGGGACGCAGAACGCGCAGGGCGAGTACGTCGGTTCGGCGAGCGTGGCGGTCCACGCCACCGACGAGGGCGGTTCCGGCGTCGAGAAGATCGAGTACGCGATCGGCGAGGCGGGTGCCTGGCAGCCGTACACGGCGCCGGTCGTCGTCGACCAGGTGGGCGCCCACAAGGTCCGCTACCGCGCCTTCGACAAGGCGGGGAACGTCTCCGCCGAGAAGAGCACCGAGTTCACGGTGGTGGCGCCGCAGTCGGACGACACGACCGCGCCGGAGACCTCGGCGACGGTGAGCGGCGAGCGCGACCCCGACGGGGCGTACATCGACATGGCGACTGTCACCGTCTCCGCGTCCGACACGGGCTCCGGGGTCAACACCATCGAGTACGCGGTGGGTTCCGGCGCCTGGCAGCCGTACACCGCGCCCGTGATGGTGCACGAGGCGGGCGCTCACACCGTCCGCTACCGCGCCACCGACAAGGCCGGCAACGTGGCGGCCGAGAAGAGCGTGCGGTTCACGGTCGTCGCCGCTCCGCCGCAGGACACGACCCCGCCGGTGACGGGCGTGACCGTGGAGGGCACGAGGAACTCCGACGGGGCGTACCTCAACAGCGCCCGGGTGACCGTCACGGCGACCGACGCGCACGGCTCGGGCGTCGAGAGGATCGAGTACTCGCTGGACGGCGGGCCGTACCTGGCGTACACGGCTCCGGTCGTGGTCGACCGGTCGGGCGCGCATACTGTGGCGTACCGGGCGACGGACAAGGCGGGCAACACCGCGGCGGCCCGGACGGTGACCTTCACGGTCGTCTCCGGTCAGGTGCCCGCGCCCGACTGCCCGGAGTACGACGAGCGGTTGACGGTGATCGTCGGCACGGTCGACTCGGGCGTGCGCAACCGGGTCACCGACAACCGCTGCCGGATCGGCGAGCTGATCGAGGACGAGAAGGAGTGGACGTCCCACGCGCTGTTCCTCAAGCACGTGACGTCCGTCCTCGACCGCCTGCTGAAGGAAGGGGTCATCGACCAGCGCGAGTACAACGCCATCCGCAAGGCCGCCCGCCAGTCCGCCATCGGCAAGCCGGGGCAGACCGAGGGCTACCGGGCCATCTTCGACGGCAGCGCGGAATCCCTGGCCAAGTGGCAGCAGGTGGGCGGCGGTTCGTTCGGGCTGAACCCGGACGGGACGATCACCTCCAGCACGGCCACACCGGGCATGGGCATGCTGTGGTTCCCGCAGCGCAAGTACGGCGACTTCTCGCTGAAGCTCCAGTGGCGTGACGACGCTCCCGGCACGGGCAACGCCAACTCGGGCGTCTTCGTGCGCTTCCCTTGGGTCCACGACCACCCGGAGGAGGCCCGCCCGGAGTGGGTCGCCATCAAGTACGGGCACGAGGTGCAGGTGCTCGACCGGCCCGACGGCGACATGTACAAGACGGGGTCGGTCTACGGCTTCGACCGGGTGGGGCTCGCCGGTGCCGGCGTGACACAGAAGGGCACCTGGAACGACTACGAGATCCGCGTGGTCGGCCAGCACTACTCGGTCTACCGCAACGGTGTGCTGATCAACGAGTTCGACAACATCGGCGGCCAGGAGTTCACCCCGCCCCGCTCGGACGACCCGGGCACGGACGGGCGGCGGTTCGCCTCCGGTTACATCGGGCTCCAGGTGCACGGCACGACGGATGTGGTCTCGTACCGGGACATCCGCATCAAGGAACTGTAGGGGGCGCCTTCCTGGCCCTGCTCGGCTGTACCCGCCTGGGTTCTCCCGGCATCTTCGGATACTCGGGCGGGTACGGCAGGTCGCCCAGCCCGTGGTCGTGCTCGTCGCGGCGGGCGAGGTCGAGCAGGGCGTCGAGGGAGAAGCGGCGGTCGTCCATGTCCGCGTGCACGTCGCCGAGTTCGGCGAAGCGCGCGGGCATGGTCGCGAGGTCGAAGTCCTGGGGGTGCGCGACCCCCACCTCGTCCCAGCGCAGGGGCGCGGAGACGGGGGCGTGCGGGCGGGGCCGTACGGAGTAGGCGGAGGCGATCGTGCGGTCGCGTGCCGTCTGGTTGTAGTCCAGGAAGATGCGTTTGCCCCGCTCCTCCTTCCACCACTTGATGGTGACCTGCTCCGGCATCCGCCGCTCCATCTCCCGGCCGACGGCGATGGCGGCGCGCCGGACCTGGGTGAAGGTCCAGCGCGGTTCGATGGGCACGAAGACGTGCAGACCCCGTCCGCCCGAGGTCTTGGGGAAGCCCCGCAGTCCGCCGAACTCGTCGAGCACGGCCCGGAGTTCGTGGGCGGCACGGACGGCGTCCTCGTAGTCCGTACCCGGCTGCGGGTCGAGGTCGATGCGGAGTTCGTCCGGGCGGTCGACGTCGTCGCGGCGTACCGGCCAGGGGTGGAAGGTGAGGGTGCCGAACTGGGCGGCCCACACCACCGCTCCCACCTCGGTGGGGCACATCTCGTCGGCGCTGCGACCGCTGGGGAAGGTGATGTGCGCGGTCGGGATCCAGTCGGGCATGTTCTTCGGGGCCCGCTTCTGGAAGAAGTTCTCGCCGTTCACGCCCTCGGGGTAGCGCTCCAGGGTGGTGGGCCGGTCGCGCAGGGCGCGCAAAATGCCGGGGCCGACGGCCAGGTAGTAGCGGGCGAGGTCCAGCTTGGTGAAACCGCGCTCGGGGAAGAAGACCTTGTCCGGGCTGGACAGCCGTACGGTCCGGCCGCCGACCTCCAGTTCCACCGCGTCACCCATGCGAGCCACGGTAGGCGTACCCCGCACACCTCGCACATCGGGCACACCTTGCCATAAGGGCGCAGAATCGGACCATGGATCTGCCGGTGATGCCCCCTGTGCTGCCGATGCTCGCCAAGTCCGTGGCGGCGATCCCGGCGGGCATGCAGTACGAGGCGAAGTGGGACGGGTTCCGGGCGATCGCGTTCCGCGACGGGGACGAGGTCGAGTTCGGCAGCCGTACCGGTAAGCCTCTGACCAGGTATTTTCCCGAGCTGGTGACCGCCGTGCGAGAGCGGTTGCCGGAGCGTTGTGTGGTGGACGGGGAGATCGTGATCGCGCGGGAGGGGCGGCTGGACTTCGACGCGCTGACGGAGCGGATCCACCCGGCGGACTCGCGGGTGCGGATGCTGGCCGAGCGGACACCGGCCTCGTTCGTCGTCTTCGATCTGCTGGCGCTGGGGGACGAATCGGTGATGGACGTCCCGCTGACCGACCGGCGGGAGCTGCTGGCCAGGGAGCTGTCGGGGGTGATGGCGCCGGTGCACCTGGCTCCGGCGACCACCGACATCGAGGTGGCGCGGAACTGGTTCGAGCAGTACGAGGGGGCGGGCCTGGACGGCGTCATCGCCAAGCCGCCGACCGTGCGCTACCGCCCGGACGAGCGTGCCATGTTCAAGATCAAGCACGAGCGTACGGCGGACGTCGTCGTCGCCGGGTACCGCCTGCACAAGAGCGGTCCGGTCGTCGGCTCGCTGCTGCTCGGGCTGTACGACGACCGGGGCGCCCTCCAGCACGTGGGGGTGTCCGCCGCCTTCCCGATGAAGCGGCGCGCCGAGCTGCTGGAGGAGCTGGAGCCACTGCGCATGGACGACGTCCAGGGGCATCCGTGGGCTGCCTGGTCCGACGAGGCCGCGCACGAGAAGGCCCGGCTGCCCGGGGCGCCGAGCCGCTGGTCGGGCCGCAAGGACCTGTCGTGGGTGCCGCTCAGGCCGGAGCGGGTGGCCGAGGTGGCGTACGACCACATGGAGAACGGGCAGCGCTTCCGGCACACCGCCCGTTTCCGCCGCTGGCGCCCGGACCGGACGCCGGAGAGCTGCACGTACGCGCAGCTTCAGGAGCCGGTCCGCTATGACCTGGCGGAGATCTTCGGCGCCTGATCGGGTGCCTCGGCCCGCTGCCGTCGGGTCAGGGCTGCATCAGCACCTTCACCGCGCCGTCCTGCTTGCGCTGGAACATCTCGTACGCGTGCGGGGCCTCCGACAGCGGCACCCGGTGGGTGGCGAAGTCCTCGACGCCGAGCGGGTCCTCGTCGGTCAGGTACGGGATGATGTCGTCGCTCCAGCGGCGGACGTTGGCCTGGCCCATCCGGATCTGGATCTGCTTGTCGAAGAGGGTGAGCAGCGGCAGCGGGTCCGCCATGCCGCCGTAGACACCGGACAGCGAGATGGTGCCGCCGCGGCGCACCAGGTCGACGGCGGTGTAGAGGGCGGCGAGGCGGTCGACACTGAAACGTTCGGCGATCGGGCCGCTCAGTTTGCGGGGCAGGATCGCCGAGGCGTTCTGCACCATGCGCGCGGCCGCGCTGCCGTGCGCCTCGGTGCCGACCGCGTCGATCACGGCGTCGGGGCCGCGGCCGTCGGTCTCGTCGCGGATCGCGGCGACGAGTTCCTTCTCGTCGTCGAAGGACCTGAGGTCGTACGTCTCCACACCGCGCGAGCGCGCCCGGCGCAGCCGCTCCGGGACCAGGTCCACGCCGAACACCCGCCCGGCGCCCCGTACCTGGGCGACGCGGCAGGCCATGTCGCCGATGGGTCCGAGGCCGAGCACGGCGATGCTGCCGCCCTGCGGGACCTCGGCGTAGGCGACCGCCTGCCAGGCGGTGGGCAGGACGTCGGAGAGGTAGACGAAACGGTCGTCGGGCGGTCCTTCCGGCACCTTGATCGGGCCGTACTGCGCCTGCGGGACGCGCAGGTACTCGGCCTGGGCGCCCGGCACCGCGCCGTACAGGCGGGTGTAGCCGAACAGTGCGGCCCCCATGCCCTCGCCGTGGACCTGAGTGGTCTCGCACTGGGTGGGCAGGCCGGTGAGGCACATCCAGCAGTTGCCGCAGGCGATCTGGAACGGCACCACGACCCGGTCTCCGGCCTGGAGGTCCGGGACGCCGGCGCCGACCTCCTCGACGATGCCGATGGGTTCGTGGCCGAGGATGTCCCCGGGAGTCATGAACGGCGTGAGCACCTCGTACAGGTGCAGGTCGGACCCGCACAGCCCGGTGGAGGTGATGCGGATGACCGCGTCCGTCGGTTCCTGGATCTCCGGATCGGGCACGCTCTCCACCCGGACGTCCCGCTTGCCCTGCCAGGTCACTGCCCTCATCGCCTCGCGCTCCCTCCGTCAGCGTGCGCGTCGGTCGGCCGGCGAGGCCCGGGTACCCGGGCGTCCCGCCCTGAACCTTGAGCCGACCAGCGAATGAAGTGGAAACCCTCCGTCAAAAACGATCGAGCATAGCCACGAGTGGGCATATAAGTACACAATTAAGCCACATTGATGACATGAGGCCGGTGGCGACGGTGGGCAGGGAACGAGGGGCACGCGGACGGCGCGCCGCGACGACAGCGGCGCTGCTGGCCGCCACGGTGACGGCCGCCCTGGCGGCGGGCTGCCTCAGCGGGGGCGGTGCCGGCGACGACGGCCGGGGATCCTCCAGCGAGTCGGAGCAGGGCACATCGGCATCGGCGACCGGCTCCTCCGTGCTCGCCGTCAAACTCGACAACGCCGCCGCGGCCCGGCCGCACACCGGCCTCGACGCCGCGGACGTCGTGTACGCGGAGCAGGTCGAGGGCGGGCTGAGCCGGCTGATGGCGGTGTACGCGACGCAGTTGCCGAAGACCGTCGGCCCGGTGCGCAGCGCACGCGAGTCGGATCTGGAACTGCTGCGCCAGTTCGACCGGCCCACGCTCGCCTTCTCCGGCGCACAGAAGAAGCTCCTGCCGCAGATCGACAGGGCACCGCTGCGGGCGGAGACGCCGGGCAGCGCCTCCGACGCCTTCTTCCGCGGCTCCGGCAAGCCCGCGCCGCACAACCTCTATCTGCGGCCCGAGCGGATCGTCCCCGAGGCCCCGGGCAGGGCCGCCCTGACCACCGGCTTCCGCTACGGCTCCGCCCCGGCCGGCGGCACGGCGACGACGTCGCAGACGGTGCGCTACCCGGCGGCCCGTTTCACCTTCACCTGGTCGGACTCCCGGGACCGCTGGCTGGTCGGCATGGACGGCGCGCCCGCCACGACGGCCGGCGGGAAGCGGATGGCGGCCGCGACGGTCGTCGTGCAGTACGTGAAGGTGCGCGAGTCCGCCTTCCGGGACTTCCTCGGCAACAACACGCCGTACACCGAGACGGTGGGCTCCGGGAAGGCCAAGGTGCTGCGCGACGGACGGGCCTACGACGTGAACTGGAAGCGCGAGGACGCCACGGACGGCACGGCGTTCACCACCGGCGACGGCACACCGGTGAACTTCGCGAAGGGCCAGACGTGGGTGGTGTACGCCGAGGCGCCCTGACCTGCGGGCCGCGCCCGTCAGCGGGGCGCCGCCAGGGACTCCCCCGGGTTCCGCAGCCCCTCGGCCGCGTCCGCGACACGCCGGATGAGGTCGAAGAACACCGTCCGCTCCTCGGCGGTCAGCGGGGCGAGGAACACCTGGTTCATCCGGGCGGTGCGCACGGTCAGCTTGCGGTGGGTGCGCACGCCCTCCTCCGTGAGACGCAGCAGGAAACGGCGGCCGTCCTCCGGGTCGCGGACCTTGTCGAGAAGTCCGCGCCGGCCGAGCCGGCTGATCACCTCGGCGATGGTCGACCGGTCCAGGCCCACCCGCTCCCCCACCGTGCGCTGGTCCAGCCCCGGCTCGGCGACGAGCGTGTTGAGGACCGCGTACTGGGGCGAGGTGATCTCCTCGGAGACCATCGTGTTCCACAGCAGGTAGTGCGCCTGCTGGAGCCTCCGGGCCAGGTGTCCGGGGTGGGTGGTGAGGTCCGCCGCCGCCATGTGCACCCCTCGCTCATTTTCGTTGGTGCACTGAACAATACCCGGCCACTTCGGGGCTGTCTCCCGCCCGCTCGAGGGGCCAACGGCAGAAAGTCCGAGGTCTTGACGCCTTGCCGTCCCGGTGGCAGCGTGAGGGAAGCTTCGCGGGAAATACTCAGTGCCCTGACTAAATACGGTCGGGACGCTCGGAAGAGATGGGGCTTCTCGGATGGACAAGGTGGTCGCCACAGCCCTGGAGGCGGTGGCCGACGTCCCGGACGGCGCGTCGCTCGCGGTGGGCGGTTTCGGGCTGAGCGGTGTGCCGAACGTGCTGATCGCGGCGCTGTACGAGCGCGGGGTGGCCGGGCTGTCGGTGGTCTCCAACAACTGCGGGGCGATGGAGTCGGGCCTGGCCATCCTGCTGGCCGCCGGCCGCATCGCCCGGGTGACGGGCTCCTACATCGGCGCCAACAAGGAGTTCGCCCGGCAGTACCTGGCCGGTGAGCTGGAGGTCGAGCTGATCCCGCAGGGCACGCTGGCCGAGCGGCTGCGGGCCGGCGGCGCCGGGATCCCCGCCTTCTACACCCCGGCCGGGGTGGGCACGCAGGTCGCCGAGGGCGGGCTGCCGTGGCGCTACGACGGCTCCGGGGGTGTCGCGGTGGCCTCGCCTCCGAAGGAGGTCCGCGAGTTCGACGGCACGGAGTTCGTGCTGGAGCGGGGCATCCGCACCGACTTCGCCCTGGTCCGGGCGGCGAAGGGCGACCGGCACGGCAACCTGGTCTTCGGTAAGTCCTCCCGGAACTTCAACCCACTGGCCGCGATGGCCGGGCGGGTCACGATCGCCGAGGTGGAGGAGCTGGTGGAGCCCGGCGAGATCGACCCGGACGCGGTGCATCTGCCCGGCATCTTCGTGCAGCGCGTGCTCGCGCTCACCCCTCGGCAGGCGGCGGACAAGAAGATCGAGCAGCGGACGGTGAGGTCCTGATGGCCTGGAGTCGCGAGGAGATGGCCGCACGGGCGGCGCGGGAGCTGAGGGACGGCCAGTACGTCAATCTCGGCATCGGCCTGCCCACGCTCATCCCGAACTACCTCCCCGAGGGCGTCGAGGTCGTCCTCGAGTCGGAGAACGGCATCCTGGGCACGGGCCCCTACCCGACCGAGGACGCCGTCGACCCGGACCTGATCAACGCCGGGAAGGAGACGGTGACGGTCCTGCCGGGCGCGTCCTTCTTCGACTCGGCGCTGTCCTTCTCGATGATCCGGGGCGGGCACATCGACGTGGCCGTGCTCGGTGCCATGCAGGTGTCCGAGCGGGGCGACCTGGCCAACTGGGCCATCCCCGGCAAGCTGATCACCGGGATCGGCGGGGCGATGGACCTGGTGCACGGCGCCCGTACGGTCGTCGTCGTCATGACGCACACCGCCAAGGACGGCTCGCCGAAGATCCTCACCGAGTGTGCCCTGCCGCTGACCGGCAAGGGGTGCGTGAACCGGATCATCACCGACCTCGGTGTCCTCGACATCACCGACGACGGGCTCGTCCTGGTCGAGACCGCGCCGGGCGTGACCGCCGCCGAGATCGTCGCCAAGACCGACGCCGAACTGACCGTGCCGGAGGCGTGAAGTGAAGGACGTCTACATCGTCGACGCGGTCCGCACGCCGATCGGCCGCTACAACGGCTCACTGGCCGGAGTGCGCCCCGACGACCTGGCCGCGCACGCCATCCGCGAACTCCTCGCCCGCACACCGGAGCTGGACCCGGCTCGCATCGACGACGTGTACTTCGGCAACGCCAACGGCGCCGGTGAGGAGAACCGCAACGTCGGCCGGATGGCCGCCCTCCTCGCGGGCCTGCCCACCTCCGTACCGGGCGTGACCGTCAACCGGCTGTGCGCGTCCGGCCTGGAAGCCCTGATCCAGGCAGCCCGCGCCATCGCCGTCGGCGACGCCTCGATCGCGCTGGCCGGCGGGGTCGAGTCGATGACCCGGGCGCCCTACGTCCTGCCGAAGAGCGACAAGCCCTTCCCGGCCGGGCACACCGAGCTGTACTCCACGACCCTCGGCTGGCGCATGGTCAACCCGCGCATGGAGCCGCAGTGGACGATCCCGCTGGGCGAGAGCGCGGAGCTCATCGCCGACAAGCACAAGATCGGCCGGGAGCAGCAGGACGAGTTCGCGCTGGCCTCCCATGAGAAGGCCGCACAGGCTCAGCGGGCCGGTTTGTTCGATGCCGAGCTGGCGCCCGTGGCGATCCCGCGGCGCAAGGGCGACCCGGTCGCCTTCGCCGCCGACGAGTGTGTGCGTCCGGATGCCTCCCTGGGGGCGATGGCCGGGCTGAAGCCGTCGTTCCGTAAGGAGGGCGGCACGGTGACGGCGGGCAATGCCTCGCCACTCAACGACGGTGCGGCCGCGCTGCTGCTCGTCGATGAGGAGGGGCTGAAGGTCACTGAGCGCGAGCCGCTGGCCCGGGTGTCCGCCACCGGCGTCTCCGCGATCGACCCGCACTACTTCGGGCTGGCGCCCGTCGAGGCCGTAAACCGGGCGTTGGCCAAGGCCGGCAAGGGCTTTGACGACCTGTCCGTGCTGGAGCTGAACGAGGCCTTCGCCGCGCAGGTGCTGGGGTGTGTGGCCGAGTGGCCCGAGTTCGATCCCGCGATCCTCAATCCGCAGGGTGGTGCGATCGCGCTCGGCCATCCGCTCGGTGCGTCCGGTGCTCGGCTTGCCGGCACGGTTGCCCATCAGCTGGCCCGGCGTGGCGGTGGTGTCGGTGTTGCCACGCTCTGCATCGGAGTGGGACAGGGCCTCGCCCTTGTCCTCGAACGTTAACGAAACGCAGGATCCCCATGACTCTCACTCAGCACGACATCGACCAGGAGATCGCGGCCGAGCGCGCCGCGTACGAGAAGCGGCTCGCCGACGGCGGGCCCGTCGAGCACCAGCCGCGTCGCGACTACGCCCCGTACCGCTCCTCGGTGCTCCGGCACCCGAAGCAGCCGCCGGTCACGATCGACGTCGGCAAGGACCCGGAGCTGGTGGAGCTGGCCTCACCGGCCTTCGGGGAGCGGGACATCACCGAGATCGACAACGACCTCACCCGGCAGCACGACGGCGAGCCGATCGGCGAGCGCATCACCGTCTCCGGCCGGCTCCTGGACCGCGACGGCCGCCCGGTGCGCGGGCAGCTCGTGGAGATCTGGCAGGCCAACTCGGCCGGCCGCTACACCCACCAGCGCGAGCAGCACGACGCCCCGCTGGACCCGAACTTCACCGGCGTGGGCCGCACGCTCACCGACGGCGAGGGCCGCTACCACTTCACCACCGTCCAGCCGGGCCCGTACCCGTGGCGCCAGCACCTCAACGCCTGGCGGCCCGCGCACATCCACTTCTCGCTCTTCGGTACGGCGTTCACCCAGCGGCTCGTGACGCAGATGTACTTCCCGAGCGACCCGCTGTTCCCCTACGACCCGATCATCCAGTCGGTCACCGACGACGCGGCCCGGCAGCGGCTGGTCGCGACGTACGACCACGGCCTGTCGGTGCCGGAGTTCTCGATGGGCTACCACTGGGACATCGTGCTGGACGGCCCGAACGCCACCTGGATCGAAGAAGGGCGCTGACCTGCCATGACGAAGATCGACACCAGCAGGCCGGAGAGCGTGCTGCCCACCCCGTCACACACCGTCGGCCCGTTCTACGGTCATGCCCTGCCGTTCCGCGGCGGCGAGGACATCGCGCCCCTCGGGCATCCGGACACGGTCACCGTGCACGGGTACGTCACCGACGGCGAGGGCGATCCGCTGCCGGACGCCCTGATCGAGCTGTGGGGAGCGGACCCGGACGGCAACGTGCCGACGGCGGACGGTTCGATGCGCCGCGACCCGGCGTCGGGCGGCTTCCTGGGGCGCAACGGCGTGGAGTTCACGGGCTGGGGACGTATCCAGACCGATGCGAACGGCCACTGGTACGCGCGTACCCTGCGGCCCGGTGCGCGCGGGCGGAGCGCCCCGTACATCAGTGTGTGCGTCTTCGCGCGCGGGCTGCTCGTGCACCTGTACACCCGCATCTACCTGCCGGGCGACGAGGCGGTGCTCGCCGCCGATCCGCTGCTGTCCCGGCTGGAGGACGGACGCCGCGACACGCTGATCGCCCTGGAGGAGGCGGGCGGCACGTACCGTTTCGACATCCGCCTTCAGGGCGAAGGCGAGACGGTCTTCCTGGAGTTCCAGTGACAGCTGCCCCTGGCGACACCGGCCTGCTCTCCCCCGGATGGGCCGGCTCGGCGGCCGCGTCCGCCACGAGCGACCACGCGTATCTGCGGGCCCTGCTCGACGCGGAGGCCGCGCTGACCCGGGCCCAGGCGGCGCTCGGGCTGGCCCCCGCCGAGGCGGCGACGGCGGTGACCGAGGCGGCCGACGCCGGCGCCTTCGACGTCCGGTCCCTCGCCGAGCGGGCCCGCGCGGGCGGAAACCCCGTCATTCCCCTGGTCGCGGAGCTGACGAAGGCGGTGGGCGAGGAGTACGGCCCCTACGTCCACCGGGGCGCGACCAGCCAGGACATCATGGACACCGCGACGATGCTGGTCGCCGTGCGCACCGTGGACCTGGTCCTCGCCGATCTCGGCCGCACGGAACGGGCGCTGGCGCGGCTGGCCACCGAGCACCGGGACACCGCGATGCCGGGGCGGACGCTCACCCAGCACGCCGTGCCGACGACGTTCGGGCTGAAGGCTGCCGGATGGCGGGCGCTCGTCCTTGACGCGCGGGACCGGGTGAGGGCCGTGAGAGAGTCGCTGCCCGCCCAACTCGGTGGCGCGGCAGGGACCTTGGCGGCCATCGGGGCGTACGGCGCGAGCGATCCGGCCGCGCTGCCTGCGGCCTACGCCCGTGAACTCGGCCTCCGCGCACCCGATCTGCCCTGGCACACCCTGCGGACGCCCGTCGCCGATCTCGCCGGGTGCCTCGCCTTCACGGCGGGCGCGCTCGGCAAGCTCGCCGTGGACGTCCTCACCCTGTCCCGCACCGAGATCGCCGAGGTCGCGGAGGGCAGTGGCGGGGGTTCGTCCGCCATGCCGCACAAGTCCAATCCCGTACGCTCCACCCTCATCGCCTCCGCCGCGCGGCGGGCACCGCAGCTCGCGGCCACGCTGTACGGATCGCTGGAGGCGGAGGACGAGCGGCCGGCCGGGGCCTGGCACGCGGAGTGGGAGCCGCTGCGGGACCTGCTGCGGCTGGTGGGCGGGGCCGCCCGGGACGCCGTCGAGCTGGCGGAGGGACTGCGGGTCAGGCCCGAGGTCATGCGCGAACACCTGGACCTCACTCATGGGTTGATCGTCTCCGAGCGGCTGTCCGCCGAACTGGCCCCGGTGCTGGGCCGCGCCCGCGCCAAGGAACTCCTCACCCGGCTGGCCTCCGAGGGGCGCCCGCTCTCCCAGGCACCGGAGCTGGCGGACGTCGACCTCGATCCCACCCACTACACCGGCTCCGCCGGAGCCCTCACCGACCGTGCTCTGGAGCGACGTTGAAACTCCTCGACCACCGTGCCGAAGGGCCCACTTCCGCGCCCCCGCTGCTGCTCGGCCCCTCCCTCGGCACGTCGAACGCCCTGTGGGACAAGGTGGCCCCCGAGCTGTCGATCGCCCATCGGGTGGTCCGCTGGGATCTGCCGGGACACGGCGGTTCGGCGGCCGATCTCATCGGGGCGGGCGCGACGGTCGGTGACCTCGCCGGCCTGGTGCTGGCGCTCGCCGACTCGCTCGGCATCGAACGGTTCGCGTACGCGGGTGTGTCGCTGGGCGGGGCCGTGGGGCTGCACCTCGCGGTACACCGTCCGGAGCGGCTGTCGTCCCTCGCCGTGATCTGCTCCTCCGCGCACTTCAACGGAACGAAGCCCTGGGAGGAGCGGGCCGCGCTGGTGCGGCGGGAAGGGCTGGCCGGGCTGGCGGAGAGTGCGGAAGCGCGCTGGTTCACCTCCGGTTTCACCGTGCCGGAGCTGGTGGACGACCACCGTCGCGCCGACCCGGACGCGTACGCCGCCTGCTGTGACGCGCTCGCCGCGTTCGATCTGCGGGACCGGCTGCCCGAGATCGCCGTACCGACCCTGCTGGTGGCCGGACGGGACGATCCGGCGACGCCGCCCGCGCATCTGCGGGAGATCGCGGACACTGTGCCGGGCGCGGCGCTCGTGGAGATCCCGGGCGCCTCGCACCTGGCGCCCGCGCAGTGCCCGGAGGCGGTGCTGACCGCGCTGCGCGCACACTTCGGCGGGCCCGCCGGGCGCGGTATGGAGGTGCGGCGCGAGGTGCTCGGCGACGCGCACGTCGACCGGGCGCAGGCCCGGCAGACCCCGTTCACGGCGCGCTTCCAGGACTTCATCTCGCGCTACGCCTGGGGCGAGATCTGGACCGACACGACGCTGTCGCGCCGAGAGCGCAGCATGATCACCCTCACCGCGCTGGTCGCGCACGGCCACTACGACGAACTGGCCATGCACGTCCGGGCGGCGCGCCGCAACGGGCTCACACCGGAGGAGATCGGCGCGGTGCTGCTCCAGACGGCGGTGTACTGCGGGGTGCCGGCGGCGAACTCGGCGTTCGCGACGGCCCAGCGGGTGCTGGCGGAGGAGGACGGCACGGCAGGGTGATCCTGCTGGTCGTGGGCTCGGCCGTGCCTCGCGGATGCCTCCGCCTCGTGCCTACGGTGGAGGCATGTCCACCATGCTGCTCACCGGCGCCACCTCGGGGCTCGGCCGGTACGTCGCCTTCGAGCTGGTCCGCGCCGGGCACGTCGTCCTCGTCCACGGCCGCGACGAGGGCCGTACGGGGCGGCTCGTCGAGGAGCTGCGGGCCGAGGGCGACGCCGAGGGGTTCGTCGCCGACCTCGCCTCGCTCGCGCAGGTGCGGGAGCTCGCCGCGCATGTCGGGGACGCGCATCCCGAGCTGGACGTGCTGATCAACAACGCGGCCGTGGGCGCCGGTCCGCCCGGGTCCGGGCGGGAGCTGAGCGCCGACGGGCACGAGCTGCGGCTGGCGGTGAACTATCTGGCGCCGGTGATGCTGACGCGCGCCCTGCTGCCGGTGCTGCGCGCCAACGCGCCCGCGCGGATCGTGAATGTCGGCTCGGCCGGCCAGCAGCCCGTCGACTTCTCCGACCCGGAGCTGACCCGTCGCTACACGGGCCTGTCGGCGTACTGCCGGAGCAAGTTCGCCCTCGCCGCGTACACCTTCGGCCTGGCCGAGGAACTCGAGGGCAGCGGCGTGGCGGTGAACGTGCTGCACCCCGCGACCCACATGGACACCGCGATGGTCCGCGACGGCGGTTTCCCGCCCCGGCACACGGTCGCCGACGGCGCCCCGGGCGTGCTCGCGCCGGCCACCCAGGACGTCGGCTCGGGACGCTACTTCGACGGCACCCGTGCGGCGCGGGCACATGAGGCGGCGTACGACGCCCAGGTGCGCAAGCGACTCGCCGCGGTGACCGACCAGTTGCTCGGCGCCTGAGCTACCCGGGTCCGGCGCCCGCCTTCAGCGCCGCCCGTGCCCGTTCCGCCAGTCCGTCCGCGCCGCAGGAGACCGCCAGGTCCAGGCCGCGGACGAGGTCGGTCGCCGAGCGGGCCGCGATGCCGTACTCGATGCGGGCCGCCGCGTGCTCGTACTGGCAGGGCGAGGACTCCAGGTAGGCGACGGCCTGGGCGGCGAGGCGGACCGCGCGCTGGCCGGTCTCCAGGGCGGCGGCGCAGCGCAGGGCCTCCCCTATGGCGGTGTCCGTGCCGAAGCGCTCGGCCTGGCGGCGGACGTCCACGGCGAGCCGGGCGGCGCGGGCCGGGTCCTCGGTGGCCAAGACCCGGGCGAGGTCGGCCGCCCAAGGGACGAGCACCGGGTTGTGGTGCCCGCGCGCCGCCGCCGCCTTCTCGGCGGCCTCCAGTTCGTTGACGCCGTCCTTGGTGCGGCCGACGGCCAGCAGCAGTCGGCCACGCACCGAGCGTGGGTCCGGCAGGACGATGGTGGACGGGTAGGGCGGGGCGAAGCCGTACCGTTCGGCGACCTCCCAGGCCTCCTCGACATGGCCGCGGGCGAGCAGCGTGTCGACGAGGTTGCAGGTCGCGGTCCAGTGCAGGGGCAGGCGGCGGCCGACGCGCTCGGCGAGGCGCAGCGACTCGCGCAGGGACGCCTCCGCATCCTTCAGCCGCCCCCGCCTGCGGTGGCCGAGCCCGACGTAGGCGTGGGCCAGGGCGAGGTGGCCGCCGCTCCAGCCGGCGGTCTCGTAGGCGCGCAGGGCCTCGTTGTAGAGGGTCTCGGCGCGGTCGAGGCGGTCGGTGAAGGCGTACGCGTTGGCCAGCATCAGCAGCAGTTCGATGCCCCACTCGGTGTCGGTCCAGCCGAGCCCGGGGGCCAGGCGGCCGTTGACGAGGGCGCGGTCGCACAGTTCGACGACCTCCTCGGCGTTCTCGCCGTGCATCAGGGCGTCGAAGCCACGCAGGATGAGCAGCGCGCGTTCGGAGTTGTCCCGGCCGGTGCAGGTGCGGGCGAGGTCGGCGAGCCGCCGGCAGCGGTCGGGTGAGGTGGCCTCGCCGGCGTGTATGCCCTCCCACATGAAGTGCACGGCCTGGAGCCGCATCCGGGCGGGACCGGTCGGGAGCCGGGCGGCCTCCGCCTCGACCGTGCGGACGGCCTCCTCCAACTGGTCGTTGTGGAGCAGCGCCTGGGAGAGCCGGAAGACGGCGTCCACGCGTTTGTCGCCGTCGAGGCCGGGCATGCCGAGCGCGGCCCGCAGCTGGCTTATGGTGCGGGCGGGCGCGGTCAGGAAGGTGGCCTCGGCGAGTTCGTACAGCACGTGGGGGTGCGTTTCGGGCCGGGGCGGTTCCTTCAGGGCGCGCTCCAGGCAGCGGCGGGCGGCGTCGGGTGCGCCGACGGCGAGGTGCTCGCGGGCGGCTTCGCGCAGTTGCCCGACGAGTTCCTCGTCGTCGTCCGGGTGGACTTGGAGGAGGTGACGGGCGGCGGCCGCGGCGCCGTGTCCCTCGTCGGTGACGATGCGGGCGGCGATGCCGTGCATGGCGGTGCGCAGGGCGCCGGGGATGGAGTCGTAGACGGCGGTGGCGATCAGCGGGTGGACGAACTCCAGGTCGCCTTCGCCGGTGCGGCCGGTCGTCGGGTCGGGGGCGGTGAGGATGCGGGCGGTGCGCAGCAGTTCGGCACAGCGGCGAGCGTCGTCGGGCCGCAGGGTGGCGAGCTTGGCGACCAGGTCGATGGAGATGCCGGTGCCGAGGATGGCGGCGGCCCAGGCGAACCTCGTCGCGTCGACGCCGAGTTCCTCCAGGCGGGCGACGACGCCGCCGCCGCGGGCCGAGCGGTTCAGCTCGCGCAGGTCCCCGGCCCTGGCCTCGACCGGTTCGAGTTCGCTGTCCCGCACCTTGGCGAGGAGTTCGACGGTCTCGTAAGGGTTGCCGGCGGTGACGGCCCAGACCTCGCGGCAGAACGCGGCGTCGGCGTGCTCGCCCAGGGTGGCGCGGGTGAGTCCGGCCGTCGCGTCCGGGGTGAGGGCGCTGAGGGTCGTGACGGGGCCGTCCGCGGCGGCGGCGATGGTGTCGAGGTGCCGGGTGCTCGCGCCGGAGACCTCGCCCGGGCGGCGGGTGACCACGACCAGGACGGACAGCTCGTCGAGGCGCTCGGCGAACGCGGCAAGCCAGTGCAGGGTCTCCTGGTCGGCCCAGTGGGCGTCGTCGACCAGCAGCACCAGCGGCCAGTCCCGGCGGGAGAGCCGGCGCACGGCGGCGACCAGGCCGTCGCACACGCCCTGCGGGTCGGCCTGCCGGTCGCTGGGGTCCGCTATGCCGAGGGCGGGGCCGGCGATGTCGTACCAGTCGCCGAGGTACTCGCGTGCCTCTTCGGGCAGCATCGACATCAGCGCGGGTTGCAGTAACTGCCGTACGACGTTGAAGGGGACCGACCTGAGGATCTCGCTGCCGCGTGCCGACCAGACCGTGCAGCCGCGTGCCTCGGCGATGCGGCGGGTTTCAGCCAGCAGCGCGGTCTTGCCGAGTCCGGCCTCGCCGCGGAAGACCAGCAGTCCGCCGGAGGAGGAGCGAGCCGCGCACAGGCGGTCGACCGCCCGCGCGACGGCGGCGACTTCCTCGTCGCGCTCCCACAGGGAAGAGGCGCCGGCCGTGGGCCGTACCTCCGTCATCCCACTACCTCCCCAAGTCGCCCGAACGACGTACAGACGTCGAGCGTAGCCCTCCGGTTGCCTGAGTGGAGGGTGGACCGGGCACCTGTTGCCGTGACGGGTGACACGGAGTGCGGACGGACGACGCGGCGCTCCCGCCACCAGCTTCCTTCGGGTCAACGGCACACCGGGACAAGGGAGATGACGTTCATTCACCAGGAAACGGACACACGGCGCGACCGCCGGGCGCTGGTCGCGGGGTCGGTGGGCAACTTCATCGAGTGGTACGAGTTCGGCGTCTACGGCTACTTCGCGACGATCATCGCGGCGCGGTTCTTCACGCCGGAGGGCGGCAGCGAGGTCGAGGGGCTGGTGAAGACGTACGCGTCGTTCGCGCTGGCGTTCTTCTTCCGGCCCGTCGGTGCGGCGCTTTTCGGACACCTGGGCGACCGGGTCGGCCGTCGTCCGGTGCTGGTCCTGGTGATCACGCTGATGACGGTCGCGACGACGCTGATCGGCGCGCTGCCGACGTACGCGCAGGCGGGTGCCCTGGCGCCCTGGCTGCTGACGTTCCTGCGAGTGCTCCAAGGGTTGTCGGCCGGCGGGGAGTTCGGCGGAGCGGTCTCGGTGATGACGGAATTCGCGCCGCCGGGACGACGGGGGCTGTACGGGTCGTGGCAGTCGTTCACGGTGGCGCTGGGGCTGCTGGCCGGTGCGGGCGCGGCGGCGTTGCTCGCCACGGTGCTGACGGAGGAGCAGCTGGGCGCGTGGGGATGGCGGCTGCCGTTCCTGCTGACGCTGCCGCTGGGGCTGGGGGCGCTGTGGCTGAGGCTGCGGCTGGACGAGACACCTGCGTTCGTGGCGGAGGCGTCACGGGAGACGCCTCCCCCGCGCGAGGTCGTCAGGGCCATCGCGCTGGGCGCGGGGCGGATCATGGGCTGGGCCGCGGCCGGCTACACGTTCCTCGTCGTGCTGCCCTCGTATCTCCAGAGTTCGCTGGGCGCGACCTTTCAGCAGGCGCTGGTCGCCACCGTGCTGGCCAACCTGGGCTTCGCGGTGACGATCGTGCCGGCGGGGCTGCTCAGCGACCTGCTGGGGCGGCGGGCGGTGATGCTGACGGGCGCGGTGCTGGTGGTGGTCCTCGCGGTGCCGCTGCTCGACCTTCTCCAGGAGTCCGGCGTTTCGAACACCGTGAAGGGTGTGGCGGTGTTCGGCGCGGGTGCGGTGGTGGGTCTGATGGCCGGGCCGGGTCCGGCGATGCTGTCGGAGATGTTCCCGACCCGCGTGCGCTACACGGGGCTGGGACTCGCCTACGCGCTGTCCAATGCGGTGTTCTCGGGGTGCGCCGGGCTCATCATCACGGAGACGATCGAACGGACGGGGAACATCGACATCCCCGCGTACTACGCGGCGGCGACGTGCGCGGTGAGCGTGCCTGCGCTGCTCACGCTGTCCGGTCGGCGGGTGAGGGTGGCGAACACGGCGGAGGAGAAGGCTGGTTGATCGGATGCGGCTCTCGGATGCGGGTGAACGGATGCGGGTGAACGGATGCGGGTGAACGGATGCGGGTGATCGGTCTCATGTCCGGGACGTCGTACGACGCCATCGACGCGGCGGCGGCCGATCTGGACCTCGCCGGCGACAGCCTCGTGCTGAAACCGCTCGGCATGGTGAGCGAGCCGTACGACGGTGAACTGCGCGAGAGCCTGGCCGCCGCCCTGCCGCCGGGCACGACCACCCTGGGCGAGGTGTGCCGGCTGGACACCCTCATCGGGCAGGCCTTCGCGGCCGCCGCGGCCCGGGCGGACCGGGAACTGTGCCAGGGGAGGGCCGAGTTGGTGGCCTCGCACGGACAGACCGTCTACCACTGGGTCGCAGAGAAAAAGGTGCACGGCACGCTCCAGCTCGGGCAGCCGGCGTGGATCGCCGAGGCGACCGGGCTGCCCGTGGTCGCCGACTTCCGGCCGCGGGACATCGCCGCCGGCGGGCAGGGCGCCCCGCTGGTCAGCCTGGTCGACCTGCTGTGGCTGCGCGGCCGGCCGGGCAGGCCCGTCGCACTCAACCTCGGCGGTATCGCCAACCTCACCGCGCCCGATGGGACCGCCTTCGACACCGGGCCGGGCTGCGCGCTGATCGACGCGGCGGCCCGGGGCTTCAGCGGCGGGGCCCTGGCCTACGACACGGACGGGGCCCTGGCCGGCCGCGGCCGGGTGCACGGGCCGCTGCTGGACCGGCTGCTGGAGGAGCCGTACTACGCGCTGCCCGCGCCCAAGACGACGGGCAAGGAGCTGTTCCACCTCGGTCATCTGCGGGACGCGCTGGCCGGGTTCGGGACCCTGCCCGCCGAGGACGTCGTCGCCACCCTGACCATGCTCACGGCCCGGACGGTGGCGGACGCCGTGCGGTCGGTGGGCGCGACGGAGGTCGTCGCCTCGGGCGGCGGGACCCGCAACCCGGTGCTGATCGGGATGCTCGGGGAGTTGCTGCCGGGGGTGGCGGTACGCACCTCGGGCGAACTGGGGCTGCCGTCCGACGCGAAGGAGGCGTACGCCTTCGCGGTCCTGGGGTTCCTGACCCTGCACAGCCTGCCCGGCACCGAGCCCGCGAGCACCGGTGCCCGGCATCCGAGCGTGCTCGGGTCGGTGACCCCGGGCCGGGACGGGCTGCGGCTTCCCCCGCCGGCCGACCGGGGGCCGACGCGCCTGCTGCTGGACTGACGCGATCCGTTCGGCTCCTCTCATGCCACTTTCACCGACGCCTCATACGGTGGGGGCATGACGCAGGAGACTCCTCCCGGGTGGTACCCCGACCCCGGACAGAAAAGTGACGGGCCCGCCACCGAGCGCTGGTGGGACGGCAAGACCTGGACGGACCGCATCCGTCCGGCGGACCCGGCCGCGATCTGGGGTCCCCCTACGCAGCCGCCGACGGGGCCCTCCCCGACGGACCCGGCCCCCGGTGGTGCGCCGTCGGGGGATCCGGCGCCCTCGGGGGATACATCGTCCGCGAGGGATATGTCATCCGCGAGGGATACGTCGTCCGCAGGGCCTCCGGATGCCGCTGGGCAGGCGGCTGACGCCGGAACGCCGGGAGCCCCCGGGAACCCGGGTGGGGCCGGGCAGCCGGCTGAGGCCAAGGCGCCGGGAGCCGCCGGGAATCCGGCTGGCACCGGGGAGCCGACCGGTGCCGGTGCCGGTTCCCCAGGAGACTCGGGGCATCCGGGCCATGCCGGAAAACCGGGAGCCGCCGGAAGTCCGGCGGGCACCGAGGAGCCGACCGGTGCCGGTGCCGGTGACGGTGCCCCAGGAGCCTTCGGGCATCCGGGCGATGCCGGACAACCGCCGGCCACCGGGAATCCGGCTGGTGCCGGTGCCCCAGGAGCCTTCGGGTATCCGGGCAATGCCGGACAACCGCCGGCCGCCGGGTATCCAGGCGGCACCGGGAATCCGCCCGGCGCCGGCTATCCGGCCGCTCCCGGGTATCCCGCCTACCCCGCCACGCCTCCGGCCGCCGGCCGAGGACGAGGGCTGCGGATCGGGACAGCCGTGGCGGCAGCCGTCGTCGTGCTCGCCAGCATCGGTGTCGGCGTGTACGCGCTGACCGACAAGGGCGGCTCGGACGGCGGTTCCGCCACCTCTCAGGGACCGGGCGGCCCGGGCGGACCCGGGGGCCAGGGCGGGCCGTTCGGCGGGCCGGGCGGATCCGGCGGTTCCGG
Organism: Streptomyces sp. NPDC052064; assembly: GCF_055585925.1. Classification (NCBI taxonomy): domain Bacteria; kingdom Bacillati; phylum Actinomycetota; class Actinomycetes; order Kitasatosporales; family Streptomycetaceae; genus Streptomyces; species Streptomyces sp. NPDC052064. The sequence goes on from NZ_JBVJJE010000006.1 coordinate 438,988, forward strand.
CAGGGACGGCGGCTCAGGTGGGCCGAGTCCGTCGCCCGAGCAGTCCGAGCCGCCGAAGATCAGGAGCGGGTCGGTGACCGACGCGGTCAACGGGATCAGCCTGCCGGTACCGAAGGGCTGGTACGGCCAGAAGGCCACGGTCGGCGCGCAGGTGACGTCCGACGACTCCTACAAGTGCCCCGGCGACACCACCTCGACCTGCACGAAGGGCGGAGCCTACTCGGCCCCGGCCCTGGCCCTCGGCACCAAGGGCAGCACCGCCGAGGAGATCGCCAAGGCGGACATCGCGGCGAACGCCGAGGAGTCCTACGGCGGCAAGTCCTACGGCGGGATCACCTCCCACGACGTGCTGGCCGCCAAGTCCGTGACCGTGGCCGGGCAGAAGGGCTATCTGGTCCGCTGGAAGGCCGTCACGAGCAAGGGCGCCGACGGCATCGTGGAGTCGCTCGCGTTCCCCTCCCCCGCGAACGCCAAGCAGATGGTCGTCGTGCGCTTCGGCATCGACGCCGACCAGAAGGAGTCCGTCCTGGACGAGATCGCCAAGGGCATCAAGGTGTCGACGGGTGGCGGCAACGGCCAGGACGTCTGACAGGGAACAACCGTCCGCCGATCAGCGATCGGCCGGGTGGGGCGCCCCCGCCGCTCACAGGGGAGCCCCACCCGGCCGGGCGTGCGCGCCGCCCCCGTCCCCACGGGTCGGCGCGGTCGGGTCTCCGTCCGGTCATCCGTGGACGGCGGCCCGCGTCTCAGGTGAGGCCGAGTGCCGGCAGCACGGCCGCGTCCACGAACCGGACCAGATAGTCCGGGTCCGCGTCCTCGCCCTCCAGGACGGGCCGGATGCGCAGGACGCCGAACATCTGCGCGGGGATGTACTCCAGCGCCGGATGATCGGCGGGCACCTCCCCCCTTTCGACCCCGCGCCGGATGATCTCCCTCAGCGCGGCGATCTCCGGTTCGACCAGCGCCTCGCGCAACGCGCGCTGCAACTCGGGGTCCTGGGGCGCGGCATGGGCGAGCGCCTGGAGCAGCTTGGTGTCCCGGCCCGACAGCTCGCCCGCCGCCCGGGCGGCCTCGCGCAGGTCGTCCGCGAGCGAGCCGGTGTCGATGCAGCGCGTCCGCCGGTGGGAGCGCAGCGCCGCCGCCACGAACTGGGGCTTGGTCTTCCACTGACGGTAGAGCGTGGACTTGCTGCACCGGGTGCTGGCCGCGATCCCCTCCATGGTGACGGAGTCGTAGCCGCACTCGCGGAGCTGCTCCAGCACGGCGTCGTAGAACTCCTGCTCACGCTCGGGCGTGATCTTGGAGCGGCGCGAGGCACCGACCGGCTCGGGTCGGTCCGCAGCCTGCGACGTCATGGACTGTGCTCCTGGTTTCCTCGGGCGGTCGGAAAATTCCCGGCCGGCGGTGTGTCGTTCGTCTATCGATACGCCAGTGTACCGGTACGTGACCGTATCGGTACACTGCCGTATCGGTACGCACTCGTACCGATAACAGCAGCACCATGAGCGAAAGGGCCGGGGGATGAATGCCCGCACCGAGCCTGCGCCGGCGGGATCCGACGCGACAGCGCGACCGCCGCTCGTCCGGGAGCTCCTGCTCGTCGCAGGGCTCTTCCTCGTCTACAAGGCCGGCCGGCAGCTGGCCACGGGCCACACCGGCGAGGCCTTCCACAACGCGTACCGCGTGTGGGACGTCGAACGAGCGGTCCGGCTGCCCGGCGAGGGGGCGGTGCAGTCCCTGCTGCTGCACGGCGACGGCCTGGTGCACCTCGCGAACACCTACTACGCGGCCGTCCACTTCCCGGCCACCGCCGCCTTCCTGATCTGGCTCTACCTGCGCCGCCCGGCCCACTACGTGTGGGCCCGCCGGGTCCTGGCCGCGGTCACCGCCGCCGCCCTGGTGCTGCACCTGCTGTTCCCGCTCGCCCCGCCGCGCATGCTGGCCGCGACCGGCCTGGTGGACACGGCGCGGGTGTACGGCCCGTCGGTGTACGGCAGTCCCGCGACCGACTCCCTGTCGAACCAGTTCGCGGCGATGCCGTCGCTGCACTTCGGCTGGGCGCTGATGGTGGCGGTCGGCCTGATCGTGGCGACCCGTTCGCGGTGGCGCTGGTTGTGGCTGCTGCATCCCCTGCTGACGCTGCTGGTGATCGTCGGCACCGCGAACCACTACTGGCTCGACGCGATCGTGGCGACGGCGCTCCTGGGTCTCGCACTCGCGGCGATCCTCCCCCAGACTTCGTCCGGGGGGACCCCCGTCTCGCTTCGCTCGCCGCACCGCACGGCGACGACGGCGGGCCGCGCGCAGGGCAGGCTCGTACCGGCCCGGGCCCAGACCCCAGCCCAGGCACGGGCCGAGAAGCAGGCGCTGGCGGGGGCGGGCCGATGAGCGCCGTCCTCGTCGCCGTGCTCCTGTCCCTCGTCTCCGCCGTCGCCTACGCGGCCGCGGCGGTCGCCCAGGAGCGGCTCGCCTCCCGCTCGCCCGGTGCGGGCACGCTGCGGCTGCTCGGCAGTGGCGCCTGGTGGTGGTCGGTCGGACTGAACGCGGCTGCCGCGCTGCTGCACGTCGTGGCGCTGAAGTACGGCCCGCTGACCGTGGTCCAGCCGCTCGGCGCGCTCACCCTGGTCGCGGCGGTGCCCATGGGGGCGCGGCTCGCGGGGCGGCGGGTGAGCGCCGTCGAGTGGCGGGGCACCGCGCTGACGCTGCTCGGCCTGGGCGCGATCCTGGTCACGGCGTCCGGTCCGGCGCCCGACGACGTGCTGAGCGTTCCCGAGGCGCTGGCGGTCGCGGGCGCCACCGCGACCCTCATCGGGGTGCTGTCCCGGCCGGGCGCCCGCCCGGGGCTGCGGCACGCGAGCGCGTCCGGCGTGGCCTCCGGGGTGGCCTCGGCCCTCACGCAGACCGTGACGGTGGCCGCGACGGAACGGTCCGGTCCGCTGCTGAGCGTCCAGGTGGTCGGGGTGGCGCTGCTCGTGGCGGCCTTCGCGGCCGGCGGGCTGCTGCTGTCACAGACGGCCTACCGGGGCGGTCTCGGCGGCCCGCTCGCGGTGGTGACCCTGGCCAACCCGCTGGCCGCCGCGGTGATCGGCCTGTCGCTGCTGGGCGAACGCCTCCAGGGCGGCCCGGCGGGCGTGCTGCTCGCGCTCGCCGGGGGCGGCCTGGCGTCCTGGGGCGTGGTGCTGCTCAGTCGGGCGACGCCCGCGGACGCCCCGGCGGACGACGACCATCCGGTGGCCGCTGTCCTGGCCCTGGAACCCGGTTCGGCCGCGGCAGAACCGGCGTTGGTGCCCCGGCCGCTCGATCCGGGGCACCTCACCACGGCTACACGGTGATGATCGCCGGGTCGCTCACGCTCGGCTGACCGTTCTCGACGTGTCCCGCGAACCGCCGCAGGAACGCCGCGTCGCCCTCGGCGGTGACGGTCAGGTCGTACCAGCGGCGGCAGGCGGCGAGCTCGACGGTCCGCCGCACCTTCGCGCCCGGGCGGACGGTGACGGTCGAGGGCCGGCCTCCGTAGCCGTTGGACAGCTTCAGCCGGGCCGTGCCGGAGCCCTTGTTGGTGAAGGTCAACTCGATGTCGTCACCGGTGTGGCGTGCGGTGACCTCGCAGCCGGCCGTCTCGTTCGCCCCCTTGAAGACCCGCACGAAGCCGTTCGGGCCGTGCACGGTCAGGTCGTACGAGCCCGCCGACCAGTCCGAGTTCCAGGTGTCGGAGAGCGTCTTGCCGGCCTCGGTGGTGTAGGTCCAGGGGCCGTCGGTGCGGTTGCCGGAGGTGACGTGGAAGGCGGCGCCGGCCTTCGACCCGGAGGCGAAGGCGAGGGTGAGCTTCCCGGCCGCCGCGTCGACCGAGGCGTCCACGTGCGGGGCGTACTTCAACGGCCGGGCGCGGCGCAGGCCGCGTTCCTGCCGGGGCATGCGCGGGTCGGCGGGCGGGGTAGGACGGTAGTCGGGGTGGCGTTCGCGGTCCTGCGGCTCGTACTCGTCGGTGCCGGGCAGCGGGGCGGGCCGCGTGTCCTTGCGGGAGAAGTCGAACGCGGAGGTCAGGTCCCCGCAGATCGCCCGGCGCCATGGCGAGATGTTGGTCTCGCGCACGCCGAAGCGGCGCTCCATGAACCGCAGGATCGAGGTGTGGTCGAACGTCTCGGAGCAGACGTATCCGCCCTTGCTCCACGGCGAGACGACCAGCATCGGCACCCGGGGGCCGAGGCCGTAAGGGCCGGCCGTGTTCTTGCTGTCGCCCGGGAAGAGGTCGAGGGAGACGTCGACGGTGGACCGGCCGCGTGAGGCGTCCTTCGGCGGGAGGGGCGGCACGACGTGGTCGAAGAAGCCGTCGTTCTCGTCGTAGGTGATGAGCAGGGCCGTCTTCGACCAGACCTCCGGGTTGGAGGTGAGGGCGTCCAGGACCTGCGCGATGTACCAGGCGCCGTAGTTCGACGGCCAGTTGGAGTGCTCGCTGAAGGCCTCGGGGGCGGCGATCCAGGAGATCTGCGGCAGCTTGCCGGCCTTGACGTCGGCCTTCAGCACGTCGAAGTAGCCGTCGCCGGCCTTGGCGTTCGTGCCGGTGCGGGCCTTGTCGTACCAGGGGTCGCCGGGCTTCGCGCCGCGGTACTTGTTGAAGTACAGCAGGGAGTTGTCGCCGTAGTTGCCGCGGTAGGCGTCCTCGATCCAGCCCCAGGAGCCCTTCGCGTCGAGGCCGTCGCCGATGTCCTGGTAGATCTTCCAGGAGATGCCGGCCCGCTCCAGGCGCTCGGGGTAGGTCGTCCAGCCGTACCCGAGTTCGTCGTTGCCGAGGACCGGGCCGCCGCCGGTGCCGTCGTTGCCCGTGTACCCGGACCACATGTAGTAGCGGTTCGGGTCGGTGGAGCCGATGAACGAGCAGTGGTAGGCGTCGCAGACGGTGAAGGCGTCGGCGAGGGCGTAGTGGAAGGGGATGTCCTCGCGGGTCAGGTACGCCATGGTCGTGGTGCCCTTGGCGGGCACCCACTTGTCGTACTTGCCGCCGTTGTAGGCCTGGTGGCCGTCGGGCCAGGAGTGCGGCAGGCCCTCCAGGAACTGCATGCCGAGATCGTCGGCGTCCGGATGGAAGGGCAGGATCTCCTTGCCGTCCTTCTCCTGGTGCCATATCGGTTTGCCGTTGTCGAGGGCGACCGGGCGCGGGTCGCCGAAGCCTCGGACGCCTCTCAGGGTGCCGAAGTAGTGGTCGAAGGAGCGGTTCTCCTGCATGAGGACGACGATGTGCTCGACGTCCTCGATCGACCCGGTGCGGTGATTGGCCGGGAGCGCGGCGGCGCGCTGGATGCTGGCGGACAGCGCGCTGAACGCCGTGGTGGCACCCGCGAGTTGAAGAAAGCGGCGCCGGTTGACTTCGGACATGAAGGACAGACCTCTCATCCTGAGGTACGGGATGGCCGGAACATGACGGAATCTGCGCGGAAGGAGTGTTTCAGGGACACCAAACGCCAAGGAAGGGGCCGGTGACACTCGTGTGAAAGTCGCCGGTACGTGAGGTGTGCCGGGGCACTGTCAGGGGAGGGTCATGGACGTGACAGAGACGCAGACGGTTTCCCCGCCGACGAAACGGCCCGTCCGCCAGCTCCTCGCCGCCTCCGTGGGCAACGCCGTGGAGTGGTACGACTGGTACGCCTACACGTTCCTGGCGACCTACATCGCCGACCAGGTCTTCCCGAAGAGCGCGGACAACTCGCTGGTACCGCTGCTGTCCACGTTCGCGGTGTTCGCGGTGGGCTTCTTCATGCGGCCGGTCGGCGGGCTGCTGATGGGCGCGGTCGCGGACCGGCACGGGCGGCGGGCCGCGTTGACGGTCACCATCCTGCTGATGGGCGGCAGCAGCCTGCTGGTCGGGCTGACCCCGACGTACGCGGCGGTGGGCGTGCTGGCGCCGGTGATCCTCGTCCTGGCGCGGCTGCTGCAAGGGCTGTCCGTGGGCGGCGAGTTCGCGGCCTCGACGACCTTCCTGGTCGAGTCGGCGGGTCCCGGCAGGCGCGGTCTGTTCTCCAGCTTCCAGTACGTGTCGACGACCGTGGGGCAGCTCGTCGCCTCCGGCATCGCCACGCTGCTCGTGGACACGTTGAGCGACGGGCAGATGAACGGCTGGGGCTGGCGGGTCCCGTTCGTCCTCGGGGCCGTGCTGAGCCTGGTCGGCTTCTGGATCCGGCAGGGCGCGCAGGAGACCCGCAGCGCCGAGCAGCAGAAGGCGCCGCGTCCCGGCCTGTTCGAGGCGCTGCGGCGGCACCCGCGCGAGTCCCTCCTCATCGGCGGCATCACGGCGGGCGGCACCATCGCCTACTACACGTGGACGTCGTACCTGCCGACGTACGCCGAACTCAACGCGGGGCTGGAGAAGTCGGACGCGCTGCTCGCGGGCACGATCTCACTGGCCTTCTTCGCCCTGCTGCAACCGCTCGGCGGCCTCCTGTCGGACCGCTTCGGCCGCCGCCCCCTGCTCCTCTTCTTCGGCCTGGGCTTCGCCCTGCTCACGGTGCCCCTGCTGCACGCCCTGCGCGACTCGTTCGCCGTGCTGCTGCTCGTGCAGTGCGCGGGCATGGTGCTGCTGACCGGGTTCACCTCGATCAGCGCGGCCGTGAACGCCGAGATCTTCCCGCCCCGGGTCCGCGCGGCCGGCATCGGCTTCCCCTACTCGCTGACGGTCGCCCTCTTCGGCGGCACGGCTCCGTACGTGGGCACGCTGTTCAAGGAGGTGGGCCACGCCGGGCTCTTCCCCTGGTACGTCGCGGTGCTCTGCCTGCTGTCGTCGCTGGTGTACCTGCGGCTGCCGGAGACGGCGCACACACCTCTCCGGCGGTGAGCGGGCGCGCCCGGGCGGCGGCCGGTCAGGGCCCGGCTCGCGGGCGAGACCCGTCCGCTCCTTCGTCCGCGCGCTCTCCGTCGCGGGTTCCCTCCTGTGGCCCTTCGTGTGGTCCCGCGCCGTCCTGGAAGGCGGTCGGCGGTCCGGGCGCGCCGGCCTCTCCCAGCACGTTGTGCTCCCGGACGGCGGCTCTCTCGGGGTCGACCACGGCGTCGGTCGTCCTGCCCACCTCCGACAGCGTCATCTGGGCGCGGTCGTCGACCAGTCGGGTCACGAGGTGCTGGGCGGCACCGAAGGCCGCGGCCCAGCCGAGGACCTGCGCCCTGCTGTCGAGGTCGCTGAGCCCGGGGACGAAGGCGCCCCGGATCAGCAGCAGTCCGAGGAAGGCGGACAGGGCGCCGGTGGGAAACTTCAGCACCGCCGATGCCAGGGGCAGCATGTAGGGAGCGTCGGTGCCCCGGATGTGGCGCAGTGAGGCGATGACGGTGAGTGCCGCGCCGGCGAGTCCGGCGATCTCGACGGTGAGGATGTCCCTTGGCTGGGCCAGTTCGCTGGCAGGGGTTCTCGCCGACACATTGGGATGCTCCGCGGTGGGGCACACGACATCGATCCTGCCCGCGTTCCCGGGGTCGACCTTGGGCGTGAAGCACATGCTCAGCGACTTGGGGAAGAACCAGCCGTAGACGGCGAGGCCGGCGACCCCGAGCAGGACGAGGAACGTCGCGGTCCACAGGATGTTGCGCAGGCTGCGTACCCGGGCGAGTTCGTCGTCGAGCGCGTTGTAGGCGGCGTCGAGCGCCCGGACCATGAGGTCCCGGTCGCTCGGTGACATCTCGCCGGAGATGATGGAACGGAGCCGCCGGGCGAGGCGGACCCGTCGTGGGTCGTCCTTGTCGAGGTGATCCTTGACCAGCGCCATAACCTCGCTGGCACGGCCGGCGGCTTCCTCGTCGGAGACCAGTTGCAGGAGCGTCACCTCCGCGCTGCGTATGTTCGACCAGACGCCCTCACGCGCGGCCGATCCGGACCAGGCACGCCGCCATCCGAAATCCTCGTCGGCAGCCGCTCCGGCCTTTTTCAGATGGCCCCGCATTCCCTCGACGAGCGTCTTGCGGTCTTCGGAGCACGGCTTGACACGTTCGCGTTCCAGCTGGGCTTCGAGATAGGCGATCCGGGTTTTCGCCCGTGCGCGCCAAGCGGTCCGCGATGGCTGGCCCGGAGCGGTTCCGGTCACTCGTAGACGGCGGGTACGTGCAGCCTATCCCACGACTTCCGACCCGGTATGCCGTCAGCGTCCCGGCCCCTGAATCCGAGTTTCCGCTGCCAATTCGCGTACGACTTCCGGTCCGCTTCGCTCCACTGCGAGTCGGGCCCGTCGGCGTACACCCCGCAGTCCTCGTCGATGAGGCGGTAGCCCATAGCCTCGATGACCGGGCTGCTCACGGAGGGCTGGAAGAAGTCGGCCCCCGGAAAGCGTTCGAACTCACCCTCCACTTCCGGGGGAGCCACACGGATCCGCTGTCCGGGGTGAATGAGATCCGGATTCGTGATCTGAGGGTTCCACTCCAGAATCTGGTCCAGCGTCACGCGGTGCATAACCGCGATCTCACTGAGCGTGTCGCCACGTTTCACCACGTAGAACTCTGCTGTCTTTTCCATGTGTCCACACTAAGCGAATCACCCGACACGGAAAAGTCGAGAATCCCGTTTCGATTTCACTTTTTGATTCGGAAACGGCTTCCGTTGAAACCGCCTCACAGGCGGACGACGACCAGGGCGATGTCGTCGTCCTGACCACCGCCGGGGACGCCCATCCGGGCCAGCAGCCTGTCGGCGATCTCCTCCCCCGGGAGCGTGCCGTACTGGGCCAGAGCGTCGATCAGCCGGGCCAAGCCGACGTCGATGTCCTCGTCGCGGCGTTCGATGAGGCCGTCGGTGTAGAGCACGAGGGTGTCCCCGCGGACGTAGGACAGGCCGGCCTGGGGGCGGGGGACGTGTTCCGGCCGGGCGCCCAGCGGCGGGTCGGTGGCCTGGTCCAGCAGTTGGCAGCTGCCGTCCGGGCTGAGCAGTATCGGCGGTGGGTGGCCGGCGTTGCTGTAGATGATCAGCCGGCTGCGCGGGTCGATGAGCACCTTGGCCACGGTGGTGGCCAGCGCGCCGTCGACCGCCCTGGCGTACAGGCCCAGCACCTCCAAGGCCTGTGCGGGGCTGGGAACGGCCCGGATGGCGGCGCTCAGGGCGCTGCGCAGCATGCCCATGACGGCGGCGGCCTCCAGGCCGTGGCCGACGACGTCGCCGATGGCGATGGAGTAGCGGTCGGGCGGCAGATCGACCACGTCGTACCAGTCGCCGCACACGTTGAGCGTTCCGTAGGCCGGCAGGTAGCGCACGGCGATCTCCCGGTGCCTGTCCAGGTCGGGCGAGCGGAGCATGACCTCCTGGAGGGTGACGGCGATCTCGCGTTCACGGGCATGCGCCTGGCGCAGCCGCTCGTTCAGCTGTTCCAGATCGTGCGACCGGGCGTACACCTGGGCTGCGATCCCTGTCGCCTGGTTGCTCAGCGGCGGGGTGATCTCCCGGATGACCGGGGAATGCATCAACTCGGTGACGTCGTCGGCCCGCGCGATGATCCATTTCACGTCGCCGTCCGTCCCCAGGACGGGGCTGGACATCCCGCACCACCAGCGCTCCTCCACCTCGCCCGGCTTGCCGTCGACGGGAATGTCGAACCGCCGCGGCGCCACCACGTCGGGCGCGTGGGAGTCCAGGACGCGCTGGAGCGAGGCGCCGAAGTCACGCGCCGCCTCCGGCGCGCCGGGGGTGTCCGGGAACGCCTCCAGGATGTACCGCCCGACCAGTTCTGCGCGCGTCCTGCCGGCGACCCGGAGGTAGGCCCGGTTGGCATGGCAGACCACCAGGTCGGCGTCCAGCACCAGGTACGGATTCGGTGCGGCGTCGAACAGCTCCTCGAAATCGATCTCCGCTGACGTCACGCGTGACCTGCCGATCTCTACAGGCGCGACCGCTGCAACTCCAACATACGAGCAGCCCGCCGGGCACGCCCGCCGGACGACGCGTCGCGCACTGCAGTCCGACCTCCGTCGTGGCGCTCGACTCCTCGCACTCGCTGTCAGGACAGGAGGACACGCGCCACCTGCACGGGTGCGCCCGGCCGACCGCTCGCCCGCCGCCGAGGCCGGGGTGAGCCAACGGGACGGCTCACCCCGAGTCACGGGAGACTTCTTCCTCAACGCACCTGGGCCAGCTTCGCCGGAGCCGTGTTGTTCCTGGCCTCCGTACTGGCCCGCCGGCCGCTGGCCGGTGTCCTGTGGAACTCCACCACCGGCAGGGGCACGGCCTGGCGCGATGACAAGCGTTCCCGCCTCTGCTACGACGTCGCCACCCCGCCCCTGGCCGCCGGCTTCACCGCCCGCTTCGTCGTCCAGCAGTACTTCTACGAGACCTACGCGGTGGGCTCCCTCGGCGCCGCCAAGATCGCCATGGGATACCCCCTGCTGGGCCTCAGTCTCCTCGCCGTCGCCTGGGCGGCCCGCGCCTCCGACAAGCGCCTCAAGGCCGTATCCCTGGCAGCCCCGCCCGCACGAGGCCAGCCCGAGCAGCCGGTGGAACCGACGACGACGCCGCCAGTGCCGAGCAGATCCGGCCGCTACTGCCCGGCACCACCCGGGTCGCGGTCCTCGTCACCAGCCGGTCCGACCTGCGCGGCCTGACCGCAAGCCACGCCGCCCGCACAACGCCCCTTGACGTGCTCGCCCCGGCCGAGGCCCGCGCCCTGCTCGGCCCAGCGCTTCTCCCCTCCGTGTACCGGGTGCCCCGGGACACGGAGGGGAGGAAATCCGAGACAAACCCGGTATCCCCTACCCGGCAATGACCGCGGTTCGGGGCTGAATACGCGTGGCCGGGCGTCCTCGGCGTCGGACACCAACTGAAGCAGCACAACCTCCGCGCTGCGGACATTCGACCAGACGCCGCAGCCGAATTTCTCGTCGACGGCGATGCGGGGCCCTTTCGAGATGCCCCCGCTTCCTTCGATAAGCGTCGTGCTCTCTTCCGGACGGGGACTGACGCTTTCGTACTCGAGTTGCGCTTCGAGATAGGCAACCCGCGTTTTCGCACAGGTGCGCCATGCCGACCACGGCGGCCCGTTACGCAGGCCTGTCATTCGGCTGCGCTACGGGCCGGCGGGCTTTCGGTTCTGGTCATTCGCTCTCGAACTCACCGCCCTCTCCGCCCGCTTCCCGGGGCGGGGCCACGCGAACCCGATCGCCGGGATGGATGAGGTCCGGATCCTCGATCTGCGGGTTCCACTCCAGAATCTCATCCAGACTCACGTGGTGCATCCGCGCGATCTTGGTGAGATTGTCACCGCGTTTCACTACGTAGAACTTCGTTCTTGTCTTTTCCATGCGTCCAGCCTAAGACAATTCCCCGCGAGAACAAAGTGGAGAATTCCGTTTCGATTTCACTTTTTGATTCGGAAACCGCTTCTGCCGAAGGCGGCTTCCGCCTGGCGGAAGGGCCGTTGCGGTGCCCGGAGGGCCGCCCCGACGATGACGGCACGACCAGAGACGGGAGCCAGTGCCCATGCCCCACATGACCGCCTTCGCCAGGAACCAGTGGTACGTCGCCGCCTACAGTCACGAAGTCGGGCGGGAGTTGCTCGGACGGACGATCCTCGGTGAGACGCTCGTGCTCTACCGGACCGAGGAGGAGGGCACGCCCGTCGTGCTGCACGACCGGTGTGTGCACCGCCGGTACCCGCTGTCCGAGGCCCCGACGCGCCTCGACGGCGACCGGATCGTCTGCGGGTACCACGGGTTCACGTACGACACGACCGGTACGTGCGTGTACGTGCCGGGGCAGAAACGGGTGCCGCGCACGGCCCGGGTCGCCTCCTACCCGGTCGTCGAGCAGGACTCGCTGATCTGGGTGTGGATCGGTGACCCGGCGCTCGCCGATCCGCAGGGCATCCCACGGGCCAGGCACCTCGACTCCCCCGGCTGGGTCACCGTGCGCGGCATGGAGCCCATCGACTGCGACTACGGACTCCTCGTCGACAACCTCCTGGACCTGTCCCACGAGACGTATCTGCACGGCGGGTACATCGGCACCCCCGAGGTCGCCGAGACGCCGATCACGACGGAGGTCGACGAGGGCGCCGGGATCGTCCGGGTCAGCCGCCACATGGACGACGCCGAGTGCCCGCCCTTCTACGCCAAGTCCACCGGCATAGCGGGCCGGATCACCCGCTGGCAGGACATCGAGTACCACGCGCCCTGCCTGTACCTGCTGCACAGCCGCATCGCCCCGGTCGGTGTACTGCCCGAGGCGGACGGCAGCGACCCGAACGGCTTCCACACCGAGATCACGTACGCGATCACCCCGTCCGGCGACGGCAAGGTGTACGACTTCTGGGCTGTCTCCCGCGACTGGGCGACCGACGACGCCGAGGTCACCGAGTTCCTGCGCGGCAACAACCACACGGTGGTGATGCAGGACGTCACCGCCCTCAACCTGCTGCAGAAGACCCTCGGCACCGAGCGCACCGGCTACCAGGAGCTGAGCATCAACATCGACACCGGTGGTCTGGCCGCCCGCCGTATCCTCGCGCGGCTGGTCGAGGAGGGCGAGAAGCCGGTGGAGAAGGTCCAGTGACCGGTCCGACGGGCGAGATCTACCGCATCGACTGGCTGCCCGGCACCGACGTCCTGCACGGCACCTGCCACTGCGGCCGGGAGCACACCGCGCAGGACCCGGTGGAGATGTGGGAGTGGATGCTCGCCCACCCGCAGGGGCATGACGTCGACGAGCCGCGAGGGAACAGCTCATGAGTGTGTACGAAGCCGAACTCGTCGTCGAGCGGCGTGAGTCGGCCGCCGACGGCGTGCTCGCCCTCACCCTGCGCCACCCGCTGGGCGAGCCGCTCCCCGTGTGGGAGCCGGGCGCCCACATCGACGTCGTGCTCGGTCCCGGGCTGGAGCGGCAGTACTCGCTGTGCGGCGATCCGGCGGACCGGTCGGCCTGGCGGATCGCGGTGCTGCGCGAGCCGGACGGCCGGGGTGGTTCGGCCCATGTGCACGAGCAGGTGGGGCAGGGCGACAAGGTCCGCGTGCGCGGGCCCCGGAACAACTTCGGCCTGGAGCCCGCCCCCCGCTACCGCTTCGTCGCGGGCGGCATCGGCATCACCCCGATCCTGCCGATGCTGGCGGAGGCGGAGGCGGCGGGCGCCGAGTGGACGCTGCTGTACGGCGGGCGCACCCGCCGGTCGATGGCGTTCGGCGAGGAACTCGCCCGGTACGGCGACCGGGTGACGATCGCGCCCGAGGACGAGACGGGGCTGCTGGACCTGCCCTCGGTGCTGGACGACGTACCCGAGGGCACGCTCGTCTACTGCTGCGGTCCCGGGCCGCTGCTGGACGCGGTCGAGGAACGCTGCCCGTCCGCGGTGCTGCGCGTCGAGCGGTTCCGGCCGAAGGAGCAGGAGACCGGCGGCGACACCGAGTTCGAGGTGGAGCTGGCGCGGAGCGGCAGGACGCTCACGGTGGCGCCGGACGTGTCCGTGCTGAACGCCGTGCGCGACGCCGGGGTCGAGGTGCTCTACTCCTGCACCGAGGGCACCTGCGGGACCTGTGAGACCGACGTCCTGGACGGCACCCCGGAACACCGGGACTCCGTGCTCACCCCGGCGGAGCGGGAGAGCGGCGAGACGATGATGATCTGCGTGTCCCGGTGCCGGGGGCGGCGGCTGGTGCTGGACTTGTGATCCGCAGGTCGGCCTCGATCCCGGCGACGGTCGCCAGCAGATGCGGCAACAGGTCGCGGCGTACGGAGTCGACGGAGTTGCGCCCGGCGTGCACGGCGATGTTGACGGCCGCGACCACGTCGCCGTCCCGGTCCCGCACCGGGGCGGCGACCGACCTCAGCCCTTCCTCCAGCTCCTGGTCGACGACGGCGTAGCCCTGCCGGCGGACGCGGCGCAGCTCCGTCCGCAGGGCCTGAGGCGTGGCGATCGTGCGCGGGGTGAGGGGCTTCAACTCCGCCCGGGAGAGCCTGGCTTCGACGTCGTCGTCCGGCAGATGGGCGAGGATCACCCTGCCCACCGACGTCACGTACGCCGGAAACCGGGTGCCGACCGTGATGGACGCGGTCATGATGCGGCGGGTCGGGACCCGGGCGACGTACACGATGTCGTCGCCGTCGAGGACACAGAGCGAGGACGATTCCCGTACCCGCGCGACGAGTTGCTCCAGATGGGGCTCCGCGATCTGGGGCAGCGTGTAGCTGGAGAGGTAGGAGTAGCCGAGTTCCAGCACCCGCGGGGTGAGGCGGAAGCGGCGGCCGTCGGTGTGTACGTAGCCGAGGTCGACGAGGGTGAGCAGGAAGCGGCGCGCCGCCGCGCGCGTCAGTTCGCAGGCACGCGCGACCTCGCTCAGGGTCAGCGCGGGATGCTCGGCCTCGAAGGCGCGGATCACGGCGAGGCCGCGCTCGAAGGACCGGACGAAGTGCGGTGCGCGGGCTTCAGCGGACATCCTGAACCTCCGGCGGTACGTACGACCGTGCGCTGTGCGCACGCTAGGAGTACGGGTCTCGGAATGTCAACGACCGGTAATGGCACGGGCATTGACCATGGAGCGGGCCCGGCTCTACGTTCTCGCTGAGCACAAGCGTGCTGTCTGCGCACAACCTGTCGGAGAACCACAGCCGGTCCCACAGGAGGAGTCTTGCGTCGTCGTCTCTTCACCCGTCTCGCGGCCGTGTCCGCCCTGCTCACCGCGGCGGCCTGTGGCTCGTCCGACGGCGGTGGCGCCTCGGACGCGGGCGCCTCGTCCGGCGGGGTGACCACCGTCGAGGTCGGGCTCATTCCCATCGTCGATGTGGCACCGCTCCATCTCGGGCAGGAGAAGGGCTTCTTCAAAAAACACGGTCTGAAGCTGGAGTTCACCACGGCGCAGGGCGGCGCGGCGATCGTGCCGGGAGTGGCCAGCGGTCAGTTCCAGTTCGGGTTCTCCAACGTGACGTCGCTGATGATCGCCCAGTCCAACAACGTGCCGATCAAGGCCGTCGCGAACGCGATCGCCTCGACCGGTGTCGAGGGCAAGGACTTCAGCGCGATCACCGTGGGCAAGGACAGTCCGATCAGGTCCCCGAAGGACCTGGAGGGCAAGCGGGTCGCCATCAACACCCTGAAGAACATCAACGAGACGTCCGTGCGCGCGTCGGTGCGCAAGGCGGGCGGCGACCCGGACAAGGTCAAGTTCGTCGAGCTCGCCTTCGACCAGATGCCGGCCGCCCTCGACAGCGGGCAGATCGACGCCGCCCAGGTGGTCGAGCCCGCCCTCGCCACCGTCAAGAGCCAGGGCGGCCGCGAGATCGCCTCGAACCTGGTGGACGTGGCACCCGATCTCACCGTCGCCCTGTACTTCACCTCGACCCGGTACGCCCAGCAGAACCCGGAGGTGGTCGAGAAGTTCCGGAAGGCCACCGCCGAGTCCCTCGCCTACGCCGACGCCCATCCTGACGAGGCCCGGCAGATCGTCACCACGTACACGAAGATCCCGGCGGCGGTGCTGGAGAAGGTGACCCTGCCGAAGTGGCCGGCGGAGCCGAACCGCGCCTCCATCGAGGCGCTGATGAAGCTCGGCGAGGACGACGGCCTGTTCAAGTCGACGCCGGATCTGGACAAGCTGCTGCCGTGAGGGGCACAGACGCATGAGGGGCGTGAACGTCGCACTCGGTGCGGCCGGGCTCGCCGCCTTTCTCGCCCTGGGTGAGGCGGCACCGCGGCTCGGCCTGGTCAAGGAGACCTACTTCCCGCCCACCAGCCGTATCGCCGAAGCGCTCGCGGACGAGACGGCCGACTCGGCCTTCTGGACGGCGCTCGGCGACACGCTCGCCGGCTGGGCCGTGGGGCTGGTGATCGCGTCCTGTGCGGGGATCGTGCTGGGCGTGCTGATCTCGGTCGTGCCGCATGTGCGTGAGGTGACGGCCTCGACGATCGAGTTCCTGCGCCCGATCCCGTCGGTCGCGCTGATCCCGCTGGCGGTGCTGCTGTACGGCACCGAACTGCGCTCGGTGCTCCTCCTCGTCGTCTACGCGTCGTTCTGGCAGGTCCTGATCCAGGTTCTGTACGGCGTCCAGGACGTCGACCCCGTCGCCGACGAGACGGCGCGGTCGTACGGCCTCGGCACCTGGGCGCGGATCCGGCATGTGCTGTGGCCCACCGCGCTGCCCTACGTCATGACCGGCGTCCGGCTGGCGGCGGCGGTCGCGCTGATCCTGGCCATCACGTCCGAACTCGTCATCGGGGCACCGGGGCTGGGCAAGCGCATCGGGGTGGCACAGGCCTCGCAGGCCGTACCCGAGATGTACGCGCTGATCGTGGTGACCGGGCTGCTGGGGCTGCTGATCAACGTCGGCGCACGCGCGGTGGAGCGGCGGGCGCTGGCCTGGCACCAGTCGGTGCGCGGGGAGGTGGCGGTGTGAGGAGTCTGCTGCTGCGGCTGGTGTTCGCCGGCGCCCTCCCGGCCCTGCTGGTCACGGTCTGGTGGGTGGCGTCCGCAGGCAGTACGGACGTGTACTGGCCGCCCCTGCGGACGATCCTGGAGGCCTTCCCGGACGTGTGGACGGCGGAGCGCTTGCGGAGCGACGTGCTGCCGAGCGTGCTGCGGCTGACGGGCGGTTACGCGCTGGCGGCGGTCGTGGGGGTGGCGCTCGGTACGGTCATCGGGTCGTACCGGCGGGTGCGGGCGGTGTGCGAGCCGGTCCTGGAGTTCCTGCGGGCGGTGCCGCCGCCGGTGCTGGTGCCGGTCATCATGCTGTTCGCGGGGATCGGCGACACGATGAAGATCACGGTGATCGCGGGCGGCTGCGTGTGGCCCGTCCTGCTCAACACCGTCGAGGGCGTGCGGGCGGTGGACCCCGTGATGGCCGAGACGGCGCGCTCGTACGGCATCACGGGTGTGGCGCGGCTCAGGAACCTGGTTCTGCGGTCGGCGAGCCCGCAGATCTTCGCGGGCCTGCGCCAGGCCCTGTCCATCGGCATCATCCTCATGGTGATCAGCGAGATGTTCGCCGCGAGCAACGGACTGGGATTCACCATCGTCCAGTTCCAGCGCGGTTTCGCGATCCCGGACATGTGGACCGGCATCCTCGTGCTCGGTCTGCTCGGCTTCCTGCTGTCGGTCGTCTTCCGGTGGGTCGAGCGGCGGGCGCTCGGCTGGTACCACGGTCTGCGCGCCTCGGCCCGGCGGTCGCCGTGAACCTCTTGAAAGGGCGGTCCATGCTCGACGTACGGGGTCTGAAGAAGGTCTACGAGGGGTCGGGGCGGCGTGTGGAGGCGGTCCGCGACCTCACCTTCACCGTCGACGCCGGAGAACTCGTCTGTCTCGTCGGACCGTCGGGCTGTGGCAAGACGACGCTGCTGAAGTGCGTGGGAGGGCTGCTCACACCGACCGGCGGTGAAGTGCTGCTGGAGGAGCGGAAGGTGAGCGGCCCGCCGCCCGGTATGGCGTTCGTCTTCCAGGAGTACGGGCGCAGCCTCTTCCCCTGGATGCGGGTCGGCGAGAACGTCGACCTTCCGTTGAGGCAGAAGGACTTGAGCAAAGCCCGACGCCGGGAACTCGTCCGCGACGCGCTGGAGTCGGTGGGGCTGGCGGATGCCGTGGAGGCGTATCCCTGGCAGCTGTCCGGCGGTATGCAGCAGCGGGTCGCCATCGCCCGTGCGCTGGCGTACGAGCCCCGTGTGCTGCTGATGGACGAGCCGTTCGCGGCGGTGGACGCGCAGACCCGGGCCGATCTCGAGGACCTGGTGCGGGGGCTGTGGCGGGAGCGCGGCATCACGATCCTGTTCGTCACCCACGACATCGACGAAGCCGTCTACCTCGGGGAGCGGGTGATCGTGCTGTCCGCCTCCCCCACCGTCGTCCGGGAGCAGCTGAAGGTCGATCTTCCCGTCGAGCGCGACCAGTTGCACACGAGGGTGGATCCGCGCTTCGCCGAGCTGCGTACGCGTGTGTACGAGCAGATCCAGGCCGCCAAGAAGGGAACCGCCGTGTCCTGAGACGGCCTCGGGGCGAAGTCGGCGTGGGCCTGTTCGACGGCCTCGGGGTACGCCTCCCGCTGGGCGTGCCCGGCGTGCCCCTGACAGATGCCGCGGCGCGCACCACCGGCTCAACGGCATCCCTTCCGGCTCCGCGCCGTGAGTCACATCGGCGACGACGCCATGGCGGCGGGAGGCGATCCGGGGACCACCCGCAGGTCTCTACAACATCGCCGGCGTGATCCAGCCCGGCTCGGCCGGCGCAGTTCGTGGACCGGACAACCAAATACTTGGCTAGCCACAGATTCACTGTTATGTTTATGTGGCCAGCCACCAAATAGCCGGTGGCGCGAGAGGAGCCGTCATGAAAGCCATCCTGTTCGACCGTTTCGGCGGCACGGAAGTGCTGCGGGAGGCGGACATCGAAGTCCCGCAGCCCGGCCCCGGGCAGCTCCGCGTCCGCGTCAAGGCGGCCGGGCTGAACGCGCTGGACGGCAAGATCCGCTCCGGTGCACTGGAGGCCGTGTTCCCCACGCCGTTCCCCTCCGTCCCCGGTGGCGAGCTCGCCGGCGTGGTGGACGCCCTGGGTGAGGGCGTGCGGGACGTGCAGGTGGGTGACGAGGTGCTGGGCTGGTCGGACACCGGCTCGTACGCCGAGTACGCGCTGGCCACCACCGTGGCCCCCAAGCCCGCCGGCCTCGACTGGCAGCACGCGGTCGCGCTGCCGGTGGCGGGCGAGACGGCCGAGCGGGTCCTGAACCTGCTGGGCGTCGCCGCGGGGGAGACCGTGCTGATGCACGGCGCTGCCGGAGCGGTCGGAACCCTGGCGGTTCAGCTCGCCACGGCCCGCGGAGCGCGTGTCATCGGTACCGCCGGCCCTGCCAACCAGGAGTACCTCGCCTCGCTCGGCGCCACCGCGACCGTTTACGGCGAGGGCCTGGTCGAGCGGGTCCGGGCACTCGCCCCCGACGGCGTGGACGCGGTGTTCGACCTGGCCGGGAAGGGAGCCCTCGAGGATTCCATCACCCTGCGGGGCGGCACCGAGCGCATCGTCACCATCGCCGACTTCCGCGCGCACCAGCTCGGCATCACCTTCGCCAACGGCGGCCAGGTGCGCTCGGCCGCCCGCCTGGCCGCCCTGGCGCAGGATGCCGTGACCGGCAAGGTCGTCACCACCGTCACCGCCTACCCACTCGACCAGGCCGCCACGGCCCAGCAGGTCAGCGACGCCGGGCATGTCCGGGGCAAGCTCGTCCTCACCCTCGACTGATCACGCCCGCCTCTTCATCCAGCACACCGACTGTCCCCCCTCCCCCCCGATGACTACCTGGTCATCGCCGCACCGAAGGACCATCCATGCTGAACTCCTTGTGGACACCGACCACCGTCGGTGACGTCTCCCTCCCGCACCGCCTGGTCATGGCCCCCATGACCCGTGACCGCTCCACACCTGAAGGCGTACCGACCGAACTGAACGCCGAGTACTACGCCCAGCGGGCCTCGCACGCGCTCATCATCACCGAGGGAACCCAGCCCTCCACCGACGGCCAGGGCTACCTCCTCACCCCCGGCATCCACAATGACGAGCAGATCGCCGGGTGGCGCAAGGTCACCGACGCCGTGCACGCGGCCGACGGCCGGATCGTCATCCAGCTGATGCACACCGGACGCATCGCCCACCCCGACAACACCCCCCACGGGCGCCGGCCGGTCGCCCCTTCGGCGATCCGGCCGGAGGGTGCGATGTTCACCGCGTCCGGGCCCCAGGAGATGCCGACACCCCGCGCACTGTCGACGCAGGAGGTCGCGACTACCGTCGACGACTTCCGCCGCGCCGCAGCGGCTGCCGTCGCGGCAGGCGCCGACGGCGTGGAGATCCACGCCGCCAACGGCTACCTGGTGCACCAGTTCCTGTCCGACAACACCAATCAGCGCACCGATGGCTACGGCGGCTCGATCGAGGGCCGCATCCGCTTCGCCGTCGAGGTCGCCGCCGCGGTGGCCGACGAGATCGGCGCCGAGCGCACCGGTATCCGTATCTCCCCCGGCAACCCCTACAACGACATCGCCGAGTCCGACACCGCCGAGCTGTATCCGGCGCTCCTGGACTCCCTGCGCCCCCTGGACCTGGCCTACCTCCACGTGATGCACGCCGGCGACGAGGACCTGCTGGGCACCCTGCGCGCGCTGTGGCCGACCACGCTGATCCTCAACCGGGCCGGCACCGACCTGGCCACCCGGGCCAAGGACATCGACCACGGCACGGCCGACCTCGTCTCCGTCGGCGCCCTCGCGCTCGCCAACCCGGACCTGGTCGAGCGGCTACGCTCTGACGCGCCGCTGAACACCCCCGACCCGGCGACCTTCTACGGCGGAGGAGCGGCCGGCTACACCGACTACCCCACCTACACCGTCTGAGGAACCCAACCATGCCCGCCCCCACACCCCACATCCCCACAACCGCCAGCGGGGGGCAGGTGAGCTACGCGATCTTCCACTTGGCCCGCGCTCACCGCGCCCGCGCCGCCGCCATGCTCCGCGAGATGGACCTGCATCCCGGACAGGAACTGTTCCTGATGCAACTCCTGGACCGGGACGGCCAGACCCAGTCCGAGCTTCTCGAAAGCGTCGGCCTGGACCACTCCACCGTCTCCAAGTCCCTGCGCCGCATGCAGGAGGCCGGCCTGCTCATCCGCGAGCCGGCCGAACACGACCGGCGCGTCATGGTCGTCCACCTCACCGACAAGGGCCGTGCCATGCGCGAGCCCCTCGCAGCGATGTGGCAGTCCCTGGAGGAGGCCTCCGCTCTGAACCTGTCCGCGGAGCAGGCGGAGTCCTTCGTCCGCACCGCCTACGCCATCGCCGACGCGATCAGCAGCCGCGCTCTTCCGCAAGAAGAGTCCACGTGAGGCCCGTGCTCAGCGGAGACGGGCCCCCTGACGTCGCCGACCCCCGTCGGCAGGAACAGTTGTTCGGCCCCGTCCCCACGGCCGAGGAGGCCCTCGCCCGGTTCACCGACGCGCTGGGCAAGGCGCGGCACCGGTGACGGGCGAACGTCCCGTACGCCTCGGCCTGCTCATCGCTCAGAAACGGCGGAGCCGCATGCTGTTCACCGGCCCGCGCCCCTAGGGGGTGTCCGCACTTGCCCACAGGCCCCGGACGTGCCCGAGGTGCCGCGTCATCACCGCCCGTACGGCCTCCTCGTCCCGGGCGAGCAGCGCGTCGAGGATCTCCAGGTGCTCCTCCGCCGACGCCTCCAGCCGCCCCTGTTCGGCGAGCGCGGTCAGGCCGTACAGCCGGGAGCGGCGTCTGAGGTCCCGTACCACGTCGACGAGATGGTCGTTGCCCGCGAGGTCCAGCAGGCCGAGATGGAAGCGCAGGTCCGCCTCGACGTAGGCGATGAGGTCGCCGGCCGCGGCGGAGGTGACTATCTCCTGTGCGACCGGGCGGAGAGCCTCCAGCGCCACCGGGTCTGCCGTGGCCGCGAGGCCCGCCGTGGTGGGGATCTCGATCAGCGCCCGGATGTGGGTGTACTCGTCCAGTTGCTTCTCGGAGACGGCCGTGACCCGGAACCCCTTGTTGGGCACGGTGTCGACGAGGCCCTCCTTGGCGAGGTCGAGCATGGCCTCGCGCACGGGGGTGGCGGAGACACCGAAGCGGGCGGCGAGGCCGGGGGCCGAGTAGACCTCCCCGGGGAGCAGCTCGCCGGCGATCAAGGCGGCCCGCAGCGCGTCCGCGACCCGCTCCCGGTGGCTGGGTTTCCTGCTGCCCAGCACGGGCAGGGCGGGAGTGTGCTGCGGGGCCATGACGGTCGTGGTTCCTCTCGTGCTCGGATCGGGCGCGGCTTACAGGACGAACCCCGCCGGGAACGGGTCCTCGGGGTCCAGCAGGTACTGGGCGGTGCCGGTGATCCAGGCGCGTCCGGAGAAGCTGGGCAGCACGGCCGGGCGGCCGGCCACCTCGGTGGTGCCGAGCAGTCTGCCGGTGAACCGGGTGCCGATGAAGGACTCGTTCACGAACTCGGTGTGCAGTGGGAGTTCGCCGCGCGCGTGCAACTGTGCCATGCGGGCGCTGGTGCCCGTGCCGCAGGGCGAGCGGTCGAACCAGCCGGGGTGGATGGCCATGGCGTGCCGGGAGTGGCGGGCGGTCGAGCCGGGGGCGGCCAGGTAGACGTGGTGGAGGCCGTGGATGGACGGGTCCTCCGGGTGGACGGGCGGGTCCTCGGCGTTGACGGCGGCCATGAGGGACAGGCCGGCCCGGAGGATGTCGTCCTTGCGGGACCGGTCGAAGGGCAGGCCGAACCGCTCCAGCGGCAGGATGGCGTAGAAGTTGCCGCCGAAGGCGAGGTCGTACGTCACCGTCCGGCCGTCGGCGAGGGTCGCCTTGCGGTCGAGGTCGACGGCGAAGGAGGGCACGTTCCGGAGGGTGACCGACCTGGCGGCGCCGTCCGCCACCGCCACCTCGGCGACCACCGGGCCCGCCGGGGTGTCGAGCCGGATGGTGGTGACGGGCTCGACGACCTCGACCATGCCGGTCTCGACGAGCACGGTCGCCACGCCGATCGTGCCGTGCCCGCACATCGGCAGATAGCCGGAGACCTCGATGTAGACGACGCCCCAGTCGCAGTCGGGCCGGGTCGGCGGCTGGAGGAGAGCGCCGCTCATGGCGGAGTGACCACGCGGCTCGTTCATCAGCAACTGCTTGATGTCGTCGCGGTGTTCGCGGAAGTACAGCCGCCGCTCGTTCATGGTGGCGCCGGGGATGGTGCCGATGCCGCCGGTGATCACCCGGGTCGGCATGCCCTCGGTGTGCGAGTCGACGGCGTGCAGGACGAGTTTGCTGCGCATGATCTACGACAATCCGGCCGCTACGGCCTTCTCGGTGGCGGCCCGGACGGCGGCCTCCTGCTCGGACAGCAGCGGCATGCGCGGCGGGCGGCAGGGGCCGCCGTGGCGGCCGACGAGGTCCATGGACAGTTTGATGGCCTGGACGAACTCCACCCGCGAGTCCCAGCGCAGCAGCGGATGCAGCTGCCGGTACAGGGACCGCGCGGTGTCGAGGTCGCCGTCGACGGCCGCGTGGTACAGCTCGACCGAGGCCTGCGGCAGTGCGTTCGGGTAGCCCGCCACCCAGCCCTTGGCGCCCGCGACGGCCAGCTCCAGCAGGACGTCGTCCGCGCCGATCAGCAGGTCGAGTTCGGGGGCGAGTTCGGCGATGCGGTAGGCCCGGCGGACGTCTCCGGAGAACTCCTTCACTCCCCGGATGTACCCCTCGCCGTGCAGCCGGGCGAGCAGTTCGGGCACGAGGTCGACCTTGGTGTCGATGGGGTTGTTGTACGCGACGACCGGCAGGCCCGTCTTCGCGACCTCGGCGTAGTGGGCGAGGACGGAGCGCTCGTCGGCGCGGTAGGCGTTCGGCGGCAGCAGCATCACCGCCCGGCAGCCCGCCTCGCCCGCCTGCTCGGCCCAGCGCCGGGACTCGGCGGACCCGTACGCGGCGACGCCTGGCATGACGCGCTGCCCG
This sequence comes from Streptomyces sp. NPDC052064, assembly GCF_055585925.1. NCBI lineage: Bacteria > Bacillati > Actinomycetota > Actinomycetes > Kitasatosporales > Streptomycetaceae > Streptomyces > Streptomyces sp. NPDC052064. The sequence goes on from NZ_JBVJJE010000006.1 coordinate 462,396, forward strand.
CCGATCGCGGCGACGGCCGTCTCGACGACCCGGGCGCGCTCCTCGGGGGTGAGCACCTGGTACTCGCCGAGGGAGCCGTTCGGGACGACGCCGTCGCAGCCGTTCTCGACCAGCCAGGCGCAGTGCTCGGCGTACTTGTCGTAGTTCACGGAGAGGTCGTCGTTCAGCGGGAGCGCGGTGGCGACGAGGACGCCGTGCCAGGGGCGGTGGTCGGTCATGACTGTTCCTCCTGGGTGTGTTGCCGTGCGAGGACGCCGAGCGGTACGGGACGGGCGAGGGGCCTTCTGGACGGAGCGGGCGGGCAGCCGGCCAGACCCGCGACGGCGGCCTGGCACATCCGGCCCTGGCACCAGCCCATTCCGGCCCGGGTCAGCAGCTTCACGGTGCGTACGTCGCCCGCTCCGAGGTCCAGGGAGTCACGCACGGCACCGGCGGTGACCCCCTCGCAGCGGCAGACCAGGGTGTCGTCGGTGACCTGCTCGGGCCAGTGCGCGGGCGGTGCGTAGGCCGAGTCGAGGGCGGCCGCGGAACTCCTGAGCTTCGTACGGGCCTTGAGGGCGGCGGGGGCCGGGGCGGGGGCCGTGCCGCGCAGGTGTGCGGCGGCGGAGCATCCGGCGATGTGCCCCTCGGCGAGGGCGAGGGCCGCGCCGCCGATACCGGTGGACTCCCCGGCCGCCCACACACCGGGTACGTCCGTGCGCTGCTCGGCGTCGACGGCGACGGCGAGCCCGTCCAGGCCGCAGCCGAGGCCCTCCGCCAGGTCGGTGTGCGGGAGCATGCCGTGGCCGACGGCCAGGGTGTCGCAGGGCAACTGCCGCTCGGTGCCGGGCCGGACGCGTCCGGCGGTGTCGAGGGCGGCGACGGTGACGCCGGTCAGCCGGTCGTCGCCGTGGGCGCGGACGACGGTGTGGCGGGCCAGGACCGGCACGCGGTGACGCAGCAGCCGGGCGGCGTATCCGGCGCCCTCCGGGAGTTTGCCGGCCAGGGCCCGGCCATGGCGGGCCAGGCGCCTGGGGTCGGTGGACTCGACGAGCGCGGCGACCTCGACGCCGGCTGCCGCGAGCCCGGTCGCCACGGGCAGCAGCAGCGGCCCGGTCCCGGCCACGACGGCTCTGCGCCCCGGCACCACGAGTCCGCCCTTGAGCATGGCCTGGGCGCCCCCGGCGGTGAGGACGCCCGGGATGGTCCAGCCGGGGAAGGGCAACACGTGTTCGTATCCGCCGGTGGCCAGGAGCACGGCATGTGCGCGCACCTCGGCGGGTTCCTCCTGCTCCGGGCCGAGCAGCACGTGCACGGTGAAGCCACCGGACTCCCGTTCGACGCACCACACATGGTGATCCGTCAGCACGCGTACGGAACTGGCGGCGAGTCCGTCCCGCAGCCGCTGCCAGGTCCGCCACTGATGGTGCAGCGCCTCGGGCCGCCCGGCCCCGAGCCCGGCGGCGGGCTGCCGGTAGAACTGCCCGCCGGCCTCCGTCGCCGCGTCGACGAGCACGACCCGCGTGCCGCGCGCTGCCGCCGCAAGCGACGCGGCCAGCCCGGCCGGTCCGGCGCCGATGACGACGAGTTCAGCCCGCATGACCGTCTCCTCCGTCGTCCGCCCCATCGTCGTCCGCCCCCGCATGACCCGTCCCCTCCTGCGTGCCGATCACGTCACCGGGCCGCACCGGCACCAGACAAGCGCGTCGGTTGGGGCGGCCGTTGACGGTCACGAGGCAGTCGAAGCAGACGCCGATCCCGCAGAACACCCCGCGCGGACGGCCCTCGCCCCGGGTGGTGCGCCAGGAGGTGACGCCCGCCGCCCACAGCACCGCGGCGACCGTCTGACCGGGCAGCGCCGGGACCGGCCGCCCGTCGAACGTGACCGTGAAGGCGGGGCCGGGCCTGGCCCCCGCCAACTCCAGTGGATTCACTCGGCCTCCTCGGGAAAGCGGTCCGGCCGGAACGGGACGAGGTCCAGATCGGGCGTCCGCCCGGTCAGCGCCTGGGCGATCAGCTGCCCGGTGCCGGTGGCGAGACCGATGCCCGCGCCCTCGTGCCCGCAGGCGTGCAGGAGACCGGGCGCCCGGGGGTCGGGGCCGATCGCGGGCAGATGGTCCGGCAGATACGGCCGGAAGCCCGCGTACGTCCGCATGGCCCGGACTCCGGCGAGGAACGGGAAGAGCCGCGTCGCGCCCGCCGCCAGCGCCCGCAGCGCCGGGAGCGACAACGACCGGTCGAAGCCGACCCGTTCGCGGCTGGCGCCGATGAGGACCGGCCCGGCGGGGGTGCCCTCGACGACCGGGGAGGTCTGCAGGGCCGCCGAGTCGCTGGCGACGTCGGCCACGTAGTCGGCGGCGTACACCTTGTGCCGGATACGGGGCGGCAGCGGCTCGGTGACCAGGACGAAACCACGCCGGGGCAGCACCGGCAGCGACACCCCGGCGCGGGCCGCCACCTCGCCGCCCCAGGTGCCGGACGCGTTGACGACCGCCGGGGCGTGGATGTCGCCCCGGTCGGTACGCAGGCCGCGCACCGCACCGTCGGAGCCGCGCAGCACCCCGGTCATCTCACGGCCGGTGAGCAGCCGGGCGTTCGAGGCGCGCAGCAGGTGTGCCGCCGCCAGGGCGGGCATCACCTGGGCGTCCTGCGGGTAGTGCACGCCGCCCGCGAGACCGGGGGCCAGATACGGCTCCAGGTCGGGGAGCCGGTCGGACGGCACCGGGACCGCCTCGACCCCGGCCGCGCGCTGCCCGGCGGCGAGTCTCGCCAGCCCGGCCAGCGCTTCGTCGGTGCCGGCCACGACGACCCCGCCCTTGGCCTCGTACTCGACCGCCTTCCCCAGTCCCTCCTCGGCCAGTTCGGCCCACAGCCGGGCGGACAGCAGTGCCAGGTCGAGCTCGGGTCCGGGTTCCTTGTCGGAGACGAGGAGGTTGCCCTCCCCCGCGCCGGTGGTGCCGCCGGCCACCGGGCCCCGGTCCACCACGACGGTGTCCAGGCCCGCGCGGGCCGCGTACAGGGCGCAGGCGGCGCCCACCACTCCGGCTCCGACCACCACGACATCGCAGGTCAGCGGCTCGCTCACGCCAGTACTATGTCACACACCACACCGTGAGGGAATGGGGCGAACGCTGGTGACGCGGGGACCCGGCAGGGCTCAGCCGACCGCCGGGACGACCCTCAGGTGGGAGGCGGTACGGCGCGTCCGCCGATCCCGGGACGGGGTGCGGCGGGCGTCGCGCAGCACGAAGGTGAGCCGGGTGCAGCCCAGTTCCTCGAGCGCCCTGGACGTCTCGACGACGATCCGGCAGTCGGTGGCACCCCAGCGCGGATCCGGGTGCAACAGCGGCCGTACGGCACCGTCCTGCTCGACGGCGCTCTCGCCGACCGAGCGGATCCAGTGCGGCAGGCCGTGCCGGTAGGCCGCCTCCATGATCGGGTCCTGGGCGATGTCGCGGCGGATGGCCTGGAGCCCGTGGTCGGGGCCGTGGCTCTCCACGGTCCGCGCGAAGTGCGCGAGCATCGGCAGGCACCAGCTCGCCTCGTGCTCGCCGAGCACCGTGGGAGCGTCGGGGTGGAACAGCACGAACCTGAGGAAGTTGTCGCCCGGCATGGCCGTCGGATGCGGACCGACGCCACCGAAAAGTGACCGGAAGGCGCTGTTGGTCAGCACCACGTCCCAGCAGTGGTCGACGACGAGCGAGGGGAAGGAGACGGCCTCCAGGAGCCCGGTGTAGTCCTCCAGGTAGGCCTGGACATCGGAAGTCCCGGGGACGGGCCGCGGTACCGGCCGCTGCCCTCCTGCCTGATATGCCATCGGGAGGTCACCCCTCTTGCCTGTGCGGCCTTGACGCGGCGCCCTGATCCTGCTGCCCCGAGTTGAGGCGTGTCAACTATCGTGGCATTTCGTGCCTGTTGACGGCTGAAATTGGCCACAGTTGTGGCGAGACCTGGATGTGAGTTCGAACCACCGGCTACGCTCCGGGAAGTTCACGCCGGGGGTAAGTCACGGCATCCACTTGTGAGAAGCCTGTGAGAGACGTAGGAGATCTGTCGGTGACGGGTGGCTTCGTCGAAGGTCCGGGCGCCACGCCGACGGCCGTGCTGGGGGCCGTCATCTCCCGTGTCACCGCGCTCGCCGACCGGCTCGGCGTGCCGCACGCCGAGGTCTTCGACATCGGCCGGCTGTCCGTCGCCTCCGGCGTCCCGGAGCCCGTGGTCAAGGCTCTGCTCGGCGGCCGGCCGGCGGGCGAGCCCGATGTGCAGGCCCGGTTCCTCCAGCGCCTGGACCTGCTGCGCCGGACCCGGCTCAAGCCCAACGGCCGCAAGTACACCCAGCAGGAGATCGCCGACGGCGCGGGCATGTCGCGGCAGCAGGCCGGCGCCCTCATCAACGGCGACCGGCGACCGACCATGGAGCACTGCGACGCCCTCCAGCGGTTCTTCCGGGTGCATGCCGGTTTCCTCACAGCCGAGGACCCCGAGGCACTGGTGAGCGCCCTCCAGCACACCGAGCAGGAGCTGCTCCAGAAGCTCGCCGACCGCGAGCGGGAGGCGGCCGCGGCGGCCCACGACCCGCTGGAGCGGCTGTTGCAGGACCACGGCGTGCGCGGCATCGCCTGGCGGGCCGCGCAGCTGCCCACCGACCAGCACCGCGACAAGGTGGCGGAGTGGCTGGACATGCTCCTGGAGAGCGTCAAGCGGCCCGAGTCGTGACCGTGGGGAGAACTGTGGGCATCGGTAAGGAAATGCGCCGCCTGTGCGGCGAACTGGTCGCGGAGCTGACCCTCCCCGCGCCGGCGCGGCCCGACGAGCTGTACGCCGCGCTGTGTGACGCCATGAGCAGACGCCGGGGCCGCCCCGTCCACTTCCGTACGGCCGCCTTCCCGCCCGGGACCGCGAGCGGGCTGTGGCTCGACATGGCCGAGCAGGACCTGGTCGTGATCGAGGAACGCACGGCTCCCGACCACCAGTTGGTGATCCTGGGCCACGAGCTGTGGCACATGAAGGCGGGGCACTGCTCCCACCACGTCGAGGGCGCCTCCGTCGCGGCCCGGCTGCTCCACGACGACGCCGACCTTCAGGCGACGGTGCTGAAGGTCGCCGCCCGCACCCGCTTCGACCTCGACGACGAGAAGGAGGCCGAGAGCTTCGGCCTGCTGCTGGCCAGCAAGTGCCGGGCGTGGCTGGCGGGTTCGTCGTCGCGGGGGCCGGTACAGCGGGACCATCTGGCGGGGCGGATCGAGGCGTCGCTGGGGTATCCGGGGCCGCAGGGCTGACGGGGGCCGTGCCCGGGGCTGAGGTGGGGTTCCGCCTCCGCCGAGCGGGCGAACCGACGGGCGACGGGGCCGGATTGTCAGTGGTGGGCGGCAAGCTGGGAGGTGCGCCCCTTGTGCGGGGCGTGCGCGCCACCAGGGCGCGGGACCGATGACGCCGACACGGGGAGAGCCGACCGATGCCCACCGCCGTACTGACCGACCGCGAACGCACGGCCGTCCAGGCCTATCTGCGGCTGCTGCACACCGTCCGGGCCGCCTTCGACCTGGAGACCGGCCCGTCCGGCGACCACCGGCCCCCGGTCGTCCCGCCCAGCGTCTTCGCAGAGGCGGAAGAGGCCCTCGAACGGGCGGGCCTGACCGGCAACGAGGAGGCGTTCTTCCGGCTGCTCCAGAGCTGGTGTCCGGAGCCGGGGCCCTGAGCCTACGGCCGGGAGCGGGGCCCCGAGCCGACAGCCGGTAGCGAGGCAGCCCCCGAGCCGACAGCCGGGAGCGGGGCAGCCCCCGAGCTGACGACCAGTAGCACGCGTCCCCGAGCCGACAGCCGGGAGCGGGGCAGCCTCCGAGCCTTCGGCCGGTAGCCCGGTCCCCGAGCCGGCAGCCGGTAGCGGGCCCTGAGTCGAGGGCCCGCAGGCCGGCCGGCCCCTGAACAGCGGCCTCAGTCGTGCGGTACGGCGACGGCCGTCGCGACCAGGCCGCGATCGGCGATCCAGTGGCCGTCGAAATGGCCGAGGCGGCGGTCGCCGACCCGTGGGCCGGGGACGAGGAGCGTGGCGCGGAAGGTGCCGCGTGGCCGTTCACCGGAGCCGGCGGAGATCTCGATGTCGGCCTCCGTGAAGTCCAGCCATTGGCCGGTGAGGGGGAACCACGCCTTGTAGACGGACTCCTTCGCGCTGAACAGCAGCCGGTCCCAATGGACGTCGGGGCGCTGTGCCGCCAGCCGCCGCAGGCGCTCGGCCTCGGCCGGCAGGGACACGGCGGGCAGGACGCCCTCGGGCAGCGGCCCGTGGGTCTCGGCGTCGATGCCGAGGGAGGCCAGGTCGGTGGCACGGACCAGGGCGGCGGCGCAGTAGTCGTCGCAGTGGGTCATGCTGCCGGCCAGCCCGGCCGGCCAGCGCGGGGCGCCGCGTTCCCCGCGCAGGATCGGCTGCGGCGGCACGCCGAGCTTCTCCATGGCACGGCGGGCACAGGAGCGGACGACGGCGAACTCCCGGCGCCGCTTGGCGACCGCCCGCGCCACGAGTGCCGCCTCCTCGGGATACAGCGGGGCGTCCACGCCCTCGTGGCCGTACGCCTCCACGGTGACGACGGTCTGTGGCAGCAGTTCCTCGATCACCGCTCCTCGCCCTCCCCCGGCAGGATGCGCCGCAGCCGCCCCGGCTCCCCTGATCGTTTGCGCCACTCGCGGGGGTAGCCCACCGACACCTCCTCGAAGCGCACGCCCTCGTGCCAGGTGGTGCGGGGGATGTGCAGATGGCCGTAGACCATCGTGTGGACGCGGAACCTGCGGTGCCAGTCGGCGGTCAGGCCGGTGCCGCACCACATGGCGAACTCGGGGTGCCACAGCACGTCCATCGGATGCCGGTGCAGCGGATAGTGGTTGACGGGGATCACGGGCAGGTCTTCGGGCAGTTCGGCGAGTCTGCGTTCGGTCTCGGCGACCCGGGCCCGGCACCAGGCCTCCCGGCTCGGGTACGGGTCCGGGTGCAGCAGGTACTCGTCGGTGCACACGATCCCCGTGCCCTGGGCGTACTCCAGGCCCTGCTCCTTGGTCACGCACCCGGAAGGCAGGAACGAGTAGTCGTACAACAGGAACAGCGGGGCGACGGCCACGGGGCCGCCGGGGCCGTCCCAGACGGGGTAGGGGTCCTCCGGTGTCGTCACGCCGAGGTCCCGGCACAGCTCCACCAGATAGTCGTACCGGGCGACGCCGCGCAGGGTGACGGGGTCGCTCGGATGGGTCCACAGCTCGTGGTTCCCGGGCACCCAGACGACCTTGCGGAAGCGGCCGGCGAGCGTCTTGAGGGTCCAGCGGACGTCGGCCACGGTCTCGGCGACGTCCCCGGCCACGAGCAGCCAGTCGTCGTCCGTCCCGGGCCGCATCCGCTCGACCAGGGCGCGGTTCTCCGGGTGGCCGATGTGCAGATCGCTGATGGCCAGCAGTTGTCCGGTGCCCCCGGCCGTCGACGCCACCCCTCGCCCCCCTACGCGCACCCCAACGCGAACGCCACCACGAGATCACATCAACGGGCCGGGGGACAAGGGCGGCCGGACGGCTGTGATCGGAAATCCGTAACCCGCGCGTTGCACGACACGGTCCGCCGAAGCCGTATGATCTGCCCCAACACCACCGCTGAAAACTTCCCTTTCGCAGGGGCGGTTTGGTGACCCTCCATTCATCCTGCCCGGGCACGGGCCGCTGTGCCCTGCCCGCGAACCGTGAAAGGCGGCCTGCATGGTCTCTCGCGTACGCGTCTGGCTCAACCGCACGTACGCGGAGAACGTGTTCTTCATGGATCAACTGCGGAGAAATCCCAGCGACCGGGCCGTCGAGATCCATGCCACGCACGGCGATTCCGACTCCCCCGTGCTGGCCGCCGCCGACACCGCCGAGCTGGAGCCCGAGGGCCTGTCCCCGGCCGGGTATGTCGAGTACGCGCTGGACCAGTGCGCGCGGCGCGGTATCGACGTGTTCGTGCCCCGGCTGCACCAGTCGGCGATCGTGGCGCACCGCGCCGAGTTCGAGGCGGCCGGTACGGCGGTGCTGGCGCCGCCACCCGAGGCGGTGGCCGTCTTCCATGACAAGGTGATCGCCTACGAGGCTGTCCAGGCGATCGGCGTGCCCGTGCCCCCGTGGTGGCGCGTCCGGTCGGGTGACGAACTCGTGTCCGCCGTCGAGGAGCTGGAGGCCGCCGGGCACAAGGCGTGCTTCAAGCCGGCGTCCGGGGCGGGCGGGGTGGGCTTCCGCGTGATCACGCGCTCGCCCTTCTCGATGATGCACCTGAGCGGGTTCCCGAGCCCGTACGTGCCGCTCGACCTGGTGCTGGAGGCGCTGCGGCGGGCCGAGGAGCCGGTCGACTGGCTGGTGATGCCGCGCCTGGAGCAGCCCGAGGTGTCGGTGGACTGCCTGACCGGTCCGGACAACCGGGTCCGACTGGCCATCGGCCGCACCAAGAACGGGCGCCGCCGGGGCTTCACGCTGCACGAGCAGTGGCTGGACCCGGCCCGGCGGATCGCGGAGGGCTTCGGTCTGCACTACCTGTCCAACATCCAGTTCCGGATGCTCGGTGACCGGCCGGTCCTGATGGACGTCAACACCCGCCCGGCCGGCGGCCTGCACCAGCTGTCGCTGTGCGGTGTCAACGCCCCCTGGGCCGCCGTCCAGGTGGCGCTCGGCGAGGACCCGGGCGAGGTGGTTCCGCCGTTCCTGGGCCAGGACTACACGGTGGTGTCGGGGCCGCGTCCGCTGCGGCCGGTGCAGCTGCCGCAGCAGCGGCCGGACGCGACGGAGCAGCAGCCGCTGCCCGCGGTGCCGGCCGACTCCGTCGAGGCGGCGGCCCCGCAGGCCACGGTCGGGGCCCTGCCTCTCTAGGCGCTGTACCCCCACGCCTGGGCCAGTTCCCTCAGGCGTGGGGGGAGTTGGACGCCCGGGTCGGCGGAGCGGGCCGACTGGATGCGGCCGGACTTGATGGTGCTGGACCAGTCACCCAGCTGGGGGCGGAAGGTGCCGTGGTCCTTGCTGCCGTAGTCGAGCATGCCGGGCTCCCAGGGGACGCCGAGGTGGTCGCAGATGCCCCGGGTGACCTTCTCCGGCTCGGCGGTGAGCTCCTCGTAGGTGATCACGTGGGGGTCGAGGTTCAGTCGGGCCTCCTCCAGCTTCTCGCTGTAGTCGAGGACCTCGGCGCGGACGGCTTCGTGATCGGGTTCGGTGCGGCGGGCGGTGAGCGACGTGACGACCGCGCCGGGGTGGCGGAGCAGCAGGATGTAGCGGGCGTTCGGCCAGCACCTGCGCAGGCGGGGCCAGATGAGGGTGTTCGGCGGGGTCTTGTCGACGATGACGTCCTTGCCGCTGCGGGTGAGCTCCAGGTGCAGCACCCGGTCCCAGAGCACGTGTTCCAGCTCGTCCTTGTCGAGGTGGAGCGCCCGCATGGCGTCCGCGGTGAAGTCGCGGGACAGATTGACGTGCACCGTGCGCAGGTGCATCTCGTGCGGGGCGCGGATACGGCTGTGACTGTTGAGCAGGACGCGCAGCAGGGTCGAACCGGAGCGCACCGACGACAGCACGAAGACCGGCGAGTCCACCAACCGGGGACCGGGCGGGGCGGTGTAGGTGTCGGCCGCCGGGCGGGGGGCGGGGATGGCGTCGAGGTTCCGGTGCGGTGGACTGACCGCCTGCATCACCAGCCTTCCGCGACGCTTCAGGCCCTTGCCGATCGCAGCCATACGCGGGTCTCGCACGGTGACACCTTTCGTTCGCGTTGTGCGTTCCGCATCTCAGGGGGACCGGGCGAACTTCAGGTATCCGGAAGGCGAACCGGCGTGCTCACGGGCGTCCACATACCGCCCGTGAGCAGGCCACTTACCGGTTTCTTAAACTTTCGTCAGAACCGGCCGGCGCCGCGGTACAGCTCCAGTTCCCCTTCCAGTTCGACGGCCAGCACCGTGGCGTGCGGGTCGAGGTCCGGCGCGGCGGGAGGCTCGATCCAGAGGACGCCCGGTGTCTCGTGGAGGCCGCCGGTGACGCGGTGGGCCAGTTCCGTGCCGCTGCCGAGCACCGAGACCCTGCGGACCTTGCTGAGCAGTCCGCGCACGTTGATCTCGGCGCGCGGGGCGTCGAAGAGCGTCAGATAGAGGGTGCGGCGGTCCTCGGAGAGGGTGCTCGGGCCGTAGTGGTGGCCCGGCGGGAGTCCCCGTCCGGTGCCGTACACCGCCTCCGCGTGCCTGGCGATCCAGTCACCGAGCCCTTCCAGCCGCTCCGCCTGCTCGGCCGGGATCGTGCCGTCCTCCCGCGGGCCGACGCTGAGCAGCAGGTTGCCTCCGCCGCCGATGGTCTCGGTGAAGTAGCGGATCAGCTGGTCGACCGACTTGTGGTTGTGGTCGTGGTGCTGGTGGCCCCAGGAGTCGTTGATCGTCAGGCACAGCTCCCAGGGGCCCTCGGGCGGAATGACCGGGGCGCCCTGTTCCGGCGTCGCGTAGTCGCCCTCGCTGAGCATGCGGGCGTTGAACACGACGTCCGGTACCTCGGAGCGGATGAGCGCGGCGAGTTCGGGGATGCGCCACTGCTCCTCGCTGCGGTCCCACTCGCCGTCGAACCACAGCAGGTCCGGCTTGTAACGGGAGGTCAGTTCGCGGAGCTGGCCGTCGCGGTAGGCGAGGAACCTCTCCCAGGCCTCCAGGTCCTCGTCCTCGGCGGCGGCCTCCGAGTAGCGGTTGTCCTCCAGCTCCGGCGGTCGGCCCGGCTTGCGGGTGGAGGCGTAGTCGGGGTGGCTCCAGTCCGAGTGCGAGTAGTAGAGCCCGACCTTGATGCCCTGCTCGCGCAGGGCGCCGGCGTAGCCGGCGATCAGGTCGCGGCCCACGTTCAGGTCGCCGTGCGCCGAGTCCCACAGGGCGACGCCGTCGTGGTGGCGGCTGGTCAGCACGGCGTACCTGGCGCCGGCCCGCGCGAAGAGCTTCGCCCAGTCGCGCGGGTCGTAGCGGGAGGCCGTGAAGCGGTCGAACTGGGACATGTACCGGTCGTACGGGACGATGTCGTCGTAGAACGACCAGGACTCCTGGACGCCGTCGACGGCGTAGATGCCCCAGTGGATGAAGATCCCGAGCTTGGCGTCGGTGAACCAGGGCTGCATGGCCATGGGTCAGCCCCTGCGCAGACGGAGTGTCAGGATCTGGAAGGGCCGCAGTTCGACGGGGACACCGCCGTCGCCGTCCACGCGCGCCTCCTCCAGCGGTCGCTCCAGCAGGTCGGTGATCTGCGCGCCGGCGAGCGGGAAGCCGGTGCGCAGGACACCCCGGGCCCGGCCGCCGCGGGACTCGTAGAGCCGTACGACGACGTCGCCCGACGCGTCGTCGGCGAGCTTGACCGCCTCCACGGTCACGCCCTCGCCCTCGGCGGAGACGACCGGTGCGGGGGCGCCTGCCGCATCGGCCACCCGGAGCGGGAGGTTGAGGGCGTAGCCCTCGGCGACGGCGTCCTCGATGGTCGCGCCGGGCAGCAGGGCGTAGGTGAAGCGGTGGCGGCCCTGGTCGGCCTCGGGGTCCGGGATGCGCGGGGCGCGGACCAGGCTGAGGCGGACGGTGGTCGTGGTGCCGCCGTCCTCGCGCACCGTGCGGGAGACGTCGTGGCCGTACGTCGAGTCGTTGATGACCGCGACGCCGTAGCCGGGCTCACCGATGTGCACCCAGCGGTGGCCGGAGACCTCGAAGCGGGCGGCCTCCCAGCTGGTGTTGGTGTGGGTGGGGCGCTGGATGTGGCCGAACTGGATCTCGGCGGAGGAGTGCGGGGCCCGGATGTCGACCGGGAATGCCGCCTTGAGGATCTTCTCGGTCTCGTGCCAGTCGATGTCCGTCTCGATGTCGATCCGGGGGCTGCCGGCGCGGACGGTGATCGTCTGGGTGATCTTCGAGCCCTTGCCGAAGGACCGCTCGACGCGGATGGCGCCGACCAGCGGGTCCTGCTCGACGACCGTGACGGACGAGGCGTCCAGGAGGTCCGTGTAGCGGTTCTTGTAGTGCTTGTCGATGTCCCAGGCGTCCCAGTAGTTGGGCAGGTCGGTGTGCAGGCGGAGCAGGTTGCCCGGGTCGGCGAGGACCTCGCGGTTCGCGCGCAGGTCGCGGACGGACGACAGGGTGCCGTCCTCGGCCACCTCCACCCGGACCAGCCCGTTGTCGAGCACCCGGCCGCTCACCGTCACCGGCTGCGGGGGCTCGGCGTCGGCGAGGGGCGCGGAGCCGCTCGCGGGCACCTCCACGTACATCGGTGCGCCGTCGGCGGTGCGGACCACCTCGGCACGGTCGTAGGGGCTGGTGTTGAAGACGCGGGTGCCGCCGGCGCCCAGCGCGGCCACCGCCTCGGCGGTCAGCGCGTGCAGCTCGTCGGCGACGCGGGCGTACTCCGCCTCGGCCTCGCGGTGCACCCAGGCGATGGAGGAGCCGGGCAGGATGTCGTGGAACTGGTGCAGCAGCACCGTCTTCCAGAGCCGGTCCAGATGCTCGTGCGGGTAGCTGTAGCCCGGCGCGTGCAGGGCGGCCGTGGTCGCCCAGAGTTCGGCCTCGCGCAGGAGGTGCTCGGAGCGGCGGTTGCCCTGCTTGGTGCGGGCCTGGGAGGTGTAGGTGGCGCGGTGCAGCTCCAGGTAGAGCTCGCCGACCCACACGGGCGCGTCCGGGTACTCCTCGCGGGCCTTGGCGAAGAACTCGTCGGGGTGTTCGACGACGACCTTCGCGGAGCCCTCCAGGTCCGCCAGCCGGCGGGCGCGTTCCATGATCTCGCGGGTGGGGCCCCCACCGCCGTCGCCCCAGCCGAAGGGGGCCAGGGAGCGGCTGGCGCCGCCCTTCTCCCGGTAGTTGCGGACCGCGCGGGACATCTCCTCGCCGCTGAAGCGGGCGTTGTAGGTGTCGACCGGCGGGAAGTGGGTGAAGATCCGGGTGCCGTCGATGCCCTCCCACCAGAAGGTGTGGTGCGGGAACCTGTTGGTCTGGTTCCAGGAGATCTTCTGGGTGAGGAACCACTCGTTGCCGGCGAGCTTGGCGAGCTGCGGGTAGGCCGCGTTGTAGCCGAAGGAGTCCGGCAGCCACACGCCCTTGGTCTCGATGCCGAAGTGCTCGATGAAGAACCGCTTGCCGTGGATGAACTGGCGGGCGACGGCCTCGCCGCCGGGCAGGTTGCCGTCGGCCTCGACCCACATGCCGCCGACCGGCGCCCACTGGCCCTTCTTGACCGACTCCTGGATGCGGGCCCAGACCTTGGGGTAGTTGTCGCGCACCCACTCGTACTGCTGGGCCTGGGAGCAGGCGAAGATGAAGTCGTCGTACTCCTCGGCCAGGGACGTGACGTTCGAGAACGTGCGGGACGTCTTGCGCTTGGTCTCCCGGATCGGCCAGAGCCACGCCGAGTCGATGTGGGCGTGACCGACGCCGGAGACGGTGTGCGCGCTGGCGTGCGCGGGCTTGGACAGCACCGGCTTCAGCGCCTCGCGCACGGCGGCGGCGGAGCCGGAGACGTCGTCCAGGTCCAGCAGGTCCATCGCCCGGTCGAGCGCGTGCGCGATCTCGTGCCGACGCGGGTCGTGCTCGCCGAGCTCCAGCATCAGCTCGCGCAGCACCTGGACGTCGAGGTCGAGGTGCCAGACCTCCTCGTCGAGGATGGCGATGTCGGCGCCGCGGAAGGTGTAGAGCGGCTTGTCCCCGGCGGTGAGGATGTCGCCCAGCGGGGTGGTCCTGGAGAAGTTGTCGGCGAGGATATCCGGGTTGGAGGCGGCCTCGACCAGGTACTCGACCGTCTCGCCGCCGGTCGCCGGGTTGGCGATCGCCACGTACTGGTTGAGCGGGTTGACGGCCTTCAGCGGGGTGCCGTCCGTGAGGTGGACGAGAGCCTCAGCCTGGTTGCCGGGCCAGTCGCCGACGAAGCCGAGGTCGATCACGGCCTCGACACGGCGGCCCGCCCATTCCTCGGGCACCTGTCCGCGCATGCGGAACCAGGTGGTGCCCCAGGGCGGGCCCCAGGGGGTGCCCATCGTGAAGGGCGCGTACGAGGCGGCGGCGGCCTCCTCGAACGGGACCGGCTCCCCCGGGGCCTGCCAGGCCTCCACCTCGAAGGGGACGGTGGCCGCGTAGATCGCGGTCTTGATGCGCTGGTCGTGAAGGCGCTGCACGCGCTCCTCGATCCGGCGGCTTTCGTCGTGCATGAGATGTCTCCAGGAAGCGGGAAGAGCGGGGGAAAGCGCTTACCGAGCGGTGCTCACCTAAGGTACGCCAGCCCGGGGTGGACCTCGGTGTAGCCCTCGACCAGCTTGCGGGCCACGTTGACGGAGTCGACGAGCGGGTGCAGCGCGAAGGCCTTCACGGCGGTCGTGCGGGAGCCGGAGTCGGCGGCGGCCAGCACCTCACGCTCGACCGCCTTGACCGCGCAGACCAGCCCGGTGGCGTGGCCGGGCAGCGGGTCGACGGTGACGGGGTGGGCGCCGTTGGCGTCGACGAGGCAGGGGACCTCGATGACGGCGTCCGTGTCCAGGACCGACAGGGTGCGCTGGTTGCGGACGTTGAGGATCAAGGTCGTGCGCTCGTCCCGGGCGATCGCCCGCATCAGCGCCAGGGCCACCTTCTCGTAGCCGCCGGACAGGTCGTCCTCGTCGCGTTCGCCGGCGCCGGCGGTCTCCCGGTTCTCGGCCATGTAGGTGGCCTCGCGCTCGGCGCGGGTCCGTTCCCAGACCTTCCACGCGGGGGCGTCCGGGTTGCTCATCTCGGCGTAGAAGCGGGCCTGCTGGTCGTGCAGGAAGGCGCCGCGGGTCTTCTCGGCCTGCTGGTAGGCGCGGACGGCTTCGCGGTTGAAGTAGTAGTAGTGCAGGTACTCGTTGGGGATCGCGCCCAGCGACCGGAGCCAGTCGACGCCGAAGAGCTTGCCCTCCTCGAAGGAGCCGAGCAGGTCCGGGTCGGCGAGCAGGCGCGGGAGCTCGTCGCGGCCGGCGACGCGCAGGCCGCGCACCCAGCCGAGGTGGTTGAGGCCGACGTAGTCGATCCAGGCCTCCTTGGGGTCGGCGCCGAGCACCCGGGCGATGCGGCGGCCGAGGCCGACCGGGGAGTCGCAGATGCCGATGACGCGGTCGCCGAGGTGGCGGGACATGGCCTCGGTGACCAGGCCGGCCGGGTTGGTGAAGTTGATGACCCAGGCGTCCGGCGCCAGGCGGGCGACCCGCCGGGCGATGTCGACGGCGACCGGGACGGTGCGAAGGCCGTAGGCGATGCCGCCCGCGCCGACCGTCTCCTGGCCGAGGACGCCCTCGGCCAGGGCCACCCGCTCATCGTTCGCCCTGCCCTCCAGACCGCCGACGCGGATCGCGGAGAACACGAAGTCGGCGCCGCGCAGGGCCTCGTCAAGATCGGTGGTGGCGGTCACCTCGGGCGCGTCGGGGACGCCGGCCGCCTGCTCGGCGAGGACGCGCGTCACCGCGGACAGTCTCGCGGGATCCAGATCGTGCAGGACGACGTGCGTCACCCGGCCCTCGGCGTGGTCCTGGAGGAGTGCCCCGTACACCAGCGGCACGCGGAATCCTCCGCCGCCCAGAATCGTCAGCTTCACCGAGTTCCTCCGATTCGGTAGGCTGCGTGCAGCACGTTGCGAGAACCAAGCACGCGCCTCCTCCTTGAACTTGCTTCAAGACCCCGGGCTGGTTCCAACCCGGCTGGTGCTGAGGGTGTAAGACCTTGCTGTTCGCTGAACGGTGGGGCGGCCCGAGCCAGGAATCCCCCCGCCTCGGCTGGGGGAGGGTTCAAGTCTGCACCCTTCCCGTCACGATGATTTCGACGCGGGCCTCCTGCAACGAGGACCGCGTCGCCGTGTCGACCGGCTCGTTCGTCACCACCACGTCCAGGTCCTCGGGACCGCAGACCTTCGCCATCCCGTGTCCCGGGAACTTCGCCGCGTCGGCGAGCAGCACGACCTTCTCGCCCGCCTTGATCATGGCGCGCTTGACCGGCACCTCCACGACCGTCGTGTCCATGACCTGTCCGCCGGGCCGTACGCCGCTGGTGCCGAGGAAGAGCCAGTCGGCGTGCAGCTGGCGCAGGTTGTCCTCGGTGAGGAAGCCGACCAGCGAGCGGTACTCGCGACGGACCATGCCGCCGAGCAGGACCAGCTCGATGCCCTCGTCGTCGGCGAGCTCCTCGTAGACCACCAGGTTGCTGGTGATCACGGTGAGCCGGCGGCCGTGCAGCTGCCGGGCCAGGCGGTAGGCCGTCGTCCCGATGTCCAGCAGCACCGACTGGCCGTCCGTGATCATCGCCGCGGCGCGTTCGGCTATGGCGTCCTTCTCGGACACGCGCACCTCGGCGACCTCGGCGAAGGGCTGGTCGCCCTCCTCCACCACGGCGCCGCCATGGACGCGCGTGAGCAGCCCGTCTTCTTCCAGTTTGACCAGGTCACGCCTGATTGTGGCGGGACTCACGCCCAGCTGCTCCGAGAGGTCGGTCACGGACGCGGGCCCGCCGGAGCGCAGGGCCCGCAGGATGAGTTGGTGTCGTCGTTCTGCCAGCACGGCGTGAACAGTACTCGTCATCTCCAATCATTTCCATGCTCACTTCTGCTCGGGTATTGACCAATCCCGTCAGGCAGCGCACGATTTCGGCCATCGAGTTGACGAGTTTTGATCAACCACTCGACGAGAGGACGCTCCCGTGGACGACGACCGGCCCGATGTGCTGCTGACCGGGCTGCTCTTCTACGACATCGTCCTCACAGGGCTCGGCAAGCCGCCGACACCCGGCGAGGAGATCTGGACCAAGGGCATGGGCTGCGGCCCCGGCGGCATCGCGAACCTCGCGGTGGCCGCCGCCCGCTTCGGCCTCAGGACCTCCCTGGCCACGGTGTTCGGCGACGACCTCTACGGCGAGTGCTGCCGGGACATCCTGTGCGACCAGGAGGACGTCGACCTCTCGCTCTCCCGGACGGCCGACGGCTGGCCCACCCCGCTCACCGTCTCCCTCGCCCACGGCACCGACCGTGCCCTGGTCACCCACGGCCAGGAGCCGCCGTACTCGCAGGACGTGCTGGTGGGCGACCCGCCCGAGGCGCGTACCGCCCTGGTGCACATCGAGGCGCAGCCACGCGACTGGCTCGCCAAGGCCGCCGCGGGCGGCACGCAGATCTACGCCGACGTCGGCTGGGACCCCACCCAGGAGTGGTCGACGGCCCTCCTGGACCAGCTCGCGCTCTGTCACGCCTTCCTCCCGAACGAGACGGAGGCCATGGCCTACACCCGTACGGACAGCGCGGTGGCCGCGCTCGGCACGCTGTCCGAGCTGGTGCCGGTCGCGGTGGTCACCCGGGGCGGGGACGGCGCGGTGGCCGTCGACCAGACGACCGGCGAGTACGCCGACGTGCCCGCCCTCGACGTCGAGGTGCTGGACGCGACGGGTGCCGGGGACGTCTTCGGCGCCGCGTTCGTCACCGCCTCGCTCGGCGGCTGGCCGCTCGCGGAGCGGCTGCGGTTCGCGGTGCTCGCCGCCGGGCTGTCCGTCCGGCATCACGGCGGGGCGCTGGCCGCCCCCGGCTGGTACGGCGTCGACCGCTGGTGGCGCTCCGTGACCGATCCCGAGCTGAAGCGGGCCTACGGCTTCCTGGCGGATCGGCTCCCGGAGAACCCCGGGCCGCCGGTCGCGTACGCCCCCGTCACCCCTCCCGCACGGCAGCACTGACCTTCACCCACACCTCAGCACCACGAACAGGAAAAACAGGAGTGACCCGTGGACCTTTCTCGTAGAGGCTTCCTCCAGGCCGCCGCGCTGACCGCGGCCGCCTCCGGCCTGACCGCCGCATGCGGCGGCTCGGGCTCGGGCTCGGGCGGTACCAAGAACGGCAAGAGCCTCACCATGTGGTACTGGGGTGGCGCGCTGAGCGACAAGGTGGTCGCGGAGGCCAAGACGCACTTCGGCGGCCAGATCAAGCTGACCGCCGCCTCCGTCGGCGGCGACTTCAAGCAGAAGCTCACCACCACGCTCGCGGCGGGCAGCTCCGTGCCCGACATCACCGGCATCAAGGGCGAGGACATCGCGTCCTTCCTGCCCAACGCCGACCGCTTCCTCGACCTGAACGACCTGGGCTTCAAGAAGATCTCGTCGCAGTACCTGGACTGGAAGACCAAGCTCGCCCAGACCGAGGACGGCAAGCAGATCGGGTTCCCGATCGACATCGGCCCCACCGCGCTCTTCTACCGCGCGGACCTGTTCCGCAAGGCCGGGCTGCCCACCGACCCCGACAAGGTCGCCGCCGAGGCCGGGACCTGGGACGACTACTTCGCGCTCGGCTCCGAGCTGAAGAAGGCGGTACCCGGCACCTACCTGATCAACAACATGGGGTCGGTGTTCAACATCGCGGTCGGCCAGGGCACCAAGCGGTTCATCGACGAGAACAACCACTTCATCGGCGACCAGGACCACATCCGCGCCGCGTGGACGACGGCGGTCCGCCCCTACACGCTCGGCATCGACGCCAGGATCAACGACCAGACCTGGAACGCCGCCATCGGCAAGAACCTCGGCACCGAACTCGGCGCGGCCTGGCACGCGCTGGACATCGAGCAGGCCGCCCCGGGCACCAAGGGCAAGTGGCGGGTCTGTGCGACGCCCGGCGGACCGGCCAACCAGGGCGGCTCCTACCTGGCGCTGCCCAAGCAGTGCCGTAACCCCGAAGAGGCATTCAAGATCATCAGCTGGATCCTCAGCCCGGCCAACAACGCCCGCGGCTTCACCGACGCCGCCATCTTCCCCGCCTCACCGGCCTCGTACGCCATGCCCGCCATGACGGGCCCCGACGCCTTCTTCGGCGGACAGAAGATCATCGAGGTCTTCGGCCCGGCCGCCAAGGCCATCCCGGTCAGCTACGAGGCACCTGCCGACGCCGCGGTCATGGCCCCCTACTTCACCGAGCTGACCAACATCGAGGCCAAGGGCAAGAAGCCCGACGCCGCCTGGAAGGACGCGGTCAGCCAGGCCAAGCAGATCGCCCGGCGACAGGGGGTGAACTGAGGTGTCATCACCTCCGGTCACCGGTCCCGCCACGGTGCCCGAGCACCGCGGCGGGCCGGTCCCGGCCCGGTTCCGCCCGCGGCGCACCCCGCCCGCGGGCGCCGTCCGGCCGAGCCGGCGCGGGGTGCTGTCGTACTGGCGGCAGTACCTGGCGATCTCGCCGTTCTACCTGATCTTCATCGCCTTCTCCTTCTTCCCCGTCTTCTATTCGCTGTATCTGGCCTTCCAGCGTTACGACGGCCTGGGCATCAAGCAGTTCGTGGGCCTCCAGCAGTTCGAGTTCCTCTGGAACGACCCGATCTTCTGGCTGTCGATCCGCAACACCCTGGTGATCTGGGTGCTGTCCACCGTGCCCACGCTCTTCGGGGCCCTGGTCCTGGCGGCGCTGCTGCATTCGGTGCGCCGCTTCAAGGGCTTCTACCGCATCGCCCTCTACGTGCCCAACGTCACCTCGATCGTCGCCGTCGCGATCTTCTTCGGGGCGGTGTTCAGCAACAACTTCGGCCTGGTCAACGCGATCCTGGGCACGGTCGGCATCTCGCCCGTCCCGTGGCTGAGCAACCCGTGGCTGATCAAGCTGGTCATCGCGCTGCTGATGACCTGGATGTGGACCGGCTACAACATGATCATCTATCTGGCCGGTCTCCAGGCGATCCCGAACTCGATCTACGAGGCGGCCAAGATGGACGGTGCCGGTCCCGTCCGCACCTTCTTCCAGATCACCATCCCGATCATGCGGCCGATCATCCTGTTCACCGTCGTCATCTCGACCATCAACGGCCTGCAGAGCTTCAGCGAACCCCAGGTCCTCTTCGCGAGCAACGCCGCCAACCAGAACCTCGGCGGCCCGGGCCAGGCGGGTCTGACCACGCTGCTGTACTTCTACCAGTCGGCCTTCCTCAACAACGACTACGGCTACGGCGCGGCCATCGTGTGGGCCTTCTTCGTACTGATCATCGTGCTCGTCGTCATCAACTGGCGCATCGTGCAACGAGGGAGGAAGCCATGACGGCAGCGGCCACGACGCGGCCGGCCACGGGCGCGCGGCGGCTGCGCCGCCCCAAGGGCCTGACCGCGCACATCTTCCTCATCCTGGCCGTCCTGGTCTCGGTCTTCCCCTTCGTGTGGACGATCGTCATGGCGACCAACACCACCGAGGACATCTACAAGAGCCCGCCGAAGCTGACCTTCGGCTCCCACCTGCTGGAGAACATCCGGCATGTGCTCGACACCATCGACTTCTTCGGGTCGATGCTCAACACGCTCGTCGTCGCGTGCGCCACCACCGTCCTGGTGCTGTTCATCGACTCGCTGGCGGCCTTCGCCTTCGCCAAGTTCGACTTCCCCGGGCGCAAGGTGCTCTTCGGCACGCTGCTGGTGTTCATGATGCTGCCGCTCCAGCTGGCCGTCCTGCCGCAGTTCATCCTCATGTCCGAGATCGGCTGGGTCGGCATGCTCAAGGCGCTGGTCCCGCCCGCCCTCGCCAACGCCTTCGGCATCTTCTGGCTGCGCCAGTACATCGAGAACGGTGTGCCGGACGAACTGCTCGACGCGGCGCGCATCGACGGTGCCGGGTTCTTCCGGCAGTACTGGAACGTCGCGCTGCCGATGATCAAGCCCGCGTTGTCCTTCCTCGCCATCTACGTCTTCGTCGGTGCCTGGAACGACTACGTCTGGCCGCTCATCGTGCTCACCGACCCCAGCCACGTCACGCTCCAGGTGGAACTCGCCCAGCTCCATGTCGGCCACACCACCGACTACAGCATGGTCATGGCGGGTGTGCTCATGGCGGCCCTGCCGCTGGTCGTGGTCTTCGCCATCTTCGCGCGCGGCTTCATCGCGGGCGCGACCGAGGGAGCGGTGCAGGGGAGCTGAGGGCCGCGCCCCAAAGGGGCGCGGGGCTGTGTCGATATGCGGCTCCGCCGCGATGGGGCCCCTGTTCGAGCGAAGCCGAGAACTTGGGGGAGCGACCAGCCACAGCGGGCGCGCACCCAGGAACGGCATTCGGTCCCGAGCTCTCAGGACCGGGGCCGGGCCGGTGCAGCAGGCACCAGAGACGAGACGAGAGGGGTACGCGGTGGCGGACGTCATGCCAGGCCGGGACGGCACCTCTCACGGCGGCAAAGTGCTCGTCGTGGGCATGGACGGGCTGCGCTACGACCGGCTGCCCCTCCCCCAGCCTCCGGCCGGGGGCACCCCCCGCTCGCTTCGCTCGCCGTCCACGGCACCCGTGCTGCACGGCCTGATGGCCGCGGGCGCCCACGGCAGCAGCCTGCTGCCCTACGGCGAGGCGGACGGTCAGGCCGGGAACGGACCGTCGACCAGCATGGCCTACACCGACTCCGGCCCCGGCTGGTCGAGCGTGCTGACCGGAGTGTGGCCCGACCGCCACGGGGTGACCGGCAACGACTTCACCGGCGCCGACTACAACCGCTATCCCGACTTCCTCAGCCGCGCCGGCACCGCCCGGCCCGGTCTGCGCACGGCGGCCGTGGTGTCCTGGCCGGAGCTGGTCCGCCGGGGCATCCTCGGCGCCGCCATCGGCCGACGGGTGCACTACGACGGCGAGTCCGACGGCTACGCCACCGCGGACCACCTCGTCGCCCGCACCGCCGCACAGTGGCTCACCGAGGACGACCCGGACGTCGTGTTCGTGTACTTCGGCGCCACCGACGAGGCCGGCCACGCCACGGGCCCCCTCAGCCCCGCCTACGACCGTGCCCTCCTCGCCCAGGACACCCACCTCGGGCGGCTGCTGGACGCGATCGGCTCCCGGCGCTCCGACCCCGCCCGTGCGGACGAGCAGTGGACGGTGCTGGTCACCACGGACCACGGACATCTCGACACCGGCGGCCACGGAGGCGACACGCGTGCCGAGCGAGAGGTCTTCGTCGTCCTCGCCGGGCCGGGCGTGCCCGGCGGCACCCGGCTGGACACGCCCCGCCTCATCGACATCGCCCCCACCGTCCTGGACCGTCTCGGCATCCCCGTAGACCCCGTCTGGGGCCTGCGAGGGCGCGCCCTCCCCCGGCCCACCGCACCGACTTCGGAATGGTCATGACCCACGCACACCCCGACCCCCTGATCGCCCTGCGCCCCTGGGAGGCACCCGAGGTGACCTCCTGGGGGCGTCTGCCCATGAACGCCGTCGACCGGCGCACCGGAGCCGTTTCCCTGGACGGCGACTGGCGTTTCCAGCTGCTGCCCGCGCCGGACGCCCCGCTCGGGGAGGTCTGGTCTTCGTCGTACGTGCCCGGTGTCTGGACCATGCAGGGCGCGGACGATCTTCCGCGCTACCTGAACGTCCGCATGCCGTTCCCGGAGTTCCCGCCGGACGTGCCCGCCGCCAACCCGACCGGCGTGTACGAGCGTGCGGTGGACGTACCGGCCGAGTGGGCCGGGCGGCGGATCGTGCTCCAGGTCGGGGCGGCGGAGAGCGTGCTGCTGGTGCAGGTGGACGGGCGGCCGGTCGGGATCTCCAAGGATTCCCACCTGGCGGCCGAGTTCGACCTGACGGGGCACGTGCGTCCCGGTGAGCGGGCCACCGTACGGCTGACCGTGGTGAAGTGGTCGGACTCCTCGCACATCGAGGACCAGGACCAGTGGTGGCACGGCGGGATCACCCGCTCGGTGCTGCTGTACGCGAGGGACCCGCTGCATCTGGCGGACGTGACCGTGCTGGCCCGGCGGGACGGTGACCTGCGGGTGGACTGCCTCGTGCGGGACTCGGCCGGGGCCCTGCCCGAGGGCTGGTACGTCAGCGGGGAGCTGGACGGGCATCTGCTCACGCGGGACGCGGAGTTCGACCGGGCCAACGCCGAGGACGAGCGCGTCTCCGACTTCCTGGGCGAGGCCCGGCTGCGGGCCGCCGTGCCGGACGTGCGCACCTGGACCGCCGAGACGCCCGAGCTGTACGGCCTGACCGTCCGGCTGCACCGCGCCGACGGCACGGTCGCCGACACCTCACGTCACCGGATCGGCTTCCGTGACGTCGAGATCACCGGCCGGGACCTGCTGGTCAACGGCGAGCGCGTGTTCATCCGGGGCGTCAACCGGCACGACTTCCATCCGCTGACCGGCCGGACGGTGTCGTACGACGACATGCGCGCGGACCTCGTCCTGCTGAAGCGGTTCGGCTTCAACGCGATCCGCACGGCGCACTACCCGAACGACCCGGCCCTCTACGACCTGGCCGACGAGCTCGGCTTCTACGTCGTCGACGAGGCCGACATCGAGTCCCACGACCACGCGCACGAGATCGCCGACGACCCGCGCTATCTGGGCGCCTTCGTCGACCGGGTCGCGCGGATGGTGCTGCGGGACAAGAACCACCCGTCCGTCATCATCTGGTCGCTGGGCAACGAGTCCGACTACGGCGCGAACCACGACGCGGCCGCCGGTTGGATACGCCGGCACGACCCGACCCGGCCGGTGCAGTACGAGGGCGCGGCCAAGCGCGGCTGGGCCGACCCGGACCTGGCCTCCGACATCGCCTGTCCGATGTACGCGCCGCTGCAGGAGTGCCTGGCGCACGCCATGTCCGGGGCCCAGACCAAGCCGCTCATCCAGTGCGAGTACTCGCACGCCATGGGCAACAGCAACGGCACGCTCGCCGACCATTGGGAGGCCATCGAGGCCACCCCGGGTCTTCAGGGCGGGTTCATCTGGGAGTTCTGGGACCACGGCATCCTCCAGCGTGTGAACGACGGCAGACCGGCCGGGCGTGGGGGCGCCGGGCTCTACGACAACGGTGTCGCCGCGCCCGGCCATCGCTGGGCGTACGGCGGCGACTTCGGGGAGACCGACCACGACGGCGCCTTCATCGCCGACGGTGTCGTCTTCCCCGACCGCACCCCCAAGCCCGTGATGTTCGAGCACCGGGAGATCGCCGCGCCGGTGCGCATCGAGTGCTTCCGGCACGAGGGCGTCGTCCTGAGCAACCACCAGCACTTCCGGGGCCTGGACTGGCTGTCCGGCGAGTGGGAGCTGGCCCTCGCCGACGGCGGCACCCTGACCGCCCCCGCCGAGCTGCCGGATCTGCGGCCGGGCGAGACGGCCGCCGTACCGCTGCCCTTCGAGCTGCCGGAGGACGGCGGCGAGGCGTGGCTGACGCTGCGGGTCACGACGGCCGGGGACGAGCCGTGGGCGCCGCGCGGCACGGTGGTGTGCCTGCCGCAGGTACGGCTGCGGCATGCGCCCCCGCTGCGGCACGCCCCCGTCACACACCGGCCCGTGGAGGTCGACGAGGACGGGCTGCTGGTCCATCCGCTGCTGACGGCCGGGCCCACGCTGTCGCTCTGGCGGGCGCCCACCGACAACGACGAACTGGGCGGCATGGCGGCCCGCTGGCGGGACTGGGGGCTCGACGCGCTCACCCGCGAGGTCGTCGCCGTACGGCGTGCCCCGGGACGGGTGACGGTGGCCTGCGACTACCTCTGCCCGGGCGGGACCGTCCGGCACGAGCAGGTGTTCACGGCGGTCGAGGGCGGGCTGCTCGTCGCGGAGTGTGCCGAGCTGCCCGAGGCGCTGGACGACGTGGCCCGGGTCGGGTCGGTCTTCGAGACGGCCGCCGGGCTGAACCTGCTGGAGTGGTTCGGGCAGGGCCCCTGGGAGTCGTACCCGGACCGGGGCGCGGGCGCGCCCGTCGGCCACCACTCGCTGCCGGTGGACGAGCTGTTCACCCCGTATGTGCGGCCCCAGGAGAGCGGCGGGCGGCACGGCGTGCGGCGGTTCACGCTGTCCGCGCCGGACGCGACCGGGCTCGCGGTGCGGCTGGACCGGCCGTGCCAGGTCTCGGTGACGCGCCATCGTGCGACCGACCTCGCCTCGGCCGCGCATCACGACGAACTGGTGCCGCGGGCCGGGTGCGTGGTGCACATCGACGCGGCGCACCGCGGGCTGGGCACGGCGTCGTGCGGGCCCGACACCTTCGCCTCCTACCTCGTCGCGGCCGGCGTCCATCGCTGGAGCTGGACGCTGCGCGTTCTCTGAACTTCCCAGCCTGTCCCCTTCTCCGACACTCCCTCCCTGTCACCCCATGGAGCACCCGTGTGCATGTCGCATGACCACGACCTGGGCGAAGCGCCCCAAGCCGGTGCCGGAAGACGCGGTTTCCTTCGCGCCACCGCGCTGCTCGGCGCGACCGCCGCGGCGATGGCCGCGCTGCCGGCCGTCACCGCCGCGGCGGCACCGGCGAGTTGGCGGCCCGACCCGCGCAGCCGCCGCTTCACGCTCGCCGTGATGCCGGACACGCAGTACCTCTTCGACGGGCCGAGCATCGACAAGGCGCCGGTCGAGGCGTCGCTGCGCTATCTGCTGGAGCAGGACAGGGAGGAGAACGAGGAGAACGCGGAGAACATCGTCTTCCTGTCCCACCTCGGGGACCTCACGCAGAACGGCGCGAAGGAGGAGTTCGCGGCGATCGGCGAGGCGTTCTCGCTGCTGGACCGGCGGGGCGTCGGCTACAGCGTCCTGGCCGGCAACCACGACGTGAAGTCGTCGACGACCGACCAGCGCGGTGCGACACCGTACCTGGACGCCTTCGGGCCGCAGCGGTTCAAGGGGAAGCCGACGTTCGGCGACGCCTCCCCGGACGGCTACAACACCTTCCACCTGTTCACCGCGGGCGGCCGGGAATGGATGGTGCTCGCACTGGACTGGCGGCTGTCGCCGCAGGGCTACGCCTGGGCGAGGGAGGTCATGGCGCGGCATCCGAAGACCCCCGTCATCCTCACCACCCATGAGCTGGTCGTCGAGGAGGACTCCCTGTCGGCGTACGGGCAGCAGCTGTGGGACCAGCTGATCGAGGACCACGACCAGATCTTCCTCACCCTCAACGGGCACTACTGGCCCGCCGCCCGCGCGACGCGGAAGAACGCGGCCGGGCACGACGTCCACCTGCATCTGACGAACTACCAGAACCGCTACTTCGGCGGCGCCGCGATGATCCGCCTCTACCGGTTCGACCTGGACCGGAACGTCATCGACGTGGAGACGGTCTCCCCGTGGATCCTGGGCCGGGCCGGGAAGGGGCTCAACGAGCTGGAGCGGCAGGAGATGGAGCTGAGCGGCGACGCCGACCGGTTCTCCGTCGAGATCGACTTCCAGGAGCGTTTCTCCGGCTTCGCGCCCGTGCCCGCCCGCCCGGCGCGACCCGCCCCGAAGATGCTGGTCCCGGGCACGGTGGCGTACTGGCGCTTCGAGAACCCAGTCGACGGCACGGCCGGCGCGGTCGGCACGGTCCGGGACCTGTCCGGGCGCGGCAACGACCTCTCGCTCGTCGCGGTGGGCGGCGGCGCCCTGGGCTGGTCGGCGGACCACCACCCCGACCAGCCGGGCCACGGCAGCCTGGAGTTCCACGGCTTCAAGTCCCCGCTGAAGGGCGCCTACCTGCGCACGGTCGACGGCGCCCCGCTCAACTCGGCCACCTTCGAGGACGGTTACACCATCGAGGCGTTCTACCGGCTGCCCGCCGACTGGGACCCGGACCACAACGCCTGGTCGGGCCTGGTCGGGCGCACGGGCACGGGCGGCGCCGCCGGCAAGACCGCCGACGACCCCGACGAGCCGCTGGCCACGCTGTCCCTGTCCAACGACCGCGAACCGCAGTGGGCGATGCGCCCGCTCAACCAGCAGGGGATCGCCACCAACTGGGGCCAGGAGACCCCGCTGGAGACCTGGTGGCACCTGGCGGTCGTCAACGACGGCAGGCACACCACGCTGTACGTCGAGGGCTGCCCGGTCCTCCGCAACCCCAAGGCATCCTCCGTCGGCATCACCTCCGTCGGCCTGCCGTGGCTTCTCGGCGGCTACGAGTACGGCGGAAAGATCGACCAGATCTTCCACGGCCGGCTCGGCGATGTCCGGATCGTCGCCCGGGCGCTGCCCGTCACCTCCTTCATGAACCACTGACCTCCCAGGGAACCTTCATGACCGAGCAGCAGCTGCCCGCCTGGGCCGACCCGTCCGTCTCCCCCGCCGCCCTCGATCCCCAGGGCGTCTCCCGCCGTGGGCTGCTGCGCCGCGCGGGCCTGTTCGGCGCCGCGTTCGCCCTGGGCTCGGCGGCGACCCCGGCCCTGGCCGCCGACGCGAGCGACAGGAGGCCGGGCGGCGAGGACCCCCGCCTCGCCTACCTCGTCGGCGACCACCACATCCACTCCGTCTACAGCCACGACGCCAAGTACACGTTCTCCCAACTGGCCGCCGCGGGCACCAGGTACGGCCTGGACTGGATGGTGTTCACCGAGCACTCCAACTTCGGGCACGCCGACCACGGGGCCGCCCTGGAGCACGAGGAGATCCGCAGGGCGCGTGCGGAAAACCCGCGTCAGCTGATCTTCCAGGGCCTGGAGTGGTACATCCCGGCGGCCGAGCACTGCACGGTGTTCACCGCTCCCGGCCCGCACGAGGTCGACCTGCTCACCCGCTTCGAGCGCGCCTACGACGGCAAGCTCCTCGGCTACGACAAGGGCGGCCCCGCAGACGCGGACACCGCCCGCAACGAGGCGCACGCCGTCAAGGCGCTCAAGTGGCTGGCGCGGCAGCGCCGTTCGGGCTACGTCGACGACGTGCTGGTCCTCGCCAACCACCCCATGCGCCTGGGCATCGACTCCCCGCACGAGATGCGCAACTGGCGGGACGCGGCCCCTGAGATCATGATCGGCATGGAGGGCGCGCCGGGCGCCCAGGGCGCCGCCGTCCCCGGCTGGCGCGGGGCCGGCTCGATCCGCGGCGAGTACGAGAACAAGCCGTCCGCGCAGTCCTGGCCGGGCTACCCGGCGGACGCCTACCTGACGTACGGCGGATTCGACTGGGCGACCGCCACGGTCGGCGGCCTGTGGGACGCGATGCTCGCGGAGGGCCGGCTGTTCTCGATCACCACCAACTCCGACGCCCACCGGATCGTCTTCGACACCTGGAAGAACGGCGACTGGCAGCCCGGCCAGACCTTCGACAACACCGGCAGGCTGCCCGACCCGGTGGACACGGGCACCCCGCAGCCGGGCAGCGACTTCTGGCCCGGCCAGTTCAGCCGTACGCACGTGGGTGTGACGCGCTACGGCTACCGCGCGGTGATGGCGGGCCTGCGCGCGGGCCGGGTCTGGCTCGACCACGGGCATCTGCTCGACGGGCTCGACGTCCGGCTGAAGCGGGACCGCGACCGGGGCCGGGGCGTGACCCTCGGCGGCCGGCTTCGGGTCCGCAAGGGCGAGAAGCTCACCCTGAACGTCACCGTGACGACCGCCTCGCGGCCCAACCCCCAGGGCATCCTGCCGGAGTTGGCGCACGTGGACGTCATCCGCGGCGCGGTGCGCGGCCCGGTCGCCGACCGCGACAGCTGGAAGGCTCCCGACACCCGCGTCGTCCGCTCGCAGGACGTGTCCGGCCGCACCGGCACCTACACGCTGCGCATCCCGCTGACCGCGGGCGAGGAGTCCTTCTACATCCGGCTGCGCGGCAGCGACGGCAACCGCAACGGCACCGGCTACCTCGGCGCCTCGGTCGACCCGCACGGGCCGGTTCCGCACGCGCCCGGGGACGGTGACCCGTGGGCGGATACGTGGTTCCATTCGAACCCGGTATTCGTCGACGTGGAAGGTGCCTGACCTGATGAGACGTCAACTGCTCGCCGCCACCGCATTATTAGGTGCCTTCACGCTGGGCGCCGGTACGGCCTCGGCCGCCGGTGCCCCGCAGTGGGCCGAGACCGGCACGGCGTACACCGACACCCTCGGCGGCGGGCAGGGCCTGGCCAGCCGCGCGGACGGCTCCCTGCTGTACCGCGGGCTGGCCTCCATCCCGCTGGACCTGCGAGTCAAGGGCTGGAGCCACATAGGCGACCCGGACATCGCGCGCGGCCATGTCTTCGACGCCTACCAGGGCGCGGACACGGCCACGTCCAAGATGTTCGCGGTCACCACCCCGGCCGGGAAGCGCTACGAGTACGTCCACCCGCTGAACCCGGGTGAGAAGCTGAACAACTCCTTCGCGACCGTCTCGCCCGACGAGCGGTGGCTGGTGTCGGGCGAGTGGGGCACGCAGAACCGGCTCCAGGTCTTCCCGGCTCCCCTGCTCAACCCCTCCACACCGCCCACCGGCGGCGAGCTGAAGGAGGCCGGGCAGATCACCCTGGACAAGCCCGTGCGCGACATCCAGGGCTGCGACTTCGTCACCGAGACCCGCCTGCTGTGCGCCTCGAACGACGCCTCGGGCACCCTCTTCCCGGAGATCCGGCCGCTGCTCCAGGTCGACCTGCCCCGCAAGCCGGACGGGCAGCCGGTCACCGGCACGGTGAAGAGCCTCTTCGCACTGCCGCAGCGCAGCGTGTGCACGGGCACCTTCGAGACGGAGGGCGTCGACTACGACACGAACAGCGGCACCTTGCGGGCGCAGGTGATCCCGCCCGGCGTGTGCGCGGTGACGACGGCCGTGCACGCGTACCGGCAGGTCACGGACTGATCGAGCGGAGGTACGGTGGGCCGCGTGACCGGTGAAGAGTCGCTGCGGCCCCAGTCCCTCATGCTGACGTTCCTGGGCGACCAGGTGCTCGGGCGCGACGTGTGCGTGTACTCGGGCAGCGTCATCGACGTGTTCGCCCGCGCCGGGATCGGCGAGCAGGCGACCCGCTCGACGCTGACCCGCATGGTCAACCGTGAGCTGCTGCGCCGCCAGCGCGAGGGCCGCCGGATGTACTTCGGGCTGACCGAGCGCTCGGAGGCGGTGCTGCGCGACGGCGAGCGGCGCATCTGGCAGACCGGCGCCGTCAACCGGCACTGGGACGGCACCTGGACCCTGCTCGGCTTCTCCCTTCCCGAGTCCTGGCAGCGCCAGCGCCACGACCTGCGTTCCCAGCTGACCTGGAGCGGCTTCGGCCCGCTGTTCAACGGCCTGTGGATCGCCCCGGGCGAGGTCGACGTGTCGGCGCTGGTCGCCGAGCTCGGCCTGTCCGCCCACGTGAAGGTCTTCCGCGCGCACGCCGACGCCGGGATGGACATCGGCCAGATGATCGAGGAGACGTGGGAGCTGTCCGACCTGGCCGGCCGCTACGAGGCGTTCGTACGGCGCTGGCAGCCGTGGGAGGACGAGCTGCCGGACGCCGACGACGCTCCCCCGGCCTCCGGCCTGGGCGACCACCGTCTCGCTGCGCTCGTGCTGCGGCTGCGGCTCCAGACCGAGTGGCTGCGGATCGTCCGGCGCGATCCGCGCCTGCCCGTCAAGCACCTGCCGGACGACTGGCCGGCGGAACAGGCCGAGAAGACGTTCCGGGCCGTGCACAAGCGGCTCTCGCCGCTCGCGCGTGACGCCTCGAAACGCCTTCTCGACCTGGTGCCCGCGCGGCCTCAGGCGTAGAACACGGCCTCAGGCCCAGAGGGCGTCCTCAGGCGTAGAACCGCGACAGGCTCTGGAGCACCGCGGCCGGCTTGCCGACGCCCTCGATCTCGATGGCGCCGTCGACCGTGATCTGCACGCCGCCCGGCACCTCCTCGACCTCGGCGAGCTTCGCCGCCAGCCGGATGCGGGAGCCGACCTTCACGGGGGAGGGGAAACGCACCTTGTTGAGACCGTAGTTGACCTTCGTCGTCACGCCCTGGACGTCCAGCAGCTCGGTGAACAGCGGGATGAAGAGGGAGAGCGTGAGGTAGCCGTGCGCGATGGGGGCGCCGAAGGGGCCCTCCTTGGCCTTCTCGGGGTCCACGTGGATCCACTGGTGGTCCCCGGTCGCGTCGGCGAAGGTGTCGATCCGCTCCTGCGTGACCTCGATCCACTCGCTGGTGCCGAGGTCGCTGCCCGCGAGCTTCTTCAGTTCGTCGAGGCCGTTGACGGTGATGCTCATGGAGCCGTCCTTCACTGGGAGTCGGTGCCGTAGTGCTTGCGCACACGGGATTTGAGGAGCTTCCCGGAGGCGGTGCGGGGCAGTTCGTCCGCCACCACGACCGACTTCGGGATCTTGTACTTGGCGAGGCGGCCGGCGAGCGACGCGAGCACCTCGTCGGGGTCGAGTGCGGCGCCCTCGCGGGGTACGACGACCGCGCGGGGCACCTCGCCCCATTTGTCGTCCGGCACCCCGATCACCGCGCACTCGACGATGTCCGGGTGGGCGAGGAGCTGGTCCTCGATCTCGGCGGGGTAGATGTTCTCGCCACCGGAGATGATCATGTCCTTGATGCGGTCGACGATGTGGACGTAACCATCCTCGTCGACCTGGGCGGCGTCGCCGCTGCGGAACCAGCCGTCCGCGAAGGACGCGGCCGTCTCCTCGGGCAGCCCCCAGTAGCCGGGCATGACGTGCGGCCCGCGCACCACGACCTCACCGACCTCGCCGACGTCGACCGGCGCGAGGTCGGGCCGTACGACGCGTACGTCGCTGAAGAAGTGCGGCACGCCCGCCGACCCCGCCTTGCTGACGGCGTGTTCGGCGTCCAGGAACAGCGTGCCGGGAGCGGCCTCGGTCATGCCGTAGCCCTGGAGGAAGGTCAGGCCGCGCCTCTGGTACGCCGCGATCAGCGGAGTCGGGACCGGGGAGCCGCCGCAGGTCAGGATGCGCAGCGACGACAGGTCCGCCGCCGGCCAGCGCGGATGCCGGGCCACCTGGTCGAACATGGTGGGCACGCCGAACATGAAGGTGATCCGGTGCCGTTCGATCAGGTCGAAGGTGGCGTCCGGGTCGAAGGCCTCGACCAGGACGCAGGTGCCGCCCTTCAGCAGGACCGGGAGCGTCAGCATGTTCAGCCCTGCGGTGTGGAACAGCGGGGCGGAGACCAGGGCGCGTTCGTCGGCGACCAGGTCGTGGTCGATGAGGACGTTGATCGCGTTCCAGGTGAGGTTGCCGTGG
This sequence comes from Streptomyces sp. NPDC052064, assembly GCF_055585925.1. Lineage (NCBI taxonomy): Bacteria > Bacillati > Actinomycetota > Actinomycetes > Kitasatosporales > Streptomycetaceae > Streptomyces > Streptomyces sp. NPDC052064. Next base: position 494,217 of record NZ_JBVJJE010000006.1, read on the forward strand.
GTGAGCATCGCGCCCTTGGGACGGCCGGTCGTCCCCGAGGTGTACATGATGATGCAGGTGTCGTCCGGGGTGACCGGCGTGTCGATGGGCTCCCGGGAGGCCGAGGCCAGCGCCTCCTCGTACTCGGCGCCCACTTCGACATACGTACGGACGTCCGTGCTGCCCGGGAGTCCCGCGACCAGACCGGCGTGCGAGGGGCCGTAGACGAGGGCCTTGGCGCCGGAGTCGGCGAGCTGGTAGGCGATCTCGGGGCCGGCCAGGCGGGTGTTGAGGGGGACGAAGACCGCGCCGAGCGTGCCGGCCGCGAACAGGGTCTCCAGGTAGGAGGGGTGGTTCGGGCCGAGGTAGGCGATGCGGTCGCCGCGGCGGACGCCCCGGTCGCGCAGGACGTGGGCGAGGCGGGTGGTGCGGTCGTACAGGCAGGCGTAGGTGTGAGCGGTGTCGCCGTGGATCAGGGCGGTGCGGTGCGGGGTCTTGCGGGCCCGGCGTGCGGGCCATGACCCCAGTCCCTCGTTGCGCATGTCACGCCCCTTACGGTTTCGTCAGCCCGAGCAGGCGGGCGGCGTTCTCCTTGAGGATCTTCGGCCGGACCTCTTCCTTGATCGTCAGCTTGTCGAAGTCGGCGAGCCAGCGGTCGGGGGTGAGGACGGGAAAGTCGGAGCCGAAGAGGACCTTGTCCTTCAGCAGCGTGTTCGCGTACTGCACGAGCTGCGGCGGGAAGTACTTCGGCGACCAGCCGGACAGGTCGATGTGCACGCCCGGCTTGTGCGTGGCGACGGCCAGGGCCTCGTCCTGCCAGGGGAACGACGGGTGCGCCAGGATGATCTTCAGGTGCGGGAAGTCGGCGGCGACGTCGTCCACGTGCAGCGGGTTGGAGTACTTGAGCCTGATGCCGCCCCCGCCGGGCACGCCGGCGCCGATGCCGGTCTGGCCGGTGTGGAACAGGGCGATCGTGCCGGTCTCCTCGATCACCTCGTAGAGGTCGTACGCCACCGACCGGTCGTTGGGGAAGAAGCCCTGGATGCTGGGGTGGAACTTGAAGCCCTTCACCCCGTACTCCTCGACCAGGCGCCGGGCCTGCTTGACCCCCGCCTTCCCGCGGAAGGGGTCGATGGAGGCGAAGGGGATGAGGACGTCGGCGTTGGCGGCGGCGGCCTCGGCGACCTCCTCGTTGGGGACGGGCGGGGTTCCGGTGGCGGACTCGGCGTCGACCGTGAAGATCACGGCGGCCATCTTCCGCTCGCGGTAGTACGCGGCGGTCTCCTCCAGGGTCGGCTTCCGCTTGCCCTCGACCTTGAAGTAGGCGGAGGAGGCGTCGTGCAGGTCGTCGTCCAGCGAGGAGTGGCCCTTGGAGGACACCTCCGCATGGGTGTGGACGTCGATCGCGACGAGGTCGTTCAGGTCCATCACGCCTCCGGGAACTTCGGCGCCGGAATGCCGACCGACTGGAGCTCGGCACCGACCGAGGTGGGCCAGGCGTCCGCCAGGGCGCCGGGGGTCCAGCCGCCGTCGGCGTACGCCGCCCTGATCTCCTGCGGATGCGACCAGAGTGCCACCTTGTCGCCGCCGATGCCGATGCACTGGCCGGTCACGCCGCGCGCGGCCTCCGAGGCCAGGAACGGCACCAGGGCGGCGCAGTCCTCGGGGGTGCCGAAGCCCTCGCCCTTGCGCAGGAAGTCCGGCAGCGGCTCACCGCCCCGCATGGCCTCGATGTACGGGGCGAAGGCCGGGATCGTCTCGGTCATCGCGGTCGCGGCGACCGGCACGATCGCGTTGACGGTGATGTTCGCGCGGCCCAGCTCCATGGACCAGGTGCGGGCCATCGCCGCGATGCCGGCCTTGGCGGCGGCGTAGTTCGTCTGGCCGAAGTTGCCGCGCTGGCCGGCCGGGGAGCCGACCAGGATCAGCGAGCCGCCCTCGCCCTGCTCGCGCATCCGGACGGCGGCGGCGCGGGCGCAGGTGAAGGTGCCCTTGAGGTGGGTGGTGATCACCGCGTCGAAGTCCTCGTCGGTCATCTTCCACAGCACCTTGTCGCGGAGGATGCCCGCGTTGGTGACGAGGACGTCCAGCCGGCCGAACTCCTCGACCGCGCGGGCGACCAGCCGGTCCGCCGCCTCGGTCGTGCCGACCGGGACCACCTCCGCCACGGCCTTGCCGCCCGCCTCGGTGATGGACTTCACGGCCGCCTCGGCCACCGCCTCGTCGACGTCGTTGACGACCACGGAGGCGCCGTGGGCGGCCAAGGCGTGGGCATAGGCGAGGCCGAGGCCCCGGCCGCTTCCGGTGACGACGGCGGCCTTGCCGGTGAGATCGATGCTGGGCACGGGCGGGTCCCTTCACATGCTGATGCGGGTGGTGCGCATCCACGAGATGCGGCACGGCTTCGAGATCGAAGCTAAGAGCAATAATTGTTGACGTCAATAGTTGTTGCCGACCGTGGGGTGCGCCAGACTGTGCCCAGCACCGGAAAACCGCCGCACGACCAGGGAGCCCGCCATCAGCCGCCAGCACGCCACGAACCCGGCCCCCATCGACGCGCACGAGCCGTGGATGCGCGGGCTGCACGCCGACACGGGCTACCTGCTGTACCGCCTGGGCCTGCGCTCGGGACAGCTCTTCAACGCCTGCCTCCAGGAGTCGGGCCTGCGCCTGCGCCACTACGCGGTGCTGCGCTTCCTCGCCACCTCCGACGGCACCCTCCAGCGCGAGCTGAGCACCCGGCTCGGCTACGACCCGAGCGCGATCGTCGGCCTGGTCGACGACTTGGAGAAGCAGGGCTTCGCCGAGCGCCGCCCCTCCCCCGACGACCGCCGCAGCCGGATCGTCGCGCTGACCGAGAGCGGCCGCGCGTTCCTCCGCGACACCGACGAGGCCGGCCAGCGGGTGACGAACGAACTCCTGGGCCCGCTGGACCCGGCCGAGCGGGACGCGCTGCACGCGCTGCTGCTGCGGATCGCCGAGGACGGACTGAACTGATGTTGTGCAAATGATTGACGGCCGCACGATGGGTGCATAACTTCACCGGCTAACCGAGACCCGTCCCCAGGGAGCTCCCGTGCAGCCATCCCCTTCTGCCGCTCAACCCGCCCCCGATTCGCGGCAGTTGCGCCGCGTGGCCGTCTCCGGCCTGCTCGGAACGGCCGTCGAGTTCTACGACTTCCTCGTCTACGGCACGGTCGCCGCGCTCGTCTTCGGCGAGCTGTTCTTCCCCAGGGCCGACCCTGCGGTCGGCACCATCGCGGCGTTCGGCACCTTCGCCGCCGGCTATCTCGCCCGTCCGCTCGGCGGCATCGTCTTCGGCCACTTCGGCGACCGGATCGGCCGCAAGTCGATGATGCTGCTGACCATGGTCCTGATGGGCTGCGGCAGCTTCCTCATCGGCCTGCTGCCGACGTACGACGCGATCGGCGTCTGGGCCCCGGTCCTGCTGGTCGCCCTGCGCGTGGTGCAGGGCATCGCGATCGGCGGCGAGTGGGGCGGCGCGATGCTCATGGTCGTCGAGCACGCCGAGCGCACGCAGGGTTCCCGGCGCGGCCTGTGGTCCAGCTTCACCCAGCTCGGCGCCCCGCTCGGTTCCGTGCTGTCCGCCGGTGTGGTCACCATCGTCGCCGGCCTGCCCGACGACGAGTTCCGCTCCTGGGGCTGGCGGGTGCCGTTCCTGCTGAGCATCGTGCTGCTGGCCGTCGGACTGTTCGTACGCCTCAAGGTCGCCGAGAGCCCGCTGTTCGCCCAGGTCACGCGCCAGCCGGTGGACAAGCCGCCGATCGTGGAGGTGCTGCGCCGCCCGAAGCCCGTACTGCTCGCCGCGTGCGTCGGCATCGGCGCGTTCACCGCCCAGTCACTGCTGACCAGCTTCATGATCTCCTACGCCGTCGACGAAGGGTACACGCGCCCGCAGGTGCTGACCGCGGTGACCGTCGCCTCCTGCGTGGCCCTCGTCGTCCTGCCCGCCGCGTCCGCGCTGTCGGACCGGGTCGGCCGCCGGCCCGTCGTGCTCGCCGGAGCGGTCGCCTCGGCCGCGCTCTCCTTCCCCGTCCTGGCGCTGGTCGACTCCGGCTCGCCCGGACTGCTGATCCTCGCCCTCGCCCTCGGTCACGGGGTCGCCCAGTCCACGATGTACGGACCGCTCGGCGCCCTGCTCACCGAGATGTTCGGCACCCGCGTCCGCTACACCGGCGCCTCCCTCGGCTACCAGGCGGCCACCCTGGTCGGCGCCGGGTTCTCCCCGCTCATCGCCGGCAGCCTCCTCGCCTCGTACGGGGGTGGGAGCACGCCCGTCTCGCTGCTGCTGTGCGCGGGCGCGGCGATCACCGCCGTCACCGTGTGGCGACTGCGCGAGACGCACACCGACGCCCTGGACTCCCCCGCCGCCGCCCCCGCCCTGGAAGGAACCCCGCGTTGAGGATCCGTCTCGCTTTACTGACCGCCTGCCTGTCCGTGGCGACCGCACTGCCGGCGCAGGCCGCCGGCGCCACCGACACCCACCTGGAGGGCGAGCTTTCTTCCGGCGCCGTGTACGTGATGGACGTGCCCGCGTCCTGGAACGGCACCGTGCTGCTGTACAGCCACGGCTACGCCCCGGCCGGATCCCCCAAGCTGGCCCAGAACACGCCGAGTACGGCCGCCCGGGACAAGCTGCTGGCCGAGGGCTACGCCCTGATCGGCTCCTCGTACGCGACGAACGGCTGGGCCGTCACCGAGGCGGTGCCCGACCAGCTCGCCACGCTGGACCTGTTCACCGAGAAGTTCGGGGCGGCCCGGCGGACCCTCGCCTGGGGCACCTCGTACGGCGGCTTCGTCACCACCATGCTCGCCGAGCGGCACGCCGGCCGGTTCGACGGCTCGCTGTCGATGTGCGGGCTGGTGCAGGGCGGCGTCGCCAACTGGAACAGCACCCTGGACCCGGTGTTCGCGCTGCGCACGCTCCTGGCGCCGGACTCCGGGATCCGGCTCACGGGCTTCGCCGGCCAGACGGAGGCGGTCGCCGCCGGGAAGGCGCTCACCTCGAAGGTGGACGCCGCCCAGCAGACCCCCGAGGGCCGGGCGCGCATCGCCCTCGCCGCCGCCCTGCACAACATCCCCGGCTACAACGACGCCTCGCAGACCGAGCCGGGCCCCACGGACTGGCAGACACAGCAGGCCAACCAGTACAGCGCCGTCCGGGGCCTGCTCCAGAGGCCCGCGTTCAGCTGGCGGCAGGAGGCCGAGAGCCGGGCGGGCGGCAACCCGTCGTGGAACACCGGTGTCGACTACACCGCCATGCTCGCCCGGTCCCCGCTGTACAAAGAGGTGACCGAGCTCTACAAGGAGGCGGGACTGTCCTTGCGCACCGACCTCTCGGCCCTGGGCCGGGCACCCCGGGTCAATGCCGATCAGCCGGCCGTGCGGTGGATGCGGAACTCCAGCGTGCTCTCCGGCCGGCTCGACGACCCCCAGCTGAACATCCACACGACCGGTGACGCGCTGATACCGGTGCAGGCGGAGAGCGCCTACCGGCGGGCGGCCGGCGCGGCCGGCTCCGGGCCGCTGTTCCGCCAGGCCTACGTCGACGGCCCCGGCCACTGCACGTTCACCCCCGGCGAGACACTGGCTGCCCTGCACACCCTGGAACACCGCCTGGAGACGGGCCGCTGGGACACCTCGCCCGACGCCCTCAACTCCCGTGCCAGGGCGGAGGAGCCGACGGCCGAGCCCCGCTACGTTCCGTACCGGCCGACCGCCTACCCCCGCCCCTACGACCTCGCCCATCCGGGAGACACCCGGCCATGACCGCTCTGCCCCGAGTCCTCGGCTCCGCCCGCACAGGGGGCGCCCCCACCGCGACCGACCGGTTGCTGTCCGTCCTCGCGGCCTTCGACCACGATCACCCGGCCCTGTGCCTGACGGACATCAGCCGGCGGGCCGGGCTGAGCCTGACCACCGCACACCGGCTGGTGGGCGCGCTCACCGAGTGGGGGGCCCTGGAACGGGACGAGTGCGGCGTCTACCACGTCGGGCTCCGGCTGTGGGAGATCGCCGCGCTGGCGCCGCGCGGCCTCGCCCTGCGGCAGATCGCGCTGCCGTACCTGGAGGACCTGTACGAGGCGACGCACGAGAACGTGCAGCTGGCGGTGCGGGACGGCTCGGACGTCGTCTACATCGAGTGGCTGTCGGGGCGTTCGGCGGTCGGCGTGCACATCCGCGTCGGCGCGCGCTGGCCACTGCACGCCACCGGGGTCGGGCTCGCCCTGCTGGCCCACGGGGACCCGGAGTTCCAGGAGGAGTACTGCGCGGGCGGACTCGCGTCCTTCACGCCGCACACGATCACCGACCCGGCGCGGCTGCGGCGGGAACTCGCCGAAGTGCGTCGGGTCGGCGTCGCGGTGAGCGACCGTCAGGTCACCGAGGACGCCCTGTCGGTGGCCGCACCGGTGCGCACGGCGGACGGCTCGGTGGCCGCCGCCGTGTCCATCGTGGTGCCGCAAGCGGACGCCCAGGTGCCGGTGCTGGTCCCGGCGGTACGGGTGGCGGCGCGCGGGATCTCCCGGGCCCTGGGGTGGCAGCCGGAGCGGGCCTGAGCCGTTCGGTGTCGGGGAGACCCCATGCAGGGCCGCATGGCGGACTCAGCAGTCGCCCGGCATCGGCTTCCCCGTGAAGCGGGTGAACCCGCAGGAGTGAGGGAACTCTCCGGGATCACCGGCGCGAGGAGCTGCTCCCCGCATGGCGCCCTTGCCCGGGAGAGCGGGGGCGGTTACGCGCGTGCGTCGACGGCCTATCAGCTGACGTGCGACACCGGTCAGGTGGCGCCATTCGGGGCCGTCGTGACGGCTGCCATCCCTGGGGTGTCAAGGATCAACGGAGTAGCCTCCCGCCATGGGTGCGTTCTTACCGTTCCTGATCTTGGTTGGGCTCCTTGCCGCGGTCCTGGGCTTCTTTACGTGGCTGGCGTCACGTATTCGTCGCCGGGGCCTCGCAGGCGGGGCCATGAGTGCGGCCTTGGCCTCGTACGAGGAGGCATTCCGTACCACGGCTCACTCATCCCACGTCGAGATCCGAGCTCAAGCGGAACGCAAGGCCCCCATCCTCTTGCCTGACGGTCACTGGGGGCGGAGCCCTGGCGCAGCCGGTCCCGCGGAGGCAGAGGATCGTCGAGCCGGGGAGCACGTCAACTCTTGACGACCCGGGTGGTGTGGAGCACATTGACGGCACTCTGAGAGCGCTCTCACACTCCCGCACCCGTATCCGAGAGGCATCCCCACATGCGTGACACCTCCGGCAGACCCCGCGCACGGCGCCCCTTCCGGCGGGCGCTCGTCGCCGTCGTCAGCACGCTCGGCCTCGCCGCGGTCGCCGCCACCGCCGCGACTCCCTCCGCGAGCGCCTCCGCGCCGCCGCCCCCGTCGGGCTGGAACCAGGTCTTCCTCGACGACTTCAACGGCCCGGCGGGCAGCGGCGTCAACACGTCCAACTGGCAGTACGCGACCGGCAAGGGCTACCCGGGCGGCCCCGCCAACTGGGGCACCGGCGAGATCGAGACGATGACGAGCAGCACCGACAACGTCTCGCTCGACGGCAACGGCAACCTCCGCATCACTCCCCGGCGGGACGGCTCCGGCAACTGGACCTCCGGCCGCATCGAGACCAACCGCTCGGACTTCCAGCCCCCGGCCGGCGGCAAGCTCCGCGTGGAGTCGCGCATCCAGGTGCCGAACGTCACCGGGGCCGCGGCCAAGGGCTACTGGCCCGCGTTCTGGATGCTGGGCTCCCCCTACCGAGGCAACTACTGGAACTGGCCGAGCGTCGGCGAACTGGACATCATGGAGAACACCCAGGGCCAGAACACGGTGTTCGCGACGATGCACTGCGGCACCTCCCCGGGCGGCCCCTGCAACGAGACGAGCGGCATCGGCAGTTCGACGACCTGCCAGGGCACCACCTGCCAGGCCGGCTTCCACACCTACCGGATGGAGTGGGACCGCTCGACGAGCGTCGAGGAGATCCGCTTCTACCTGGACGGCACCAACTTCCACACGGTGCGCGCCGACCAGGTCGACGCGACGACCTGGCGGAACGCCACGGACCACGGCTTCTTCGTCATCCTGAACGTCGCGATGGGCGGCGGGTTCCCCGACGCGTTCGGCGGCGGCCCGGACGCCGGGACGCAGCCCGGCCACCCGATGGTCGTCGACTACGTCCAGGTGCTCTCGTCCGGCGGCGGCACCACGCCTCCCCCGACCGGCAATCGCGACGCCTACTCCACCATCCAGGCCGAGTCCTACGACGGCCAGTCCGGAGTGAGCACCGAGACGACGTCCGACTCCGGCGGCGGCCAGAACGTCGGCTCGCTGGCCAATGGCGACTGGCTGCACTTCAAGGGCGTCGACTTCGGCTCCACGGCCGCCCGGCAGTTCAGCGCCCGGGTCGCGAGCGGTGCGGCGGGCGGCGTCAGCGGACTGGTCGAGGTGCGGCTGGACAGCCGGAGCAACGCGCCGATCGGGAGTTTCGCGGTGGGCGACACCGGCGGCTGGCAGTCGTGGCGGACGATCCCGGCGAACATCAGCTCCGTGACGGGCACGCACGACGTGTATCTGACCTTCACCAGCGGACAGCCGGCGGACTTCGTGAACGTCAACTGGTTCGCGTTCGGGCACTGACGGTCCCCGGCAGGGGCTCCACGCGCGCGTGGAGCCCCCTTTTCGCTGCCCGGCCTCCGTACCTCAGCGCAGTTCCGCCCGGAACGCCGCCGGCGTCTGATCCGTGTGCTGGTGGAAGAACTTGGAGAAGTTCGCGGCATCGGGGAAGCCGACCGCCGCGCCGACCCGGCCGATCGGCAGGTCGGTGTGGGCGAGGAGCCGTTTGGCCTCCAGGACCACACGCTTGTCGATGAAGGCCTTGGGGGTGTCGCCGGTCGCGGCGCGGACCGCGCGGACCAGGGTGCGGCGGGAGTAGCCGAGCGCGTCGGCGTAGGCGCTGACGCTGTGGTTGGTGGCGAAGTCCTTCTCCACGGCCTCCCGGAAAAGGGTGAAGGTGGAGTCGGACTGCCGCCGTACCGACTCGGCCGAACTGGCGGCCAGATGGGCGAGCCGCAGCAGGAACGCCGTCAGCGAGTGGCGCAGGACGGCGGTGTGCAGGCTCAGCGGCAGCGTGTCCGTGTCCTCGTACTCGCGCCGCAGCTGGCCGAGCGAGTGGCGCAGACCGGCGAGTTGGGCCGCGTCGGGCCGCAACAGCGGTGGCAGGTCGTAGCGGTACAGGCCGGTGGCCTCCACCGTCGCGCGGGGCAGGAAGCCCGGCTGCATGGTCAGCACCGTTCCGCGGTACTCGCTCGTGCGGGAGAAACGGTGGACCTGCCCCGGGCGGATCCACAGCAGGTCCCCGGCCGTGGCCTCGTACTCGGTGAAGTCGACCATGTGCCGGACCGGGCCCTCGCCGAACAGCAGCACGACGTGGAAGTCGATGCGGTGCACGCGTTCCAGGGGCGCGTCGGCGTGCCAGGTGCGGCCGGTGCCCATCGGGCCGACCTGCATGCCGACGCCGCCGACACTCAGCTCGACCGGGAAGGGGAACGTTCTGATCCCGTCGCCGCCTTGGATGCTTCTGTCCGCCATGTCCGCCATGTACCGCCCCGTTCGCGCGCCGCGCCGCCGCTGGGTGTCCCACTTTCACCACAGGCTGGCACACCGCGACCTTCCGTCGAAAAAGTCAGACTTTTAGTTTTGAAGACGTCAGACCAGCTACTTCGCTCCTATCGAGGACTTCTTGAAGATGAGCACGCAGACAGCGGACAGCTTCGAATGGACCGAACTCGACCGGCGTGCCGTCGACACCGCCCGTCTGCTGGCGGCCGATGCCGTCCAGCGGGTCGGAAACGGCCACCCCGGCACGGCGATGAGCCTGGCGCCGGCCGCCTACACGATCTTTCAGAAGGTGATGCGGCACGACCCGGCCGATCCGGAGTGGACCGGCCGTGACCGCTTCGTCCTGTCCCCCGGCCACACGTCGCTGACCCTCTACACGCAGCTGTACCTCGCGGGCTACGAGCTGGAGCTGGACGACCTGAAGGCGTTCCGCACGCACGGCTCGAAGACGCCCGGCCACCCCGAATACGGGCACACCGCGGGCGTGGAGACCACCACCGGCCCGCTCGGCCAGGGCGTCGCGAACGCGGTCGGCATGGCGATGGCCGCCCGCTACGAGCGCGGCCTGTTCGACCCCGGGGCCCCCGAGGGCGAGTCCCCCTTCGATCACACCGTCTGGGCCATCGTCTCCGACGGCGACCTCCAGGAGGGCGTCTCCGCCGAGGCCTCCTCGCTGGCCGGCCACCAGAAGCTCGGCAACCTGGTCTTCCTCTACGACGACAACCACATCTCCATCGAGGGCGACACCGCGACCGCGTTCTCCGAGGACGTGCTGAAGCGGTACGAGGCGTACGGCTGGCACGTGCGGCGGATCGAACCGCGGGAGGACGGCGACGTCGACGTGCATGCGCTGTACGCGGCGTTGAAGGAGGCTCAGGCCGAGACCGGGCGCCCCTCGATCATCGCGATGCGCACCATCATCGCCTGGCCCGCCCCGAACGCGCGGAACACCGAGGCCTCCCACGGCTCGGCGCTCGGCGAGGACGAGGTCGCCGCCACCAAGCGCCTGCTCGGCTTCGACCCGGAGCAGAGCTTCGAGGTCGCCGACGAGGTGCTGGCGCACACCCGTGAGGCCCTGGACCGGGGCGCCGAGGCGCACGCCGCCTGGGACAAGCGGATCGCCGCCTGGCGCGGCGAGAACCCGGAGCGCGCCGCCACGTTCGACCGGGTCAGCAAGGGCGAGCTGCCCGCGGGCTGGGAGGACGCCCTGCCGGTGTTCGAGCCGGGCAAGGCGGTCGCCACCCGTGCCGCGTCCGGCAAGGTGCTCCAGGCCCTCGGCGCCGTCGTCCCCGAGCTGTGGGGCGGCTCGGCCGACCTGGCCGGTTCGAACAACACCACGATCGACAAGACGTCGTCCTTCCTGCCGGAGGGCAACCCGCTGCCGGAGGCCGACCCGTACGGCCGGACGATCCACTTCGGCATCCGCGAGTTCTCCATGGCCGCGGAGATGAACGGCATCGTCCTGCACGGCAACACGCGCGTCTACGGCGGCACCTTCCTGGTGTTCTCCGACTACATGCGCAACGCCGTCCGGATGTCGGCCCTGATGCAGCTGCCGGTGACCTACGTGTGGACGCACGACTCCATCGGCCTGGGCGAGGACGGCCCGACCCACCAGCCGGTCGAGCACCTGGCCGCGCTGCGGGCCATCCCGGGCCTGAACGTCGTACGCCCCGCCGACGCCAACGAGACCGCGCTCGCCTGGGCCGAGATCCTCAGGCGGCACACCACCGACCCGGCCCCGCACGGTCTCGCGCTCACCCGCCAGGGCGTGCCCACGTACGAGCCGAACCCGGACGTGGCGAAGGGCGGCTACGTCCTTCAGGAGTCGTCGTCGGAGACCCCGGAGGTGATTCTCGTCGCCACCGGCTCCGAGGTGCAGCTCGCCGTCGCCGCGCGGGAGCGGCTGGAGGCCGAGGGGGTCGGCACCCGGGTGGTGTCGATGCCGTCCGTGGAGTGGTTCGAGGAGCAGCCCCGCGCGTACCGGGACACCGTTCTGCCGCCGTCCGTGAGGGCCCGGGTCGCGGTCGAGGCCGGTATCGGCCTGACCTGGCACCGGTTCGTGGGGGACGCGGGACGCATCGTCTCCCTGGAGCACTTCGGCGCCTCCGCCGACGCGAAGACCCTGTTCGCCGAGTACGGCTTCACCTCCGAGAACGTCGTCGCCGCGGCCCGGCGATCCCTGTCCGCCGCCCGTGGTTGATCCGACCGCCCGAAAGAAGATGATCACTGTGACCGAAGCGACCGCGACCGCGGGAGCACTCAAGCGCCTGTCCGACGAGGGCGTGTCGATCTGGCTGGACGACCTGTCCCGCCGGCGGATCGAGTCCGGCAACCTGGCCGGGCTCGTGGCGACGAGGAACGTCGTCGGCGTCACCACCAACCCGTCCATCTTCCAGGCCGCCATCGGCTCGGGCGAGGGCTACGAGGAACAGCTCGCCGACCTGGCGGTGCGGGGCGTCACCGTCGACGAGGCCGTCCGCATGATGACGACGGCCGACGTCCGGGCCGCCGCCGACGTCCTGCGGCCGGTGTACGACGCCACCGGCGGGCGGGACGGCCGGGTGTCCATCGAGGTCGACCCGCGTCTGGCCCACAACACGGCGGCGACCGTCGCCGAGGCCCGGCAGCTCGCCTGGCTGGTGGACCGCCCCAATGTGATGATCAAGATCCCCGCGACGAAGGCCGGTCTGCCGGCGATCACCGAGGTGATCGGTGCGGGCATCAGCGTGAACGTGACGCTGATCTTCTCGCTGGAGCGCTACCGCGAGGTGCTGGACGCCTACCTCGCCGGCCTGGAGAAGGCGCAGGCGGACGGTCTCGACCTGTCGGCCATCCACTCGGTCGCGTCCTTCTTCGTCTCCCGAGTCGACTCCGAGATCGACAAGCGGCTGACGCTGCTGGGTACGGACGAGGCCCTCGCCCTGAAGGGCAGGGCGGCCCTGGCCAACGCGCGGCTGGCCTACGAGGCGTACGAACAGGTATTCGCCGGGCCGCGCTGGCAGTCCCTGGGCGGTGCCCGCGCGAACCGGCAGCGCCCCCTTTGGGCCTCCACCGGTGTGAAGGACCCCGCTTACAAGGACACCCTGTACGTGGACGAGCTGGTCGCCCCCGGCACGGTCAACACCATGCCGGAGGCCACGCTGAACGCCGTCGCCGACCACGGTGACGTCCAGGGCGACACCGTCACCGGCGGTTACGCGCAGGCGCGTGCCGACCTGGCGGCCGTCGGGCGGCTCGGCATTTCGTACGACGAGGTGGTGCGGCAACTGGAGGACGAAGGCGTCGCCAAGTTCGAGGTGGCCTGGCAGGACCTGCTGGAAGCGGTCACCAAGTCCTTGAACAGCAAGGGAGTTGACGCGGAATGAGCGAGAGCATCCCCCAGACGGCCGAGCAGGAGACCAAGGGGACCAAGGAGGACAAGGAGGCCCGGGCGTCCCAGGAGGCGGCCGGGGTCGAGCAGACCGGGGTGAGCGGCCAGGCCGCCCCGCGCCCGGAGCACGCCGGCACCGACTTCGCCAATCCCCTGCGCGATCCGCGGGACCGCCGTCTGCCCAGGATCGCGGGCCCGTCCGGGCTCGTCATCTTCGGTGTGACCGGCGACCTGTCCCGCAAGAAGCTGATGCCGGCCGTGTACGACCTGGCCAACCGGGGTCTGCTGCCGCCGGGCTTCTCGCTGGTGGGTTTCGCCCGCCGGGACTGGGAGGACCAGGACTTCGCGCAGGTGGTGCACGACGCGGTCCGTGAGCACGCGCGGACGCCGTTCCGCGAGGAGGTATGGCAGCAGCTCGCCGAGGGCATGCGGTTCATTCCGGGCGACTTCGACGACGACACGGCGTTCAAGCAGCTGCGCTCCGCCGTCGAGGAGCTGGACGCCTCCCGGGGCACCAGCGGCAACTACGCCTTCTACCTCTCGGTGCCGCCGAAGTTCTTCCCCAAGGTCGTCCAGCAGCTGAAGAAGCACAAGCTGGCCGACGCGGCGGAGGGCTCCTGGCGCCGCGCGGTCATCGAAAAGCCGTTCGGGCACGACCTCGACAGCGCCTGCGAGCTGAACGCGATCGTGCACGACGTGTTCGACCCGGAGCAGGTCTTCCGTATCGACCACTACCTCGGCAAGGAGACCGTCCAGAACATCCTGGCACTGCGCTTCGCCAACCAGATGTTCGAACCGATCTGGAACCGGTCGTACGTCGACCATGTGCAGATCACCATGGCCGAGGACATCGGCATCGGTGGCCGCGCGGGGTACTACGACGGCATCGGCGCCGCCCGTGACGTCATCCAGAACCACCTCCTCCAGCTGATGGCGCTCACCGCGATGGAGGAACCCGCCGCCTTCGACGCGGCGTCGCTGCTCACCGAGAAGCTGAAGGTGCTGCGGGCCGTGCGGCTGCCGGAGGACCTGGGCAGGAGCACGGTGCGCGGGCAGTACGCGGCGGCCTGGCAGGGCGGCACGAGGGTCAGCGGCTATCTGGAGGAGGAGGGCATCGACCAGGCCTCCTCGACCGACACCTACGCCGCGATCAAGCTCCAGGTGGACAACCGACGGTGGGCGGGCGTGCCGTTCTACCTGCGTACCGGCAAGCGCCTGGGCCGCCGGGTGACGGAGATCGCGGTGGTGTTCCAGCGGGCCCCGCACTCCCCCTTCGACACCACCGCCACCGAGGAGCTGGGCTCCAACGCGATCGTCATCCGCGTCCAGCCGGACGAGGGCATGACGGTGCGGTTCGGCTCCAAGGTGCCGGGTACGTCGATGGAGATCCGGGACGTGACGATGGACTTCGCCTACGGCGAGTCGTTCACCGAATCGAGCCCCGAGGCGTACGAACGGCTGATCCTGGACGTCCTCCTGGGCGACGCCAACCTGTTCCCCCGTCACCAGGAAGTGGAAGAGTCCTGGAAGATCCTCGACCCGATCGAGCAGTACTGGGCCACGCACGGCCGGCCCGCGCAGTACGCCTCGGGCAGCTGGGGACCCGCGGAAGCCGACGAGATGCTCGCACGAGACGGACGGAGCTGGCGCAGGCCATGAAGATCGACCTGACCGACACCACGGCAAGCAAGATCAACAAGGCGCTGGTGCAGGGCCGCCGCGCCATCGGCACGCCTGCCGTGGGCATGGTCCTGACGATGGTGATCGTCACGGACGAGGAGAACGCCTACGACGCGATCAAGGCGGCCGAGGAGGCCTCGCACGAGCACCCCTCGCGCACCCTGGTCGTCATCAAGCGGCACGCCCGCACCCCGCGCGACCGCCAGTCCTCCCGCCTGGACGCCGAGGTCCGGGTGGGCGCCGACGCGGGCACCGGCGAGACGGTGATCCTGCGGACCTACGGCGAGGTGTCCGACCACGCAGACTCGGTGGTGCTGCCGCTGCTGCTGCCGGACGCGCCGGTGGTCGTGTGGTGGCCGATGGACGCGCCGGAGGTGCCCTCGAAGGACCCGCTCGGGGCGCTGGCCCAGCGGCGGATCACCGACCTGTACGCCGTCGCGAACCCCCTGGAGGTACTGGAGACCCGGGTCCGCGCCTACGCCCCCGGCGACACCGACCTCGCCTGGACCCGGCTGACGCCCTGGCGTTCGATGCTGGCGGCGGCGCTGGACCAGGCCCGGGCGCGGGTCATCTCGGCAGCCGTCGAAGCAGAGGCCGACAACCCGGCCGCCGAGCTGCTGGCCCGCTGGCTGGAGGCGCGGCTGCACGTCCAGGTCGACCGGGTGGTCACCGCCGGGCCGGTCGTGACGGCGGTGCGCCTGGGCACGGAGAACGGCGAGATCGTCATCGACCGCCCCGAGGGACCGCTGGCCACGCTGACCCTGCCGGGCCAGCCCTCCCGCACCCTCGCGCTGAAGGTCCGTGCCACCTCCGAACTCATCGCCGAGGAGCTGAGGCGCCTCGACGCGGACGAGATGTACGCCATCGCCCTGAACGGTGAGGCAACCGAGGAGACCCCCGCTCATGTCTGACTCCCCCTCCGGCTCCCCCCAGCTCACGCGGCGGCCCGAGTGGACCGCCCTGGAGGACCACCGCAAGGACGCCCTGCCGCAGCCGGACCTGCGTGAGCTGTTCGCGGCGGACCCGGGGCGCGCCGAACGCTACGTCGTGCACGTGGGCGACCTGCGCATCGACTACTCCAAGCACCTGGTCACCGACGAGACGCTGGCCCTGCTCCAGGAGCTGGCCACCGCCGCCGACGTGCCCGGGCTGCGCGACGCGATGTTCCGCGGCGAGCGGATCAACGTCACCGAGAACCGGGCCGTGCTGCACACCGCGCTGCGCGCCCCGCGGGACGCGGTGATCGAGGTCGACGGCGAGAACGTCGTCCCGGGCGTGCACGCCGTGCTCGACAAGATGTCCGGCTTCGCGAACCGGGTGCGCTCGGGTGAGTGGACCGGGCACACCGGCAAGCGGATCCGGAACGTCGTCAACATCGGCATCGGCGGCTCGGACCTGGGCCCGGCGATGGCCTACGAGGCACTGCGGCCGTTCACCGCCCGGGAGCTGACGTTCCGCTTCGTGTCGAACGTCGACGGCTCCGACCTGCACGAGGCCACCCGCGACCTGGACCCGGCGGAGACGCTGTTCATCGTCGCGTCCAAGACCTTCACCACGATCGAGACCATCACGAACGCGACGTCGGCGCGCTCCTGGCTGCTGGAAGGGCTCGGGGGCGACGAAAAGGCGGTCGCCAAGCACTTCGTGGCGCTCTCCACGAACGCCGAGAAGGTCGCCGACTTCGGTATCGACGTCGACAACATGTTCGAGTTCTGGGACTGGGTCGGCGGTCGCTACTCGTACGACTCCGCGATCGGCCTGTCCCTGATGATCGCGATCGGCCCGGACCGCTTCCGGGAGATGCTCGACGGCTTCCGCATCGTCGACGAGCACTTCCGCAACGCCCCCGCGGAGGCCAACGCCCCGCTCGTCATGGGCCTGCTGGGCATCTGGTACGGCAACTTCCACGACGCCCAGTCGCACGCCGTCCTGCCCTACAGCCACTACCTGTCGAAGTTCACCGCCTACCTCCAGCAGCTCGACATGGAGTCCAACGGCAAGTCGGTGGACCGCGACGGCCGTCCCGTGGAGTGGCAGACGGGTCCGGTCGTCTGGGGCACGCCCGGCACCAACGGGCAGCACGCCTACTACCAGTTGATCCACCAGGGCACCAAACTGATCCCCGCCGACCTGATCGGCTTCGCGCGGCCCGTCGCCGAGCTGGGCGACGAACTGAAGGCGCAGCACGACCTGCTGATGGCCAACCTGTTCGCGCAGGGGCAGGCGCTCGCCTTCGGCAAGACCGCCGAGGAGGTGCGGGCCGAGGGCGTGCCCGAGGAGCAGGTGCCGCACCGCACGTTCCAGGGCAACCACCCCACCACGACCATCCTGGCCACCGAACTGACCCCGTCGGTCCTCGGCCAGCTGGTCGCCCTCTACGAGCACAAGGTGTTCGTGCAGGGCGCGGTCTGGGACATCGACTCCTTCGACCAATGGGGCGTCGAGCTCGGCAAGGTCCTCGCCAAGCGCGTCGAGCCCGCCCTGACCGAGGGCGCTGACGTCCCCGGTCTCGATTCGTCCACGGCCGCGCTGGTGGCCGCCTACCGCAATCTTCGGGAAGTGAACTGACATGCAGATCGGTCTTGTGGGCCTCGGCAAGATGGGCGGCAACATGCGCGAGCGCCTGCGCAACGCCGGCCACACCGTCATCGGCTACGACACCAACCCGGACAAGTCCGACGTCACCAGCCTGACCGACCTCGTCGACCAGCTGGAGGCGCCGCGCACGGTCTGGGTCATGGTCCCGGCCGGCGACCCCACCCAGCACGTCATCGACCGTCTGGCGGACCTCCTCAAGCCGTACGACACGGTGGTCGACGGCGGCAACTCCCGCTGGACGGACGACGAGAAGCACGCCGAGGAGCTGAGCAAGCGCGGCATCGGCTTCGTCGACGCGGGCGTCTCGGGCGGCGTGTGGGGCCTGAAGAACGGCTACGCCCTGATGGTCGGCGGCGAGAAGGAGTACGTCGACCGGCTCCGGCCGATCTTCGAGGCGCTCAAGCCGGAGGGCCCGTACGGCTTCGTGCACGCCGGCCGGGTGGGCGCCGGGCACTTCGCGAAGATGGTCCACAACGGCATCGAGTACGCGATGATGCAGGCCTACGCCGAGGGCTGGGAGCTGCTGGAGGCCGTGGACTCGGTGGACAACGTCCGCGAGGTGTTCCGCTCCTGGCAGGACGGCACCGTCATCCGTTCCTGGCTGCTCGACCTCGCGGTCAACGCTCTCGACGAGGACGAGCACCTGGAGACCCTGCGGGGCTACGCGCAGGACTCCGGCGAGGGACGCTGGACCGTGGAGGCCGCGATCGACAACTCCGTGCCGCTGCCCGCGATCACCGCCTCCCTCTTCTCCCGGTTCGCCTCCCGGCAGGACGACTCCCCGCAGATGAAGATGATCGCGGCGCTGCGCAACCAGTTCGGCGGGCACGCCGTCGAGTCCGCGAAGAAGGCGTAGGACGTGGGAGATCTGCTGCTGGTCCGCCACGGCGAGACGGAGTGGAGCCGGAGCGGACAGCACACCAGCTTCACCGACCTGCCCCTCACCCCGAACGGCGAGGAGCAGGCCAAGTCGCTGGTTCCGCTCCTGGCGGGCCGTTCCTTCGCGCTGGTCCTCACCAGCCCCCTGGGCCGCGCGGTGCGCACCGCCGAACTCGCGGGCCTGACAGGGGCCGTGCGGGACACGGACCTGCACGAGTGGTACTACGGCGCCTACGAGGGCGTCACCAGCGAGGAGATACACCGCACCCGTCCCGACTGGGACCTGTGGACCGACGGAGGCCCGCCCGGCCCCGACGGCAAGCCGGGCGAGTCCCCCGAGGAGGTCGGCGAGCGCGCCGACCGGGTGCTGTCCCGGGTGGCGGACGCGCTGCCCGAGGGCGATGTGATGCTGGTGGCGCACGGCCACTTCCTCCGCGTCCTGACGGCCCGCCGGCTGGGCCTGCCGCCGTCGGAGGGGCGGTTGTTCCGGCTGGAGACGGGCACGGTCTGCCGGCTGTCCACCGAGCACGGGCGGCCCGTGATCGCGGAGTGGAACATCAGGGCGTAACCGGCCCCGGCCGGAGGTGAGTTGACACCTCCGGCCGGGCACGTCAGAGTCCCCGCTGATGGAGATCGACGACATGACGCCCGCCGAGGTGCGGGTGTGGCGCGCCTTTCCGCGCGGGCAGGACGTGGACTTCCAGGAGTCGGCGGACGAGGATCCGGAGCGGGGCGCGGACTGGGGCCCTGAACGGACCGTACGCGCGGCCGTGTTGCGGTCCCTGTTGCTGAGCGCTCCGCAGGAGGACGGGGAGACAGCCGCCCTCAGACTGGCGGGCGCACGGATCACAGGGGTGCTCGACCTCAAGTACGGCGACATCGACCACGCCGTGCGCCTGAGTCACTGCTTCTTCGAGGACGTCCCCGTGCTGTACGGGGCGCGGCTGCGCCAGCTGAACCTGCGCGACTCCGTCCTGCCCGGCCTGGACGCCGCCACGCTGCGGGTGGACGGCGTCCTGCGCATGTCGGACTGCCTGTTCGACGGGCCCGTGCGGCTCGGCGGCGCGCAGATAACCGGGGCCCTGTTCATGGACCGGGCCGACATCGGCGAACCGCCCGCCGGTCAGCCGGCACTCCAGCTCAACCACGTGACCATCGGGGACGGTCTGTCGGCGACGGGCCTGCGGACCCGCGGCGAGGTCCGCCTGACGGGCGCCACGGTCGCCGGGACGATCGACCTCAACGAGGCGCGGCTGGAGGCCGGTACCGGTGAGGTCGCCCTCGACGCGGAGACACTGACGGTGGAAGGTGACGTCGTGCTGCGCGACGCGGACGTCCTCGGCTGGATCGGCCTGCGCGGTGCCCGGGTCGCGGGCCGTCTCGATCTTTCCTACGCGCGCCTGGCGAACCCCGGTGACGCGGCGCTGCGGGCCAGCAGCTGCACCATCGGGGAACTCTGGCTGCGCAAGAGCCCGCCCATGGCAGGCACCCTCAACCTGCGCCGCGCCCAGCTGGACGTCCTGTTCCTGGAAGCGGACGTGGTACCCGAGGAGGTCCTGCTCGACAGCCTCGTCTACACCTCCCTCACGCCGCACGAGCCCGCCGAGCGCCGCCTGGCGATGCTGGAGCGGGACGGCGAGGGCTATGTCCCGCACGCCTACGAGCAGTTGACCGCCGCCTACCGCCGGATCGGCGACGACCACGCCGCCCGCCTCGTCCAGCTAGCCAAGCAGCGCCGCCACCGCGGCACCCTCCCCTGGTACGCCCGGCTGTGGGGCTATGTGCAGGACGCCACCGTCGGCTACGGCTTCCGCCCCCTGTGGGCCGCGGGCTGGCTGGTGTCGCTCCTCGTGATCGGCTCCGTCGCCTACGCGCTGCACCACCCCCAGCCGCTGAAGGCGGACGAGGCCCCGCAGTTCAACCCGGTGTTCTACACACTCGACCTGCTGCTGCCGGTGATCTCCTTCGGGCAGGAGGGGGCGTTCGCGCCCGCCGGCTGGTACCAGTGGCTCTCCTACGTCCTCGTCCTCACGGGCTGGATCCTGGCCACGACGGTCGTCACCGGCATCACCCGGTCGGTCAGCCGCCAGTGAGCGCCCGCACCGCGTGCTGTGCCGCCAGCCGTACCGGGGCGTTCGCGGCGCCGTAGCCCCGGTAGCCGTCGTCGCGCTGGGCCAGTTCGAAGAAGACGCGCCCGACCGTGCGGGTGTAGCAGTGGCGGAAGACGCCATGGGCGTCGCGGTCGTAGAGGATGCCGAGGTCGCGGTAGGTCTCCAGCTCGCCGTCGGCGAACTCGAAGCGGGCGGCGAGATCGTCGTAGTAGTTCGCCGGGACGGGCAGCAGACTGCCGCCGGCCTCCCGGAAGCGGCGGGCCGAGGCGACCACGTCGTCGGTGGCCAGGGCGATGTGCTGGGCGTGGACGGTGTCGTCCGTGGGCGCGGCGCCGACGGTGAGGGCGATACGGACGCTGCCGTCGGCGTTGGTCACGGCACGGCTGCGCAGCAGACCGTATGGATCGGCGACGTCCACGCTCTCCTGGGCGTGCAGGCCCAGCACACCGTGGTGGAAGAGGGCCGCCTCGTCGAAGTGGTGCCAGGGCTGGACGAGGGCGAGATGGTCGATACGGCGGAGGGACGCGGGCGCGGGTGCCGCGCCGGTGTCCTCGAAGTCGGCCCGCCAGTCGGGCAGGTCCGGACGGCCGGTGGCGCAGAAGAAGAGCTCCGTGCCGTCGGGGGCGGCGACCGCGTCGAGCGGGGCGTCCTCGGGTGCCCGGCGGCGCGGCAGGACGGGTGCCAGCAGCGCCTCGGCACGCCGGGCCGCCGCGGCCGGGTCCGGTGACTCCAGCCCGATCGCGGCGAGCTGGGTGCCGTCCCGGCGGACGGCCGGCCCGGTGTTGACCAGGATCCGGGCGTCCCCCTGCTCCCACAGGGTGACGGGCTTGCCGCGGTGGCGGGCGGTGCGGGTGAAGCCCAGGGCGCCGAGCAGGGCGGTGAGGGGTTCGGCGTCGGGCGTGACCAGTTCGGCGAAGGCGACGCCGGTGGGGACGACGGGCTCGGGCAGGGCGGTCCGGCCCACCGCCTCCTGGAGGACCAGCAGGGAACGCCGGGCGTCGACGGCGGTCGGACCGGCCTCGGCCTGCCGGAAGACGTCGTTGAAGACCTCCAGGGAGAGCGGGCCGTCGTAGCCGGTGCGCAGCACGTGTCGTACCAGGCCGGCGACGTCGAAGCCGCCCTGGCCGGGGAAGCAGCGGTAGTGGCGGCTCCACTGGAGGACGTCCATGGCGAGCAGCGGGGCGTCGGCCAGTTGGAGGAAGAAGATCTTCTCGCCGGGGATGGCCGCAAGGCCTTCGAGGTCCTTGGGTTCAGAGCCGCGCGAGAGAATGTGGAAGCTGTCCAGGCAGGTGCCGAGGGCGGGGTGGCCGGCCGACTCGACGATGTGCCAGGCGTGGTCGTACGTACTGACGTGCCGCCCCCAGGCGAGCGCCTCGTAGGCCACCCGGATCCCGTAGTCCCGGGCGAGGTCGGCGAGCCGGCTGAGCTGCTCGGCGGCGAGGGCGTCGTCGTCCACCGCCCGCGGGGAGACGCTGGAGCAGACGAGGACCGTGTCGGCTCCGAGCCTGCGCATCAGCTCGAACTTGTGGCGGGCCCGCCGCAGGTTCCGGGCGAACTCGTCCTCGGGGACGGCCTCGATGTCCCGCATGGGCTGGTACAGGTCGATGCCGAGGCCGAGGTCGGCGCAGCGGGCGCGGATCTCCTCGGGGGTGAGGGGGCTGGCCAGCAGGTCGTTCTCGAAGATCTCCACGCCGTCGAAACCGGCCCGGGCCGCGGCCGTGAGCTTCTCGGTGAGGGATCCGCTGAGGGAGACGGTGGCGATGGACGTACGCACGTCGGTACCTCTCTTCAGTTCGATGCCCCGACGGCCCCGGCCAGTTCGGTCAGGTCCGCCAGCATCCGCGCGGCGTCGGGTTCCCGCCCGGTGAACAGGCGGAACGCGTCGGCGGCCTGGAAAGCGGCCATGCCGCCGCCGTCGAGGGTGGCGCAGCCCAGCGCGCGGGCGGTGCGCAGCAGTTCGGTCTCCAGCGGTCGGTAGACCACCTCGGCGACCCACAACCCGGGGTGGAGCAGCTCGGCGGGCAGCGGCAGGCCGGGGTGGGCCGCCATGCCGGTGGGCGTGGCGTGGACGATGCCGTCGGCGTGCGCGAGCAGCTCCGCCTGCCGGTCCGGGGTCGCCGCGGCGGCACGGCCCTGGCCGAAGGCACGGTTCAGGGAGTCGGCCAGGGCGGCGGCACGTTCGGGCAGGGCGTCGACGACGGTGACCCGCTCGGCGCCGAGAGTGAGCATGGCGTGCGCGACGGCCGCGCCCGCACCGCCGGCGCCCAGTTGCACGACCCGCTCCAGCGGCGCGTCGGGCAGCCCTCGCGCGAAGGACGTGGCGAAGCCGGTGACGTCCGTGTTGTGGCCGACCGCGCGGCCGTCCTCGAAAACGACGGTGTTGACCGCGCCCAGCGCCTCGGCCTGCGGGGCGAGCACGTCCAGGTGCTCGATGACGAGCTGCTTGCAGGGGTGTGTGATGTTGAGCCCGTCGAACCCGAGGTCGCGGGCGGCCCGCACCAGATCGCCCACCGCCTCGGGCGGCACCCCGAGCGGGTCGATGTCGATCAGCCGGTACAGCAGGCGCAGGCCCTGCCGGTCGCCCTCCCGCTCGTGCAGCGCCGGGCTCAGCGACGGGCCGATGCCGGAACCGATCAGTCCGACGAGATACGAGTCCTTGGGCACACGGGCCTCCCGAGCGGCTCACTAATGTACGAACTAGTACGTTAGCTATATCAGCCGAGCGCGACCACGGGAAGGCCCCGGTGAGACGCGGGCCCTGCTTCTAGAATCACCGGCACCGGCCCCTCCGCCCGAAGGAACCTGATGACCAGCGTCGAAGAACCGGCACGTCCTGGCGAGCGCGAGCGCGTCCGTGACGCCGCCCGCACCCAGGCCGAGATCCTCGACGTCGCCACGCAGGAGTTCGCCCGGGCCGGCTACGCCGGGGCCCGGGTGGACGAGATCGCCGCCCGCACCCGCACCACGAAGCGGATGATCTACTACTACTTCGGCGGCAAGGAGCAGCTGTTCACGGCCGTGCTGGAGCGGGCCTACGGCGTGATCCGGGAGGCCGAGCAGCAGCTCGACGTCGAGCACCTGGACCCGGTGGCGGCCATCCGGCGCCTGGCCGAGGTGACCTTCGACCACCACGAGCAGCACCCGGACTTCATCCGCCTGGTCAGCATCGAGAACATCCACGAGGCGCAGCACATCGCCGCCTCCGAGGAGCTGGGGAAGATCGGCTCCCCCGCCCTGGACGTGATCCGCCGCATCCTGGAGGAGGGCCGCAGGTCAGGGCTGTTCACGGCGGACGTCGACGCCGTCGACCTGCACGCGATGATCTCCTCCTTCTGCTTCTTCCGGGTCTCCAACCGGCATACCTTCGGCGCGCTGTTCGGCCGGGACCTGGTCGACCCGGCGCAGCGCGCGCACTACCGCACCATGCTGGGCGACATGGTGATCGCGTATCTGACGGCGGAGCGCGCGGCGGACTGACCGCCCGGCGCACGCCCCCTTGACACCGGCGGCACTCGGGCGCAGCATCCCTAGCCATCCCCTACTAACTACCCAGTGGGTTAATTAGCCGCGATCCGGCACTTCCCCTTCGCTCGTCCTTCTGTTCACTCCGCCTATGGTGGAGCCCGCTAAGGAGCCGCCGTGTCCGTCCCCGCCACGCCCCGAGGGGCCGCAGCCCCGCCCGGTCAGCCCAGGAAAGCCGCGACCGCCGCCTGGATCGGCAGCGCGCTGGAGTACTACGACTTCTTCATCTACGGCAGCGCCGCCGCGCTGATCTTCCCCCAGGTGTTCTTCGACGAGTCCGACCCGGCCACCGCGACCCTGCTGTCGCTGGCCACGTTCGGCGTCGCGTACGCCGCCCGCCCGGTCGGCGCCCTGGTGCTCGGGCACTTCGGCGACAAGCTCGGCCGCAAGAAGATCATGGTCTTCACGCTGATGCTGATGGGCCTGTCGACGTTCCTCATCGGCTGTCTGCCGACCCGGGACCAGGTCGGCACGCTCGCCCCGGTCCTGCTCGTGCTGTGCCGGGTGCTCCAGGGCATCTCGGCGGCGGGCGAACAGGCCAGCGCCAACTCCATGACGCTGGAACACGCGCCACCGGGCCGGCGCGGCTTCTTCACCAGCTTCACCCTCAGCGGCACGCAGGGCGGCCAGTTGCTGGCCACGCTGGTCTTCATCCCGGTCGCCGCGCTGCCCGAGGAGCAGTTGCTGTCCTGGGGCTGGCGGGTGCCGTTCTGGCTGAGCGTCGGGGTCGCCGTCGCCGGCTACGTCATCCGGCGCAAGCTGGACGAGACCCCGGCCTTCGCCCAGCAGGCCGCCGAGGAAGGCGTCGTCAAAATGCCTCTGGTCGTGCTGCTGCGCGAGCACTGGGCGGACGTGCTGCGGGTGATCGCCGGTGCGCTCATCGCCTCGGTCAGCACCATCTTCACGGTGTGGGCGCTGGCGTACGCCACGAGCGACGCGGTCGGCATGTCGCGCACCGCGATGCTGTGGGTGGGGGCTCTGGCCAACGTCGTCGCGCTCGCCGCGATCCCGCTGTGGGCCACGCTGTCCGACCGGATCGGCCGCCGCCCCGTGTACCTGATCGGGGCGGTCGGCAGCGCGGTGACGATGTTCCTGTACCTGTGGGCCGTCTCCACGGGCTCGTACCCGCTGACGTTCCTGCTGGGAATCCTCTGCTTCGGCGTGGTCTACAGCGCCGCGAACGGCGTGTGGCCCTCCTTCTACGGCGAGATGTTCACGACCCGGGTCCGGCTGTCCGGCGTGGCCATCGGCACGCAGATCGGCTTCGCGGCGGCCGGCTTCGCGGTGACGTTCGCCGCGCAGATCGCGGGGCCGGGCGGCGACGACTGGTCGGCGGTGGCCCTGTTCACCGCGGCCCTGTGCGTACCGCCGGTCATCGCCGCGCTGTCGGCCCGCGAGACGCACCGTGTTCCGACCGAGGCGCTGGGGGTACGCCCGGCCCGGGCGACCGCGGAGCCGGAGAAGGTGACGGCCTGAGTCCGGACCACTCCCTGCCGGGCCCGGCAGGGAGTGGTCGGCCGGCTGCGGGGCAGCTGGTCGTTCAGCTGTTGGACCACGCCCGGCGGCACAGCACCAGGCGATATCCGTCGGGGTCCTCGATGGTGACGCCCCATTCGTTCCAGTAGGGGTTGGGGGATTCGACCCGCTTGCCGCCGTGCTGCTCCAAGCGGGCGATCAGGTGGTCCGGGACCGGGTCGTCGGCGTAGACGACCAGCAGATCCTCCTCGGTGGGGCGGGGCTCCACCGGCCGGGCCGCCTCGTGCACGAGCTCCAGATGCCAGTCGGCGTCGGGCCAGCCGAGCATCAGCAGGTCGTGGTGGCCCGGTTCGGATCCGCCCTCGGACCGCCACACGACGCTGAGCCCGAGCCCCTCGCGCCAGAACCGCTCGGCCGCCGCGAGGTCCCTGGAGGGACGGGCGATCCGGATATGGCTGCGACCGTTCACGGGCATGGCGACCTCTTCTCGTGGCGTCCTGGTCTGCGGCGGCGATACGCCTCGCAGCCTAGGAAGCCTGCCGCCGCATGACATCGGCCATCGGACCTGGGCCCCGGAGCCTAGGCCCCGGTGTGCACGAGCTGGATCAGGTTGCCGCAGGTGTCGTCCAGGACCGCCGTGGTGATGCTGCCCATCTCCAGGGGCTCCTGGGTGAACCGCACGCCGAGACCGCGCAGCCGCTCGAACTCCGCCGGGACGTCGTCCACGGCGAAGGATGCCGCCGGGATGCCGTCCTCGATCAGCGCCGTCCTGTACGGCTGCACCGCGGGATGGCCGGAAGGCTCGAGCAGCAGCTCCGTCCCGTCGGGGTCCTCCGGCGAGACCACGGTCAGCCACCGGTCCGTGCCCACGGGGATGTCATGCTTCTTCACGAAGCCCAGGACGTCGGTGTAGAAGCGCATGGCCTTGTCCTGGTCGTCGACGAAGACGCTGGTGATGTGAATCCTCATGAGATGTCCTCCGGTGCGTCGGGCTCGAGCCATCGGGCGCCTTGAAGACATCCTCCGCCATGACCCCCACGATCCGTTCACCCGTTTCTACGTGATCACGAATGGTTCCTGCACGAGGATGAGGTCTGAGGCGGTCCGGGCGGGGTATGCCGGATCTCACCTCGACGAGCGCGACGGAGGATGAGCGATGGCACAGCTGCGACAAGAGGTCGACCCGGGTGAGGCCGGGCTGGATCCGCGGACGCTGGGCCGCCTGGACCGGCACTTCGCCCGTCTCGTCGACGAGGACCGGCTGCCGGGCTTCCTCGTGTCCGTCGCCCGTGCCGGACACGTCGCCCACCTCACGACGCACGGCCTGCGCGACGTCGCTGCCGGGCAGCCCGTCGAGCCGGACACGCTGTGGCGGGTCTACTCCATGACGAAACCGGTCACCGCGGTCGCCGCGCTGCTGCTGGTGGAGGAGGGGCGGCTGTCGCTGGACGACCCGGTCGCAGACCACCTGCCGGCCTTCGCCGACCCGCGGGTCTACGTCGACGGCTCCGGGGCCGATGTCCGGACCCGCCCGGCCACCGGCCCGATACTCGTCCGGCACCTGATGACCCATACCTCGGGCCTGACCTTCGGCTTCTACCACACCCACCCGGTGGACGCCCTGTACCGCGAGGCCGGCCTGGAGTCGTCGGTGCGGCCGGGCGCGGACCTGGCCGAGACGATCGAGGTGTACGCGAGTCTGCCGTTGCAGTTCGAGCCGGGCACGGAGTGGAACTACTCGGTGGCGAGCAATGTCCTGGGCCGGGTCATCGAGGTCGTGTCGGGGCAGCCGCTCGACGTGTTCTGTGCCGAGCGCGTCTTCGGGCCGCTCGGCATGACGGACGCGGGGTTCCACGTCACGGACGAGCAGGCACCCCGGCTGTCGGAGATGTACGGGGAGAAGGAGGGCGGCGGCATCGAGCGGATCCCCGGGCTGCCGCTGCGCGGCGGCCGGCCGCGCTTCCTGTCCGGCAGTGGCGGCATGGTCGCCTCCGCCCACGACTACCACCGCTTCATGGAGTTCCTGCGCCGCCGGGGCGAGCTCGACGGCGTCCGGCTGCTCGCCCCGGAGACAGTGGACCTGATGACCCGCAACCACCTGCCCGGCGGAGCCGATCTGCGTGCCTTCGGCAGCCGCCCGGCCCATGACGAGCCCGGCAACGAGGGGGTCGGCTTCGGGCTCAACGTCTCCGTGGTGATCGACCCGTCCCGCACCCAGGCGCCGTCCGGGCTCGGCGCCTACGGCTGGAGCGGGGTGGCCACGACGACGTTCTGGGTCGACCCGGGCCGCGACCTGACGGTGCAGTTCATGACGCAGGTGCGGCCCAGGTCCTCCCACACGGTGTTCCGCGACCTCAAGAGGTTCGTCCACGAGGCCGTGTCGGGCTGAGCCCCGCTACCGGTCGACGCGGAGCGTGAACTCGACGCCGTCCCGGGCGAGTTCCCGCAGCCACTGTTCGGACCGGGCCGCCGTCTCGGCTGCCCGGTTCAGCCCCGGCGGCAGGGAACCGTCCAGGACGTGGCGAACGCCCAGGGCGAGGGTGCGCGAGACGCAGCGGGCCATCGCGCTCTCCCCCGCGTCACCCACCAGGTCCAGGAGGTAACCGCCCGCCCAGGTCCGCCCGGTCTCGGCCCGGACGTCCAGCGACACGGCGAGGACGACCCGGTCGCGGTCGTCGTCCGTGGTGGGGTAGGCGGCGGCCAGCTCCTGGGCCAGGGCGGTGATCCGGGCGTCGTCGCCCCGCTTCAGCTCCTCGAAGACGCCGTCCCAGGCGCGCAGCCAGCCCTGCAGACGCAGGGTGCCGCGTACGAACGTGCGCGGTGTCCAGGCGTCCGGCAGTCCGTACTGCGCGACGAACGGGACGCTGTCGCGGTTGGGGTAGACCTCGAAGGTCTCCCCGTCGACGACGTGCCGCCGGGTCGCCTCCCAGGGGCGGTCGGCGACCGTCTCGGCGCCGCCCTCGATGTAACGGGCCGGGGAGCGCAGGGCGTTGAGGACACCCGCCGGTGCCCAGCTGAAACGGTACGTGAAGTCGTTCGGGACGGCCGGGACACCGCCGCAGTACGACGTGAGGGCGTACGAGGCGGGCGTCTCGTCGCCGATGGCCTCCCGGGCGCGGGCGACGAGAGCGTGGGCGAAGAGGTGGTCGATGCCCGGATCGAGCCCGGCCTCGGTGAGGACGACGACCCCGGCCTTCTCGGCGGCGGGCACCTGATCGAGGACCGCCTGGGACACATAGCTGGAGCACGCGAAGTGCGCCCCGAGCCGGACGCACTCGGCGAGCAGCGGCGCGTGCTCCGGCGCGGGCAGCATGGACACCACGACGTCGCCGGGCGCCAGTTCGGCGGCGAGGGCGGGCAGCGTGTACGCCCGGAGCTCGGCCCGTCCGGCGAGGCCCAGCCGGTCGAGGGCGTCGGCCGCGCGGCCCTCGGTGCGGTGCCAGAGCCGTACGCGCTCGGCGGTGTCGCACAGCGCGGCCAGGCCGCTGCCCGTGGACAGGCCGGCGCCGATCCAGTGGACGGTGCCGCTCGCCGGTACCAGGTCAGTGATCAAGGATCTCCCCCTTGTCGAGGCCGTGTTCGCGGCATGCCTGACGGAACCGGTCCAGACAGCGTCCCCAGGGCCCGGTGACGCCGAAGTCGAGCAGGTGGGGCAGCAGGGCGGCGGAGAAGTCCGCGCTGGACTCCAGCGGCAGCAGGGAGGGCAGGTTGTCGATGGCGATCAGGTCGAGCGGGGGTTCCTCGCGCAGCCGGCGGACGGGCTCGTCCCAGTCGGTGGTCTCGTCGTACACCGGAAGGACGTTGAGCGGGGAGCCGACGTCGCACGTCACGTCGCACAGGGTGCGCAGGCGGCGGCCTTGGGCGTCGAGGTCCTGCTCGCGGAGGAAGGGCGGGACCGGGCTGGTGGCGAGCACCGCGTTCACCATCACGTCGTGCTCCAGCAGGGCGCGGCGGTCCAGGTCGCGGGTCTCGGCGAGGTCCCAGCAGGACGGGTCCACACCGGCGGTGGCGAAGGCCACCCGGGCACCGCGGCCGCTGCGACCCAGGGCGCCGATGACCAGGCCGGTGAACCCGGCGTCGTCCGCTGCGGGCTTCAGCGTCTCGTCCAGTGCCTCCTTCGTGGTGGGCGTCAGCGGTGCCCGCAGCCGGCCGCGGTGCTGGAGCACCGCCAGGGCCGCGCCCAGGTACCCGGCCCAGAACCCGAAGGCGGCGAGGCGCCGCCCGGTGTCGTCCACCAGGTACTCCAGGTCGAACAGCGCCCCGCCCCCGGCGGCGAACCGGCGCAGCAGGCCGGCCGCTCCGGGCTGGCCCTTGTAGGCGTGACCGAAGAAGATGTGCCGGTGCGTCAGTTCGCCGGGAGCGTCGGGCAGTTCCTTCAGGCCGAGCACGACGGCGCCTCGCGGGGCCGACGGCCAGGAGCCCGCAGGGGCGACGCGGCAGCCGGCCGCCTCGTACTCCTCGATCGGGAAGACCCGCTGCGGGGAGTCCTCGACGGTCAGTGCCACTCCGTTCTCGACGAGCCGCCGGGCGTCGTCGGGCACGACCGGCGTGCGTCGCTCGGTCGTTCGGGCCTCGTGGCGCAGCCACAGATGGAGCTCGGTCATACCAGGTGGGCCTCCGGACGTGAGGCGTCGGCCGCTGAGGGCCGACGCTCAAGGGGCGGACGTCCACGAAGCGTACGCGGCCCGCCCACGGGTCGCGTACGAATGCGCCCAGGTCACGTCGAGGGGCACCGGTACCGGGGCCCGGCTCTCAGGAGGAGCTGACCACCGCGTCGAGGTGGGGCAGGTGGTGGTCGAGGCGCTCCCGCTTGGTCCGCAGATAGGTGATGTTGTTCTCGCACGGCGGTATCAGCAGCGGCACCTGCTCGGCGACCTTGATGCCGTGGCTCAGCAGCGCCTCGCGCTTGCGCGGGTTGTTGGACATCAGGCGGACGGACTTGACGCCCAGGTCGTCCAGGATCCGGGCGGCCACGCCGTAGTCACGGGCGTCCACCGGCAGGCCGAGGGCGAGGTTGGCCTCGACGGTGTCCAGACCCTCCGCCTGGAGGGCCATCGCGCGCAGCTTGGCGAGCAGGCCGATGCCGCGGCCTTCATGCCCTCTGAGATAGACGACGACACCGGCCCCCTCGGCGACGACCGCGCGCAGGGCGGCGTCGAGCTGGTCGCCGCACTCGCAGTGCTGGGAGCCGAAGGCGTCGCCGGTCAGGCACTCCGAGTGCAGCCGGATGAGCACGTCGTCGGTGCCGAGGTCGCCGTAGACCAGCGCCACTTGTTCGTCACCGCGGTCGTGGTCCAGGTAGCCGACCGCCTGGAATTTCCCGTACACGGTGGGCAAGGGCGCATTGACGACGCGTTCCACGCCGGTCCGCTGCGGTGACTTCTTGCCGAGTACGCCAATTTTTTCTGTCATGATTCTCGAGTTCCTAAGCAGAGACGAAAGGCCGTGACGTTATGAGTGATCTGGTGCCGGCGGACACCACGGAAGACGTACGGACGCGGGGCGCCGGTGTCTCACGGCAGGTCGCGGTGCTTCCCGTGGGGAGCTTCGAGCAGCACGGTCCGTATCTTCCGCTGGCGACCGACACGCTCGTCGCCTGTGCCGTCGCGCGGGAGATAGCCGGCGCGTACCCGGTGCACCTCCTTCCTCCGGTGACGATCTCGTGCTCGCACGAGCACGCGGCCTGGCCGGGGACCGTCAGCATCTCCTCGGTGACCCTTCATGCGGTGGTACGGGACATAGCGGCTTCGCTCCGCCGGTCGGGCGTCGACGCCCTGGTGGTGGTCAACGGGCACGGCGGAAACTACGTGCTGGGCAACGTCGTTCAGGAATCCTCCGCCCGCGGCGAGCGGATGGCGCTGTTCCCGGCCCCGGAGGACTGGGAGGCGGCGCGGGAGCGGGCGGGTGTGGTCGCCTCGCTGCTCACCGACATGCACGCGGGGGAAATAGAGACCTCCATCCTTCTGCACGCTCATCCCGAAATGCTCCGACCCGGTTATGAGACTTCCGATTTCGTCGCTGACGACCGGCGTCATCTGCTCACCCTCGGCATGTCCGGCTATACCGATTCCGGTGTCATCGGCCGTCCTTCGCTGGGTTCGGCGGAAAAAGGGAAGGAACTCCTGACAAGCCTGGCGGATTCCTTCGGGGCGTATTTCTCCTTGCTGACCTCCGACGAGTAGTCGGTCACGGTCCCGGGGCCGGGTCCAGGGGCCGGTGAGGCGGACCCGGACCCGGCTCGCAGGCCCGCGTACCAGCGGGCGACGAGCACGACCAGGCCGGGCAGGCTCGCCACGAGGCTGAGCACCCCGTAGACGACCGCGACGGCGAGTCCCCGGCCGGCGCCCAGGCCCGCGGCGCCGAACGCCCAGGCGGTGACGCCCTCCCTCGGTCCCCAGCCGCCGACGTTCAGCGGCAGGCCCATCGCCAGCAGCGCGAGTACGGCGAGCGGCACCAGTACGGCCACGGAGGCGGCGGCTCCGGCGACGCGGGCGGCGAGTACGAACATGGCGACGTAGCCTGCCAGGACGACCACGGAGGAGACGATGACTCCGGGGCCGTTGCGGCGGGACAGCAGCCCCTCGCGTGCCTCGGCCAGCATGGCGCGCAGCGCCCGGCCCCGGCGGGAGGGCGCCGGGCGGTTCATGCGCAGGGCGAGGAGGACGGCGAGTGCCCCGAGTGCGGCCAGGACCGCGAGCGGGGCGATGTGCCGGGCCTCGGCCAGCACCGGGGACGGCATGGTCAGCAGGACCACGACCCCGGCGGCGAACAACGCGATCTGCCCGGCGGCCCGTTCGAGGACGACGGCTTTCACGCCCCGCCGCACATCCCCTTCGCTCTGCCCGTGCCGCACGGCCCGGTGCACGTCGCCGAGCACACCGCCGGGCAGGGCCGCGTTCAGGAACAGCGCCCGGTAGTAGTCGGCGACGGCCGGCCCGAACGGAAGCCGGATCCTGAGGCTCCGGGCCACGAGCGCCCATCGCCACGCACTGAACACGGTGGTGACGAGCCCGATCCCGAGCGCCAGAGCCAGGGTCACCCCGTCGATGCGGCGCAGCCCGTCCAGGAAGACCCCGGTGCCCAGCCGCCACAGCAGCACCCCGAGGATGACGACTCCGGCGAAGGTGCCGAGGTGCGTACGGACCTTGCGGGAGCCGAGCCGGGCGAGGGCGGTACGGATCCGGCCGGGCGACGGGGAACCGGCCCGCGGGCGAGAGACCTCCGGGGCCGTCTCGGACGGCGCGGCCTCGGTGCCGGTGGCGAGACGGCGCGCAGGCTCGGCGGCGGCCGGTGCCGGAGCACCGGGTTCCCGTCGCGGGCCGCTGCCGGTCTCCGGCAACCGGGCGCTCCCGGTCGTCGTCGGTCGCGGACGTGTTCCCGTCGCCTGCGGGCTCATGACGCTCCGCCCGCCGGGCGGCACAGGGCGAGCAGGTCGGTGTGGTGGACGGTGACGCGCAACTGGCCGGCGGCGCAGGCGGCCAGGCGTTCCGCCAGGTAGGCGTCGGCGCGGGCGCGCAGCTCGGGGCGCTGCTCGACGGCGGCGCCGACCCAGCCGCGCAGCCACTGCTCGGTGAGCGCGGCCTGCTCGGGGCCGAGCCGCCACGGGCTCGGATGCAGCCGTACCGTCGCGCCGTGCTCGGAGAACGCCTCGGCCGCCGCCGTCACCGCGTCGGGACCGAGCAGACCGTCGCGGCGCTGGTGGTCGTTGAACGCCTGGGCGATCTCCGAGTCCAGCGGGTGGGACGGCGTCAGCTCCACGCGGCCGGCGACGGACAGCGTCAGCAGGGCGGGGCAGCCGGCTCCGGCGCAGGCGGCGGCGAGGGCGTCGATCTCCTCGCGGGTGAGGACGTCCAGCAGGGCGGACGCCGTCACCAGGGACGCGCCGTGCAGGGCGTCCGCGGTGAGGCGGGCGACGTCACCGCGCCGCGTCTCCACGGTGACCCGGCTGCCGTCGGCGGCGGTGCGCGGGGAGGCGACGGCGGCGAAGTGCAGCAGATAAGGGTCGCGGTCGTGCAGGATCCAGTGCTGCGCGCCGTCCAGGCAGGGGGCGAGCCAGCGGCCCATCGAGCCGGTACCGCACCCGAGGTCGTGGATGACGACACCACCGGACTTGCCCGGCAGGTTGGCCAGCCGGATGCGCAACGGGTCGAGCAGGTCGTGCGCCCGCGCGGCGGCGTCGGCCGGCTCCCGCAACTCCAGCCACTCGGGCGCGTAACGGGGCGGATCGTCGGGGTCGGCCTCACGCAGTTTCACGGTGGGCCGCGCGCCGGGATTCCCGCTGGGCCCGGCGCCCGGGATGACCGCGTCGGCGGCCTGCTCGGGCCCGGGCCGGCCGCCGAGGGCCCAGCCCGGGAGCACGGCGTCCGCCGTCCCGGCAGCCTGCCTGCCGGGGCCCACGCCCGAGATGACGGCATCCGCCGACTCGGCCGCCTGCCCGCCAGGGCTCCCGCCCGGGGTCGCGGCACCCGCCGACCGGGCCCCCTCCCCCGGCCCGGGATTCCCGCTCGGCCCCGCGCCCGGAATCACGCCGCCCTTCGACTCGGCAGCCTCCCTCGGCCCGGCCTGGGCCGGAATCGTCCCGCTCTGCTGGGTCGTCGCCGGGTTCGTCATGCGGCCCTCCGGGGGTCGGTCGGGAGCCGGCGCAGTACCGCCGCCAGGCTCTGTGCGGTCGCCGCCCAGCCGCCGAGGGCGGCGCGGCGGCTGCGGGCGGCGGCCTTGAGGCGACGGCGCACGTCCGCCTCGCCGAACCAGCAGCGCAGCTCGGCGGCGATGGCGGCGGGGTTCTCCGGCGGGACGAGGATGCCCGGCACACCGCCGTCGGGGGCGCGGCCGACCGCCTCGGGGAGCCCGCCGACGTCCGTGGCCATGACCGGGATGCCGCGCGCCAGTGCCTCGGTCACGGCCATGCCGTACGTCTCGGCGTAGGAGGTGAGGACCATCAGGTCCGCGGTGGAGTAACAGGCGTCCAGTGCGGTACCGGTCTGCGGGCCCGCCAGCTCCAGCCGGTCCTCCAGGCCGTGCTCGGCGATGAGGGACCGCAGATGGGCGACGTACTCCGGGTCCTGGGTGAGACTGCCGACGCACACGCAGCTCCACGGCAGGTCGGTCACCGTGGCCAGTGCCTCCACCAGCCGGTGCTGCCCCTTGCGCGGGGTCACGGCCGCCACGCACAGCAGCCGTGAGACACCGTCGGTGCCGGGCGCGAGCGGCGCGATGTCGGCACCGGGAGCCGCGACGTGCACCCGCTCCGGCGGAAGGCCGTGGTGGGCGACCAGACGTCGGACCGCCCACTCGCTGGTGGCGATGACCGCCGGCACGGCCCGCAGCACCGCCCGTTCCTTGGCGTCGAGTTCGGCGGCCACGGCCGGGTCGAGCCCGGTCTCGTCGCCGAGCGGGAGGTGGACGAGGACAGCCATGCGCAACCGTTCCGCCTCCGGTACGACGATCTCCGGGACGCCGCAGGCGACCAGCCCGTCGAGCAGGACGACGGCGCCGTCGGGCAAGCCGCTCAGGGCGCGGGCGAGTTCCGTACGGTCCGCCGCCCCCGGCCGGGGCCAGTCACCGGCCACGGCGTGCTTGGTCACCTGCCAGCCGAAGCCGGGCAGGTCCAGGCACACGCGCCGGTCGTAGGCGTTGCCGCCGCTGGGCGTGGCCGGGTCGTCGATACCGCCCGGCAGCACGAAGTGCACGGTGCGCAGGGACATGGGGATGATCTCGGCGTTCTTCAGAGCGGCGTGCTGCACGGGAACATAATTCAGCCGCGCCGGTGCCGGTCCGATGTGCTCGGGCCGTTCGATCGTCGTGTCGGTCACAGCGCACGCTCGTAACTCGCCCAGGCGATGTGCGACTCGTGCAGGGTGACCGTCAGGCCCGCGATGCCCTTGGCGCCCTCGCCCAGCGCGCCCTTGTGGATGCGCTCGGCGAGCCGGTCGGCGATGACCTTGGCCAGGAACTCCGTCGAGGTGTTGACACCGGCGAAGTCGGGCTCGTTGTCGAGGTTGCGGTAGTTCAGCTCGCTGACCACCGCCCCGAGTTCCTGGGTCGCCAGCCCGATGTCGACGACGATGTTGTCCTCGTCCAGCTGCTCGCGCCGGAACGTGGCGTCCACGAGGAACGTGGCCCCGTGCAGGCGCTGCGCCGGTCCGAAGACGTCGCCACGGAAGCTGTGGGCGATCATGATGTGATCGCGGACGGTGATGCTGAACAACGGACGACCCTCCAGGTGCGGCGCGTCTGCTCCCCCGCTATGGCTGCCGGGGATGCCGTGTATTACGGCTCCTTGCCTTCCCCTGTTCAGTCTCCGGTACGTCTTTTCTCAGGTCAGGCGCTCTCGTCGTACCGAAGCCGTACCGAAGCCGTGCCGAAGCGGCACTGAAGTCGTACGGAAGTCGCACCGGATGGAACGAATCGTCGGTCGATGCGTCAATCGCTCTCGTCGTAGCGGACGCGGTGGCACAGCGCGGGGAACTCGCCGGAGGAGAGCTTCGGCAGCACGTCCGGCAGGTCCTCGAAGGCGGACTCACCGGTGACGAGGGCGTCGAGGGCCGGGGCGGCGAGCAGGTCGAGGGCGAGGGCGAGCCGGTCGGCGTAGGTGCGGTTCGGCCGGGCCGGGGAGACGGTGCCCACCTGGCTGGAGCGGATGACGAGCCGCCGGGAGTGGAAGGCCTCGCCGAGCGGCACGCTCACCTGCCGGTCGCCGTACCAGCTCAGTTCGAGCACGGTCCCTTCGGCGGAGAGGAGCTCCAGGGACCGGGCGAGGCCCTGCTCGGTGGCGCTGGCGTGGACGACCAGGTCGCACTCGCCGAGGGCGTCCTCGGGAGAGGCGAAGCCCACGCCCAGGGCTTCGGCGATTTTCACCCGCCCCGGGTCGGCGTCGACCAACTGGACGCGGACGCCGGGGAACCGGGCGAGCAGGGCGGCCACCGAGCAGCCGACCATGCCCCCGCCGACCACGGCGATCCGGTCGCCGACCAGGGGCGCGGCGTCCCACAGGGCGTTGACGGCGGTCTCCACGGTCCCCGCGAGCACGGCCCGTTCGGCCGGCACGGTGTCCGGTACGGGCGTGACGGCGCTCGCCGGGACGACGTACCGGGTCTGGTGCGGGTAGAGGCAGAACACCGTACGGCCGGCGAGCGCCGCGGGCCCCTCCTCCACCACGCCGACGTTGAGGTAGCCGTACTTCACCGGGCCCGGGAAGTCGCCCTCCTGGAAGGGTGCCCGCATGGCCGTATGCTGGCTGACCGGCACGCCGCCGCGGAAGACGAGCGTCTCCGTACCGCGGCTCACGCCGGAGAACAGCGTCCGGACCAGCACCTCGCCCTCGCCGGGGTCCGGCAGGGCGACCTCCCGGATGCCGCCTCGCCCGGGCGAGTCGATCCAGAACGCACGTCCGGTGTGCTTCATCGAAGTCCTCCTGAACGATCGGGCAGCTGCTTGCGTACCGAGGGGTGCACAGGCCGCGCACAACGTAGCGGCGTTGATCGACTCTGTCACACGGCCGGAGGGTGTTCGGTGGCCCTGAACAACACTTACGACGCGAGGCTCGTACAGCAGGAGACCGCCCTGGGGGCTGGCGTGCAGATCCTGCTGCTGGCCCTGATCGGCACGGCGATCGGGATGGGCCCGGCGGGCTGGCTGACCGGCCTCGCGTTCGCGATCGCCACCTGGGCCGTGCTCTCCCGGGCCCTGCACCGCTCCCGGCTGCGCTCGTTCGGCGCGGCGAACCGGGTCACCCTCGGCCGGGCCACCCTCGTCGGCGGTGTCACCGCGCTGGTCGCGGACTCCTTCCAGAGCTCGCCGCCCGTGTCGCTGTTCGTCGGCCTGACGGCCGTGGCCCTGATCCTCGACGGCGTCGACGGCAAGGTCGCCCGCCGCACCGGCACCTCGACCCCGCTGGGCGCGCGCTTCGACATGGAGGTCGACGCGTTCCTGATCCTGGTGCTCAGCGTGTACGTGTCGATGCAACTGGGCCCGTGGGTGCTGCTGATCGGCGGGATGCGCTACGTCTTCGTCGGCGCCGCCCGGGTCTGGCCCTGGCTGACCGCCGCCCTCCCGCCGAGCACCGCCCGCAAGACGGTCGCGGCGCTCCAGGGCGTGCTTCTGCTGCTGGCGGGGGCCGATCTGCTGCCGTACGCGGCCAACTTCGGGGTCGCGGCCCTGGCTCTGGGCCTGCTGGTGTGGTCGTTCGGACGTGATGTGCTGTGGCTGTACCGGACCTCGCGGGTCACGGAGACCTCGGCCCCGCGGCAGGTGCGGGAACTGGTCGCGAGCTGACGCCCCGGCCGGTCAGGCGTCGAACCGGTCGCGCGCTGTCTCGATGTGTTCGAGGTACTGATGGGTCCAGCCGCAGATCAGGTCGACCGTGGCGCGCAGGGCCCGGCCCGGTTCGGTGAGGGTGTACTCGACCTTCGGCGGCACGGTGGGGTGCACCTTCCGGTCGACCAGGCCGTTGCGCTCCAGCATCCGCAGGTTCTGCGTGAGCATCTTGTGGCTGACGCCCTCGACCTCGTCGCGCAACTCGCTGAAGCGCAGAGTGCGTTCACCGAGGGCCTCGATGATCAGCAGCGCCCACTTGTTGGCCACGTCCGAGAAGATCTCCCGGGCCAGGGAGTCGGCCCGGCGCAGGTCCGCGTTCTCCGGCAGGTCCCTCAACTGCTTGGTCACCATCTGGTTCCCCAGTCACCGAAAAGTGCGTTCTTCCAGGTCGGCGCACACTCTCTTACAGTTCCCGAGTAACCGCAAGAGAGCGCGGGTGCGCGCTCGACGGAAGGACGGGAACCATGACCGCGAGCGTCTACGACCACGCCATACCGGCCGAGAGCCACTTCGGTTACGTGCAGGCGATCAGGTCCGGCGATCTGATCCACGTCTCCGGACAGCTCTCGTTCGACGAGGCGGGCGACTTCCACCCCGAGGACGACGTCGCCACTCAGCTGGAGGGGACCTACGCCAACATCGACAAGGTGCTGGCCCACTACGGCGTCACGCGCAACCAGATCGTCTCCCAGACGCTGTACGTGGTGGACCTGGTGAAGAACGCCGAGGCGGTGGCGGAGGGCAACCGGGCGTACTTCGGCGCCCACCGCCCGGTCAGCACGGCCCTGGGGGTCACCGAACTCACCTTCCCCGGACAGGCGGTCGAGATCAGTTGCGTGATCGACACGAAGCTGCCGGCGTGAGCCGGGGCGGCGCCCCCTGGCGGGCGACGGTCAGCGACGCGTCCCGGTGCTCACCAGGGCCCGCTCGTACGGGTCGAGGACGACGCCCCGGACCTTGGTGGAGACGCCGACGATGATCTGCTGATGGGCCAGCGGCACGACCGCGTCCGTACCGAGGATCGCGGCTTCGGCGGCCATCGCCGCGTCCTGCCGCTCGCCGGTACCGTCGGTCCCGTCGGCCTTCTTGACGGCCCGGTCGACGTTCTTGTCGCACAGCAGGGCCAGGTTGTAGCCACCGTCGCAGGTGTAGTCACTGGCGAGGATGCCGACGGGGTCGCCGGTGTCCAGCAGGCTGTTGCGGGCGCCGATGAACGCGTCGAACTTCCCGGCCAGCGCGTCGCTCTCCAGCCGTGAGTACTCGCGCACTTCCAGCTTCACCGTGAAGCCGGCCCTTTCGAGCTGCTGTTGCACGACCTGGGCGATCTCGGGGAGTTCGGGCCGGTTGTCGTAGGTGGCGAGGGTGATTCGCGTGCCGTCGGGCCGGGCCGCGTCCGCGCGCCCCTTCGGCTTCACCCGCTTGCTCTCGGCCCAGGTGACGGCGGGACCGTAAATGCCCACGCCCGGGTCGGCGTGCCCCTCGAAGACGCCCTTGACGATGACGGAGGAGTCGACCGCCGTGCGCGCCGCGGCGCGCAGCTTCGGGTCTTTGAAGGGGCCGGTCCTGGTGTTGAGCTGAAGACCGGTCGTCCGGGTGGTGCCGGCTTCCTTCAGGGTCGCCTTGTCGAGGGTGGCTGCCTGGGCGACCGGGATCGCCTCGGCGATGTCGACGTCGCCGGTGCGCACCGCGTTGGCGCGCGCCGTGCCGTCCTTGACGAAGCGCGCTTCGATACCGGAGGCATGGGCGAGGCCGCCCCAGTAGTCGTCGAAGCGGTCGAGGGAGGCGGAGCCGCCGCTGTTGACCTTGGTGATCTCGAAGGGCCCGGTGGCGGTGCCGACCGGAGAGGGGTTGCCCGTCTTCTTGTACGCCTTCGGGGAGAGGATCGCCAGGCTCGGGCTGGACAGGCGCATGGGCAGGACGGGATCGGCCGCGGCGGTGGTGATACGTATGCCGCGGCTGCCGTCGGCCTCGGTGTCGAGGGTGACACCGGCGAGGGCGGCGGGCACGGGCTTCGCCTTCGTGGCGCGGGTGAGCGCGTCGACCACGGCGGACGGGGTGACGTCCGTGCCGTCCTGGAAGGTGGCCTCGCGCAGGGTGAACCGCCAGGTGCGGTCGTTCTCGCGGCGCCAGGACTCGGCTAGCGCGGGGGCCGCGGCACCGTTGGCGTCCAGGGCGGTCAGCCCCTCGGTGACGCCGAGCCGGCTGAGGAGCGTGGCGTCGGCTCCGTACGGCGAGAAGTTCTCGGCGGGCGGGAAGGCGAGGGCGACGCGCAGCCGCGAGCCCGACGGCCCGCCCTCCGACGACGACTCCCCGCCGGGGGAGGCGAAGCAGCCCGCCAGGCCCGGGACGAGGACGAGGGCGGCGAGGAACCGGAACGCACTCTTGATGCTCACAACACGCACTTGCACAGCATATGCATCAAAGGTGAAGCCCCGGCCGGCCGGGTCCCCTGGCTCGGAGCCGCCGCAAATCCCCATACGGAGCAGGCAATTTGACAGCGGCGACGATCACTCCCTAAACCTAACCACATGACATCCATTTTCAAAAAGGTGGAGCGGTCGTGAGAGTCGCGTTCGTCGGCAAGGGCGGCAGCGGCAAGACCACGCTGTCGGCGCTCTTCTCCCGCCACCTGGCGCGCTCCGGCGCCCCGGTCCTCGCCATCGACGGCGACATCAACCAGCACCTGGCCGAGGCGCTCGGCGAGGAGGAGAAGTCCGCCCCTCCCCTGGGCGAGCACCTGGGCGAGATCAAGGACTTCCTGCGCGGCACGAACCCACGCATCACCTCCCGCGAGGCGATGATCAAGACAACTCCCCCGGGACGCGGCTCCCGCCTCCTGCGCCCACTCGGCGACGACGAACTGCACGCCCGGCACGTCGGCCGGGCGGGCGGCGTCCCGCTGATGGTCACGGGCGAGTTCGACGAGCCCGACCTGGGCGTGGCCTGCTACCACTCCAAGCTGGGCGCGGTCGAGCTGTACCTCGGCCACCTGGCGGACAGCCCCGGCGAATACGTCGTGGTCGACATGACGGCGGGCGCGGACGCCTTCGCCTCCGGTCTGTTCACCCGCTTCGACATGACCTTCCTGGTGGCGGAACCCACCCGCAAGGGCGTCTCGGTCTACCGCCAGTACCGCGACCACGCGGAACAGTTCGGCATCCGCATCGCGGTCGTCGGCAACAAGGTGACCGGCGAGGACGACCTCCTCTTCCTCAAGGAACAGGTAGGGGAGGACCTCCTGACCTACCTGGTCCACTCCCCCTGGGTCCGCGCGGCCGAACAGGGCCGCACCGCGTCCGGTCCGGACGCGCTGGACTCCCTGGAGCCGCACAACCGCCACGCACTCACGATCCTCCGCGAGGCCGTCGACTCCCACCCCCGCGACTGGGACCGGCTCCACCGCCACGCCGTCGAGTTCCACCTGCGCAACGCCCGAGCGTGGGCGGACGCCCGCACGGGAGAGGACCTGGCGGCCCAGATCGACCCGGACTACGTCCCGGGCACCCGGCCGATCACCTGACCTCCTCCAGCCCCCTACCGCCCCATCGCCAACCAGACAGGACGACACTCCCCCATGTCTCTCGACGTCTCCCCGAAGCTCCTCGCCGAAGCCGAGCAGGGCGACATCCGCGAGGAGGACTTCGTGGACACGGTCCGCACGTCCCTCCCCTACGCCTACGACCTGATAGCCTCCCTCGCCATCGAACTCCACGACGGCCAGTCCGAGTTCACGGACAACCAGACCCCTCCCCCGTCGGAACAGGAGCGCGGCCAACTCCTGCGCGCCCTCGCCAGCGACGCGATCCGCACCAGCCTGGAACGCCACTTCGGCATCACCCTGGCCTTCCAGAACTGCCACCGCGTGGCGGCGTTCCGTCCGGGGGCGCGGGGCGGGGAGACCTACACGCGCTTCACGTCCGTACGGTCCCAGGTCCTGAACCAGTCGCCGGAGTTCCGGGACTGCTGACCCACCGCACCGGCTACTCGATCCCCGTGGCATCGAGTAGCCGGACAACGTCCTTGCGCCCGTATCCGAGCAGTCGGGCGCGGTCGGCGGCCATCAGCACCAAGTGCGCGACGATCTTCGCCGCGTATCCGTTCTTGTTGTCCGCGTCGAACCATTCCTGGGGCTTCTCGACACCCAGGCTGTTCATCACCAGCCCGTGCTCTCGGCGGACCTCCGCGACGGTACCGGCGACCGCGTCCATGAGCGTCTTCCCCGGCCGCTCGCACTCCAGGGCGAAGTAACCCCAGTCGGCCGGCACACACCCCTCCGGCGGACGCGCCCGCAGCCCCGCATACCTCTCGTCCCCGAACCCGGAGGCCCGGAACTCGTCGTGCGCCAAAGAGAACCGATGGAACCCGGGCGGAACCGGAGGCGGTGGAGGCGTGTACTCCCACCCGGCGTCCTCATACAACTGCCGCTTCACCTCTTCTTCTTCGGCATGGGTCACGGTGAAGCCATTGGCCTCGTTGCGCCCGGTCGTCGTGCCGTCGGGGTTGCGGTGCAAGTGCAGGCCCATGGTGTGCTCCCGTTGCCGTGATGACAATGGACGAGAAGTCCCCGTCACCAGCTCGAACGGCCCGCGAAGCCAGCCCGTGCCCGCTGTTCCGCAGCATCACCCGATAGCGTGAGACAGGTGGCGTGGGAACTGGCCGACCGAGCGGGACCGGCGGTTGTTACGCTCCTCCGGTGAGGATTCCGGGCCCCGCAGAGATCCAAGCGCTGCACGAGAAGCACGCGCCCACCGCCGAGGCGTACACGCTCGTCCACACGCACTGCGAGATCGTCTGGGGAATCGCCGAGCAACTCCTCTCCGCGCCCCACCTCGCTCACCTCGATGCCGAACTGGTCCGCGCCGGCTGTCTCCTTCACGACATCGGCGTCTACCGCCTCTACGGGGATGACGGACGGCTGGACCATGAGAACTACATCCGACACGGACTGCTCGGCCACGAGATCCTCGAAGCGGAGGGCTTCCCCGAGACCCTTCGCCGCTTCTGCTCCCACCACACCGGAGTGGGACTCACGCGGCACGACATCGTGAGCCAGGGGCTGCCCCTCCCGCCCGCCGACTACCTGGCGGTCTCGGAGGAGGAGAGGCTGGTGATGTACGCGGACAAGTTCCACACCAAGTCCAGGCCGTCGGCGTTCCTCTCCCCCGACGAATACGCCGCCCACGTCCGCCGCTTCGGCGCGGACAAGGTGACCGCCTTCCAGGCCCTGCGCGCGGAGTTCGGCGACCCGGACCTCACCGGGCCGGTGCCGTGCGGTGGCAGCATCCAGCGGGTGGCCGGTCCGTAGGCGTCCGCGACACACGGTGAGCACACGTGCCGTGTCCGAGGGGGTGTGGCAGAGGTGCTCGTCGTGCGCCTACGCCGGCGTCCCTGCGAGCAGGGCCGACCGCACCAGGCGGGCGCACTCCACCCCGATCGCCGACCAGGTCTGAGGAGCGGCAAGACAATGACGGAAGCGACACCGGCCACCAGCCAGCGCGCCGACCTCGAGCAGGCGGTGCGGACGTACGGCGGCTACTGGGACACCGAACGCGGCCTGCGCACGCTGCGCGACGCCGGGCACGACCCGCAGGACAAGCACACCCGCCAGATCCTCCGGGACCTCGCGAAGGAGGGCCTGCTGACGAAGGCGGAGGACTGGCCGGTCCGCTACATCGCGGCGCGGGCGGACTGAGGACGCGATGCGCCGTGCTCGGTCCGGGCGCACGGCGCACCGGGTCGTGCCGTCGTCAGTGACGACGCCCCGCTGATCCGGCCACGTTGGGCCTGCGTGGGTTGAAAACCCACACTCCCTGGGAGGGACCCGCTGCTCTGGTTCTGCCGGCATGGGTCAGGCGGACTCTGGAATTCGCCGTGCCCCGCCCTGATCCTGTCGTCGACGGTGCGCCACTCGTCAACGCCGGCTGCGGAGGCGCCATGCGACCCCCGAGTTCAGGGACCGCCGGCACCGCCTGCCTCGTCCAGGAAGGCCGCCAGGGCGGTCACGAACCGCTCCGGATCGTCCCGCCACGGAAAGTGCCCGGCCCCGTTCCGCACGACCAGTTCGGCCCTCGGGAACAGCCCCGCGTACTCCTTCATCACACGCGGCGGCCCCGCCACGTCATACTCCCCCGCGAGCACAAGGACGGGCGAGGAAAACCTGGCGAGGGCGGTCCGGGTGGCGTCGGGATCGAAGGCGCCATCGGAGGCGTACAAGGCCGCGGCATCGTCGTTCCGCTGTCGTCGCTCCGCCGCGCGGAAGGCCCGGGCCTCGTCGTCCCAGCGGCCGAACCAGAAGGGGGCGACGGCGTCCCAGTCGTCGGCCGCCGCCCGGCCGGCCGTGATGGCCTCCAGGGACGCGTACGCCGGGGCGAACCACGGTTCGCCCCGGCGAAGGCGTGCCGTCTCCAGGCGGTCCTCGGCGGTGATGTCGAGGCCGACGGCGAAGACGCTGGGCGTCATCAGGGCGAGCCGGCCCACGCGGTCCGGATGGCGGGCCGTGTACAGCGCGGCCAGATTGGCACCGGCGGAGTGCGCGAGCAATTCCAGCCGCTCCAGACCCAGCTCCTCACGCAGCGCCTCGACATCGACGACCTGCCGGTCACAGCGGTACGACGCCGTGTCCCGCGGCGCGGCCGAACTGCCGGTACCCCTGAGGTCCAGCCGGATCAGGGTGCGATGGGAGGTCAGGCCGCCCAGATCCCCCAGATAGACCGAGTCCTGCATCGGACCACCGGGGAGACAGACCAGAGGCGGACCGTCCCCCGTCACGTGGTAGGCGAGAGTGGTGCCGTCGGGGGCGGTGAAGGTGGGCATGGGCGCGAGGGTGGCAGGAGGCGGGGGTTGCGGCAACCGGATATCCGCCGGATGTCAGCCGTCAACCGTGGTGTCCTACCCGTGAACGGGCCGGTCGGCCCTCCTCTTCCGGGGAGGGCCGACCGCCGTCCTGCTACCGCACCGGCGTCGCGACCGGCGCCGGCGCGTAGCCGGTGGGCCGGGCCGTGAAGGTGCCGCGGCCCTGGGTGCGGCTGCGCAGCCGGGTCGCGTAGCCGAAGAGTTCGGCCAGCGGCACGGTGGCCGTGACGACCGCCGCGCCCGCGCGGGTGACCGAGCCGGTCACCCGGCCGCGCCGGGCGGCGAGGTCGCCGAGCACGCCGCCGACCGCGTCCTCGGGCACGGTGACCGTGACCTCGACGACCGGCTCCAGCAGGACCATCGCGCAGGCGCGCAGGGCCTCGCGGAGCCCCAGGCGGCCGGCTGTGCGGAACGCCGTGTCCGAG
This sequence comes from Streptomyces sp. NPDC052064, assembly GCF_055585925.1. Taxonomy (NCBI): domain Bacteria; kingdom Bacillati; phylum Actinomycetota; class Actinomycetes; order Kitasatosporales; family Streptomycetaceae; genus Streptomyces; species Streptomyces sp. NPDC052064. The sequence goes on from NZ_JBVJJE010000006.1 coordinate 539,062, forward strand.
GAGTCCTTCACATGGGTCGCCCCGTCGGTGAGCGTGACGCGCAGCCCGGTCACCGGGTGCCCGCCGAGCGGCCCCTCGGCGAGGGCGTCGCGGCAACCGGCCTCGACCGCCCGGACGTACTCCTGCGGCACGCGCCCGCCGACGACGGACGAGCGGAACGCGAACCCGCCCTCCTCGTACGGCTCCACGTCGAGGACGACATGGGCGAACTGCCCCGCCCCGCCGTCCTGCTTGACGTGCCGGAACACCAGCCCGGACACGCCCCGCCCGACGGTCTCGCGGTAACTGACCCGGGGACGCCCGACGTTGACCTCCAGTCCCACCTCGCGCCGGAGCTTCTCCACCGCCACCTCCAGGTGCAGTTCACCCATGCCCGACAGCACGGTCTGCCCGGTCTCCGGGTCGGTCCGCACGACCAGCGAGGGATCCTCCTCGGCCAGCCGGGCCAGCCGGGCCAGCCCGGACGCCAGACGGTCGGTGTCGCCGGCCCCGCGGGACTCGACCGCGACCGAGACCACCGGCTCGGGCACGCCCGGCGGTTCCAGGACGAGCGGGGCGTCCGGCGCGCACAGGGTCGAGCCGGCGCGGGCCGACTTGAGCCCGACGACGGCGACGATGTCCCCGGCGACCGCCCGGTCCAGGGGCGCGTGCCGGTCGGCCTGGACGCGCAGGATGCGGCCGATCCGCTCGGTGCGCCGCGCGCTGGCGTCCCACAGGATGTCTCCCTTCTCGATCGTCCCGCAGTAGATCCGCAGGTAGGTCAGCCGTCCTGTCGGGGTGGCGTGCACCTTGAAGGCGAGGGCGGCCGGTGGTGCCGCCGGATCGGCGGGCCGCTCCTGCTCTTCACCGTCGTGTGTGCCCCTGACCGGCGGCACGTCCAGCGGCGACGGCAGGTAGGCCACGACCGCGTCGAGCAGGGGCTCCACACCGCGGTTGCGGTACGCGGAGCCGCACAGCACGACCACGCCGTCACCGTCCCGGGTGAGGTCCCGCAGCGCCGAGGAGAGGGTCCGCTCGCCGAGCGTGCCCGTGTCGCAGAACTCCTCCAGGGCGCCCGGATGGAGTTCCGCCACGGCCTCCTCCAGCGCCCGGCGGCGTGCGAGGGCTTCGTCCCGGAGGTCGTCCGGCACCGACGCGTCCTCGACGGTGCCGCCGTCGGCCCACCGCAGGGCACGCATGCGTACGAGGTCGACGACGCCGGTGAAGGCGTCCTCCGAGCCGATGGGCAGCTGGACGACCAGCGGAGCCGGGTGCAGCCGCTCCCGGATCGACGCGACGGCCGCGTCGAGGTCGGCTCCGGCGCGGTCCATCTTGTTGACGAACGCGATCCTCGGTACGCCGTGCCGGTCGGCCTGTCGCCACACCGACTCGCTCTGCGGTTCCACCCCGGCCACCGCGTCGAACACGGCGACCGCACCGTCGAGGACCCGCAGCGCGCGCTCCACCTCGTCGGCGAAGTCGACGTGCCCCGGGGTGTCGATCAGGTTGATCCGGTGACCGTCCCAGGCGCAGCTTACCGCCGCGGCGAAGATGGTGATGCCCCGGTCACGCTCCTGCGGGTCGAAATCGGTGACGGTCGTGCCGTCGTGGACCTCGCCGCGCTTGTGCGTGGTTCCGGTGGCGAACAGGATCCGCTCGGTGACGGTGGTCTTCCCGGCGTCGACGTGGGCGAGGATGCCGAGGTTGCGGACGACGGCGAGCGGGGTGTGGTTGATGCGCACGGCCCAGGGCCTTTCGAAAGGTTCAGGAAAGGGGCGGCGCGATTACCGGGCGAGGCGTGCGTGGCACGTGGCCATGCGTACGCGGCTTACTGACGTACCGTCAGCGAGCCGCGTACGCATGCTGTTCAGACGTTCGCTCCGGTCATCCGGCGCCCGCCGCGCAGCGGGCACCGGAGCGACGAGGACACGAGGATCACCTCGTAGCGCGGCAGGGAGACGGCGACAGCGGTGTGGTCACGCATGGCGGTCTCCCTTCGTTCGTCACGACGGTGCGCCGCCGCTCAAGTCGTGGGCGGCGTCGGGTACTCCGTGAGTGTAGGGAGGACGGAGGGAACCGGGCCAGGGATTATTCCGGCGGGGTCGGGGTGTCGTGGGTCCGGTACATCGCCTGGACGTCCAGCTCCAGTTGCACCGTCGGACCGACCACCGCGATGCCCCGGGCCAGCATGGAACGCCAGTTGAGCGTGAAGTCCTCGCGGTGCAGCTCCGCCGTCGCCAGGGCCGCGCAGCGCAGTTCCTGGCCGTAGCCGCCGTTCACCGTGCCGAGGTAGGTGGTGTCCAGCGAGACCGAGCGGCTCACGCCGTGCATCGTGAGGGAGCCCAGCAGCGTCCACTTGCTGCCGCCCCGGTAGGCGAAGCGGGCGCTCGTGAAGTCGATGTGCGGGAAGCGTTCGACGTCCAGGAAGTCGGCGGACCGCAGGTGGTTGTCGCGAGTGGTGTTGCCGGTGGTGATGCTGGAGGCGTCGATGCGGACGTGCACCCGCGAGTCGGTCATGTCCTGGGCGATCCGGATCCCGCCCTCGAAGCGTTCGAAACGGCCGTGGACATGGGCCATGCCGACGTGCTTGGCGATGAACCGGATCGCGGTGTGCGGCGGGTCGAAGAGCCAGGTTCCCGGCGTCGGCAGCTGGAGGGCCTCGGCCGGACGCAGCCAGACCCGCTCGGTGGGCGTCGACGCGCCCACCTCGATCTCGATGGACTCGCGGTGCGGCTGGAGGCCCTCCGCCGCGATCATCAGGCTGTACCGGCCGGGCGGCAGCGCGGCGAGGAAGTAGCCGTACGGGTCGGTCGTCCCGCGGGCCGCCACCCGGTGGGTGTCCAGGGCGGTGACGGTGACGTCCGCGGCCGCCAGGGGCGTGCCCATCGGGTCGACGACCTCGCGGGCCACGGCACCCGCGCCGGAGGGAAGGGGGAGGGCGAGGCCCGCCGCTCGGGCGGAGGCTCCCTTGAGTCGCCGGCGCCGGAGCAGTGCGAGGGCCATGTGGTTCACCTTTCTTCGGGGCGGCACGGCCGTACGAGCGGCGGTTTCAGCGCACGCCCACGGCCGCACCATGCTGCGGTCACACCCCCTTGTCGATCTTGCGGGACCGGCCTCCGGGACGGGTGTCTCATTACGAGACACCCGTCCGGAGACGGCCGGAGAAAGCCGTTCGGCGCCTACGCCTTGAACGCGTCCACGTGTTCCGCAGCCCACTGGGCGAAGGTGCGGGCCGGTCGGCCGGTGACCTTCTCGACGGTGCTCGCGACCGTACGGCCCACCTCGGGGGTGTTGCCGTACGCCTCGAGCAGGAAGCCGATGACGTCCTCGGTGAGGCCCGCCGCCCGCCACTGCTCGACGGCCTGTTCCTCGGTCAGCTCGATCAGCGCGATCTCCCGGCCGACGGCGGCGGCGATCGTCGCCACCTTGTCGCCGACGGTGAGCACTTCGGGGCCGGTGATCACGTACTCCTGGCCTCCGTGGCCCTCCTCCGTGAGCGCGACCGCGGCGACGGCGCCGATGTCGCCCTCGTGGACCATGGCACTCAGCCGTGCGACGAACGGCTCCTGTACCTGACCCGCGGCCACGATCCCGTCCGCCCACTCCAGGGCGTTGGCCATGAACTCGACCGGCATGAGCACGGTCCAGTGCGCACCGTCGTCGGCACGCACCGCCTCCTCCAGCGGGGTGGGTCCGCCGCCGTGCAGCACGGTGATCCGGCGGACGCCGGCCGAGCGGGCCAGCTCCAGGATGCGCGGGCCGGTCTCCAGCGGGGTGAGGGCGGCCCCGCCGAAGGTGATCAGATGGAGGCCGGTGATTCCCTCCAACGCCGGCGCAAGGCCGTCGGGTTGTGTCAGGTCGCCCTCGACGACCTCCACACCGGCCGGGAAAGCGGCCTTCGCGGCGTCCCGGGTGAGGGCGCGGACCTCGTGGCCCCGGGCGAGCAGTTCGGCGACGACCTGGCGGCCGACGGTTCCGGTGGCGCCGGTGACAAGAATCTTCTGCGTCTGCGTCATGGCACGACCGTAGGAAGCCTTGCGGTCACTTTCTGTCCGCGAGTCCGAGTCCCTACAGGGTGGTTTCCTCGGCCGGCCCCGGCGGGCCTCCCTCGTACGCCGCTCGTAGCACGGCCCGGACCCCGTCCGCCGTCACCGGGCGCGGGTTGGCGTACGGCTCGCCCGCGACCCGGTCCGCCGCCGGTGTCACGTCGCCTTCCGTGAGGCCGAGTTCGGCGAGGGACCGCGGTGCTCCGAGGCGCCCGGCCAGCTCCCACAGGGCGCGGGGCGGATCGTCGGCGCCGAGGGCCCGTCGCAGTACGGCCAGCGCGTGCGGGGCTGCGGGGGCGTTGCGGGCGAGGACGTACGGCAGGACGACGGTGTGCGTCTCGGAGTGCGGCAGTCCGAACGTGCCGCCCAGCACGTGGCACACCTTGTGGTGCAGGCCCATCGTGGTCGAGCCGAGGCACGCGCCGCACAGCCATGCCGCGTACAGCGCCCGGCTGCGCGCGTCCAGGTCCTCCGGGTCGGCGGCCAGTCGCGGCAGTGCCTCGGCCATGGCCCGCACTCCCTCCTCGGCCATGACCGAGACCAGCGGCGAGGCGTCCGGGGCGTACAGCGCCTCGACGGCGTGCGCGAGCGCATTGACGCCGCTGGTCACCGTCAGCGGCACGGGCAGGGAGAGGGTGAGCCGGGGGTCGTAGACGACGCTGCGGGGCTGGACGACCGGATCGCGGCCGGTGCGCTTGGCGCCGTGCTCGGTCAGGCCCCACACGGGGGTCATCTCGGAACCCGAGTAGGTCGAGGGCACGGCGATCAGCGGCAGTCCGGTGCGCAGGGCGATCGCCTTGCCGAGCCCGATCGCGGAGCCGCCGCCGACCGCCACGCAGCCGTCCGCCCCGGCGGCCCGCACGGCCGCGACGGCACGGTCGGCGTCCTCGACGGGTACGTGCATCCGGGCCTCGGCGTGCACTCCTGCGCAGGTGTCGCCGAGCGCGTCCGCGACCGCCCGGGCGACGGCTTCGCCCCGGCTGCCGCAGACCACGAGCAGCCGCCGCAGGCCCAGGCGTGCGGCCTCGTCCGGGGTCGCGGTGACGGCCGCGCCGGGCCGGAAGACGACCCGCACGGGCCGGGTCTCGTACGAGAACTCACTCTGGAACGTCATGCGGCACGCTCCAGGACGAGGTCGAAGCGGGCGTGCCGGAAGGGGTTCGCCACGCCGAACTCCCGGGCCAGGGACGGGTCGTCTCTCTCAGCGAAGTCCTCGACCAGGCTCTCCTTCACGGCGAACACCGCGTCGGAGTCGAGGTGGTCGCCGCCGGCCACGAAGATGTGCGTGGTGACGGGCGTGTGTCCCTCGGCCGTGGCGATGAAGTGGATGTGCGCGGGGCGGTAGGGGTGCCTCCCGGTCGCGCGCAGCAGCCCGCCGACCGGGCCGTCGGTGGGGATCGGGTACGGCGCCGGGACGCAGGTCCGGAACCAGAAGCGCCCCTCGGTGTCGGCGGTGAACAGTCCGCGTCCGTTGCCTGCGGGCTGGACGCCGGGCTGCTGGACGTCGTAGAAGCCCTTGTCGTCGGCCTGCCAGACGTCGACGACGGCGCCGGGCAGCGGGGTGCCGTCCTCGGACAGCACCCGGCCACTGACCACGCACGGTTCGCCGCCGCCGACCAGGTCGATGTCGTCGCCGAGGGCGCGGACCGGCGACTCGGTCATGTGGAAGGGGCCGAGCACGGTCGACTCGGTGGCGCCGGGCGCGCGGTGGCCGTTGACGGTTTCCACGAGCATGGACAGCCCGAGCACGTCCGACAGCAGGATGAACTCCTGCCGGGTGCCGGTGCAGGCCTGGCCGGTCGCCGTCAGGAAGGCGATCGCCCGCTCCCACTCCTCCTGGGTCAGCCGGGTCTCGCGCGCGAAGTCGTGCAGATGGCGGACGAGGCCGGTGAGCAGCTCGCGCAGCCGCGGGTCGGCGGTCCCCCGGAGGCTGGCGATGGCCTGCTCGGTGACGCCGGTCCCGGTCGCGTCGGTGGTCATCCCGGCTCCTCGTCGTCGACGTTCGCTGCTGCCCTTGCTTCCATGATTGCTCGCTCAGGCGTGTCCGAGGATGCTCCGCAACGCGTCCGCGAGCAGTTCGCCGGCGTCCGGTGCGGCGGACGAGTGCCGGAAGGCGACGAAACCGTCGGGGCGTACGAGCAGGGCACCCGCGTCGGAGATCTCGCTCAGGCGTGCCCAGTCGCCGTACGGGTCCTCGTACTCCTGGCCGGGCCCGATCACCACGGTGGTGATCTCCGGCTCCTGGGCCTCGGCCGCCCGCACCCAGTCCTCTCCCCCGATGCCGGTCAGCAGGGTGAAGCGGCCCCGGCCGACCGTGTCGAGGGTGGAGAGCGTGCGGGAGCCGGAGGTGATCCAGGCGTGCGGGAGCCGGGCGCCGGGGCGGGAGGACGGCTGGTGGTGCAGCTCGGGGTCGCGGGTGAAGCCGGGGTCGGGTGTGCCGTCCGGGACGATCGCGGCTGAGCTTTCGGCGGGATAGCGCTGGTTGAGGTCGACGCCGTGCGCGTTGAACTCGTACGCCTTGAAGGCGATCGCCTCGCGCAGCGCCGCGCGCTGCTTCTCGGCGGCCTCGGTGGCGTCCTTGCGGGCGGCGATGTTGGCCCACAGCTGCTCGGGGGTCTGCGGGGAGAGCCCGTCGAGGGCCTCGAAGACGGGGGCGGTCTCGCGGATGGACTGGTTGGCGCGGGTGACGATCTGCCGGCCGATGGGCGCGCGTTCGGCGGTGTAGCTGTCGAGCAGCCTGGGGTGGGCGGTGCCGTCGAGGACGAGTTTGAGCTTCCAGGCCAGGTTGTAGGCGTCCTGGATGGAGGTGTTGGAGCCGAGGCCGTTGGACGGGGGGTGCCGGTGCACGGCGTCGCCGGCGCAGAAGACGCGGCCGTTCGCGTAGCTCTCCGCGTACATCTCGTTGACGGTCCATGCGGAGGACGACTTGATGGTCACGGGGATGTCGTCGTCGCCGACGAGCCGACGGACGATCTCCTCGGCGTACTCGGTGGTCAGGTCGGGGGCGCCCGCGTCGACGTCGTACCCCCACACGATGAGCCACTCGGTCCAGGGGCGGACGCAGCGCACCAGGCCCGCGCCGATGCCGCCGACGGTCGCTCCGGGGGCGAGGACCCAGTAGAGGGTGGACGGGCGGTGGGCGGTGTACCGCGTCAGGTCCGCCTCGAAGACGATGTTGATGCTGCCGGCCACGCCCATCTGGCCGCCCATCGGCAGGCCCGCGTGCTCGGCGACCCGGGAGCGGCCCCCGTCGGCTCCGATCAGGTACTTGGCGCGGATCTCGTAGGTGTCCCCGCGCAGCCGGTCGCGGACGGTGGCCGTGACGCCGTCGCGGTCCTGGGTGTGGGAGAGGTACTCGGTCTGGAAGCGCAGCAGGGTGCCGCGGGCGACGGCCGCGTTCACGAGGACCGGCTCCATGAGGTGCTGCGGCATGTCGCACATGCGGGTGGGGCTGGCCAGTTCGTGCGCGGCCTGCACCAGCGGGTCGTTGCCCCAGGAGCGCACCCGGCCCAGTTCCTCGCCGGCCAGGCTGGTGCAGAAGGTCGTGTTGCCCATCAGGTGCTGCGGGGTCGCCTGCGCGACGACCTCCTGTTCCACGCCGAGGTCGCGCAGCACTTCCATGGTGCGCTGGTTGGTGATGTGCGCACGGGGTGTGTCGGCGAGGCTCGCGTAGCGGGTCACGACGATGTGGGGCACGCCGTAGGTGCTCAGGGCGAGCGCGGCCGAGGCACCGGCAGGGCCGCTGCCTACGATCAGGACGTCGGTCTCGACGACGGTGGACACGGGCACGCTCCTGCGGGGGAAACGGACATCGACCGTCCATGATCATGGAGCGGTCCGGCCGGGCGCGGGTGTCTCATTACGAGACATCTCGTACGTCCGCCACGGCGGGCCACGGGGCACTGGGCACGGGGACGGCAGTTGTTACCGCTTCAACGGAACCCGCTACGGTGGGCATGTCGTGACCACCACAGAGCACTCCCCCGCAGACACCGCCCTCCCCTCGCTGCGTCTCGCGCGCCAACGCTTCCTGACGGGGCGCCCACTGCCCGACGGCGTACCCGAGGACGTCGTCGCGGCCTGGCGGCGGGCACGGTTCTTCGGAGTGCCGCACGACCTGAGGGAACCGGCCGCGGGGCCGGTGGGAGCGGTGGAGTCGGCGCTGCTCGGTGCGGCCCGCCCGGTGCTCGACCGGATCGTTCCCGCGCTGGACACAGACCGCTCGGTGATCGTCCTCACCGACGAGCGGCTGCGCGTGCTGCGGACGGCCGGGAGCATACCCGGACTCGATCCGTTTCCCGTTCTGTCGGAGCAGTCGGTCGGCAACAACAGCGCGGCCCTCGCGATGCGCACCCGGCGCCGGGCCGAGGTGCACGGGCCCGAGCACTTCCTCGACCGGTGGCAGGACGTGTCCGCGGTCAGCGTCCCGGTGCTCGCCCCGGAGAGCGGGCAGGCGCTCGGCACGGTGACCGTCGCGTCGCGGCTGTGCGCCGCGCGTCCGCCGCATCCGCAGGCGGCGCTCGCCGAGGCCGCCGCCCTGGCGGTCGAGGCCGAGCTGCGGGCCCGGGCGGGCCGGGCCGAGCGGGTCCTGCTGGACGCCTATCTGCGGGCGGCGCGGGGCCAGGACCGGGCGGTCGCCGCGCTCGACGGCCGCAACCGCCTGATCAGCGGCGCGGCGCAGCGGCTGCTGACGCCCGAGGTGCTCGGGGCGCTCGAACGTACGGCGGTGACCGCGCGGCACACGGACGCGCCGGGCGATGCCGCACTGCCCGAGGGCGCCGGATGCGCCGCGCGGATCACTCCGGTACGCCAGGACGCAGCGGTCGTCGGGATCGTGGCCGTCCTGGAGCCGCTGGGCGATCCCGAGCCGTCCGTGCCGCGACCGCCCGTCGCCCTGACCGGCTCCTCGGTCCCGTGGCGGTACGCCGTCGGACGCGCCGTCGAGCTGGCCCGCTCCCGGGAGCCGCTGCTGCTGACCGGCGAGCGCGGAACGGGCAAGAGCGCGCTGGCCAGGGAGCTGCTCGGCTCCCGCGTGGCACAGGTCGTCGACGCGGCGCAGGACACCGGCCTCGGCCGGGCCCTGTCCGCGTGGACGGCCGACCGGCCCCTGCTGTTGCGCCACGCCGAGCGCCTGGCACAGCCCGGTGTGGCCGCCCTGAACTCCCTGCTCGACGCCCACCCGGACACCCGGCTGCTGGTCACGTACACCCCCGGCGCGCCGGTCGGCCCGTGTCTGCAGCGCCTGCTGGACAAACTGTCCGCCCGTTCGGTCACCCTGCCCCCACTGCGGGAGCGCACGGACGACATCGGGGAGCTGCTGCCGGCCCTCGCTCCGCGGCCGGTGCCGGGGCAGCCCCCGCTGACCTGGACGCTGGACGCCCTGCGCGCGCTTGCGCTGTATCCGTGGCCGGGCAACGTCACCGAACTCGCCCATGTCGTCCGGGCGCTGGCGGAACACCGGCGGGCCACGGGGCCGGTCCGCCGGGCGGAGCTGCCGGACGCCGTGCGGGAAGGACCCGCCGCCCGGCCCCTCAGCCCGATGGAACACGCCGAGCGCGCCGCGATCCTGGAGGCACTGCGCCGACACGGCGGCAACAAGGCACGCGCGGCGGCCGCGCTGGGAATCGGCCGGGCGACGCTGTACCGCAAGCTGCGGGGCTACCGGGACTGAGCGGCTGCTCGCGCTGGTCGTTCGAACCCTTTGAGCTGAACACTTTGGGCGGGTAAACGCTTTGTGCGGGCCGAGGAATCCTCGACCCGCACAAGATGATCTGTGTCCGAGGGGGGACTTGAACCCCCACGCCCGATAAAGGGCACTAGCACCTCAAGCTAGCGCGTCTGCCATTCCGCCACCCGGACCAGGTGTCTGCCGCCTTGCCGGGGTGCTCCCCGAGGCGGCACGCACAACAATACCAAGCTTTCGGAGTGCCTTTCACCTGCGTTTCCCTCGCCCGGACGGTCACATGGGGGACCCCAGAGCATTCTGTATACGATTAATCTGTATACTGTTGTCACTGATGACTCCTGCTCGGAGGCGACATGGAAGATCTGGATTCCGCGGTGGTGCTGGGCATGGCGGCCCAGGCGCCCGACGGCATAGTGATCATTGACGGCGAAGGACTGATCCGCTATTGGAACCGGGGTGCGGAACGCATTTTCGGGTTCGCGGCGGACGACGTGGACGGCCGCAGTCTGGACGTCATCATCCCCGAGAAGCACCGCAAGCGTCACTGGGACGGCTTCCAGGAGGCCATGGACCGGGGGTCCAGCAAGTACGGGGAAGCGGACCTGCTGAACGTCCCCGCGCTGTCCGCGGACGGCCGCAAGCTGTCCATCGAGTTCAGCGTGGTGCTGCTGCCGGCCCCCGACGGCAGCACCTATTGCGGGGCGGTCATCCGGGACGTCACCGCGCGGCGCGAGCGGGAGCGGGAGCTGATGCGGCGGCGGGCCGAGGCGACGGTCTGAGCCTCGCCGACGACATGCGGAAGCGGCCGTGGCCTTCGGGCCACGGTCGCTTCCGCGTGAAGGGTCAGACGATGACGCCGCTCTCCTTCAGCCGGCCGATGGTCTCCTCGTCGTAGCCCAGTTCGACCAGGACCTCGGAGCTGTGCTCGCCCAGCAGCGGTGCACCGACGACCTCGGGCTTGAAGGAGGAGAACTTCACCGGGCTGCCGACGGTCAGGTACGTCCCACGGCCCTTCTGCTCGACCTCGACGACCGTGCCGCTCTTGCGCAGGTCCTCGTCGTAGGCGATCTCCTTCATGCTCATCACCGGGGCGCAGGGCACCTCCCACTCACGCAGGATGTCCACCGCCTCGTACTTGGTCTTGTCCGCGAGCCACTTCTCGATCTCCTCGAAGATCTCGAAGATGTGGTTCTGGCGGGCGCGCGCGGTCGCGTACTCCGGGTCCTCGGCCCACTCGGGGTGGCCGATCGCCTCGGCGGTGCGCTTCCAGTTCTGCTCCTGGATGGTGAAGTAGATGTAGGCGTTCGGGTCGGTCTCCCAGCCCTTGCACTTGAGCACCCAGCCGGGCTGGCCGCCGCCGCCCGCGTTGCCGCCGCGCGGCACCACGTCGGTGAACTCGCCGTTCGGGTACTGCGGGTACTCCTCCAGGTGGCCGACCCGCTCCAGGCGCTGCTGGTCGCGCAGCTTGACACGGCAGAGGTTGAGCACGGCGTCCTGCATGGAGACGGACACCTTCTGGCCCTTGCCGGTCTTGTTGCGGTCGATGATCGCGGTGAGGATGCCGATCGCCAGGTGCATACCGGTGTTGGTGTCACCGATGGCCGCGCCGGAGATGGTGGGCGGACCGTCCCAGAAGCCGGTGGTGGAGGCGGCGCCGCCCGCGCACTGGGCGACGTTCTCGTAGACCTTGAGGTCGTTCCAGGACGACTGGTCGTTGAAGCCCTTGACCGAGCCGAAGATCAGGCGCGGGTTGAGCTCCTGGATGCGCTCCCAGGAGAAGCCCATGCGGTCCAGGGCTCCCGGGGCGAAGTTCTCCACCAGGACGTCGGCTTCCGTGATGAGCTTCTCCAGGACCTCCTTGCCCTCGGCGGTCTTGGTGTTGATGGCGAGGGAGCGCTTGTTGCTGTTGAGCATGGTGAAGTAGAGCGCGTCCAGGTCCTCGATGTCCCGGAGCTGACGGCGCGTCACGTCGCCGCCGTTGGGGCGCTCCACCTTCAGGACGTCGGCGCCGAACCAGGCGAGCATCTGCGTGCAGGCGGGACCGGCCTGGACCCCGGTGAAGTCGATCACCTTGATTCCGGCGAGCGGCTTTTCACTCATGTCTGCTTCCTTTTCGTGAACGTACGCGTAACGGGCGGGAGTTCGAGGTACGGAGAAGGGTCACTTCTTCGCCGGCGTGATGTTGCCGACGGTGATGCCCTTGGGGTTGAGGTGTGAGATGTGGCCGCTCTCGGTGCCGGCCGAGGGGTCGATCACGCAGTCGATGAGCGCCGGGCCGCCCGAAGCCAGGGCCTCGGTGAGGGCGGCGGTGACCTCGGCGGGCGTGGTGGCGCGGTAGCCCTTGCCGCCGAACGCCTCGATCAGCAGGTCGTGGCGGGCCGCCGACATGAGCGTCGTGGGCGCGGGGGCGTCGTCGTACGGGTTGGTGTCGTCGCCCCGGTAGACACCGCCGTTGTTCATGATCACGGTGACCACGGGGAGCTTGTAACGGCAGATCGTCTCGATCTCGATGCCACTGAACCCGAAGGCGCTGTCGCCCTCGATGGCCACGACCGGGGCGCCGCTCTCGACGGCGGCGGCGATGGCGTAGCCCATGCCGATGCCCATGACGCCCCAGGTGCCGCTGTCGAGACGGTGACGGGGGACGTGCATGTCGATGACGTTGCGCGCGATGTCCAGGGCGTTGGCGCCCTCGTTGACGATGTACGTCTCCGGGTGCTGGTGCACGACGTCGCGTACGGCCTTCAGGGCGCCCATGAACTGCATGGGGTGCGGGTCGGCCTCCAGCCGCTTGGCCATCTTGGCGACGTTCTGCGCCGAGCGCTCCCCGAGCTCGTCCCGCCAGGCCGAAGGGGCCTGGATCTGGCCGGGCTTGGTGCGTTCGGCGAGCGCGTCGAGCACCGACTCGATGTCACCGACGAGCGGTGCGGAGATCGGCTGGTTGCTGTCCATCTCCTTGGGGTCGATGTCGATCTGGATGAACTTGGCATCGGGGTTCCACCCCGTCTGGCCATGGTTGAGCAACCAGTTGAGGCGGGCGCCGACGAGCATCACGACGTCGGCCTTCTTCAGCGCCATGGAACGGGCGGTGGCCGCCGACTGCGGGTGATTGTCGGGCAGCAGGCCCTTCGCCATCGACATCGGTACGTACGGGATGCCGGTGGACTCGATGAACTCCCGTACCTTGGCGTCCGCTTGGGCATACGCGGCGCCCTTGCCGAGCACCACCAGCGGGCGCTCGGCGGAGGCCAGCAGCTCGATCGCGCGGTCCACGGCCTCCGGCGCGGGCAGCTGGCGCGGAGCGGGGTCGACGAGGCGGCTCAGCGTCTTGTCGCCCTCCGCCTTGGGCATGATGGCGCCGAGCACCGCGGCGGGGATGTCGAGGTAGACACCGCCGGGGCGCCCGGAGATCGCGGTGCGCAGGGCGCGGGCGATGCCGCGGCCGATGTCCTCGACGCGGCTGACCCGGTATGCGGCCTTCACGAAGGGCTGCGCGGCGGCGAGTTGGTCCATCTCCTCGTAGTCGCCCTGCTTGAGGTCGACGAGGTGGCGCTCGCTGGAGCCGGAGATCTGGACCATGGGGAAGCAGTTGGTGGTCGCGTTCGCCAGCGCGACCAGACCGTTGAGGAAGCCCGGTGCCGACACCGTCAGGGCCACGCCCGGCTTCTTGTTGAGGTAGCCGGCGATGGCCGCCGCGTGCCCGGCGTTGCTCTCGTGCCGGAAGCCGATGTAGCGGATGCCCTGCGCCTGGGCGAGGCGGGCCAGGTCGGTGATAGGGATGCCGACCACCCCGTAGATGGTGTCGACGTCGTTCATTTTGAGCGCGTCGACGACCAGGTGGTACCCGTCGGTGAGCTCGGTCGGAACGTCGGCTGCTGCCGCGGTCTCCATAGTCGAGGGGGCGGTCATGGTCCGAGGTCCTCCTTGGGCAGGTCCTGCCGGAGCGGCTACTCCTCTCACCATCCGCAGGGCGCCCGTCCGCGTCCAAGACCCATCGGCGACCAGCCGATAAACAGCATCTATCGAGGGCTGGTGGAGGCCTCGCCAGCTCCCTTGATAGACGGCCGCTATCGGCCGTTCGCCAGTACGTATTGGACGCTCGCCGCAGGCCACCGCAGGCTCGCAGAGGACTGCTTCATCGAACCTGGCGCGAGGGGGTGGGGTCATGGCCGTTCCGGCCGCGGCATCCGTGCGCGATGCGAACCGGTACCGGCCTCCGAGCGTCACGGGTCTCGTCGACCTCATCGACCGGCAGGTGCATGAACGCCCGTACGCCCGAGCGCTGGTCACCGGGGACCGGGTGCACCTGTCCTACCGGGGCCTCAGCGGCCTGGCCGACGACATGGCCGAACGGCTCGGCGACACCGGGCTGCGCCGCGGTGAGGCGATCGGTCTGATCGCCGCCAACACCGCCGAGTTCGTGGTGGCGTTGCTCGGCGCGGCGCGGGCCGGTCTGGTGGTCGCCCCGCTGGACCCTGCGCTGCCCTGGTCCGAACTCGCGGCACGGAGCGAGGCGTTGGGAGCGCGGGCGGTCCTTCTGGGAGCACCGGCCGTGGCAGGGGACCCGTTCCCCGTCCCGGTGTGGCCGCTGCGGGTGGACGTCTCCCGGGCCGGGACAGCGGCGGTCGAACTCGCGCCCGGTCCGCTTGTCGTGCCCCATGTCCGTGGTGTGGCAGACGAGTTGACGGAGAACGACGCGCTCGTCCTGTTCACCGCCGGCACCAGCGACCGGCCGAAGATGGTCCCGCTCACCCAGGCCAACGTGGCCGCATCCGTCCACTCCCTCTGCGCCACCTACGAGTTGGGCCCCGATGACGCGACGGTCGCGGTGATGCCGTTCTTCCACGGCCACGGACTGTTCGCGGCGCTGCTGGCGTCCCTGGCCAGCGGAGGCTGCGTCCTGCTGCCCGAGCGGGGACGGTTCTCGGCGGGCAGGTTCTGGGACGACGTGCGTGCCGCGGCCGCCACCTGGTTCACCGCGGCTCCGGCCATCCACGAGATCCTCCTGGACCGGTCGGAGCGGGAGTACCCGGGCCCGCAGGCACCGCCCCTGAAGTTCGTCCGCAGCAGCAGCGCTCCCCTCAACCCGGCGACGCAGCGGGCGCTGGAGCGCACGCTGGGCGTGCCTCTGCTGTCCGCGTACGGGATGACCGAGTCCTCGCACCAGGCGGCCAGCGAACCGCTGCCCGGGCGGGGGCTGCTGAAGCACGGGGCGGTGGGACGGCCGACCGGGGTAGAGGTCCGGGTCGTCGACCGAAGCGGGCGGACGTGCCCGACGGGCGTCGAGGGCGAGGTGTGGGTGCACGGTCCCACCGTCGCCCGGGGCTATCTCGGCGACCGGGAGGGGACGTCGCACACCTTCGTCGACGGGTGGCTGCGCACCGGTGATCTGGGAACGCTGGACGCGGACGGGTATCTGTCGCTGACCGGGCGGATCAAGAACCTGATCAACCGCGGCGGCGAGAAGATCTCACCGGAGCATGTCGAGGACATCCTCGCCGGCTGCCCGGGCGTCGCCGAGGTGGCCGTGTTCGCCGTACCGGACGCGGTGTACGGGCAGCGGGTGGGCGCCGCCGTGGTGGTGCGCGAGGGCGAGAGCGTCGGGCGCGAGGAGATCCTGCGGTACGGCCGTGACCTGCTGGCCGCGTTCGAGGTGCCCGACCGGATCGAGCTGGTCGCCGCTCTGCCGTACACCGCCAAGGGGGCTCTGGACCGGAAGGCCGTCCAGGCCCGGTACGCGCCGTGACGGGGGCGTTCAGGGGGTGAGCACGCGGTGCTCGGCCGGGAGCGGCCGGGCGAAGAAGTCGTCCAGGGACAGGCCCGTCGCCGCGTTGACGAACGCCCGGGCGGCGACCGAGCCGGGGGTGGCGGCGTGGATCGCCACCGAGACCTGGGCGCCGGCCTCCGGCTCCACCAGGGGCAGCGCCCTCGTACGGCCGATCACGGGCATCGCGCGCAGCCAGGTGTGCGGCACGATGCTGGCCCACCCGCCGCCGCCGACATGGGCGTAGAGGGAGGCGATCGAGTCCGTCTCCACCTGGGGGGTCATGACGAACCCCTTCTCCGCGAAGACCGTGTCGACGATCTGGCGGATCCGCATGTCGGGCGTCAGCAGCGCGAGCGGCAGCTGGGCCGCGTCCGCCCAGGTCACGGTGGTGGACTGGGCCACCGGCTGGTCCTCCGACACCAGCAGCATGTACCGCTCCTGGTACAGGGGGACGACCTGCAGGCCCTCCTGGTCGCCCGGGTCGAAGTGGGCGATGGCCACGTCCAGTTCGTAGTCGCGCAGCTGGCGGTGGAGTTCCTTCGTCGACAGGCGGGAGCGGACCTGCACCTTGGCGAGCGGGTGCGCCGCGCAGAACGCGGCCACGGGTAGCGCCAGGGTCGTGGACGCCGTGGGGTCCGTGCCGAGCCGCAGCGTCCCGGTGATGCCGGACTGCACGGCGGCCACCTCGGCCTTGAAGGCGTCCTGTTCGGCGAGGATCCGCTTGGCCCAGACGACGAGCCGTTCGCCCTCCGGGGTGAGGCCCTGGTAGTTGTGCCCGCGGTTGATGAGCGTGACGTTCAGCTCCCGCTCCAGTTTGGCGATCGCCGCCGAGAGCGCGGGCTGGGAGACGTAGCAGGACTCCGCCGCGCGGGCGAAGTGCCGTTCCCTCGCCACCGCCACGAAGTACTCCAGCTGCCGGAACAGCATGAACGACTCCTCCCTGTCCGGGGCCGCGTCAACCCGCTCCATACTGTATGCAGTAGGGCGGTGATGTACAGGGGTGGCAACCCTGTTGATCTTCCCGCGTGCCCGGATCGCCACCCCTCGCATCGCCGGGCGCGGGTCAGCGCAGGAGCTTCACCGCGGCCACCACGAGCGGGTCCAGCCCGTCCGCCCCGGCGTCGACGAACGCGTGGAGCCGGGCGCGCATCCGCGGGTCCCAGAACCTGCCGATGTGTCCGGCGATCGCCTCGGCGGCCTCCTCCCCCGGCAGGTGTCCGAGGTTCCTCGCGATGTCGTTCGCCATCCTGAGTTCCGACGGCACGGTCGCTGTCATCTCAGTCCACCACCGTCACGAGGTCGTTCCCGGTGACGTCCGTGTCGGTGTGCCGGTCGGGGCGCGCGAGCGCGACCTGTACGGCGGTCACCTTGTACTCCGGGCAGTTGGTCGCCCAGTCGGAGTTCTCCGTGGTCACCACGTTGGCGCCGGTGACGGGATGGTGGAACGTGGTGTACACGACCCCGGTCGGCATGCGGTCGGAGATCTCCGCGCGCAGGGTGGTCTGCCCGACGCGGCTGGCCAGGGTGACCATGTCACCGTCGTTGATGCCGCGGACCTCGGCGTCGTGCGGGTGGAGTTCCAGCACGTCCTCGGGATGCCAGGCGACGTTGCCGGTTCGGCGGGTCTGGGCGCCGACGTTGTACTGGCTGAGGATGCGGCCCGTGGTGAGGACCAGCGGGAAGCGCCGGGTGCTGCGCTCGGCCGTGGGCACGTAGGCGGTGACCACGAACTTGCCCTTGCCGCGCACGAATTCGTCCACGTGCATGATGGGCGTGCCCTCCGGCGCCTGCTCGTTGCACGGCCACTGGACGCTGCCCAGCTTGTCCAGCAGCTCGAAGGAGACCCCCGTGAACGTCGGTGTGACCGAGGCGATCTCGTCCATGATCCGGCTCGGATGGTCGTACGCCATCGGGTAGCCCATGGCGGTGGCGATCTCGCTGACGATCTGCCACTCGTGCTTGCCCGTCTTCGGCTTCATCACCGCGCGCACCCGGTTGATCCGGCGTTCGGCGTTGGTGAAGGTGCCGTCCTTCTCCAGGAAGGACGCCCCGGGCAGGAAGACGTGCGCGAACTTGGCGGTCTCGTTGAGGAACAGGTCCTGGACCACGACGAGTTCCATCGCTTCGAGCGCGGCGGTGACGTGCTGGAGGTTGGGGTCGGACTGGGCGATGTCCTCGCCGTGCACGAAGAGGCCCTTGAAGGTGCCGTCGATCGCCGCGTCGAACATGTTGGGGATGCGAAGGCCCGGTTCGGCGAGGAGAGTTCCGCCCCAGAGGTTCTCGAAGACCGTGCGGACGGCGTCGTCGGAGACGTGCCGGTAGCCGGGCAGCTCGTGCGGGAAGGAGCCCATGTCGCAGGAACCCTGCACGTTGTTCTGGCCGCGCAACGGGTTCACGCCGACGCCGTCCCGTCCGATGTTGCCGCACGCCATCGCGAGGTTGGCCATCCCCATGACCATCGTCGAGCCCTGGCTGTGCTCGGTGACGCCGAGGCCGTAGTAGATGGCCCCGTTGGGCGCCTCGGCGTACAGCCGTGCGGCGGCCCGGAGTTCACCGGCCGGCACGCCGGTGATCTCCTCGACCGCCTCCGGGCTGTTCTCCGGGCGGGCGATGAACTCGGCCCAGTCGTCGAAGCCTTCGCACCTGGCGTCCACGAACGACCGGTCGACCAGGCCCTCGGTGACGACCACGTGCGCCATGGCGTTGACGACGGCGACGTTGGTGCTGGGCCTGAGCTGGAGATGGTGTTCGGCCTCGATGTGCGGGGAGCGTACGAGGTCGATGCGGCGCGGGTCGACGACGATGAGCTTGGCGCCCTCGCGCAGCCGGCGCTTCATCCGGGAGGCGAACACCGGGTGACCGTCGGTGGGGTTGGCGCCGATGACCATGATGACGTCGGACTGCGCGACCGAGCGGAAGTCCTGGGTGCCGGCGGACTCGCCGAAGGTCTGCTTGAGTCCGTATCCCGTCGGGGAGTGGCAGACCCGGGCGCAGGTGTCGACGTTGTTGTTGCCGAAGGCCGCGCGGACCATCTTCTGTACGACGTAGACCTCTTCGTTGGTGCAACGCGAGGAGGTGATGGCGCCGACCGCGCTGGAGCCATACCGGTCCTGGATCTCGCGCATGCGGCGGGCGACCGTGCCGATCGCCTCGTCCCACTCGACCTCGCGCCAGGGGTCGGTGATCCTGTCGCGGACCATGGGCTTGAGTTGGCGGTCGGGGTGGGTGGCGTAGCCGAAGGCGAAGCGGCCCTTCACGCAGGAGTGGCCCTCGTTCGCGCCGCCGTCCTTGTAGGGCACCATGCGCACCAGCTCGTCGCCGCGCAGTTCGGCCTTGAAGGAGCAGCCCACACCGCAGTACGCGCAGGTCGTGACAACCGACCTGGTGGGCATGCCGAGTTCGACGACCGAGCGCTCCTGGAGCGTCGACGTCGGGCAGGCCTGGACGCAGGCCCCGCAGGAGACGCACTCGGAGTCCATGAAGGTCTCTCCGGCGCCCGGCGAGACCTTGGAATCGAAGCCGCGGCCCTCGATGGTGAGCGCGAAGGTGCCCTGCACCTCACCGCACGCCCGGACGCAGCGGGAGCAGGCGATGCACTTGGAGGGGTCGAAGTCGAAGTAGGGGTTGGACGTGTCCTTCTCGGCGTCGAGGTGGTTCTCGCCCTCGTAGCCGTAGCGGACCTGCCTCAGACCCACCACGCCGGCCATGTCCTGCAGTTCGCAGTCGCCGTTGGCCGGGCAGGTGAGGCAGTCGAGCGGGTGGTCGGAGATGTAGAGCTCCATGACGCCCTGGCGGAGCTTTGCCACCTTCGGCGTCTGGGTGCTCACCTTCATGCCGTCGGCGCACGGCGTGGTGCAGGACGCCGGGGTGCCGCGCCGGCCGTCGATCTCCACCACACACAGGCGGCAGGAGCCGAAGGCCTCCAGGCTGTCGGTGGCGCACAACTTGGGTATGTCGACACCGGCCTGTGCCGCGGCGCGCATCACGGAGGTGCCTTCCGGGACGGCGACCGGCATGCCGTCGATCTCCACCGACACCGTCGCCGGGCCGGGCCGCTCGGGGGTTCCGAAGTCTGGTTCCTTGAGCAGGCTCATGCCGTGCCCTCCGTCGCTCGTACGGGGTGGATCTCCAGCAGCCGACGGCCGCCGAGGAAGTCGTCGGGGAAGTGAGCGAGGGCGCTGCGGACGGGCATCGGGGTCAGCCCGCCCATCGCGCACAACGAGCCTTCGGTCATCAGGTCGCACAGGTCTTCCAGCAGGGCCAGGTTCTCGTCCCGGTGCGTGCCGGCCACGATCTTGTCGATCACCTCGACGCCCCGCACCGAACCGACCCGGCAGGGTGTGCACTTGCCGCAGGACTCCTCGGCACAGAACTCCATCGCGAAGCGGGCCTGGGCGGCCATGTCGACGGTGTCGTCGAAGACGACGATGCCCCCGTGCCCGAGCATCGCTCCGGCCTCGGCGAACGCCTCGTAGTCCATCGGCAGGTCGAACAGGGACGTCGGCAGATAGGCGCCGAGCGGGCCGCCGACCTGCACCGTGCGCACCGGGCGTCCGGTGTGGGTCCCGCCGCCGTACTCCTCGACGAGTTCGCGCAGGGTGATGCCGAATGCGGTCTCCACGATGCCGCCGCGGGCGATGTTACCGCCGAGCTGGAACACCTGGGTGCCGCGCGAGCGGCCGACGCCGAGGTCCTGGTAGGCCTTCGCGCCGTGGGCCAGGACCATGGGCACGGTGGTCAGGGTGAGGACGTTGTTCACCACGGTCGGTTTGCCGAACAGGCCCTCGATCGCGGGGATCGGTGGTTTCGCGCGGACCATGCCCCGCTTGCCCTCCAGGCTCTCCAGCATGGAGGTCTCCTCGCCGCAGATGTACGCGCCGGCGCCGACGCGGACGTGCAGGTCGAAGTCGAGCGAGGAGCCGAGGACGCCCTTGCCGAGCCAGCCGTGCTCGCGGGCGATGCCGATCGCCCGGCGCATCGTGGCCACGGCGTCGGGGTATTCGGAGCGGATGTATATGTAGCCCTCGCTTGCGCCGACCGCGTGCGCGGCGATGGTCATGCCTTCGATGAGCAGGAACGGGTCGCCCTCCATCACCATGCGGTCGGCGAAGGTGCCGCTGTCTCCCTCGTCGGCGTTGCAGCAGACGAACTTCAGCTCGTCGGCGCAGTCGAGCACCGTCTTCCACTTGATGCCGGCCGGGAATCCGGCGCCGCCTCGGCCGCGCAGCCCGGAGGCGGTGACCTCGGCGACGACGTCGGCGGGGGCCAGCTCCAACGCGGCCCGTAGCCCGGCGAGGCCGCCGTGCTCGACGTAGTCCTTCGTCGACAGGGGGTCGGTGACCCCGATCCTGGCGAAGGTGACGCGGTTCTGGCGGGCGAGCCACGGCAGTTCGTCCACGATGCCGAGCCGCAGCGGATGGTCCGCCCCGTCGAGCATGCCGGCGGCGAGGAGTCCCGCCACGTCCTCAGGGGCCACCGGGCCGTAGCCGACGCGTCCTTGCGGGGTCACGACCTCGACGAGCGGCTCCAGCCAGAGCATGCCGCGCGATCCGTTGCGTATGACGTCGATGGCGAAGTCGCCGCGGGCGGCGGCGTCCTGGAGCGCCTGGGCGACCTCGTCCGCGCCGACGGACCTGGCCGCCGAGTCGCGGGGGACGTAGACCGTGGCCGCGGAGTGCGAGGAGTTGTTCATGAGGAGACCGTCCCGTTGAGGATCGAGCCCAGTCGGGCGGGGCCGACTCGTCCGTACAGCCGGCCGTTCGCCTCCACCGACGGGCCGAGGGCGCAGTTGCCGAGACAGAAGACCTGCTCGACGGTGACCGAGCCGTCGGCCGTCGTCTCCCCCAGGGTCAGTCCGGACTCACGGGCGTGGCGCACCAGGCTGTCGGCGCCCAGGGCCTGGCAGGCCTCGGCGCGGCAGATGCGCACGGTGGTGCGTCCCGCGGGCTCGCGGCGGAAGTCGTGGTAGAAGGTCACCACCCCGTGGACGTCCGCCCGGGAGAGGTTGAGCTCCTCGGCGAGCACCGGGATCGCCTCCTGCGGCACATGACCCAACTCGGCCTGGACGGCGTGCAGTACGGGCAGCAGCGCGCCGCGCTGGTCCCGGTGACGGGCCACCACCCCCCGGACCACGCTCTCGACCGACACATCACTCCCGCTGGTCGTCATGATCGCTTCGCCTTCCGTCACACGGGTCCCCGGCGAGGGTTGCAGGAGACTGAGACAATACCCCATACAGGCTTCTGTATACAGAACTCAATCGCAGAGATCGCGGGACCGCCAGAGGTGCGGCCGGTTGCATACAAAAACCTGTATGCTCGCGCCGTCGTCGGCAACCCCTCGACCACATCCACTTGGCAAAGCCGCCGTCCCGTGGGCCCGGCGGCAGAACGGGACAACCATGCGCGAGGCACTCACGGCCGCAGCCTCCCGGCGCGTCACCCGCCCGGCACCGCTGCGCCAGGCCGTGTACGACGCCCTGACCGAACTGATCATCAGCGGTTCCCTCAAGCCCGGCCAGCACCTGGTCGAGGCCGAACTCGCCGAACACCTCGGCGTCAGCCGACAGCCGGTCCGCGAGGCCCTCCAACGACTGCAGACCGCCGGCTGGGTCGACCTGCGGCCCGCCCAGGGCGCCTTCGTCCACTCCCCCACCGAGGACGAGGCCGCCCAACTCCTCGGCGTCCGCGCCGTACTGGAGACCTACTCGGCCCAACTCGCCGCGCAGAACGCCGAGCCCGAGGACGTCGAGCGCCTCTGGGAGCTCCAGCAGGACGGCGTCGACGCGCTCGCCGAGGGCGATGCCAAACGCCTGGTCGCGGCCAACACCGCCCTGCACGACTTCATCACCTCCGTGGCCGGCAACGCCGTACTGGCCGAACTGATCGGCCAGGTGGGCCAGAAGGTGCGCTGGTACTACACGCCCATCGCCAAGCCCCGCGGCAAGGAGGCCTGGAACGAGCACGGCCGGCTCATCACGGCCATCGCCAAGGGCGACGCGGACCGGGCGGGTGAGATCATGCGCAGGCACACCGAGCGCACGACCGACTTCTACCGCCGGCAGCTCCCCGCCGAGACGAGTCAGGACTGACATCTCAGGCGCGGGCGGTTCAGGACGAGGCGAGCGACTCGGCGGGGCGGCGAGCGACGTCGTGGGACATGTCGACGGCCGGGGGACGCAGGCCCCCGGCACCGGCGGCGGCCCGCAGTTCGAGCAGCCACGGCAGCACTGTGCGCAGCACGGTGTCGAGCCCGCCGCCGTCCCCGCCGAGCATCGCGTCGGCGGGAACCAGAACCGGGTCGGCGAACACCGTGGACGTCGCGCTGCCGCGCGGCCCGGCACCCCCGGCCCGGGCCGGGACGAACAGGTTCGGGGCGTGCGCCGGAACCAGCCAGAGGCTCATCCCGGCCGGCACGACGAGCGGCCGCGAGGACCAGACGTAACTGTCGGCCTCGCCCGCCGCGACCACCTGGTGCTTACGGGCCCGCAGCGCAACCACGTCACCGGTGCGGGCGGCGACGGAGCGGGGCACGAGGAGCCGGCCCTCCAGCCCCTGTCCGCCGACGCCGCCCGCCGGCTCCACCCCCTCGACGTCCCCCTCCGCCGCCTCGGCGAGGGCAAGGCTGCTGAGGTGCCGCCCGGCAGCGATCTCGCCGCGCACCCAGGGGCTGCCGTACGACTCGATGACGGCGACCGCCGTGTAGTGGGACTGGAGCACGGCCGCCGTCGCCGGGCAGACGCGCGCGGTCCGGGCCACCACCTCCACGGCTTCCGGCAGCCCCCGTCCACCACCACCGAACTCGGCGGAGACGGTGAGCCCCAGCAGTCCGGCGCGACCGAGGGCCGTCACGGAAGCGCGGGGAAACCTGCCCTCGCCGCCGGTCACGTCGGCGGAGGGTTCGATGACACTGGTCAGGACTTCTGAGAGAGCGGTGCGGTACGACACGGGGTGACCCCCTCGGGAGCGACTACTGGTCGTCGAGCGACGATTGCATACAGTATTCTGCATTCGCTACCAGCACACCAGAGGCGAGTCCGGGCAACTTTCGAAAGTCCGCAACGCCAGTCCGAATGGCTGGTCTATTGCATACTGAACTCAGTATCTCGTAGCCCATGTGGCCTCAGCAGTCGAACGAGGGAGAAGGGCCCATGCCCGACACGCCCACCGTGGCCGCACGCGGCCCGATCACACGGCCCGCCCCACTGCGCCAGGCGGTCTACGACGCCCTCACCGAACTGATCGTCAACGGCTCACTGAAACCCGGACAGCATCTCGTCGAGGCCGAACTCGCCGCAGAACTCGGCGTGAGCCGCCAGCCGATCCGCGAAGCGCTGCAACGGCTGCACACCGCGGGCTGGGTCGACCTGCGCCCCTCCCAGGGCGCCTTCGTCCACTCCCCCACCCTGGAGGAGTGCGCCCAGCTCCTGAGCGTCCGGGCCCTCCTCGAAACCCACTCCGCGCACGGCGCCGCCCGGCACGCCACCCCCAGGGACGTCGCCCGGCTGTGGGAACTTCAGCGGACCGGTCTCGCCGCTCTCGCGGCCGGCGACGCCCGGGCCATCGTGGAGGCCAACGCCGCCCTGCACGGGCACATCACCGGGCTCTCCCGCAACGCGGTCCTCGCCGAACTCATCCCCCAGGTCGACCGACGCGTGCGCTGGTACTACATGCCCATCGCCACACCGCGCGGCAAGGACGCCTGGAACGAGCACGCCCGAATCATCGAGGCCATCGGCGAAGGCGCCCCCGACCGCGCCGAGGAGCTCATGCGCCGGCACACCCGGAACACCACCGACTTCTACTGCCGGCAGATCGCCGCGGTGGCCGGCCGGAGCGTCTGAACACTCCGGCCGGGAGGAGTTCAGGACTGCGGGTCGATCTCCCGCAGCAGCCCGGTGGTCACGTCGAAGACGAAGCCCCGTACGTCGTCGGTGTGCGGCAGGAACGGCGAGGTGCGCACCCGCTGCATCGACTGCCGTACGTCCTGGTCGACGTCCCGGAACGCCTCCACCGCCCAGGCCGGACGCTGGCCGACCTCCATCTCCAGCTCGTGCCGGAAGTCCTCGGTCAGGGTCTGCAGGCCGCAGCCGGTGTGGTGGATGAGGATGACGCTGCGGGTGCCGAGCGCCCGCTGACTGATCGTCAGGGAGCGGATCGTGTCGTCGGTGACCACCCCGCCGGCGTTACGGACCGTGTGACAGTCGCCGAGTTCCAGGCCCAGTGCGGCGTGCAGGTCGATACGGGCGTCCATACAGGCCACGACGGCCACCCG
Organism: Streptomyces sp. NPDC052064; assembly: GCF_055585925.1. NCBI lineage: Bacteria > Bacillati > Actinomycetota > Actinomycetes > Kitasatosporales > Streptomycetaceae > Streptomyces > Streptomyces sp. NPDC052064. The sequence continues at coordinate 563,813 of NZ_JBVJJE010000006.1, forward strand.
CAGGACCGGCCGGGCTCCCATACCCGGGTCGACGAATCCGGCGGCATAAGCGCGGTTGGCTTCCACGAGCCGGTCGATGACCGTACCGGAGCCGGGGGCACTGCGGGCGGGCTGGGCGGTACGGGGTGCTGATGTCGACATGCTGGGCTACCTCACTCCGGTCGGGTTCGGACGGGAACCGTCCCGGGCGGTGCGGTCCGCAGCGCGCCCGGAACGGAGTGGAAGCGGTGTCGGTCAGATCACTCCCTGCGTCTTCAGGAGCGGCAGCTCTTCGTGGTCGAGGCCGAGTTCGCCGATGAGGATTTCTTCGGTGTGCTGGCCGAGGAGGGGTGGGGTGGTGATGTGCACGGGGGAGTCG